>JBNMHZ010000009.1:0-83799 GCA_050873025.1 Faecalibacterium sp. | reverse complement strand
CGGGTATCCTTGATGGAGATGCGCTTGCCGGTGCCGTTCCAGCCGGTGTTGACCAGATAAGCCTTAGCGCCGCTCTTCTGCATCTTCTTGACCAGCTCCTCAGCATACTTGGTGGGGTGCAGCTCCAGGAAGGCCTGGCCGAAGCAGGCGGAGAAGGTGGGGGTGGGCTCGGTGATGCCGCGCTCGGTGCCTGCCAGCTTTGCAGTGAAGCCGGACAGGAAGTAGTACTGGGTCTGCTCGGGGCTCAGGATGGAGACCGGGGGCAGAACGCCGAATGCGTCAGCAGACAGGAAGATGACATTCTTTGCTGCAGGAGCAGAAGAAATGGGGCGAACGATGTTCTGGATGTGGTCGATGGGGTAGGACACACGGGTGTTCTCGGTGACGGACTTGTCAGCGAAATCGATGTGGCCCTCGGCATCCAGGGTGACGTTCTCCAGCAGAGCGTTGCGCTTGATGGCGTTGTAGATATCGGGCTCGGAGTCCTTATCCAGGTTGATGACCTTTGCGTAGCAGCCGCCCTCGAAGTTGAACACGCCGTTGTCGTCCCAGCCGTGCTCGTCATCGCCGATCAGCAGACGCTTGGGATCGGTGGACAGGGTGGTCTTGCCGGTGCCGGACAGGCCGAAGAAGATGGCAGTGTTCTTGCCCTCCATATCGGTGTTGGCGGAGCAGTGCATGGAAGCCATGCCCTTCAGCGGCAGGAAGTAGTTCATCATGGAGAACATGCCCTTCTTCATCTCGCCGCCGTACCAGGTGTTGACGATGACCTGCTCCTTGCTGGTGATGTTGAACATGACAGCAGTCTCAGAGTTCAGGCCCAGCTCCTTGTAGTTCTCGACCTTGGCCTTGGAAGCGTTGTAAACAACGAAATCGGGCTCAAAGTTCTCCAGCTCCTCAGCGGTGGGCTTGATGAACATGTTGGTGACGAAGTGTGCCTGCCAGGCCACTTCCATAATGAAACGCACAGCCATGCGGGTATCCTTGTTTGCGCCGCAGAAAGCATCCACGACGTACAGGCGCTTGTTGGAGAGCTCCTTCTTGGCGATCTCCTTCACAGCAGCCCATGCTTCCTGAGAAGCGGGATGGTTGTCGTTCTTGTACTCGTCGCTGGTCCACCACACGGTGTCCTTGGAGTTCTCGTCCATGACGATGAACTTATCCTTGGGGGAGCGGCCGGTGTAGATGCCGGTCATGACGTTCACAGCGCCCAGCTCGCTGACCTGGCCCTTCTCATAGCCTTCCAGGCCGGGCTTGGTCTCTTCCTCGAACAGCTGCTCGTAGGAGGGGTTGTACACGACTTCGGTCGTGCCGGTAATGCCATACTTGGTAAGATCCAACTTTGCCATATTGCGATACCTCTACTTTCGTTTGATCCTTACGTCCTTTGTAGGATGCAGCGTTTCCCGGGGGCCGGGACGCTGCGCAAGGGGTTTGCAGTTTGTAGATGCAAATTCTCCTGTATATCATTATACATAAAAGTATCTCAAAATCAATAAACGAATCGTGCTATTTGCAGAAAAGAAACAAATTTCATTAAGAAATTTAACCAGATGAAACAAATTCAGGAAACAAAAGCCGGGGTCAAAACCTGAAAAAATAAGGTGGAACGGCATAAAAACCATTTTTTGATAAAATTTTGACGAGCTGGTATCCATGGAGAAATCGTGCGTAAAAAACGCCTTTTCCCCGGGGAAAGCCCTGCTGCCCGGCTGCAGAACAAAAATTGGCAGTTCGATTTGTGCAATTTTTACGGTATTCCATCCGTTTTTGTGGTAAAGAAGCTTTGCCTGTGGTATACTGCTTTAGGCAAAAAGACATTTCCGCATTTTATGCGGTACATATAATAAGGGATAACACTATGAAAACCATCTACATCCTGCTTACCCGCTCGGGCACGCTGCTGTCCAATCTGGTCTACGCGGTCACCGGTGCAAACTATACCCATGCATCGCTGGCCTTTGACGAGGACCTGAGCTGCCTGTACAGCTCCACCCGCAAAAACGGCTACACCATGTTCCCGGCGGGGCCCAGCAGGGAATACCTGAACCGGGGCGTGTTTCGCCTGCGCGGGAACGTGCCCTGTGCGCTGTATGCACTGGAAGTGACCGATGAAGCCTACACCCGTGCCCGCCGCCGCGCCGACCACATGATGGCCCACGGCAGCCTGTACCGTTTCAATGTGCTGGGCCTTGTGCTGTGCGCCATGCACATCCAGTGGCAGCGCCGCCGGCATTATTTCTGCTCCCAGTTCGTCAGCGAGGTGCTGGAAAAGAGCGGCGCTGTGGAGCTGCCAAAGCACAGCACCCTGATGCACCCCAACGACTACACCCGGCTGGAAGAGCTGCAGTGCGTATATAAAGGTACGCTGGCCGGCCTGCCGCAGCGCCAGCAGATGGAGTTTGACCCGGACGAGACGGTGGTCAGCGTATATCTGGGGCTGGCATTGGGGCTGTTCCGCACCGGTGCAGCCCGGGTGCGGGAGATTTTTTGAAAAAATTGAAATTTTGTGTTGACAAAGTACGACCTCTATGCTAAAATAACCAAGTCGGGAGCGAACACCCGATGCAAAATGGACGTATGGCCCGTTGGTCAAGCGGTTAAGACAGAGGCCTCTCACGCCTTTAACATCGGTTCGATTCCGGTACGGGTCACCATTTTATAGTAGTAAAACGGTCGTTTGGCCGTTTTATATAGATGCCTCTTTAGCTCAGTCGGTTAGAGCACCTGACTGTTAATCAGGGTGTCGCCTGTTCGAGTCAGGCAAGAGGCGCCAGCAAAGCGATGGAAGTTTTCCATCGCTTTTTTCTTTTTCTGCCGCCGCTTTTGTTGACAGGGCAGGCAGGGCGGGATATACTTAAAAATAACAAAAATACCTTTCCGCCTGCGAAAGAAGCCTTCCCCTCGGGGGAAGGCTTACAAAAGGAGAACACCATGAAAAAAGTTATTCTGACCGGCGACCGTCCTACCGGCCGCCTGCATGTGGGCCACTATGTCGGCTCCCTGAAAGAGCGCGTGCGTCTGCAGAACACCGGCGAATTCGATGATATTTATATCATGATCGCCGACGCTCAGGCCCTGACCGACAACGCCGATAACCCCGAGAAGGTGCGCCAGAACATCCTGCAGGTGGCACTGGATTATCTGGCTGTCGGCATCGACCCCAATAAAGCACACATCTTTATCCAGTCCATGGTGCCCCAGCTGACGGAACTGAGCTTCTATTATATGAACCTCGTCACCGTCAGCCGCCTGCAGCGTAACCCCACCGTGAAGAACGAGATCCAGCAGCGCAACTTCGAGGCCAGCATCCCGGTGGGCTTCTTTACCTACCCCATCAGTCAGGCTGCCGATATCACCGCCTTCAAGGCCACGACCGTTCCGGTGGGCGAGGATCAGCGCCCGATGATCGAGCAGTGCTGTGAGATCGTGCACAAGTTCAACTCCGTGTACGGCGAAACGCTGGTGGAGCCGGAGATCGTGCTGCCCCAGAATGCCGCCTGCCTGCGTCTGCCCGGCATCGACGGCAAGGCCAAGATGAGCAAGAGTCTGGGCAACTGCATCTACCTTTCCGAGGAGCCCGAGGACATCAAAAAGAAGGTCATGTCCATGTACACCGACCCGAATCACCTGCGCGTGCAGGACCCCGGCAAGGTGGAGGGCAACCCGGTGTTCATTTATCTGGACGCCTTCTGCCGCCCGGAGCATTTTGCTGAGTTCTGGCCCGAGTACCAGAACCTGGACGAGGTCAAGGCGCACTATCAGCGCGGCGGCCTGGGCGATGTGAAGGTGAAAAAGTTCCTGAACAGCGTCATGCAGGCCGAGCTGGAGCCCATCCGCACCCGCCGCAAGGAGTGGGAGCAGCGCCTGCCGGAAGTGGTGGAGATCCTGAAAGAGGGCAGCGCCTACGCCGAAAAGACCGCCGCTGCCACGCTGGCCGAGGTGCGCAAGTCCATGCGCATCGATTACTTCGACAACGACAACCTGTTGAAATAAAAACGTTCCATCAAACCCGGATGTTTTTACGAGCTCTCCCGAAAGGGAGAGCTTTTTTGATAGTGGATTCATGAATTCTGCATGGAAACACGCATTTGCCTGTGCTAGAATAAAGCCAGCAATAAAATAAAAAAGGAGTGTTCTGCATGTACCAAGCGTCCGATGCACGCTATTCCTCCATGCCGTACCACCGCTGCGGCAAAAGCGGCCTGCTGCTGCCCGCCGTCTCGCTGGGCTTCTGGCACAATTTTGGCGATACCGCCCGCTACGACACCATGAAGCAGCTGTGCTTTACGGCGTTCGACCACGGCATCACCCACTTCGACCTTGCCAACAACTACGGCCCGGAGCCGGGCAGTGCCGAGAAAAACCTCGGCCGCATCCTGCACGAGAACTTCATGCCCTACCGCGATGAGCTCATCATCAGCACCAAGGCAGGCTATACGATGTGGGACGGCCCCTATGGTGACTGGGGCAGCCGCAAGTATCTGCTGGCCAGCCTGGATCAGAGCCTGCAGCGTCTGGGCCTGGACTATGTGGATATCTACTACCACCACCGCATGGACCCCAACACCCCGCTGGAAGAGACCATGGGTGCACTTGCCACGGCGGTGCAGAGCGGCAAGGCGCTGTACGCCGGCCTGTCCAATTACAATGGCGAAACACTGGAAAAGGCTGCTGCCATCCTCAACGAGCTGCACGTGCCCTTCGTCATCAACCAGAACCGCTATTCCATCTTTGACCGTACCATTGAGCAGAACGGCCTGAAGGAGACCGCCGTGCGCCTGAACAAGGGCATCATCGCGTTCAGCCCGCTGGCACAGGGTCTGCTGACCAACCGCTACCTGAACGGCATCCCGGAGGACAGCCGCGTACGCACCGATGGCCGCTTCCTGAAGGAATCCGTCCTTACCGAGGAAAAGCTGGCGCAGATCAAAGCCCTGAACGAGATCGCAGCTTCCCGCGGGCAGACGCTGGCCGAGATGGCGCTGGCGTGGATCCTGAAAGATGGCAAGGTGACCAGCGTGCTGATCGGCGCATCCCGCCCGGAGCAGATTTTGGACAACATCAAGGCGCTGGACAACACCACCTTTACCGAGGAAGAACTAAAAGCCATTGATAAGGCTTCGGGGTTTGGAGAGTAAGTTATGCGTAAAACTGTATGGATCACCGGCGCAAGCTCCGGCATCGGGCAGGAGTTTGCACGCCGCTACGCAAAGCTGGGCTGTCGTCTCATCCTGACAGCCCGCCGCACCGACCGGCTGGAAGCACTGGCCGCAAAACTGGGCACGCCCTGCCGCATCCTGCCGGCAGACCTTTCCAAAGAAGAGGACTGCCGGCGGCTTTTCAAAGAGCTGGAAGGGGAGACCATCGACATCTTCATCAACAACGCCGGCTTTGGCGTGTGCGGCAGCTATCTGGAAACGGACGATGCCCGCGAAGAAGAAATGATAAAGGTGAACGTGGAGGCCATGGCGCGGCTGTTCCGCTTTGCGGTGCGCAAGATGCACGCGGCGGGCGGCGGCACCATCCTGAACGTGGCGTCCTCGGCAGGTCTGCTGCCCGGCGGGCCGTACATGGCGGGCTACTACGCCAGCAAGGCCTATGTGGTCAGCCTGACCCGGGGCGTGGCCCGGGAACTGCACGAGCTGCACAGTCCGGTGTATGTGTGTGCCCTCTGCCCCGGCCCGGTGGATACCGAGTTCAACGACCGGGCAGGCGTGGTGTTTGCCCTCAGGGGCATCACGCCGGAGTTCTGCGTGCAGGAAGCCATGCACGGCATGATGCACCACAAGACCATCATTGTGCCGTCCGCCTTCATGCGGGCGTGCACCACGGCGCAGAAGCTGGTGCCCACCGGGCTGCTGATGCCCATTGTGGCACGGCAGCAGAAAAAGAAGCTGGGGTAAGGACGATTTAGAATTGTCTCCGCTTCGCTCTGACAATAAAAGCGGAAAAATTATTTTTATAGTTTGCAACTCCGGAAAATCTGCGGATTTTCCGGAGTTGCTTTTTCACGGGAAGGGGTCGTAACGGTAGACGGCATCTTGCCGCTGTCAGCCTGCGGCTGCCGCGCGGCAGGGAAAGCACGAGCGAAGCGAGACTGAGAGGGTTCCTTCTCTGCGTGAGCGTTCGCGCCAGCAGAGAACGCAAGCGTTCCGTTCAGGCCCGCTCCCCTGCGGGGAGCTGCCGCCGTAGCGGCTGAGGGGCCTTGAAATTGGCGGAACACAAAAAATCCTCTAGCGAAGCGGCTTGGATTTTTTGTATGGAGCCTTTCTTCTTTGGGGTTACTAGGGGCGTGCAGCCCCTAGTTCGTGCCTCCCGCGCCTCGAAAGTAGCGGGCGCTTTTCTGGTACTCTTTTGTGCGCGCAAAAGAGTACATATCTGGCGGAAAAGTATTTTCCAAAAGGCAGAAAACCTGTCCTACGCGACTGCACTCTGCACGGGAAGCATCCCAGTCTCGTTTTTGTCAACAAGCATAAAAAATTTCTGCCAAAATTGTGCGCACCGCTGAGGAATAAAATCATGTATACAAGAAAAAACGGAATCCTCATCGTTTTGCATGATATTTCACGAAAAAATCTGCCTGAAAATTGAAAATACAGCAAAAATGTAAAAGAAAATGCCTTGACAGAGGCTCAAAAGAATGTTAACCTGTATACAAGAAGGATGCTAAAACCGGCAGTCCGGCTTTCTGAGCGTCCTGCAGAGCAAAAACGGGGCTCATTCCCCGCAAAAGAACAATTTGATTGGAGGACTCTATTATGGCACAGTGCACTCCCAAATCTTTTGATCTGACCGGCAAGGTCGCGCTGATCACCGGCGCATCCTACGGCATCGGCATGGCCATTGCAAAGGCAATGGCTGCCAACGGTGCAACCATCGTTTTCAACGACATCAAGCAGGAGCTGGTCGATAAGGGCTTGGCATCCTATGCAGAAGCCGGCATCAAGGCACACGGCTACGTCTGCGACGTCACCGATGAGGACGCCGTCAACGCCATGGTGGCAAAGATCACCGAGGAAGTGGGCCACATCAACATTCTGGTCAACAACGCCGGTATCATCAAGCGCATCCCCATGACCGAGATGAGCGCAGCACAGTTCCGTCAGGTCATCGATGTTGACCTGAACGCTCCCTTCATCGTGTCCAAGGCCATCATCCCCGATATGATCGCACAGGGCGGCGGCAAGATCATCAACATCTGCTCCATGATGAGCGAGCTGGGCCGTGAGACCGTCTCCGCCTACGCTGCAGCTAAGGGCGGCCTGAAGATGCTCACCAAGAACATCGCTTCCGAGTACGGCGCCTACAACATCCAGTGCAACGGCATCGGACCCGGCTACATCGCTACCCCGCAGACCGCACCTCTGCGCGAGATCCAGCCCGACGGCAGCCGTCATCCCTTCGACCAGTTCATCGTTGCCAAGACCCCCGCAGGCCGCTGGGGCGAGGCAGAGGATCTGGGCGGACCCGCTGTCTTCCTGGCATCTGAGGCTTCCGACTTTGTTAACGGCCTGATCCTGTACGTCGATGGCGGCATCCTGGCTTACATCGGCAAGCAGCCCCAGTAATTGCTGAGGGTACTCCACAGTTTTGAGCACGGCGGCAGCCGGGCAGGCTTAGCCTGCTGGCTGCCGCCTTTTGTATTTGTGTGCGAAAGGATGTTATGGTATAATGGAAAAACAGCATAAGGACGCGGTATGGGTGCCCCATGCCGAGATCGAGCCGGAAGTGTGCGGCAAGGGGGTCAAGCGCCGTATCCTGGCCTACAGCAAGGACGCCATGTGTGTGGAGAATACCTTTGAGACCGGCGGTGTGGGTGCCATGCACTGCCACCCCCACACTCAGATCACCTACATCGTTTCAGGCCGCTACCGTTTTACCATTGGCGACGAGACCCGCGAGGTGGGCCCCGGTGATACCCTGCTCAAGCAGGACGGCGTGATGCACGGCTGCGTGTGTCTGGAAGGCGGCGTGATGCTGGACTTCTTTACCCCCATGCGCGAGGACTTTGTATAACACCTGCATCTGCAGGGCAGAAAATAAGAAGGAGAGTCAAAAACCATGAAAATTGCACTCATCAACGAGAACAGCCAGGCCGCAAAGAACGGCATCATTGAAGCCGCCCTGAAAAAGGTGGTAGAGCCCATGGGCCACGAGGTAGTCAACTACGGCATGTACGCCGCCGACGATGCTGCACAGCTCACCTATGTGCAGTGCGGTATTCTGGCCGCCATCCTGCTCAACAGCGGCGCTGCTGATTACGTCATTACCGGCTGCGGCACCGGCGAGGGTGCCATGCTGGCCCTGAACAGCTTCCCCGGCGTCATCTGCGGCCATGTGGAAGACCCTGTGGATGCTTACACCTTTGCCCACGTGAACGACGGCAACGCCGTTGCCATGCCCTTTGCCAAGGGCTTCGGCTGGGGCGGTGAGCTGAACCTCGAGTACTGCTTTGAGAAACTGTTCGGCTTTGGCCATGGTCAGGGCTACCCCAAGGAGCGTGTGGAGCCGGAGCAGCGCAACAAGAAGATCCTGGACGGCGTGCGCGCCGCAGCCTTCAAGCCGCTGGTGGAGATCCTGCAGGGCATTGATCAGGATCTGGTAAAGGGTGCCGTTGCCGGTGCCAAGTTCAGCGAACTGTTCTTCGCCTCCTGCAAGGACGAGGAACTGGCTGCCTACGTCAAGACCCTGCTGTAAGGTGACGCGGCTATGGAATGGCTTTATCACCTGAACGCAGGCGTCACCCATGGCCTGGAGGGCTTTCTGGAAACGGCGGTGCCCCTGATCGCAGGCCTTGCCGAGGTGATCGGCCTGTTCATCATCATCACAAGTCTGGCCAAGGCCACTTACCATTATGTCCGTGATACCTTCTTCCACGATCATCACGATTTCCACCACGAAATGAGCAGTGGCCTGACCACTGCGCTGGAATTCCTGATGTCGGCGGAGATCGCCAAGACCTTCCTTCTGCAGAATCTGGAATCGGTGGTGCCGCTGGCTGCTACCTTTGCGCTGCGCGCCATGATGAGCCTGATGCTCCACTGGGAAATGCAGGGCGGACACCGTTCCGGCCGCAAAAATGCGGAAGCCGACGCTGCCGAAGAAAAGAATGACTAACAAAGTTTTGCCAAACTTTTGCCCGCACGGCTTTTGCTGTGTTGTGAAAAACGTAAAACCTTAACGTGAACTCTTGACAGGTTTGCACAAAGGGACTATACTCGTGCCATCGAAAGCAAAGGCGCTGACGGAAGCAATTCCGCCAGCGCCTTTTGTGTTTTCGGGGATATTGCCGCTCGGGGGAAGATAGAGGGTCTCCTGAGGGTGGAAACAACGTTCCTGCGTGCGATCGGCACGGGGAATGCGGTACGCGCTGCAGGGTTCTGGTGCCTTTGCAGCAACACTTTGTGGGGAGGTTAGAAAGTTATGTTCAGCTCCGTCAACACCTGTTGGACGCTCGTGGGAGCGTTCCTCGTTTACTTCATGCAGGCGGGCTTCGCCTTGTGTGAAGCCGGTTTTACCCGTGCCAAGAACACCGGCAATATTCTGATGAAGAATATGATGGACTTCTGCATCGGCACCCCGTGCTACTGGCTCATCGGCTTTGGCCTGATGTTCGGCGGCACCGGCGCTCTGATCGGTGGCTTTGATCCGTTCATCCAGGGCGACTACAGCCACCTGGGCCTGGATATCCCGCTGTGGGTGTACATCGTGTTCCAGACCGTGTTCTGCGCAACGGCTGCCACCATCGTCTCCGGCTCCATGGCCGAGCGCACCAACTTCAAGGCTTACTGCGTTTACTCCGCAGCCATCTCGCTGCTGGTGTATCCCATCTGCGGCCACTGGATGTGGGGCGGCGGCTGGCTGCAGAGCATGGGCTTCCATGACTTTGCCGGTTCCGCAGCAGTCCACAATGTGGGCGGCGTCATCGCTCTGCTGGGTGCCTGGATGCTGGGCCCCCGCATTGGCAAGTACGACAAGAACGGCAAGCCCCACGCCATTCCCGGCCACAACCTGACCGCCGGTGCTCTGGGCGTGTTCATCCTGTGGTTCTGCTGGTTCGGTTTCAACGGCGGCTCTTCTCTGAGCCTGTCCACCGACGCCACCATGACCCTGACCGGTCTGGTCTGCTTCAACACCAACCTCGCCGCTGCTGTTGCCACCTGTGTGACCATGATCTTTACCTGGCTGCGCTACGGCAAGCCCGATGTTTCTATGACCCTGAACGGTTCTCTGGCTGGTCTGGTGGCCATCACCGCAGGCTGCGACACCGTTTCTCCGTTTGGTGCATTTTTCATCGGCTTTGTGGCCGGCATCCTCGTGGTGCTGAGCGTGGAGTTCTTTGATAACATCGCCAAGGTGGATGACCCCGTTGGTGCGGTCTCCGTCCACTTTGCAAACGGCGTGTGGGGCACCATTGCCGTGGGCCTGTTCTCCACCGGTGCCAACACCGAGCACGCCGGCCTGTTCTACGGCGGCGGCTTGGCACAGCTGGGCACCCAGCTGCTGGGTCTCGTCACCGTTGATATCTATGTTGTGGTCGTGATGTTCATCATCTTCAAGATCATCGATAAGACCATTGGCCTGCGCGTCCCCGCTGAGGTGGAGATCGACGGTCTGGATATCCACGAGCACGGTCTGGCATCCGCTTACGCCGGCTTCTCCATCTCCGATGCAAACTCTGCCGCCATGGTGCCCAACGAGAACACCGACCTCGGCGAGGACGATGTGACCAAGGCCACCGACAAGCAGATCAGCGCCGCAGTGCCTGTGGTGCGTGAGCCTTCGCCCGTCATCCACGACGGCGTGTACGACACCGGTATGCACAAGGTGTCCATCATTGCAAAGCTTTCCAAGTTCGATCAGCTCAAGACCGCCCTCAACGATCTGGGTGTTACCGGCATGACCGTCACTCAGGTGATGGGCTGCGGCATCCAGAAGGGCACCAGCGAGAAGTACCGCGGCGTGCCGGTGGATACCACCCTGCTGCCCAAGATCAAGGTGGAGGTCATCGTCTCCAAGATCAGCGTGGATGCTGTGGTGGAGGCCGCCAAGAAGGCTCTGTACACCGGCCACATTGGCGACGGCAAGATCTTTGTCTACAACGTGACCCGCGTGGTCAAGATCCGCACCGGCGAAGAGGACTTTGCCGCCCTGCAGGATGTGGAGTAAGAACTCCCAAATTCTCTAACAGCTGTCCCGCTGCGGTGCAGGTGCACCGATCCGACATCGGCATCTGTGCAGCAGCGTGATAAATACTTTGTTCTCCTTTTTCCTTTTTCTGATCCAAATCTCAAACTGGCAACCAAATCAAAAGCCCCGCTTCTGCGCACAAAGAAGCGGGGCTTTTGGCATTTTTCCAGCGTCTATCTCTTGAAATTTTCCGTCCGGTGTGCTACAATCAGCGTAGTTTCATCCTGTTAAAAGCGATGATGCGGACAAACCGAAGTCTTACCTCCACGCCTCAGAGAGGGCTGCCCCGCAAGGGTGCTGCAAGCAGCCTGCCGTGTGCCGGACTTCTACCACCGCAGAGCGCAGAGGAGAACCTCTGCCGGGTGCGCCCGTTACAGCACAGCGAGTGGCACGCCATGGCGTGCAATTCGGGTGGAACCGTGGAACGTTTTGAACTTTTCAAAGCGCTTCATCCCGTGAGGAAATGTGCGGGATGGAGCGCTTTTTTGTTTTATTTTATCTTGTCAAAGGAGCAAACACTATGAAGATCATCTATAAGGACGGCCATGTGGACGAGTGCCCGCAGGATCAGGAACTGCACGTCATCCGCCACACCGCAGCCCACATCATGGCACAGGCCATCAAGCGCCTGTATCCGCAGGCAGACTTTGCCTTTGGCCCCGCCACCGAGAACGGCTTCTACTACGATGTCGATCTGGGCGACACCAAGCTCTCCGACGAAGATCTGGCTAACATCGAGAAGGAGATGCGCAAGATCGTCAAGGAGAACCTGCCCATCAAGCCTTTCATCCTGCCCCGTGCCGAGGCTGTCAAGCTGATGGAAGAGCGCAAGGAAAACTACAAAATCGAGCACATGGCCGATCTGGCCGATGAGACCGAGTTCAGCTTCTTCCAGCAGGGCGAGTACGTGGATATGTGCATCGGACCTCACCTGACCTACACCAAGGCTCTGAAGGCATTCAAGATCACCCAGCAGTCCGGCGCATACTGGAAGAACGACAAGGAAAACAAGATGCTCACCCGCATCAACGGCGTGGCCTTCCACAATCAGGAAGAGCTGGACGCCTGGGAGAAGGAGCAGCAGGAGGCCCGCGAGCGCGATCACCGCAAGATCGGCAAGGAGATGGGCCTGTTCATGACCGATGATCTGGTTGGCTGCGGCCTGCCCATGTTCCTGCCCGCAGGCTACACCGTCTGGCAGGAGCTGGAGAACTATATCAAGGAAAAAGAGCGTGCACGCGGCTACCTGCACGTTATGACCCCCTGCGTGGGCACCGTGAACCTGTACAAGACCTCCGGCCACTGGGATCACTACCGCGAGAACATGTTCCCCCCGATGGAGATGGAAGGCGAGAGCTACGTGCTGCGCCCCATGAACTGCCCTCACCACATGATGATCTACGCAAACCGTCCGCACTCTTACCGTGACCTGCCCATGCGCATCGGTGAGATCGCTCACGATTTCCGTTACGAATCCTCCGGCACCCTGAAGGGCATCGAGCGCGGCCGTCACTTCTGCCAGAACGACGCCCACCTGTTCGTGACCCCGGAGCAGATCAAGAGCGAAGTGGCCGATGTCTGCAACCTGATCTTTGAGACCTACAAGGACTTCAACATCACCGATTACCGCTGCGTGCTGAGCCTGCGTGACCCCGCCGATAAGAAGAAGTACCACGACGATGACGCCATGTGGAACCACGCCGAGAGCGCTCTGCGCGAGGTGCTGACCGAGCTGGGCATCAACTTCACCGAGGAGATCGGCGAGGCTGCCTTCTACGGCCCCAAGCTGGACGTGAACGTCAAGCCCGCTGTGGGTGCTGAGTACACCCTGTCCACCTGCCAGCTGGACTTCTGCCTGCCCGCAAAGTTCCACCTGACCTATGTGGACAAGGACGGCACCGAAAAGACCCCCGTGGTGCTGCACCGTGCCATCCTGGGCTCTCTGGATCGCTTCATGGCCTACCTGATCGAAGAGACCAAAGGCAAGTTCCCCACCTGGCTGGCTCCCACCCAGGTCAAGGTGCTGCCCGTCTCCGAAAAGACTCTGGATTACGCTCAGGGCGTCACCGAGAAGCTGGTGGAAGCCGGCGTCCGCGTTGTGCTGGACGACGACAACCAGAAGATCGGCTACAAGATCCGCGCTGCACAGCAGGTGGACCGTGTGCCTTATATGCTGGTGCTGGGCGCCAAGGAAGCCGAAGCCGGCAACGTCTCTGTGCGTGACCGCAAGGGCGAGACCACCACGATGGAACTGGACGAGTTCATCACCAAGGTGACCGACGAGATCAAGAACCGCAGCCTGTAAGCTGACATTCTAAGATGCAGAGCGCCGCTCTCCCGGCTTGGAGGGCGGCGCTTTTTTGTAAAGAAATTTGTAAAATTTTCGTGCGATGCATTGCAATTGCCGTGCAATACACTATAATAAGAGCGAAGGGAGCTGAGAAATATGGCAACGACGAATGTGAGTATCCGCATGGATACAGAGCTGAAGGCGCAGGCAGACGAGCTGTTTGCAGAACTGGGCATGAACCTTTCCACGGCGTTCAACATCTTTGTCCGGCAGTCCCTGCGGGAGGGCGGCATCCCGTTTGAGATCCACACTGCCCGGCCGAATAAGGAGACCGTTGCGGCCATGCTGGAAGCGGAGCGCATCGCAAAGGACCCGAACGTGAAAAAATATTCTGATGTGGAAGAAGCGCTTCGGGAGCTGAAACGATGAGCTATGATATCGTCTGGACGAATGCGTTCAAAAAAGATTATAAGCTGGCGATGAAGCGTCATATGCCGCTGGATCTTTTGGATGATATCATTCGTGCATTGTCGCACGGTGAACCTCTGCCGGAAAAGAACCGTGACCACGCCCTGACGGGCGATTGGGTCGGACACAGAGAGTGCCACATTCAACCGGATTGGCTGCTCATCTACCGTATTGAAGAGGATGTTCTGGTGCTGACGCTGACCCGTACCGGCAGCCACAGCGATCTTTTTGGCAAATAATAACACAAAAAAGGGGAAGGCCCCGTTCCGAAAAGGAGCGGGGCATTCCCTTATGCTATATATTCTGTAAGGAGGGTTATGCGTTTTCTTTCTGCACGCTCTTCACGGCCAGAGCCTTGGCGGGCTTCATCAGCAGCACGCACACGCCGTTGAAGATCACAGAGCCCACGATGAAGGTGATGAAGAACTGGGGCAGATGGGTGGCCAGAGCAGTGGTATCGATGCAGGCCACGGTCAGGTAGGCAAAGCCCACATTGTTCAGCACCTTGGGTGCGTAGGGGTGCAGGATGATGAGGATGAACAGCACCACGGCCAGCGGGATGAGGAAGCCGAAGAAGCCGCCCAGCACCGGGGTGAGGGCCGTGATGGAAAGCAGGGCCACAACGGTGAGAACAAGGCCCACAAGGCCGCCCAGCTCCACGGTAACGAAGCGGTCCTTCACATCGCCTTCCAGGGTGAACATCATAATGTTGCTCAGGAAGATCAGCCAGCTGTATTCCAGACCGGTGACGTGGACGATGGCGTTGGCAATGAGGATCCACACCAGCAGCATCAGGCGGAAGTACAGCAGAAAGCGCTTGGTAACGGCTTCGTTCATGATAAAATACCTCTTTCTTGATTGAATTGGAAAGCGGAGCTTTCGATTAAAAACGCATTTTGACAGGTAAAACCTGCAATTGATATGGCCATTATACAATATTCACATGGCAAAAACAATACTTTTGCAAGAATAAATTGCATATTTTGGAAATTTTAAATTGCAGAACGAATGGGCGATTGAAAAATGGCTCCGCTTCGCTCTGCCGTTATCAGCGGAATAAATTTTATATTTTCGAGTTTGTCGCGGCCTGCGGAACTTGTCGGGGCAAGGCCCCTCCATCTGCTGACGCAGACCGCTCACCGCTCAAAAGCCCCACTGGGGCTTTCATTGCTTCGCAAACGCGGGCCGCTCCAAACTTATTTTCACGCTGGGGCCCAAACCGATCGTTTTATCTGAAACCAAATGATGTAGTTATCCTTTACGATCTTTTTCGTGAAAATTGCAACTCCGGCAAGGCCGCAGCCTTGCCGGAGTTGCTCTTATAAGAAATCTTCCTCTGTAAATGGCAGAGCAAAGCGGAGCCATTTCAAATTGTTTTTCTGGCCGGATTGGAGTATAATGGGATCATGAAATTTCTGCCGCAGCTGCGGCTTGAACAGGGGAGGAACCTTATATGAACAAACCGGTACTGGTGGTCATGGCGGCCGGCATGGGCAGCCGCTACGGCGGCATGAAGCAGATCGACCCGGTGGGCCCGAACGGCCAGGTCATCATCGATTATTCCCTCTACGATGCCCGCCGTGCAGGCTTTGAGACGGTGATCTTTGTCATCAAGCACGAGATCGAGGATGCCTTTAAGGCGGCCATCGGGGAACGCGTGGGCAAGGCCATGAACGTGAAATACGCCTTCCAGCAGCTGGACGAGCTGCCCGCGGGCTTTGCGGTGCCGGAGGGCCGCGCAAAACCCTGGGGCACCTGCCACGCTGTGCTGGCTGCAAAAGACCTCATCGACGGCCCGTTTGCGGTCATCAACGCCGATGACTACTACGGCCCGGAAGCCTTCCAGGTGATGTACGATTACCTTTCCACCCACGAGGACGGCGAATTTTACGATTACTGCATGGTGAGCTACCTCATCAAGAACACCGTGTCGGAGAACGGCAGTGTGTCCCGCGGCGTCTGCCAGACCAATGCCGACGGCACCCTGCACAGCGTTACCGAGCGCACCCGCATTGAAACGTACGAAAACGGCGTACACTACACCGAGGACGGCGGCGCAAGCTGGGTGGATCTGCCCGGTGACACGCCGGTGAGCATGAACCTGTGGGGCTTTGGCAAAAGTTTTCTGGACGAAGCCGAGCGCCGCTTTGCGGGCTGGCTGACCGAAAATCTGCCGGGCAACCCCCTCAAGTGCGAGTATTATCTGCCGCTGGTGGTCACCGAGCTGATCGAAGAGGGCCGGGCAAAAATTCAGGTACTGCGCAGCACTGATAAATGGTACGGCGTCACCTACCGGGAGGACAAACCGCTGGTGGTGGCTGCCATTGCCCGCAAGACGGCGGAAGGCCAGTACCCGGAGAATTTGTGGGCCTGAGCGGAAACAAAAAAAGAGACGATCAATCGTTAGATTGATCGTCTCTTTTTGCTTTAGTCATTTATTTCGTCGGGGGGGGGGAAAGGGTTGCATCCTCATCCGAGAAGATCCAGAGCGTTTCGTCAATGTGGGTGCCGCTCTTGGAGTAGGGCGTTACCTTGATGCGGAAGGTGGTGCCGTCGGTCTTTTTGTAGGTGCGCTCCACAATGTCGCCGGTCAGCACCTTGCTGCGAATGTAGTCATAATCGAACAGGTCGGTCAGGCTCTCGCGGTAGGCGGGCTCCACCAGTGTATCGCGGTACTGCTGCAGAGCGGATTTGAAGGAGCCGCCGGAAGTGTCCAGGATCTTCTGGAAGTAATCCGGCACGATGATGATGCGCACGCTGTCATCCTTCAGGTCCACCACATACACGCCCTTGTACTTGGGTGCCAGCACCCGCAGGAAGTGCTCGGCATCCCGCTTTTCGGTCAGGGTCTGCTCCAGCTTTTCGTTCAGGCCGCGCAGCTGGCGCTCCTGACCGTTGCGGGCATAATAAGCCTGCTTGTCCTGCCGCATGGCGGCTTCGGCCTTGTTCAGAGCGTCGTCCAGCTTGTGCAGGTCGGTAGTGCTCTGGATGCCCACCGAAATTTCGTATTCCTTTTCCCGCAGGAAGGAGCGCATCCGATCCACGCTCACCCACACACCGTAGGGCGGCTGGTTGGGCGTGAGGATCACGAACTCGTCGCCGCCGATGCGGTACAGGCGGCTGGTAGCAAAGAACTTGCGGGCCGCGTTGGCAATAAAGCACAGCATGGCGTCGCCGCTGCGGTGGCCCAGATGGTTGTTCACCTCGTGCAGACCCACAACATCGATGTAGGTGCACACCACCGAATCGTAATCGCTGAACTGCAGCTCCCGCAGGTCGGTCTCGTAACGGCTGCGGTTGAAAAGGCCGGTGAGGGTGTCGTGGCTGTAGGAGAAGTCCAGCTCCTCACTGAGCTGGTCGGCCTGTGCATCCTCGCGCACCACCACGGTGGCCCAGGGGTTCTGGGCACTGCAGTTGCGGCAGGGCAGGAACTCCATGGTGATCCACACGAACTGTCCGGACACATTTTTGCGGAAGCGGTAGGCCTCCGGCTGCTGGGTATGGAAAACAGACGACCGCAGAATCTCAAGGTCAGTCTGGTCGGTGAACATCTCGGCATCGTCCGGATGGATGATCTTTTCCGAGACAAGGCGTGCGCAGTATGTGGTAAAGTCCTCTTCCTTTTCAATGCTGCCGGCACCGGGCAGACGCGGATCGCGCTTGATCACGCGGTAATTGCCGGTAGAAAGGTTCAGCAGCGAAAGCTCCAGCACGCTGTCTGCAAAGATCTGGTATGCCTGCAGAGCCAGCGCGGTCTGGTCGCTGTCGCTCGAGGGCGTCCGGCGGTCACGGCGCATCAGGTCGCGGCGCATATCCCAATAATCCTCGCTGTTGGGCTGGGCCAGCAGGGCCTCGGCGTTTTCAACGGGCATGGGTTTGTAGAAATAGTAGCCCTGGGTGTACAGGCAGTCCGCCGCCTGCAGCATGGACACCTGCTCCGGCGTCTCGACGCCCTCGGCGATGATGGGCAGGTTGAGCCGATGTGCCATATCCACCACCGACTCCACGATCTGCACGCCTTTGTCGCGGTTCTGCTTGTTCATGTCGATCAGCTTCATATCCAGTTTGATGGCATCAACATTGGTGTCCTTGAGCATATTCAGCGAGGAATAGCCGCTGCCAAAGTCGTCCATCATCACAGAGAAGCCCTTGCGGTGCAGGCCCTGAATGGCGTTTTCCACCATTGCGGCGTTTTCGGCCACCAGGGTCTCGGTGATCTCGGCCAGCAGGAGCTTGGGTTCCAGCTGATACTTCTCCACAAGGTCGGAGAAGATCTGCGGCACATCCAGATTGACGATGTCCACAACGGAAACGTTTACGGAAACGGGTACAAGATTGCTGCCGCTCTCCTGCCACTTCTGCAAAGTCTGGCAGACAGACTCCCAGATGTACTGATCCAGCTGGGTCACAAGGCCGGTGCTCTCCATCAGGGGCATGAACTCGGCCGGCGACACACAGCCGCGGGTGGGATGGTTCCAGCGCACCAGTGCTTCCATGCCCACGATGGCGCGGGTCATGCTGTTGCACTTGGGCTGCAAAAAGAAGCAGAACTCGTGATTTTTGAGGGCGCGTTCCAGCTCGCTGAGCAGCTGGCGCTGCTCTTTAAGATGGTTCATCATGGCGGGAGTAAAGCGGTGCACGCCGCCCACGGCGGGGCTGGGGTCTACCGCTGCGATCTGTGCATAGTTGCAAAGGGCCTGTGCGTCTGCGTCCGGCTGCTCCGCCACCGGGCACAGGCCGATGGACAGGTAGAAGGTGACATCCTGCCGGCGGGTATTCACGCAGGTCTGCAGCTTGCTGATGATGGCCAGCTGCTTTTCGCGGTCATCCGGCAGGCAGAGCACAAAATCGTCATTGCCAAAGTAGCCCACCGGGGAGCCGGTAGCCTTGCTGTGCTCCAGCAGGTGGCCGGCCAGCGTCTGCAGCAGGCTCTGGGTCTGCTGTGCGCCGTACAGCTCGTTATACAGCTTGAAATGCTCGATATCAACGGCGGCAACACACCAGCCTTCGTCCTTATGAGCGTTCAGAAACTGCTGCAGCTGGTGCAGAAAATCGTCTTTGCGGGCGATCTGCGCAAGCACATCCGGCTGCGGAGCACTGACGGCTTGATTCAATTTCATTTCTTCGGACATAATAATTCCTCGCTATCGGACACAGACATATAGGCATAGTAGGTCAATTCTATATACCAGTATAACACTATTTGGCGGCTTTGCAAAGAGATATTTGATGGTTTGGGACAAATTTGCCCGAAATTTGATGCATAAAATACACGATGCATGAATAAAATGCAAAAAGCCGCACCGGACAGCTTCCGGTGCGGCAGAAATGCAGGGAAACGGTGTTTTTATTCCGTCTGCCTGCGGCGTTTTACGCCGCGCGGCGCGCAGAGCATCAGCCGTTCAGCTTCTGCAGGGCGTACCAGACCTTGAGCGCCTGCACGCGGAATACATAGCGGCCGGGCTTGAAGGCGGCGCCGCCGTAGTCTTTCAGCAGGCCCTGCTCGGTGCACCAGCGTGCGGCGGCCTGTGCGTCGGCGTCGTCTGCGCTGATATCCTCAAACAGAGCGGTGCTGGCGGGGGCGGGCTTGTCGGCCTTTTCCCACAAAGCAAGGGCCAGCTGCTGACGGTTGGTGGGGACCATGCCGTACAGGCTGTTCAGCCAGACGTGGGTGCCCACCAGATAGGCTGTGCCGCCAAGCAGCGTACCGGCCACAATGAAACCGGCACTATCGTCAGAACCGGTGCTGTCACCGTCTGCGGGGATGGGAGCGGGCTCGTCGGTAACGACGGTGACTTTCACATCACGGGCAGGCATTTTAAAGTAAATGGTGTCTTTGGTCAGGTTAACCTCGTCGGCGCTGAGTTCGGCACCGGTTTCGCTGGTAAAGGTGATATCCTCCGTCTTGTCAAAGCTCCAGCGGAGGAAGTGATACTCGGCGTCGGGGTCAATAGTGGATTCCAGAACGATGTAGGTATCTTTCTCCACCTTGGTGTCACCCACAGGGGTGGAAGAACCATACTGATAGCGGGCTCTGCCGCTGCCTTCGACGGTTATGGAATAGGTGGGCCCGACAATATCAAAGTAATATTCCTGAGAAGCATCGGTATGCTCATCAGTCTCGGTAAAGTGAACAGACAATTTATAACCGCCTATGCCGCAGATGGAATCGGCATCATTCCAGTTATAGCGAATGTCGCATTTATCGTGATCTGGAGTTGTAATAAGGGTATAACCGCCCGGCGTATAAGGAATTTTGATATTATTAGCATCCGGGTCAAGCTCAAACACAATGTTGGAGTCGTCGTTGCTCTTCAGCGAAGCTTTCAACTCACTTTTTACGGCGGGCTTTTTGCTCGTTGTCTGTAGTTTGATGTCGTTGATGGAATTGGAACGCACCGCAGAAATTTGCAAAACAGTAGGATTCTCTGCTACAGTTGCAGCGAGGTTTTCTACGCCATTATAACCGTAGAAGGTTTCACCCGAGCCAACGACACCGGAGTTGAGGCCCTCGTCGATTTGCCAATACTTGATGGTGTCAGCATCCGGACCTGTGCGGACAACATCAATGGTCTGCTTTTTGTCGGTTGCACAGAAATAGAAAGTAGAGCTTACGAGCTGGACCCCGTTGACCGTATAATCCGTGCTGTCCAGCGTGACGGTTGTTTTGCCGCCATACTCATACGAGGCGGGTACATTGACAGGCTCTTTTAAGAAAATGCCGCCCTTGACATGATCTTTAGGGCCATTGTTGGTGAATTGCTCTGTAAAGGTGCCGCCGTTCAGCGTGGCATCAGATTCAAGGCTGATGGGGCACTTGATCACGGTTTTGCTGTCAAAAGCAAAATCGCCGCTCTTAAGGGTGAGGGCGTCGCCGTCATACGACCAGTTTGTATAATCGGCTTTGCCGTCACTGTCAAGGAGCGAAGCGGAAGGCTTGCCATCTTCACCGATGGTGAGGTCTGCAGACACCAGCGGGGTCAGGGTGACATCGGCATCCGGCATGGTAAAGGTGAACTGGGTGGGAATGTTGCTGCCGTTCGTGCTGTTGATCGCATAGTTTGTAAGATCGCTGAGCTTTTTGCTGCTGTCATTGCCGATCGTGACGTTCCAGCCGCCCAGCTTGGTGATGTCACCGTTGTATTTGATGGATACGGTGTAAGTGTGGGCTGCAGGGTCTACAGTGTAGATTTCACTGCCAGAAAATTCATTCGTGTAGCTGTCGTTACCGGCAGTGATTTTGCAATTATTTGCAGTGACGGAGTGGTAGGTGGATGCGTAAGAAGTAAGATTGGAGAAGGAAGAGAAAATACCGCCGGTTATTTTAGCCTTTCCGCTGATACTGACGGTACAGTCATACAGACCGCCATCAATCGTGCCGCATGTATTGACGTCAGAGTTATCCGGAAAGACAACAAGCTGACGAAAAACGCCTTTAACGATATGCACGCTTGAAGCGGCTTCAGAATACGAAGGGCCTAATATAACAACGCAGGTGACAGGTGTTTTGGGGTCAAAGGCGTAATAAGAATTGTCTTTTTTAAGGCACAGCATGGAACTGCTATACTCCCAGCCATTTCCGCTTTCTCCATCCGGAGTGCCGTCTGCCTTCAACGGAACGATGATGGGATTCGCAGCAGAGGAACCTGCTTCGGCATCGTTCTGCACATCCAGCGTCTGTGCACTTACGGTATCGGGCGAGGAATAGTTACCCCCCCCCCGTATCATTTCCCGCCGCAAAAGCAGAGGCGGGAAGGATGGACAGCATCATGCCCGCAGCCAGTGCGGCGCTGATGAGCCGTGTGGTGAATTTTCTCATAGCAAACGTCCTTTCTTTTTGTGTCGGTACGCCCGCCCGAAAAGGGTCCCGCGCCGGGCAGGCGAAACAGAATGGTCCACTACACTTAGTATAGCATACCAATTGATACAAAACTAACACACAAAGAGATGTACAAATACAACAAAAAAGCACCCTGCTCTTTGGGCAGGGTGCTGTACTGCCCGGCAAGCGGGGTGCAGTTTGGTGCGGCCCGGCTGCTTTTGGCAGCGGACAGCGCGGAAAAGAGAGATCGATTCAGGCGTCATTGCGGTCGTCGTCTTTGCGGTCAAGCCGCTGGCGCAGGGCCTTGAGGGTGGTCTTTTTGGTGCCATGCTTCAGGCCGGGGTAGGCGCGCAGCATACGGCGCTGGCCCACGATGCGGGGCGTGCGCAGCAGCTGGGCCTGCATCTCGTCGCTGCGGGCCTGCAGCTCTTCGGCCAGCTGTTCCAGACGCAGCAGCTCGGCGGCACGTTCGGCCGTGCCCTTTGCAGCCAGCTGGGCAGCTTTGGCGGCTTCGGCAGCGTTGAGCTTGCCGATCTCGGAAGCGTGCTTTGCGGCTTCCATGGCTTCGTCGGCCTTGGCGCGCACGGCGGTCATGGTCTCACGCAGGCTGCGGCTCTCCGGCACGGCGTCCCGGGCCTCGGCGGCGGCAAGCTTGAACTGCAGGCGCTGCTCGTCCAGCTTCTGGTCGGCGTTCATGGCGGTGGTGCCCAGCAGCTGGGTCATGGCGTCGCTGACGGCGTGGATGCTGTCGGCCAGCTGCTCCATGGTGTCCAGCGTTTTGGCCAGGCCGGAAGCTGCAATGGCGGTGGCCACCACGTCGGCGGCGTACACCGCGTACAGCACGCACATGAGGATCAGGCCGATGAAAGGCGGCACCAGTTCCACCATGCCGGCAATGGCCGGGTGGATGGCTTTCATCATCACCAGCGTGCCCACGCCCCACAAAAGGCTGAATTCCAGGCAGATGTAGCCGCCGATGTTAAAGGGACGGTCGCTGTAGTCCCACCAGCGGGTGCGGTAGAGCTTATACAGGGCCCAGCCGCCCACCAGCTCCAGAGCGCTGGGCAGAATGACGCCGCCGATGTACAGCAGCAGGACGCTGTGCTGCAATGGCGTGAGCGTGAACAGCACGATGACCATGCCAAAGCCGTAGATGGGGCACACCGGGCCGTTCAGAAAACCACGGTTCACCAGCTGGCCGGTGGTGGCGGCGGCGTACACGACCTCCAGGCACCAGCCCAGACAGGAGTAGATCAGAAAATAAGCCAGCATATGGTACAGCGAAAAGCCGCACACAGTGGTGCCGGTGAGGAAAGATAACATGAAAACACCTCCAGTTGAGATTGCCTTCCCCCCTTGGGGGGAAGGTGGCACGAAGTGCCGGATGAGGGGTAACGGTGTAAGATGCCATTTTGGAAGAGCGCTGTCACACGGCTGCCCCTCATCAGTCTCGTCGCGTTGCTCCTCGCCAGCTTCCCCCGAGGGGGAAGCCTTCAAATCTGTTTATTTACAATTTTATACTCGTCGCCCGGCTCAAAGAACGGGCAGGCGGCAGTGCTGCGGGAGAGATAGCGTGCCATTTCGTCCTCGTCCAGAGAGCCGCCCTCGGCGCAGTAGTAGCTGCCGTATTCGTCCTGCACGTTGTTCAGGCACACTTCGCAGGGGTCATTCATGGGCTTCGCCTTCCTGTGCGGCCTTTGCAGCGGCTTCGGCGGCTTCGCGGGCCTGCCGCTTGAGCACCTTGGGTTCGATCCAGGTCACGCTGGCGGGGTCCGGGTTCTTGCGGGCGATCAGGGCCTTGATCTTGATGCCCATCTCGGTGAACATGCCCTCGTGCTCGGTGCGGATGTTCCACTCCGGCTCGTTTTCGTGCAGGTCAAAGGTCTGCCACTCGATGTCGTAGCCGGAAGCCGGGAAGTACTCCAGACTGTCGCGGAACAGATCGTCGTCGTCGGTCTTGAAGTAAATTTCGCCGCCGTCCTTGAGGAACTCGCGGTAGTTGATGAGCTGGCGCGGGTAGGTGAGGCGGTGCTTGTGGGAGGAACCGTTCTTGCTCCACGGGTTGCAGAAGTTGATGTAGATGCGGCTGACGGTGTCCTCGGCGGTGATGACGCCCTTGATGCGCTCGATATCGGTGCTCATGATCTTGACATTGTCAATGGGACGGTTCGCAGCCTGATAGGCGGCCTCGATCTTGCGCTTGGCGAGGATGAGCACCTTGTCGGTGATGTCGATGCCGAGGTAGTTGTTCTCCGGGTGGGCGCAGGCCAGCTGGGAGATGAAGCCGCCCTTGCCGCAGCCCAGTTCCAGCACAAAGGGCTGCTCCGGGCGGGCATACTGGGCGTGCCACTTGCCGCCCCAGATCAGCGGCTCGTGCACGTGGAAATCGGCTGCCATCAGCTCGTCGTGGGCATAGGGTTTGAAACGCATTCTCATAAATGTTGTTCTCCTTAAAGATTAAGTGGCTCGCCCTCTCAGTCTCACTTTGTTCGTCAGCTCTCCCAAAGGGAGAGCCCCTGGCAAAACCGGAAATCTGACCGTACTGCCAAAGCCTCTCACTTTGAAAGACTTCCCCCGGCCGGGGGAAGATGTCGCGTAAGCGACAGTAAGGGGAACTAGGTGGCATTGCGTAAGCAATGACGGAGAGGGCAAGGATGCTTACAATTTCGTGTTTTTCAAAAATTCTTCCACCTGCTCCGGGCTGGCGGCACAGCTGCCCTGACAGATGCCGGGCTTGCCGCCGCCGCGTCCGTTCAGGGCGGCGTTCAATGCTTTGGTCAGGGCCCGCACATCGCCGTCTGCCTGCGCGATGCAGTAGCCGGTGCCCTTTTCCGTGGGGGTCAGGGCGGCACAGAGGCCCTTGGTGGCTTCGGTCAGGCGCACGGCCAGCCGGTGCAGGCCGTCCGGGTCAAGGCCCGGCACGGTGCGGATGGCGTCCTCACCGGGTTTGACCAGCTGAGCAAGGGCATCAAACAGCTGTGCGCACATGCCAAAGTGTGTAAACTTGAGCGCGGTATACTCGTCGTAGACGCGATGCACCGCCACAGCGGTCTGGTCGGCCTTGGCGGAGAGCAATGCACCGATGTCTGCCTGGCGCTGGCGCATCTCCTGCGCGGCAAGCAATGCACGCTGGCCGCACACCACGCTCAGCCGCACGCCGCCCTTGTAGTTCTCAGACGCCAGAATTTTGATCTGCCCCACCTGCCCGGATGTGGCGGTATGGGTGCCGCAGCAGGCGCACACGTCTGCGCCCGGGATGGTCACGATGCGCACCTGGCCCTCGATCTCCTTTTTGGAGCGGTAGGTAAGATTTGCCAGCTCCTCCCGGGTGGGGTAGGTGATGACCACCGGCACATTCTGCCAGATGATGCGGTTGGCGGCAAGCTCGGCTTCCCGCAGGCCTTCGGCGGAGATGGGCACGCTGGTGTCCATGCGCACCGCTTCGGCCCCGATGTGGAAGCCCACATTTTCGGCCCCGAACATCTGGTGCAGGATGCCGGAGAGGATGTGCTCGCCGGTGTGCTGCTGCATCTTATCGAACCGCCATTCCCAGTCAATGCGGGCTGCGACGGCGGTGCCGGGCACGGCGCTTTCCGGCAGGGAAGCCACGCTGTGCCAGATAATGCCGTCGTGTTCGTGCACATCGGTGACGGAGAGTGTGGTGCCGTCCGGCAAGGTCAGGGTGCCGCGGTCGGCAGGCTGGCCGCCGCCCTCCGGGTAGAACACCGTGCCGTCCAGCGCGATACGCCCGCCGCCGGTTCTGGCATCGGCCTCGGCGGCAAGGATAGTGCCCTCGCACTCGGTGCGGAAGGCGTCGCGTTCAAAATATTTCTCAGTGCGCTGCATGGCGCGGATACCTCCTAAGATAGTCTAAAAACCAGTATACCACGTTTTTTGCCTGTGGAAAATAGGCGGCGGATATGTTATGATAAGAATCAACAATATTCCCATGAAATGTTGAAAAGTGAGGAAGGGGATCATTATGCGTGAAAGTGGAATCCTGATGCCGGTGTCCAGCCTGCCCGGGCCTTATGGAATCGGCTGTTTCAGTAAGGAAGCATTCAAGTTCGTGGATTTTCTGGCCGACGCAGGCCAGAAGATCTGGCAGATCCTGCCGCTGAGCCCCACGGGCTACGGCGACAGCCCGTATCAGAGCTGCTCGGCCTTTGCGGGCAACCCTTATTTTATCGACCTCGACGCCTTGAAAGAAGAGGGCCTGCTCACCGCGGCCCAGCTCAAGGCCGAAAAATGGGGCGCAAACCCCAAAGAGGTGGACTACGGCACATTGTACGTCAGCCGCTTCAAGGTGCTGCGCACCGCCTACGCGGCATGGCGCAAACAGTGTGCGGGCCTGCACGGCTGTGCGCATTACTTCCCGGATGATTATTACGCTTTTACCCTTGCCAATGAAGAGTGGCTGGACGATTACGCCCTGTACATGGCCCTGAAGGTGGCCAACGGCATGAAGAACTGGGTGGAGTGGGAGCGTCCCTACCGCCTGCGCGATAAAAACGCATTGGCCGCGTTTGCAGCCGAGAACGAGGAAGAAATCGGCTTCTGGAAGTTCGTGCAATACAAATTTGCCGCTCAGTGGCAGGCCGTAAAGGCTTACGCCAATGAGAAGGGCGTGCAGATTTTGGGCGATATCCCCATCTACGTTTCGGCCGACTCGGTGGATGCCTGGGTGGGCGGCGAACTGTTTGAGCTGGACGCAAACGGCGGCTTTGCCCGGGTGGCAGGCTGCCCGCCGGATTACTTCTCTGCCGACGGCCAGCTGTGGGGCAACCCCCTGTACAACTGGGCCTACCATAAAAAGACCGGCTTTGCCTGGTGGATCCGGCGCGTGCGCCACGCCCTTGGCATCTATGACCTGCTGCGCATCGACCACTTCCGCGGCTTTGACACCTACTGGGCCATCCCGGCGGGCAGCACCACCGCCCGCGGCGGCAAGTGGGAGATCGGCCCCCGCATGGAGCTGTTCAACGCGCTGGAAGCGGCCCTCGGCAAGCTGCCCATCATCGCCGAAGATCTGGGCGACCTTGTGCCCAGTGTGCGGGAGCTGCTGGCCGACAGCACCTTCCCGGGTATGAAGGTGCTGCAGTTCGCATTCAGCGGCGGCGACAACGAATATCTGCCCCACAACCACGTCAAGAACAGTGTGGTCTACCCCGGCACTCACGATAACACCACGCTGGCCGACTGGTGGGAGAATGCCGCCACGGAGAAGGAAAAGGCCAACGCTGCCGCCTATCTGCACCTGACCGGCGCAAAGCCCACCGCAAAGGAACTGGCTGCCGTCAAGACCGACGACGCCCGCATTGCTTTGCTGCGTGTAGCTATCGGCTCGGTGGCAGACCGCGCCATCATCCCCATGTACGACTGGCTGGGTCTTGGTGCCGAAGCACACCTGAACACCCCCGGCCGCCTGGGCGGCAACTGGACATGGCGCGCCGCCGACGGTTTTGCAGCCAAAACGCTGGCAAAGACCATCCACGACGAGTGCAGCGTGTACTGCCGTGTATAAACAAAAGGCACGGTTTGGCAGAAGTTTAGCAATCTGACGAAAATGTAAAAAGTCTGGCAAAAAATTGTGCGTTTTGCTGGTAAAATCTACGCCTAAATGGTATAATGCCGCTAAGCGGCATTATACCATTTTTCTTTTCTGAAACATTCCCGGCGCTCCCGGCAACAGCGCAGAGAAAGAAAACGTGGTATAATGGGCAAAGCGTTTCCCGAAAGCGATACGGGAAACAGGAGATGGCACACAGGGTATGGGAACACTGTGTGCACAGATGATGGGGAAAAACAAATGAAGAAAGAATGGACCGAGCAGGATCTGCGGGCGCTTGCGCAATCGGCGCAGGCCGCGTTTGAAACGGTCACCCTGACCGAGGAACAACCTGCCGAAGGCTGGCAGGACGATGGCCTGCGGGTGGATTACGAGCTGCGCAACGGCCGCGTGGACTGTGTGCTGCACCGCCATCTGGAAGCGGACGGCAAGTGCTGGGAGCTGGAAATGTCGGCACCGCTGGCAGGCAATGTGCTGCCGGAAGAGCGCATGACCCCCCGCGAGCGCGAGATGTGCCGCGAAGATATGAGCCACGATTTCCTCACCGGCGTGTACAACCGCCGCTATCTGGAAACGGTGTTTGCCGAAAAGCTGCAGCAGTGCGCGGCACAGGGCCGCAAGGCTGCTGTGGCGCTGGTGGCCATTGATAACGGCCAGAAACTGCGGGACAGCTACGGCCAGCCCGTGATGGATCAGATGCACTGCTTTGTGGGCAACCAGTGGAAAAAGACCTATGATACCCCGGCGGCACGCATCGTCTGCCGTCTGACCGGCAGCATCTTTGTGGTGGGCTGTGTGGATATGGATGCCGCCCGGCTGGCGCAGGAGATGAAGCAGCTTTACGCCCAGATGCCCCATGCCTGCGTGACCACCGTGGGCCTGATGCACCGGGTGCCCTTTACCCTCAGCTGCGGCGTGGCCGGTCTGGAAGATGTTGACACCAAGAACTGGCAGGCTTTGTACGAGCTGTGCGACGCACGTCTGCGTGCGGCACAGGCTGCAGGCGGCGACCAGGTGCGTGCAGAATAAAACGGGAGCTTACACGGCTTCCCCTCATCCGTCATTGCTAAAGCAATGCCACCTTCCCCCGAGGGGGAAGGCTTATGTATAAAATCCCCCTTTTGGCACAAGCTAAGGCCAAAAGGGGGATTTTTTGTATGGAAAACCAGAAAAATGATAACCTCAACCTGCTGGAAGCCGTGGTGCAGAATACCGAGATGGGCAAAAACACACTGGAACAGATCGTGCCCATGACCGATGATGTGCAGTTCAAGGCGGAACTGCTGCGCCAGCGCAACGTGTACCACCAGCTTAATCAGGAGGCCCACACCGCCATCGAAGCCTGCGGCGGCATCGCCCAGGGCCAGAGCGCCATGGCAAAGCTGAACACCAAAATGGGCATCAGCATGAAGACCCTCACCGACAAATCCACCCGCAATCTGGCCGAGATGCTCACTCAGGGCAGCGGCATGGGCGTGGTGGACTGCGTGAAGGCCCAGAAGGACTACCCCAACGCCGCACCGGGTACAAAGCGCCTTGCTCAGCGCCTGATGGACTTTCAGGAGGACAGCCGGGTGAAATTGGAGCAGTTTTTGTAATGATGTGATCCTTTGCAGGATCATGATGTTTTCCAAGGAAAAATGAGGGAATGATGTGCGCTGCGGCGCATGAAAAAACGAAGCCGCCTGTCAGGCAGTGATACCTGACAGGCGGTTTTATTGCCGCAAAGGCGGCACATCATTTTGCAAAGCAAAACATCATCTGCGGCAGCAGACATCATACCGCAGGTACATCATTCTTTACAGGCTCTCCACCATGGCAGCCACGATCTTGGTGGCGGTGGCAACGTACTCGGCAATGCTGAACTTTTTCACCACCAGCACTTCGTGGCCGTCCTCGTCGGCGTTGTCGCTCATGGCGCGCAGGATGACGCAGGGCACGCCGTTCTTGGCGGCGATCTGGCTCACAGCGGCACCCTCCATCTCCACGCAGTCCGGTGCGCACTTGGCCTCGATGGCGGCTTTGGTCTCGCTGTCGCCCACAAACAGATCACCGGTGGCAATTTTGCCCACCAGTGCCTTCACGCCGGCATCGGCGCAGGCTTTTTCAGCGGCGGCGATCAGGGCCGGGTCGCCGGTGTACTCCTTGAGGAAAGGCGGGTTCTGGCAGATCATGTCCAGCTGGGCATCGTGGTACAGCACCGTCTTGCCGATGACCACATCACCGATGCCGATCTTGCTGGTCATGTTGCCGGCGATGCCGGAGAAGATGATCTTCTCCGCACCAAATTTGGTGATGAGCACCTGGGTGGTAGCGGCGGCATTGGCCTTGCCCATACCGGCGCAGCAGACGACTACCTGCTTACCGGCCAGAGTGCCTTTGTGGTAATCCACGCCGCCGTAGGGCTCAACGGTGACGTTTTCCAGCTTTGCACACAGCTGGTCTACTTCATCGGGCATTGCGCCCATAATACCAAAAATCATATTTAGATCCTTTGTTTTTTTCATAGGTGACGCTGCGGTTGCGGAAGGCTTCCCCCGGGCGGGGGAAGCTGTCGCGGAAGCGACTGATGAGGGCGCAGTTTTGCAGCGGCCAACACCCTCATCCGGCACTGCGTGCCACCTTCCCCCGGCTGGGGGAAGGCTTAAAAACTGCATCTCTGCCGAAAATCAGACATTGAACAGGAACTCGATCACATCACCGTCGTTGACGACGTACTCTTTGCCTTCGGTGCGCTGCAGGCCCTTGGCCTTGACGGCGGCATAATCGAAGTTGTTGGCTTCCAGATCGCTGTAGCCGATGACGCTGGCGCGAATGAAGCCGCGCTCGAAGTCGCTGTGGATCTTGCCGGCAGCCTGCGGTGCCTTGGTGCCCTTGCGGATGGTCCAGGCACGGCACTCCTTCTTACCGTCGGTCAGGAAGGAGATCAGGCCCAGCAGGTCGTAGCTGGCAGTGATGAGGTTGTCCAGGCCGCTGGCCTCGATGCCCATTTCTGCCAGAAAAGCCTTCTTCTCCTCGGGGGAGTAGTCGGCAATGTCCTCTTCGGTCTTGGCGCAGATGGGAATGTAGCGTGCGCCCTCTTCCTTGGCGCGTGCGGCCACCAGCGGCACATACTTGTTGTTCTCGATGCCCTCCATCAGGTCGTCTTCGCCCACGTTGCAGGCGTACAGCACCGGCTTTGCACTCAGCAGGCCCATCTCGTGCAGCACGGTCTGCTGCTCGGCGTCGCCTTCGTCAAAGTCAAAGCTGCGGGCGGGCTTGCCGGCACTCAGGTGGTCGGCCAGCTGCTGCAGCCATGCGGCCTCGGCGGCGGCACCCTTGTTGTTGCCGCTCTTGGCGGCCTTGGCCATGCGGCCTGCACGGTTCTGCACCACTTCCAGGTCGGACAGGATCAGCTCATAGTCGATGGCGTCGATGTCGGCGATGGGATCCACGGCCTCGGCCTTGGAGACGTCCTCCACCACATGGATGATGTTGTCATCGTCAAAGCAGCGCACCACGTGTACGATGGCGTCACACTCACGGATGTGGCCAAGGAACTTGTTGCCCAGGCCCGCGCCCTGACTGGCACCCTTCACAAGGCCGGCGATATCCACAAACTCCACGATGGCGGGGGTCTTTTTGTTGGTCTGCCAGATCTCGGCCAGTTTGTCCAGACGCTTGTCCGGCACGGCCACGATGCCGCTGTTGGGCTCGATGGTGCAGAAGGGATAGTTGGCGGCTTCTGCGTTCTTTGTGGAGGTGATGGCGTTGAACAGAGTGGACTTGCCGACGTTGGGCAGGCCGACGATACCTAATTTCATGTTGTGATTTCTCCTTAAAAATATTGGTCGATCAGCAGCAGCCCGGCTGCGCTGAAAAATCCTGCTATAACAAAATAATTGTAGCACAATGGGCGGGTTTTCTCAATATGCACTTGCAGGGACGGAACACAAAGCAAACGCCGCACTGGAAAATTTCCCGGCGCGGCGTTTGGTGCTTTATAGGAAAAATGGAGTGCAGTAACGTTACTTGCCAATGGCAAGGGTGCCGAAGGCAGTCTCTTCGAAGTGGCTGTTATAGAACTCCTCCATCAGGCGGATGAGGAAGACTGTGTCTTTGGCACCGGCAGTCTCGTAGCAGGAGTGCATGGCCAGCTGGGGCAGGCCGATGTCCACGCAATTCATGGACACCTGCGCCATGGCCAGATTGCCCAGCGTGCTGCCGCCCACCTTGTCGGAGCGGTTTGCAAAATACTGCAGCGGCACCCCGGCACGGGCGGCCAGTTCCTTGGCGACGGCCATGCTCATGCCGTCGCTGGTATACTTCTGCCCGGCGTGCACCTTGACCACAACGCCCTCGTTCATGTAGGTGCAGTTGTTCACGTCGGTGTGTTCCGGGTGGTTGGGATGCACGGCGTGGGCGTTGTCGGCACTGAACATGAAGCTGGACGCCACTGCGCGGTGGAAATCTTCATCGCTGGGGCAGACGTTCTGTGCAATGCGGTGCAGCACATCGTACAGGAAGGTGGACGCTGCGCCCTGCTTGGTGCCGGAACCCACCTCTTCATTGTCAAAGAAGGCCGCAACGTTGATGGACTGGGCGCTGCGGGCCTTCAAAAAGCCCTTCAGGATGCCGAACACGCACTGCTGGTCGTCCAGACGGCCGGAGGAGATGAACTCCTCATTGCAGCCCCAGACGGTGGCCTTTTCCCGGATGCAGAGGAACAGGTCGCTGCCCAAAATCTGATCCTCTGCGACACCAAGCTCTGCAGCGATCAGCTTTTTCAGCACGCCCTCCTCGGCGGCACCGCCCAGCAGGGGCAGCATGTCCACCTGCTTGTTGTAGGAAGCCTTGTCGTTTACTTCGCGGTTCATATGGATGGCTACACTGGGGATCATGAGCAGGTCACGGTCCAGCGTGAGCAGGCGGGAGGTGATGGCACCGTTCTCCTTCACCAGCACGCGGCCCGCCACCGACAGCGGACGGTCCATCCAGGTGGAGCAGATCATGCCGCCGTAGCCCTCAGTGTTCAGCTTGGTGTACTTCTGGCCCATATGGATCTCGGCATTCTCCTTGATGCGGAAGCAGGGGGAATCCGTGTGGGCGGCAGCCACATTGAAGCTGTAATTTTCCAGCTGGTCGCCCATGCGGAAGGCGATGATGCTGGAACCGTTGCGGCAGACGAAATAGCCCTTGCCGGGCTCCAGCTGCCACTTGCGGCTTTCCAGCAGCTCGGCAAAGCCCTCGTTCAGCAGAATGCTGCGGACGGATGCGGTGGTGTGGTATGCGGTAGGATTGCCGTCGATGAAGGACAGCATCTCCTGTACGTCTTTTTCGATCATTGGAAAAACCTCCATGAATAGTTGTTTCCTTGAAAAAGGCCGGTCAAATCGTTCTGTTTTGACCGGCCCGCTTGAATTTTGGCTGATTCTATTTTACTTCTGCTGTTCGCGCTTTGCAATAGTCGGCAGGAGGAAGCCCAGCACGGTCAGCACCACGGGGAAATACGAAAAACATTTTACATCGGGCGGATTCTATTGTATACTATCCCTGTTGGTAAATATCAAATAAACAGGAAAGGCAGGCGTCTGTCATGGAACGCACCGACCCGCGCTATCAGGCGTATGTGGAAATTTTAAAGGAAGAACTGATCCCGGCAATGGGCTGCACCGAACCCATTGCACTGGCCTATGCCGCCGCCAAGGCCCGCGAGGTTCTGGGCACACTGCCCGAGAGTGTGCAGCTGCAGGTGAGCGGCAGCATCATCAAAAATGTAAAAAGCGTTATCGTACCCAACACCGGCCACCTGAAAGGCATGGAAGCCGCCGTGGCGGCGGGCATCATCGCCGGTTCGGCCGAGAAGGAGCTGGAAGTCATCTCCGATGTCAGTGCGGACAAGCAGGCCGCCATCCGGGACTATATGCAGACGGTGCCCATCGCCATTGAACATATTGAAAAAGGCCATGTGTTCGACATCATCGTCACCGAGCGCAAAGGCGCTTCTTACGTGACGGTGCGCATTGCGGACTTCCACACCAACATCTGCCTGATCGAAAAAGATGGCCGGGTGCTGTACGAAAAGCCGCTGCTGGACGAGGACGTACCGGAAAACAGCCGGGCGGACCGCAGCCTGTTGAACATGCAGGACATCTGGGACTTTGCCGAAACCGCCGACCTGCGGGATGTGGCGGACTTGCTGGAACGCCAGATCCGCTATAACAACGCCATTGCGGAGGAGGGCCTGCTGGGAGACTACGGTGCCAACATCGGCCGGGTGCTGCTTTCCACCTACGGCAACGATATCTCCAACCGGGCCAAGGCAAAAGCCGCCGCCGGTTCCGACGCCCGCATGAATGGCTGCGAGCTGCCGGTCATCATCAATTCGGGCAGCGGCAACCAGGGCATCACCTGCTCGGTGCCCCTCATTGAGTACGCCAAGGAACTGCACAGCGGCAAGGAAAAGCTCTACCGCGCCCTCATCATCTCCAATCTGGTGGCCATCCATGAAAAGACCGGCATCGGCACCCTTTCGGCCTACTGCGGCGCTGTCAGCGCCGGTGCGGGCGCAGGCGCAGGCATCGTGTACCTGTGCGGCGACGGCTACGAAGCCGCCATCCACACGGTTGTGAATGCGCTGGCCATCGTGTCCGGCATCGTGTGCGACGGTGCAAAGGCGTCCTGTGCGGCAAAAATTGCATCCTCGGTGGATGCAGCGCTGCTGGGCTACAACATGTATAAGTGCCATCAGGAGTTCAAGGGCGGCGATGGCATCGTGATGAAGGACATCGAGACCACTATTAAGGGCATCGGCCGCCTTGGCAAGGACGGCATGAAGGAAACCAACGAAGAGATCATCCGGCTGATGATCGAGTAAAACGGAACTGAAAACCAGCCTTTCGCAGATGGCAGATGCCTGCGGAAGGCTGGTTTCTTTTATAACGATTTTGGCGGTGCCGGGTCATCCGTCCGGTTCAGAAGATAATCGGTCGATGTTTTGTAAAGGTCGGCCAGCTGGACGAGGGTAACCGTGGGAATGTCGCGCAGGCCCTGTTCGTAGCGGTTGTATTGCGGCTGCGGCATATGCAGGATAGCAGCCAGCTGGCGCTGGGTCAGGTCGTGATCCTCGCGCATATCACGGATGCGGCGGTAATAGGCCATAAAAATGTCCTCCTGATATCTGAATGGATATCTTGACAGTACCGCAGGAAGATGCTATTCTGAATGTACGATATCCAAATGGATATCAAAAACGCTTGCGTGTGAGACCGTATAAGCCATAAGCAGAGACAGGAGGATGTTCAAATGAAGGAAGTTGCACGGCGTGAATTTCTGCGGATCGCGGCTGCCGCTGCATTGGTGTGTGCAGCAGCCTCGCTGACGGGATGCGGCAAAAATGTGGAAAAACTGGTGGTGGGTGACTGGTATCTGGAAGGTTCCAGCGGTCTGGCCTTTGCCATCTACGACGACGGAACAGTCAATATCCCGGCTTCTTATGGAACTGGCAAATGGTCGATCGTAAACAAAGATCAACTGAAAGTTTCTGATTTTTACGGCGAAACGTTTGTTTTCAAGATCGATGATATCGACAAAAAGTCCATGACGGTGCGTCGGGTGTGGGATGGCCGCGAAAGCACAGACACCATCACCTACTGGCACAGTGAGGAAGATGCAAAGAAGCACTGAGCGTGAACTGGATGAGAAAGGAGAATGGCTATGCTGAAAAATATGCTGAAAAAATTGAAGCTGAGTGATATTTTGCTGGCGGTGTGCGCGGTTGCGGTAGTCTTGGCAATCGGAAGTTTGACGACCCATGGCAAGAAAAAGACCGAAAAGCTTGTAGTCGGCGACTGGTACAGGCAGTGGTCGGAAAACCTGACCTTTACGATCTATGATGACGGCACGGTGAACTTTCCGGGCTCTTACGGGATGGGCAAATGGTCAATTGCAAATGACGACCAGTTGATCCTGTCGGATTTCTATGGAGAAACTACGATTTTAAAAATCGAAAATATTGATACAGAGAACATGGAAGTTCGGGAAATCGTAAACGGACAGGAAAGCGAGCAGACAGTCACTTTCTGGCATACTGCCGAAGGTGCACAGACGGTACGAGTCAAAAGCTACTATTAAAAACGGATTTATAAGAAAATCGGTAAATGGAAAAGCGGGCTTTCCTGGTAGAGAAAGCCTGCTTTTCCATTTTGGAGCAAAAAAATCATACAAATCCTTCTTTATTTTGTCATAACTCTCCCGTATAATAAGAGGTGGAATACTTTGTCACACCGCCCGCCCGGCGGGCATGAAGATAAACAGGGGAGGAAACCACTATGGCAAACGAAAAGATCCTCGTCGTGGACGATGATGCGAACATCTGCGAGCTGCTGCGGCTGTACCTGACCAAGGAAGGCTATCAGGTCACCGTTGCAAACGACGGTGAAGACGGCCTTGAAAAATTCAATCAGGTCAAGCCCGATATGGTGCTGCTGGACGTGATGATGCCCAAAATGGACGGCCTGGAAGTGTGCCGCCGCATCCGCAAGGCAGGCAACACCCCGGTGATGATGCTCACCGCCAAGGGCGAGACCTTTGATAAGGTGCTGGGCCTAGAGCTGGGTGCCGACGATTACATGGTAAAGCCCTTTGACCCCAAGGAAGTGGTGGCCCGCATCAAGGCGGTGCTGCGCCGCTGCCAGACCACCACCGCCGCTGCCGAGAGCACCGAGGGCGTCATTGAGTTCGACAACCTGCGCCTGGATATGAACAGCTACGAGCTGCGGGTCAAGGGCAAGGTGGTGGAGGCTCCCCCCAAGGAGCTGGAACTGCTCAACTGCCTGGCCTCCCACCCCAACCGCGTCTACACCCGCGACCAGCTGCTGGACGAGGTGTGGGGCTTTGAGTATTACGGCGACAGCCGCACCATCGATGTGCACGTCAAGCGCCTGCGCGAAAAGCTGGCCGGTGCTTCCGACAAATGGGAACTCAAAACCGTGTGGGGTGTGGGCTATAAGTTCGAGGTGCGTCAGTAATGCGCAAAAGTATCTCGGTGGCGTTCTTTTCGCTGGTGTCCACCCTCATGGTGCTGGGCATTGTGCTGATGGGTGCTTCGGAGTGGGTGCTGTTCAAGAATTACTTTGCCAAAGACCGTTACAAAACGCTGGATCAGGTGGTGGGCGTCACCCAGCGCACCGCCCGGTATCTGGCCCAGCAGGCTGCCCTGCCCGAAGGAGATGAGCTGGATGCCCTGAGCACCAAGCTGGAGATCATTGGCGAGAGCGCGGAAGCCTACCTCTTTTTTACCGATAACGACGGCAATGTGATGATCGCATCCAGCCCGGAAAAGCTGGAAGCCGCTGCCGTGCCGGAAGAGATGATGGAAAAGATCGATGTTTCCGGCCCGGGCTACTATCATGTGTTCGGCACGCTGGACGGCGTGCTGACCGAGAAGAGCTACATCACGATCAGCGAGATGTGCGACGAGTACGGTGCGCACAACGGCTATCTGTTCCTGTGCTCTTCCGGCGAGCAGCTGACCGAGTTCAAACAGCAGTTCTGGTCCAACTTCCTGCTGTCGGCCTGCGTGATGCTGCTGTGCGCCAGCGTGCTGACCAAGCTTCTGATGCGCAGCCTGACCGACCCGCTGCAGAAAGTTACCGATGCCGCCCAGCGCTTTGGCGGCGGGGATCTTTCCGTCCGCGTGGAAGGCGTGGAGGGCGAGGGCGAGGTGGCCGACCTTGCCCGCACCTTCAACCGTATGGCGGACAACATCCAGATGAACGATAACTCCCGCGGCCAGTTCATGGGCAACATCGCCCACGAGCTGCGCACCCCCATGACCACCATCAAGGGCTTTGTGGACGGTATTCTGGACGGCACCATCCCGCCCGATATGCAGAACCACTATCTGCAGCTGGTCAGCGAGGAGACGGGCCGTCTGGCGCGTCTAATCCAGAACATGCTGGATCTTTCCAAGCTGGAAAGCGGCGAATATCAGGTCAATGCCCGGATGTTCAACATCTGGGAGACCATCACCGGTGTGGCGCTCTCGGCAGAGCAGCGCATCAACGATGGCATGATTGACATCGACGGCCTGACCATGGACGAAAAAGTTCTGGTGTATGCCGACCCCGACCTCATCCATCAGGTGGTGTATAATCTGCTGGACAACGCCATCAAGTTCACCCCGGCAGGTGGCACCATCCGTTTCAAGGTGGAAAAGCTGGGCCCGGAGGCGGAGATCTCCATCTGGAACTCCGGCCAGGGCATCAGCCCGGAAGCACTGCCCTATGTGTTCCAGCGGTTCTACAAGGAGGACCGCTCCCGCGGGCTGCACGCCCGGGGTGCGGGCCTTGGCCTGAACATCTGCAAGGTGCTGGTGAACCTTTCCGGCGGACAGATCCGGGTGGAGAGCGAACAGGGCGAGTGGTGCAAATTTGTGTTCACCCTGCCCACCGTGGCCCCGAACCCCGGCGGCATGAAGCGCCTGCCGGACGAAGCCGGCGGCGAACCCACCGTAGAAGACCCCGCCAGCATGAAACCTGTGGAATAATGCGCAGCCAGACTGCCCCAGCATCGGGGCGGTCTGGCTGTTTGTTGTGTTGACGATTAAAAATGGCCGCCGCGTTCGCTTTGGCCATAAATAGCGGAAATTTAATTTTTTATTTGCAAATCAAAAAAATCTGCGGATTTTTTCGATTTGCCTTTTCACGGAAGGGGCTGTCAAGAAAAACGGCATCTGCTGCCGCTGGCTCCCTGCGGGAGCGTCCGCGCAGCAAGAAAAATGCAGTTCGTCGCACCGACCCCTTTCGTGAAAATGCGTTTGAAGCGCTCCACGTTTGCGTAGCAATGAAAGCCCCAGTGGGGCTTTTAAGTGGCGAGCGGTCTGCGTCAGCAGGTGGAGGGGCCTTGCCCCGACAAGCTCCGCAGAGCGCGACAAACGCGAAATTAAAAATAAAATTTCCTCTGAAGATGGCCAGAGCAAAGCGGAGGCCATTCTAAATGGTTTGCCTGATGAAGAAAATGCCACAAATGGACAAACCGTTCCATTTGCGGCATTTCGGTGAAAATCACAGCAGCGGGTTTGATTTTTTGCTCGTTTTCATGTAAACTAAAAGATAACCATGCCCATGCTGTTTTTGCGGCGGCTGACGCGCAAAACAGCGGGACAATGGGGAATAATAAATCTTAAAATAACGGAGCGTAAAGATAGAATATGGCAATCGTAAGTCCTTCGATCCTTTCCGCTGATTTTGGCAAGCTGGGTGCAGACTGCCGCATGGTGCTGGACGCCGGTGCACAGATGCTGCATTACGATGTGATGGACGGCCACTTTGTGCCCAACATCAGCTTTGGTGTGCCGGTGCTTAAAAGCCTGCACAAAAACCTGCCCGACGCATTCTATGATGTGCACCTGATGATCAGCCATCCGCTGCAGTATGCGGAACCCTTCATCAAGGCGGGCGCGACCCTGTACAACTTCCACCTTGAATGCGAGGACGACATCCAGGCTACCATCGACGCCGTGAAGGCGCTGGGCTGCAAAGTGGGCCTGACCATCAAGCCCGGCACCCAGCCGCAGGCGCTGGCATCCTACCTTGACCAGCTGGACCTTGTGCTGGTGATGAGCGTGGAGCCCGGCTTCGGCGGGCAGAAGTTCATGCCCTCGGCGCTGGACAAGCTGCGCTGGCTCAAAGCAGAGCGTGAAAAGCGTGGCGCACACTACCTGCTGGAAGTGGACGGCGGTGTGGACAGCACCACCGCTCCCCAGTGTGTGGAAGCGGGCGCTGATATTCTGGTGGCGGGCAGTGCCGTGTTCGGCGCAGCAGACCCTGCTGCAGCCGTGCAGCAGCTCGCCAGCCTTTGAAAGGATAACCGTTTATGGATGAATCTTTGATCCGGGAGCAGGAGGCACAGCTCCAAAAGACCGGCCGCTACTATAAGCATATCTGCTTTATGGCGATTCCGGTGCTGTGCATGGCCTGCTACCTGTACGGTCTGCGCCCGCTGCTGCTGTGCGGCATCGCGGTGCTTACCGGCAACCTGTGCGACCGTCTGGTCTCGCTGCTGCGCCACCGCGTGTATCAGGCCAGCGATTTTTCCAATGAGAGCTTCGGCCTTGTCATTGCCCTGCTGATGCCGGTGACGGTGGACGTTTATGTTCTGGTGGCCGCTGTGCTGGCCGGTGTCCTCATCGGCAAGGAGATCTTTGGCGGCTATGGCAGCTACCCCTTCAACCCCGCCGCCGTGGGCTATGTGGTGGCGGCGGTTTCCTGGCCGGAACAGGTGTTCCGCTATCCCCAGCCCTACACCAATATCCCCCTGTGGGATGCTTCCGTGGTGCCGGTGTCCAGCACCATTGAGGACACCCTGCGCAGCGGCGGTATGCTGAACATCGGCTCGCTGGCGCTGGGCCTTGGCGAATACGCTGCCCCCATGGGCACCGGCGCGGCGCTGGTGCTGCTGGCCTGCGGCCTGTTCATGTGGACCCAGAAGGATGCCCACATGTCCGCTTCGGTCAGCTTCCTTGTCACCTGTGCACTCATCGCGTTCTTCTTCCCGCGGCAGGCGGGCCTGGCCGACAGTGCCGTGCTGGCAAACGCCCTGCCCCGCCTGCAGTGCGTGCGGGACGAGCTGCTCACCGGCGCCATCCTGTTCAGTGCAGTGTTCCTGCTCAACGAGCCCTACACCTGTGTGCACCACCGCATGGGCCGTATTCTGTACGGTGTGCTGGTGGGCGTGGTGAGCATGGGCTTCCGCTACTACGGCGTATACGAGACCGGCGTGTGCTTTGCACTGCTGGTGGTCAACAGCGTGTCGGCCTGGATCGACCGCACCGAAGCAAAGCTGTATCACCTGACCCATCCGCAGGCGGATACCGGAAAGGGGGCAGCACAATGAGACGTGCAACGGCAGAACTGATCGTAAAAGACCCCGATAAATTTGCCCACCACGACCGTGTGTTCCTGAATAACCCGGTGGTCATGCAGGGCATGGGCCTTGCCCCGCTGGTGGTGCTTGCCACCAGCGGCCAGAACGCCTTTATGCTGGCCGTGGCCGTGGCCCTGCTGCTGGTGCCCTCCCGCGTGCTGGCCTGCCTGCTGAGCCGCCTTGTGCCCCTGCACGACGAGGACCCCGCCCCGGAAACGCTGCAGAAAAAGCTGCTGCCCCGTGCACTGGTGTACGGCTTCAGCACCGCAGTGGTGTATCTGGCGGCGTATCCCATCCTGAACGCCGCCTTCGGCACCAGCCTTTTGGGCCTTGGCATCTACCTGCCCATGCTCACCATGGAACCGCTGCTGACTTACCGCTTTGGCCGCGTGCAGGAGACGGTGCGCAAGGCGGTCTCCAAGGGCCTGCGCATCACGGTGGGCTATGCTTTGCTGCTGCTTTTGCTGGGCTGCATCCGTGAGTGGCTGGCGGCGGGCACCATGTTTGGCATAACGGTCAGCCGCCCGGTGCTGCCCATGGCCGGTATGCCGGCAGGCGGCTTCATCGTGCTGGGCATCCTGTGCGCTGTGTGGCGTGCACTGGCCCAAAAGCGCAAGGCATATCTCACCAGAGAGGCGCGCAACCTTGTGGATGTGCATTCCCAGAAGGAGGCGGACCGCGGACAATGAGAGATGTTGTAACGACAAGTGCAGTGTTCTTCAGCTATGCACTGCTGGCGGTGTTCGCGCAGAACGCCGTGTTTACTCGTGCACTGGGCGTTTCCCGCCTGGTGCAGCTGGTGGGCGATGACCGCACCAGCAGCTGGCTGTTTGGTATGCAGCTGTGCATTACTCAGGTGCTGGTAACGCCTCTGGCGTGGTATGCCGGCAGCTGGATCGCGCCGCTGGCCAACCGTGCCCAGCTGCGGCCGCTGGTATACATTGCCAGCATTGCCGTGGTGTGTGTGCTGGAACACGCCGTGCTGTGGCTGGCAAAGAGCCTGCCGCACCGCAGTGCTCTGCTGCGCATCGTGCCGCTGGCCGGCCTGAACAGCTGTGTGCTGGGCACCGTGCTGGTGGAGCGCACCCAGAGCTTTACGCTGGGCCAATCCTTTGGGTTCGGCCTGGGCAGCGGCCTTGGCTATGTGCTGGCTGTGCTGCTGGTGACCGAAGCACGCCACCGCCTGCGCAGCCGCGCTATCCCGGAAGCGTTCCGCGGCCTGCCCATCACGCTGGTGTATATCGGTGTGCTGGCATTGGCGATCTATGGTTTTACCGGACATTCTGTGATCCTGTGATTTTTGCAGGGAGGAGGATCGACAATGGCAAAATATAAACGTCAGAAGGTCAAGCGCTACCACCGCAGCTTCTACAGCCGCGGCACCCGCATCAAGCGCGGCATCGGCATTGTGGTGCTGGTGCTGGCGGTGCTGGGCGCAGCCTGGCTGGCCGCGCCCCATGTGCTGGACTGGGCCACCCACACCTGGTACACCGTGGTAAAGAACCGTGATCTGGAAGCCGAATCGGCATCCCGTGCGGCGGCTTCGTCCGAAGCGGCGGCGTCCTCGGCTGCAGAAGAAGCGGCATCGTCCCAGCCGGAGGAGGAACCGCCCAAAGAGCTGGACGGCAAAGCCATCACCGGCGGCAGCTGGGCCGCAGTGGATGTGACAACCCTCACCGATGATGCGGCCATCCGTGCAGCCGCGCAGCAGCTCAAGGCACAGGGCGCGGACTACGGCCTTGTGACCCTGAAAACGGCTGACGGCAGCATTTACTATGCTTCCCAGGTGGCGGCGGCTTCCGGCAGCATCGCGGAGACCACCGTGGACCCGGCCCGCATTGCGGCCATCTTCCGGGAGGAGGGCATCATCCCGGCGGCGCAGCTTGCAGCCTTTGCCGACCCGGTGTCCGGCTATACCGACCGCAGCATGGCCGTGCACTACGGCGGCACCCAGCTGTGGCTGGATAACGTCAGCGCCAAGGCAGGCGGCAAATCCTGGCTGGATCCCAGTGCGGCAAATGCCGTGCAGTACGTGGGGGACCTGATCGAAGAGCTGCAGGGCATGGGCTTTGAGCAGGTGGTGCTCACCGGCGTGCAGTTCCCGAACATCATCACCCGCAAGCAGGAGTTTGCAGCGGCCGGCGGCAAGAGCCGCGAGGGTCGCGCCGCCCTGCTGGCTGCGGATATCAGCACATGGCAGGCCCGCTTTGAGGGCAGTGTGGTGCTGTGGCTGAGCTACCCGGCCCAGCAGTGCACCGACGCTTCCGATGCGCTGGGCACGGCCGCCGTGAGCCTTGGGATGCAGAACCTGCTCATCACGGCAGATACGCTGGACGCGGCGGCACGCGAACAGCTGCAGCAGTCTGCCGCCGAAGCCGGTGTGCAGAACGTCGTGATTTGCAGCACGGAAAGCTTCCAGTAAAAAATGGATCGCCTTGGTTATTGTAAGAGGGAGGAATCTGCTATGAATATCAAATCCTGCTTTGCACCGGCCCACATCCTTCTGCCTTCGGCACAGATCCCGCTGGAAAAGTGGGGCTGCATCGCCTGCGATCAGTTCACCAGCGACCGGGATTACTGGCAGAAAGCGGAAGCTGCCGCAGCGGGCAGCCCCAGCACCCTGAACCTGATCCTGCCGGAAGTCTATCTGGAAGATGGCGACGCGGATGCCCGCATTGAAAAGATCCATGCCGCCATGGCCGATTACGAGAAGAACGTACTGACCCGCGCCGTGGATGGCTTTATCTACGTGGAGCGCACCGAGCAGAGCGGCAAGGTGCGGCAGGGCCTTGTGGGCATGGTGGATCTGGAAGCCTACAGCTACCGCCGCGGCGCACCCTGCGCTGTGCGCCCCAGCGAGAGCACCGTGGAAAGCCGCATCCCGCCGCGCATGAAGGTGCGCACCGGTGCACCTCTGGAAACGCCCCATATCATGATGCTGGCCGATGACCCCGGCTGCACCCTCATCGAGCCGGTGGCGGCGCATAAAAATGAGCTGCCCAAGGTGTACGAGGGCGAGCTGATGCTGGGCGGCGGCCACATTGCGGGCTGGGCCGTGGAAGACCCGGCGCTGATCGAGCAGATCGAACACGCACTGGAAGTGCTGGGCAGCCAGGAAGAATTTGACAAAAAGTACCCGGATGCCACCCGCCGCGACCCGCTGACCCTGGCCGTGGGCGACGGCAACCATTCGCTGGCCACCGCAAAAGCCTGCTGGGAGGAACTGAAAAAGACCCTGACGCCCGAACAGGCCGCAAACCATCCGGCCCGCTGGTGCCTGGCCGAAGTGTGCAATGTGCACTCGCCGGCCATTGAGATCGAGCCCATCCACCGGGTGCTGTTCAATGTGGACTGTGCCGCCGTGCTGCTGGCCCTTGTCACCTGGAGCGATGAAAACATGGCCGGGTGCTGCTTTGGCGGCGACAAGCAGCAGCCCTTCACGCTGGCAGGGCCGCACATGTCCAACGTGCTCAGCTTTGAGGACCCCACGGCTCCGCTGACCGTGGGCACCATTGACGAATTCATCGAATATTACCTTGAGCACCACAAGGAAGCCCGCGTGGATTATGTGCACGACGAGCCCGCTGTGCGCACCCTGTGCAAAAAGGGTGCGGTGGCCTTTTTGATGCCGCCCTTTGCAAAGAGCGACCTGTTCAAGGGCGTCGTGATGGGCGGCGTGCTGCCCCGCAAGACCTTCAGCATGGGCCACGCAGAGGAAAAGCGGTACTATGTGGAGTGCCGGAAAATTGTAGAGTAAAAGAGAATGCAAAAGCCTTCCCCCTTGGGGGAAGGTGGCGAGCTTGCGAGCCGGATGAGGGGAAGCGGAGGTTAGATTTCGTTCATTGGGAGCGGATTCAGAGGATAACTGCCCCTCATTCGTCATGCCGCTTCGCGTCCTGACACCTTCCCCTTCTGGCACTTTGTGCCACCTCCCCCGGCCGGGGGAGTCTGTCCCCGAGGGGGGAAGGCCATCGTTGATTTATAGGAGAACCATGACATTTAAAGAATTGAATCTGTCCGCCCCGCTTCTGCGCGCTGTGCAGGAGGCAGGCTATGAGACCCCGTCGCCCATTCAGGCGGCGGCGATCCCGCCGGTGCTGTCCGGCCGGGATCTGATGGGCTGCGCCCAGACCGGTACCGGCAAGACGGCTGCTTTTGCGCTGCCTATGCTGGACCGGCTCACGGCCAGTGCGCCCCGCAAAAAGGGTGCCATCCGCGCCCTGATCCTCACCCCCACCCGCGAGCTTGCTTTGCAGATCGGCGAGAGCTTTGACGCCTATGGCAAGTACCTCAAGCTGCGCAGCACCGTCATCTTCGGCGGTGTGGGCCAGGCCCCGCAGGTGGAAGCACTGAAAAAGGGTGTGGACATCCTCATTGCCTGCCCGGGACGGCTGAACGACCTGATCGGCCAGGGCTTTATCGACCTTTCGAACCTTGAAATTTTTGTGCTGGACGAAGCCGACCGGATGCTGGATATGGGCTTTGTGCACGACGTGAAAAAGGTGATCGCAAAGCTGCCAAAAGAGCGCCAGAACCTGATGTTCAGCGCCACCATGCCCGCCGAGATCGAGCAGCTGGCCGCAGGCATCCTGCGCAAGCCCGCCTTTGTCAAGGTGGACCCGGTGTCCAGCACCGTGGACCGCATCCAGCAGAGCCTTTACCATGTGGAAAAGGGCAACAAGAAATTCCTGCTGCCCTGGCTCATCAAGAATCTGCAGCCGCCGGTGGTGAACGCGCTGGTGTTCAGCCGCACCAAGCACGGTGCCGATAAAATTGCAAAAGACCTGACCAAACAGGGCATCCCGGCCGCGGCCATCCATGGCAACAAGAGCCAGACCGCCCGCGTCACCGCACTGGAAAACTTCAAGGCCGGCAAGACCAAAGTGCTGGTGGCCACCGATATCGCCGCCCGCGGCATTGATATCAGCGAGCTTTCCCACGTGTTCAACTACGACCTGCCCGAGGTGCCCGAGACCTACGTGCACCGCATCGGCCGCACGGCCCGCGCCGGTGCCGACGGCACCGCCGTCAGCTTCTGTGCACCCGAAGAGCAGGAGTATCTGGCAGGCATTGAAAAGCTGAACCGCCGCAAAATTCCCGTGGTGAGCGGCCACCCCTGGGACGGCGTGCCTGCACCGGTGCGTCCGGAGCCGCCCGTGCGCGGCAAAAAGCCGAAGGCAGCTGCCGCAGAACCGGCCCAAAAGCCTGCCGAAAAGCAGCCGAAGCCCGCGAAGGCCGAAGCAAAACCTGCAAAACCCGAAAAAAAGGCTGCCCCCGCACCTAAGGTGGAGGCAAAGCCTGCAAAAACCGAAAAAGAGGAACCACTCATGGATGATACCAAGCGCACTTCCGGCGGGCGCAATAACGACCGCCGTTCCAATAATAACAACAGCCGCCCCCGCCGGGAGCAGAATGCCCCCGCCCGCGGCAGCAATGCACAGCCCAAGTTTGACCCGCACTTTGTAAGCGCACCGGAGGCCACCCCCCTGCGCCCGGCCAAGAAGGCCCCGGCAGCACCCAGCGCACCGGCCATCCGCACTGCGGTCCAGCCTGCTCAGAACGCCAACGGCAGCCAGGGCCAGAAGGGCCGCCGTAATGACCGCAGTGACCGCCCGGCCCGCCAAAATGGAAACGGCCAGTCTGCTGCCCAGAGCCAGAACGCAGAGCCCGGCCGCGGCGCAAACAATCAGCGCAGCCGCCAGAATGCCCCCCGCAATGCCCAGCCGGCCCCGGCCCGTGCCCCCAAGGCAGAGCCCAGCCGCCGCGGCCGTGCCGCTGCACGGGACGAGGACCCGGGCCTTGTGCTTATCAGCCGCCGCCCGCCGCAGCAGAAGTTTACGAACTTTGAGGAATATATGAATGCCCACGGCGGTGCCACCGCACCCATTGAGGACCACAGCGACGAAGTATGAGCAGAAATGAACCGTTTGCCCCGTGGCAGTGCCCCCTGTGCGGGGGAAAGCTGACAGGGGACAGCACCCTGAAATGCGCAAAAGGCCACTGCTTCGACCGCGCCAAGGAGGGCTACTGGCATCTTCTGCCGGTGCAGAGTATGCGCACCAAGGCTCCCGGCGACAGCAAGGAGATGGTGGCGGCGCGCCGCGCCTTTCTGAACGGCGGGTACTACGGCATCTTTGGCAAAGCGCTGGGGGAGCTGTGTGCCGAGTACGGCCAGCCTGTTGCGCCGGATGCGCCGCTGCACCTGCTGGATGCGGGCTGCGGCGAGGGCTGGTATGACCGGTGCATCGCCCAGAAGTTTGCCGAGACCGGCAGCCGGGTGCAGCTGGCAGGCTTTGACATTGCAAAGCCCGCCGTGCGTCTGGCTGCAAAGGCCCTGCCCACGGCGCAGTATGCGGTGGCGTCCAGCTTTGGCCAGCCGGTGCGCACCGGCTGGGCCGACCTGCTGCTGAACTGCTTTTCGCCCTTTGCACAGGAGGAATTTTTGCGGGTGCTGCGCCCGGGCGGACGGATGATCTATGTGGTGCCGGGAGCCGAACATCTTTACCAGATGAAGGCCGTGCTCTACGAAAAGCCCTACAAGAACCCGGTACAGCAGATCGTCTACGAAGGCTTCCGGGCCATCGGGGAGCGGGAAGTGGCGGGCCGCATCACGGTGCCCCACGAACAGCTGGAAGCACTGTTTGCCATGACGCCTTACTACTGGAAAACGCCGCGCGGCGGTGCAGAGCGCCTTGCGGCCCTGCCCCAGCTGGAAACGGACATCGCGTTCCGTTTTCTGGTGTTTGAAAAAGAATAAATGCATCCAAAAGCCCCCGGCTGTCCGTTTGAAACAGCCGGGGGCTTTGATGTATGCGGTGTGTTTTGCCGCCCGCCAGTTTTACAGCGGCAGGTCCGGGCCGGAGGCCAGCTGGATGAAAGCGTCCATCTCCCGGGTGCAGCATTTATCTTTGTGGTAGAACATCTGCCGGTACATGGTCAGCCGGAAGTCCGATACTTCCAGAATGCGCAGCGCACCCTTTGCCGCAGGCTCGGCCACCGCAAAGCGGGGCAGCAGCGAGATGCCGGAAGAGTGTTCCAGCATTTTGATGATGAAGGATGTATCGCTGATCTCAAGGCTTGGCGTCAGCTCAATCTGGCGGGAAGCCAGAAATTTATCAAAAGTGCGGCGGTAGTTGGCGTTGCGCTCGGTGAGGAAGAAGGGCTTGTCCAGCAGCTCCGCCACCCGGTAGGGCCCGGCGTGGCCCAGATCGATATCCGGCGACGCCACGAACACCACCTCTTCCGGCACCTCGTTGCACTTGTGCCAGCTGTTGGAGTAGCGGGGCTCGTCCAGAATGCAGATGAGATCCACTTCGCCCCGCTCCATCTTTTCGATCAGCTCTTCCGGGGAACCGGTGGTCACCCGCAGGGCTACCTTGGGGTTTTGCTGCCGGAACTGCCGCATCAGCCCCGGCAGGCGGAAAAAGCAGAGGGATTCCAGCGTGCCGATGTGCAAACAGCCGTCCAGCTCGGTATCCTCGCTGAGGGCGCGCTGGGCGTTGTGGATGGTGTCGAGGATGCTGTTGGCGTATTCCAGAAAGCGCTGGCCCTGGGTGGTCAGGATCACCCGCTTGCCCATGCGGTCGAACAGGCGCACGCCCAGTTCCTCTTCCAGCGCCTTGATCTGCACCGTGACGGCAGACTGCGAGTAGCCTAAGGATTCCGCCGCCTTGGAAAAGCTCTGGAACTGGGCTGCGCGGATAAGAGTGTTCAATTGACGCACTTCCATGGAAGAACCTCTCTACTATTAAAAATATTAAATGATAAATTTATTTTTATGAATTTGAATCATGCATATGTCTATGTTAAACTAAACGTGTCAACACGTCAAGCAGAATTTTGGCGTTTCGGAAATGCCAGGCCCCGCAGGCTGCGGCGGAGAGAGCGCTGTTCAGGTGCTGCACAGGGGTCAGGACAGGAAAAGGAGGATTTTATCCCTATGGAAAAGAAAAAGTTCAAGCTCGGCTTACTGCCAAAGCTGCTCATCGCCATTGTGCTGGGCATCGTCATTGGCCAGTTCTTCCCGGTGTGGTTCTGCCGCATCATCGTAACGGCATCCAGCATCTTCAGCTCGTTCCTCAAGTTCATCATCCCGCTCATGATCGTGGCCTACGTCACCATGGGCATCGCCGACCTCAAGAGCGGCGCAGGCAAGCTGCTGCTCATCACGGTGGCACTGGCCTACGGTTCCACCCTGATCGCAGGTTCCGCATCCTATCTGGTGTCCTCTGCGCTGTTCCCCAGCTTTATGAGCGAGGGCGCACTGGAGCAGATCGCCGCTACGGCTGACAACTCTCTGGCCAGCTACATCTCCATTTCCATCCCCGCTTTGCTGGACACCCTGTCTGCCGTGGTGCTGGCCTTTGTGCTGGGCCTGTGCATGTCCACCTTGCGCGGCAAGACCATCGGTGATACACTTTATAACTGCATGAAGGACTTCTCCGGCATCATCGATCAGGTGCTGCACAGCGTCATCATCCCGCTGCTGCCCCTGTACGTCTGCGGCACCTTCATCGATATGACCAAGTCCGGCAAGACCTACGCCATTCTGGGCATCCTGTGGAAGGTGTTCGTGGTGGTCATTGCCATGCACCTGATCTGCATCTGCATCCAGTTCTGCATTGCCGGTGCTGTGAGCCACAAGAACCCCCTGCAGCTCATCCGGAACCAGATCCCCGGCTATACCACCGCTCTGGGCACCCAGTCCTCTGCAGCCACCATCCCGGTGAACCTGCAGTGCGCTGAGGCCGACGGCGTGAGCGAGCAGATCCGCAACTTTGTGGTGCCCCTGTGTGCCAACATCCACATGGCCGGCTCCATGATCACCATCACCGCCTGTGCCACCGCCGTCTGCCTGATGAACCAGCTGCCCATCAGTCTGGCTACCGTGGTGCCCTTTATCATGACGCTGGGCGTTGCCATGGTGGCTTCCCCCGGTGCTCCCGGCGGCTCCATCATGACCGCACTGCCTTTCCTGTACATGATCTTTGGTGCAGAGGCAGGCGACCCCAATGGCCCCATCTGCGCCATCATGGTGGCACTGTATATCACCCAGGATTCCTTCGGCACGGCCTGCAACGTCTCCGGTGATAACGCCATCGGCGTCATTGTGGAGACCATCTACCAGAAGTTCATCAACAAGAGCAGCGCAAACGCCTGAGCGTGGCACGCGGCTTTTGACCTGACAGGAGAGATACCCCCATGGCATTTATCAGTGTTTTTGATGTTCTGGGCCCGAATATGATCGGCCCTTCCAGTTCCCACACCGCCGGTGCGGAGATCATTGCCTTTCTGGCCCAGAAGATGATCGCCCCGCCCCTGCGCCGGGCAGACTTTACCCTCTACGGCTCCTTTGCCAAGACCTACCACGGCCACGGTACCGACCGCGCCCTGCTGGGCGGCATCATGGGCTTTTCCGCCGATGATACCCGCATCCGGGATTCCTTTGCCATCGCCACCGAGCGCGGCCTTGCCTACAGCTTTACCCCCAATGAAGTGGAGACGGATATCCACCCCAACACCGTGGATATCCGTATGGAGAACGCCGCCGGTCAGGTCATGACCGTGCGCGGCGAGTCGCTGGGCGGCGGCAAGGTGCGCATCGTGCGCATCAACGGTGTGGAAGTGGACTTTACCGGCGAGTACAACGCCCTGATCGTGGTGCAGCAGGATAAGCCCGGCGTGGTGGCCCACATTACCAAGATCCTCAGCGACCGCGGCGTGAACATTGCGTTCATGCGCCTGTTCCGCGAAGAGAAGGGCCACACCGCCTACACCATCGTGGAGTCGGACGAGCGTCTGCCGGAGGGGGTGGCCCAGCTGCTGCTGGAAAACCCGAACATCAACGATGTGATGGTCGTGCAGCCGTAAGGAGGGAACACAGGAATGAACATGGATTTCAAATCCGCAAAGGAGCTGCTGGAACTGTGCGAGGAGAACCAGCTGCCTATTTCTGAGGTGATGCGCCAGCGCGAGTGCCTGCTGGGCGAAACGCCCCGGGACGCCGTGGATCACCGCATGGCAAAGGCATGGGACATCATGCGCGGTTCCGCCACCCAGCCCCTCAAAAAGCCCATCAAGTCCATGGGCGGGCTCATCGGCGGCGAGGCCAAAAAGCTGGAAGCACACTATAATAAGAAAAAGAGCATCTGCGGCGATGTGCTGGACAAGGCCATGACCTACGCTATGGCGGTGCTGGAAGTGAACGCTTCCATGGGCCTGATCGTGGCGGCCCCCACCGCCGGTTCTGCCGGTGTGGTGCCGGGCATGATGCTGGCCCTGCAGGAGTGCTACCGCATCTCCGACCAGCGCATCGTGGATGCATTGTTCAACGCCGGTGCCGTGGGCTACCTTGCCATGCGCAACGCCACCGTGGCCGGTGCCGTGGGCGGCTGTCAGGCCGAGGTGGGCATTGCGTCCGCCATGGCGGCTTCCGCTGCCGTGGAGCTGATGGGCGGCACGCCGCAGCAGTGTCTGGACGCGGCGTCCACCGTGCTGATGAATATGCTGGGCCTTGTGTGCGACCCTGTGGGCGGTCTGGTGGAGTACCCCTGCCAGAACCGCAATGCCGCCGGTGTGGCCAACGCCCTGATCGCAGCGGAGATGTCCCTGAGCGGCATCCGCCAGCTGATCCCCTTTGACCAGATGCTGGATGCCATGTACGCTGTGGGCAAACGCCTGCCTGCCGAACTGCGGGAGACCGCCCTTGGCGGCTGTGCCGCAACGCCCGCAGCCTGTGCCGCCTGCGGCCTGTGCAGCTGAGCACGAAAACCAGAAATGCTTTGAAAAAGACCAGAGCTATGCCCGAAAGGATTTTTCGGAAAGGCTCTGGTCTTTTGTGCAAATATATGGGAAATGCGGGTGTTACACCGGTAATTCTGCCAAAGAATGACGGACAACAGGAAAAAATGTGCCGTTTTGTGGCTTTCCTGCCGCAAATGTGGTAGACTGAGAGCAGAAGTGTGGGCGGCAGTGTGCGCCCCGGAGAAAAAACGTGAAGAGAGGTCGTTTGTGATGAAGATCATTCGTGCAAAGGATTATGCGGATATGTCCCGCAAGGCTGCCAACATCATTTCGGCACAGGTCATTATGAAGCCCAACTGCGTGCTGGGCCTTGCCACCGGCGGCACCCCCGTGGGTGCCTATGCACAGCTGGTGGAGTGGTACAACAAGGGCGATATCGATTTTTCCGAGGTGACCACCGTCAACCTGGACGAGTACCGCGGCCTGCCCAAGGAGCACCCGGAAAGCTACTGGAGCTTCATGCACAAGAACCTGTTCGATAAAGTGAACATCGACCCGGCAAAGATCAACCTGCCGGACGGCACCAACCCCGACGCCGAGGACGCCTGCACCAAGTACAACCAGATTATCCACTCTGTGGGCGGCATCGACCTGCAGCTGCTGGGCATCGGCCACGACGGCCACATCGGCTTCAACGAGCCGGGCGAAGCCTTTGAGCTGGAGACCCACTGCGTGAACCTGACTGCCGAGACCATCGAGGCCAACAAGCGCTTCTTTGACGGCAATGTGGATCTGGTGCCCAAGCAGGCCTACACCATGGGCATCAAGACCATCATGCAGGCACGCAAGGTGCTGATGGTGGCAAACGGCAAGGGCAAAGCAGAGATCATCAAGAAAGCTTTCTTTGGCCCGGTCACCCCGGAGGTGCCCGCAAGCATCCTGCAGATGCACCCGGACTTTATCCTGGTGGGCGACGAGGAAGCTTTGAGCCTGATCTGATCCTTTTTGGCTTGTTTTGTATTTTGGCTGCTGCACAGTGCAACGCTGTGCGGCAGCTTTTTGTTTCCAGCGGCTTTACAATCGGGCAAAAAGGCGGTATTCTTTATATGATATTTTTCTCAGGGAGGAAACCATGGACATCCGCCAGCTGCACTACTTTTTGGTATTGTGCGATGAAATGAATTACAGCCGCGCGGCACAGCGTCTGTTTTTGTCGCGGCAGGCACTGCGGCAGAGCATCACCGCGCTGGAAGCAGAGCTGTGCGGGCCGCTGTTCCTCAGCGCCCACCACAAGCTCACCCTTACCGACCGCGGCATGAGCCTGCAGCGCCACGCCGCACCGGTGGTGGAGCAGTTCCAGCAGATGCAGGCTGCACTGCGGGCCGAGATCCAGTCGGCCCAGCCGGTGTGCATCGGCATCAGTGTTTCGCTGGTGCCGGACTACCTGCCCGGCCTTGAGACCCAGCTGGACAAATTCCGCCAGCAGTACCCCCATGTGGAAATGCGCTTCCGCATGATGGACAACGACGCCGTGGCCGACGGCGTGGAGCAGGGCGAGCTGGACGCGGGCCTTGTCATCGACCTGGGCTGTGCGGCCCCGGTGCTGGCCCGCACCACCCTGCGGGCAGACCCCGCCTGCCTGCTGGTGCCCCGGGGCCATGCGTTCTGGGATAAAGAAAGCATCCCGCTGGCAGATCTGCGGGGCCAGCGTGTGCTGCTGCCCAGCCTGCGGCAGGACCTGTTCAGCCCGCTGTGGGCGGCCTGTGCCCGGGCGGGTTTTGCCCCCAATGCCGAGATCGGCCCCAGCTTTTATCAGGCGTACTACCTTGTGCAGGAGCAGCTTTGCACCTGCCTGACCCGCTACGAGCCCGGTGCCCGGCGGGAGCTGGATCGTGTGCGGGATGTGCTGCTGGAAGACCTGCCTCCGCTGTGCGTTTCTCTGGTGCAGCGGCGGGACAGCTCTTCCGCCTACATCGACCTGCTGCGCAGCTACCTGATGGAGGTGCTGGGCGGCTCGGCCAGCCTGCCGCCCCGCCGCGGCCGGCCCGCAAAGCCGTTCTATAACTTCCCGGTGCTGTCCAGTGCGGCGGCAAAGCCGGTGCCGGCACACCCGGTGCCCGGCACGCCGCTGGACTTTGCAGGCGGCACCAACTTCCGGGAGCTGGGCGGCTACGAGGCGGACGAAGGAAAACATGTAAAGTGGGGCCAGATCTGGCGCGGCATCCCCACCTGCAAGCTCACGGGCGAAGCCGACCGCGCCAAACTGGACGCACTGGGCCTGCGCCTGATTTTGGACCTGCGCAGCACCGAGGAAGCCCGCAAAGAACCGGACTATGTGCCGGACGGTGCCCGGCTGGTGCAGATCTGCGGCCTGTGCGCCGAGGATGGCCGCGAGATCGCGTTCTCGCCGGACGATATCGCCGCCCTGATGAAGGGCCGCAAGGATAACCCGGACGGCAGCTTCTTTGTGCAGGCCATGTACGAGCGGATGCTGTTCGGCAACAAGGCGTTCAAGGAACTGTTCCGCGCGCTGGAAGCAGGCGAGACGCCCATCCTGTTCCACTGCTCGGCGGGCAAGGACCGCACCGGCGTGGCGGCCATGCTCATCCTGCTGGCGCTGGGTGCATCGGACGAGACCATCTGCGCGGACTACCTGCAGACCAACGTCTGCCGCAAGGCGGAGATCGAGGCCCGGGTGGCGGCCCACGCCGACGAGATCGCCAAGGACCCCCGGCGCGAGAACTTCCACCGCAGTGCTGCGGGTGTCAGCCCGGAAGCAGCACCCTTTGTGCTGCGCACCATCCGTGCAAAATATGGCAGCGGGGAGAACTATCTGGAAGCCGAATACGGCCTGACGCCTGCCCGCCTGATGCGCCTGCGCAGGATGTATCTGGAATAAAATGGACTCAGGGCGGTATCTGCAGTGGATGCCGCCCTGTTTTTTGCACAAAATGATACAGCGGCGTGCCTTTCTCCCTTGACAATCGCACAAATGTTTCGTAATATAAATAGTAGTATGGAATAAAAGACGCTGTATGCAGGTCGTTCCCGTGACCCGAGTTCCGTTACAGGCAGAGCATGCCTGTTTGATATAAGATAGAACCGTAGATAAAAAAGCCGCAAGCTGCCCGCGCGGTGCGTTTTGCCGCGCGTATGCTTTTGTTGTCACTTTTTGCATTGAAAGCTCACTTATAAAACCGTTTGCAGCCTACACCTGCCGCACAGCGTCTCCTGCTTATGATTCAGAGTTTTGAATTTTAACAAAGGAGAGTGAAACGCGATGACCGCGATTGGAGTGATCGTGGCCTTGATCGTTGCTGTTGTCGGCGCAGGTGCGGGCTATTTTGTTGGTTACAACAACCGCAAAAAAACCGCCGAAGCACAGATCGGCAGCGCCGAAGCCGAAGCCACCCGCTTGGTGAACGAGGCGATCAAGACCGCAGAACAGAAGCGCAAGGAAGCAGTTCTGGAAGCAAAGGACGAGGCTTTCCGGCTGAAGGCCGAGGTGGACGCCCAGAAGGCGGAAGCCGATAAGGAGATCAAGCAGCGCCGTGCCGAGATCAGCCGTCAGGAGAACCGCATCGACCAGAAGGAAAATGCCCTTGACCGCAAGACCGAAGCACTGGAGAAAAAGGAAGAAGAGCTCAAAAAGCGCGCCGCCGAGGCCGAAGAGCGTCTGGCAGAGATCGATGCTCTGCGCGCCAAGGAGATGGAGCGTCTGGAAACGCTGGCCGGCCTGAGCCAGGAGGACGCCCGCGAGGTGCTGCTGCACAAGGTGGACGAGGAGCTGACCCACGAAAAGGCCGTGCGTGTGGCCGCCTACGAGACCGACCTGAAGGAGAACTGCGACAACATTGCCCGCAACCTGATCGGTCAGGCCGTCAGCCGCTGCGCTGCCGACCACTGCAGCGAGACCACCGTCAGCGTGGTGCCGCTGCCCAGCGATGAGATGAAGGGCCGCATCATTGGCCGCGAGGGCCGCAACATCCGCGCACTGGAAACTGCTACCGGCGTGGATCTCATCATCGATGATACCCCGGAGGCAATCACCCTGTCCTCCTTCGACCAGACCCGCCGCGAAGTGGCCCGCATGACCCTGGAACGCCTGATCGGCGATGGCCGCATCCACCCCGCCCGCATTGAGGAAACGGTGGAAAAGTGCCGCCACGAACTGGAACTGCAGATGAAGCGCGAGGGCGAGCGTGCCGTTATGGAGCTGGGCATCCACGGCCTGCACCCCGACCTGATCAAGCTGATCGGCCGTTTGAAGTACCGCACCAGCTTTGGCCAGAATGCCCTGACCCACAGCATGGAAGTGGCCTGGCTGGCCGGCCTGCTGGCAGGCGAGATGGGCGTGAACGTCACTCTGGCACGCCGTGCCGGCCTGCTGCATGATATCGGTAAGGCACTGGATCACGAGATCGAGGGCAGCCACGTGCAGATCGGTGTGGACATCTGCCGCAAGTACAAGGAAAACACCCAGATCATCCACGCCATTGAGGCCCACCACGGCGATGTGGAGCCCAAGACCCCGCTGGCCTTTATCATTCAGGCTGCCGACGCCATCAGCGCCGCACGCCCCGGTGCCCGCCGCGAGAACGTGGAAAGCTACGTTAAGCGTCTGGAAAATCTGGAGGAGATCTCTTCCAGCTTCGAGGGTGTGGAGCAGGCCTTTGCCGTGCAGGCCGGCCGCGAAGTGCGCATCATGGTCAAGCCCGACGTCATCAGCGACGATCAGGTGATCCTGCTGGCACGCTCCATTGCCAAGAAGATCGAGGATACGCTGGATTACCCCGGCCAGATCAAGGTCAACGTCATCCGCGAGAGCCGCGCCGTGGAGTACGCAAAATAAAGTTTTGCCTAAAAAGCTGCTGTGCAGATGCACAGCAGCTTTTTTCTGCTTGTAATCCGGCAGCAAAAAAGGTATCATGAAGAAAAACAGACCGAAAGGGGAGACCACCACATGAAACATGGCAAAACCGTTTTGGCCGCATTTGCGGCGGCACTGGCGCTGGCTGTGCTGGCCGGGTGCAGCGGCGTGCTGGCCGGTGTTGTAAAACAGGATGCCGCACGGGCCGAGGCTTTGATGAAACAGATCGACACGGACCTTGCCTACAGCACCGAACTTGAAAACGCGGCCATCCGTCTGGCGGACTGGCTGGTGGAGGCCCCCAGCCAGCTGAGCACCCAGTCCGGCCTGCTGGCCCGCAAGGTGGAGCTGACGGCGGATTCCGGCAACATGACCGACACGAGCGTGAACGCATTCGTTGAGCATTCCAGCCTGCAGTCGGACACATGGGTCAGCATCCCCGTCAATGTGACCATCGGCCTTGTGCTGGACAACCAGAGCCGGGCATTTACAGGGTATCTGTATGCGCCCACGGCGGACAGTGCTGCCCGCAGCCTTGCCGGCTATGCAGCAGGCTGCAGCCGGATGGGTGCCGCCTTTATCGAATACGGCGGCGAGACTTACATCGTGGCGCTGTTTGCGTAAAGAGGGTAAAAGCGTTTTCCCTGCCGGGAGCAGAGCGTTCCGGCAGGGAATTTTTGTTTTTTATGGGCACACAAAATTGCCGGTAAAGTACGACTTATACAAAATAAATGTAAATATGCAGGTGAAATTTCTTCATCTGTTTTCCCGAAAAATACAAAAAACTCATGTTTTTGCAAGAAATGTTCTCTTCACGAATACAAAACGGCTTTAAAACTGCACAAAAATGGAATTGATTTTTTGGCACCCCATTGGTCAAAGCACAGAAAAGCGGGTGTAAGGCTTTCTTTTTTGGGCGGGACAGCGTATAATGCGGGTATCGCACAAAGGTGTGCAGCGTTCCGGAGGAGGAACGAAAGACCTTTGTGCATTTTTCACCACTTACTGCTTTACCTCGGTAAAGCAATGAGGTAAGAGAGAGGGAAATTATTATGAAATTCGATCGTCGTATTTCTCGCCGCAGCTTCCTGGCTGCTGCAGGCGTATCGGCTGCTGCACTGGCTCTGACTGCCTGCGGCGGTTCTTCCAGCACGGCCGCTTCCGGCTCCACTGCTGCTTCTGGCGCAGCTTCCACCGGTTCTTCTGAGGGCGGTGTGCTGAACATCATGCTGGAGACTGAGGTCCAGTCTCTGGACCCCCAGCTGGCTACCGACGGTACTTCCTTTGAGGTCATCGCTGATTACACCGACGGCCTGATGCAGATGGATGCTTCCGGCGCTGCAGTGCCCGCTCTGGCTGAGAGCTACGAGCTGAGCGATGACGGCAAGACCTACACCTTCCACCTGAAGGATGCAAAGTGGTCCAACGGTGACCCCGTCACCGCAGCTGACTTCGTGTTTGGCTGGCAGCGTGCCGTTGACCCCGCAAATGCTTCCGAGTATTCTTACATGCTCAGCGACATCGGCCAGGTGGTCAACGCCGCTGAGATCATTGCAGGCGAGAAGCCCGTCACCGACCTGGGCGTTACCGCTGTGGACGACAAGACCCTGAAAGTTGAGCTGAACGTTCCCGTCAGTTACTTCCTGAGCCTGATGTACTTCCCCACCTACTACCCCGTCAACGAGGCTTTCTTCAACACCTGCGCTGATACCTTCGGCACCAGCCCCGAGACCGTGCTGAGCAACGGTGCATTCGTGCTGACCACCTATGAGCCTGCTGCCACCGCGTTTGAGCTGGTGAAGAACCCCGACTACTACGACGCTGACAAGATCTCTCTGGACGGCCTGAACTATCAGGTCATCAAGGACAGCCAGCAGGCCCTGATGAGCTATCAGAACGGCGACCTGGATATCACCCTGCTGAACGGTGAGCAGGTGGAGCAGGTCAAGGACGACCCCGAGTTCACCAGTGTGGGTGCCGGCTACCTGTGGTACATCAGCCCCAACATCGACGCTGTGCCCGATCTGGCCAACCAGAACCTGCGTCTGGCCATGACCTTTGCACTGGACCGCGAGTCCATCACCGCAGATGTTCTGAAGGATGGTTCTACCCCCGCCTTCACCGCAGTGCCTGAGCAGTTTGCAACCGGCCCCGACGGCAGCGACTTCAGCGCCGACCAGACCAAGTTTGCCGATTACTGCGCATACGATCCCGACAAGGCTCTGGAGTACTACGAGCAGGCTAAGAGCGAGCTGGGCAAGGATTCCTTCTCCTTCACCATGATCGTCGATGCCGACGATGCTCCCCAGAAGGTCGCTCAGGTCGTGCAGGAGCAGCTGCAGACCACTCTGCCCGGCTTCACTCTGGAGCTGAAGGTGGAGCCCAAGAAGCAGCGCGTGCAGGATATGCAGGACGGCACCTTTGAGGTCGCCCTCACCCGTTGGGGACCCGACTACGCTGATCCCATGACCTATCTGGGCATGTGGGTCACCGGCAACTCCAACAACTACGGTCTGTGGAGCGACGCCGAGTATGACTCCATCATTGCAGAGTGCACCACCGGTGACCTGTGCACCGATCCCGAGGGCCGCTGGCAGGCAATGTATGACGCCGAAGCCATCGTTCTGGAGCAGGCTGTCATCTTCCCGCTGTACACCCAGTGCAATGCTGAGATGATCTCTTCCGCCGTCACCGGCATCGAGCATCATCCCTGCGCTCTGAACCGTGTTTACAAGAACACCAAGAAGAACGCCTAAGCCTAACGTAAGATAAAAATGCCGCACAGTGGCAGCTTAAAATGCCGCTGTGCGACTTTTTGGCTTTTACACTGTCCGCGTCCGGCGCACGGCTGACCGCGGCAGAGCAAAGCCTGCTCCGCTTCCGGCGGGGCGGAGAAGAAACTTTAAGGGGGTTTACCCAACGTGAAAAAATACACGCTCAAGCGTATCATTACCTCGTTGTTTACCCTGCTGGCCATCCTGCTGGTGTTGTTCATCCTCATGCAGCTGATGCCCGGCTCGCCCTTCAACGACGAAAAGCTGACGCCCGATATGCGTGCAGCCCTGTACGCAAAGTATGGTCTGGATCAGCCCATCTATGTACAGTTCTTCCGCTATGTGGCCAACATGCTGCGCGGTGATTTTGGCGTCAGCTACAACATCTCCAAGAACACGCCCATCTCGCAGCTGATCCAGTCCCGCCTGCCCATCTCCATCCGTGTGGGCGGCATGGCGGTCACGCTGGGTGCCGTCGTGGGCCTTGTTCTCGGCATCATTGCAGCCCTCAAGCGCGATACCATTTTTGACACTCTGGCCACCATCATTTCGGTTATCGGCGTGTCGGTGCCTTCCTACGTCATTGCACTGGCCCTGAGCTACACCTTCGGCTTTAAGCTGAAGTGGTTCCCCATGCTGTTCTCCGCAAAGGACGTGTTTGGTTCCAGCGTGCTGCCCAGCATCTCGCTTTCCATGTTCACCATGGCGTCCATTGCCCGTTTTACCCGCAGTGAGATGATCGAAGTGCTGGACTCCGACTACATGCTGCTGGCCGAGAGCAAGGGCATCTCCGGCCCGGCGCTGATCTTCCGCCACGCCCTGCGCAACGCTCTGATCCCCATCATCACGGTTCTGGCCCCGCTGATCGTTGACCTGATGACCGGTTCTCTGGTGGTGGAGAAGATCTTTGCCATTCCCGGCGTGGGCAGCCTGCTGGTGACCGCCATCCAGTCCAACGACTACAACGTGGTCATCAGCCTGAGCTTCATTTACAGCGCCATGTACATTGGCATCATGCTGGTCGTTGACCTGCTGTACGGCATCATCGACCCGCGCATTCGCCTGGCAAAGGGGGACGACTGATATGGCAGAAAAAGCAATCCGCCTTGGCGGCGAATCCACTGCTGACGCCATCGTCAGCGCCGTGGATACCATGTATTCGGAGCACACCTTCAACGAGAAGGATTTTGTGCTCAAGCACAACGACGAAGAGATCGCCATGGACTCGAACTTCGCCGCACAGAGCTTCTGGAAGGATGTGCGTGTGCGCTTCTTCCGCAAAAAGAGCGCTGTGTTCGGCATGATTCTGGTCATTCTCATCGTGCTGCTGGCGGCATTCGGCCCCGGTATGAACGACTACACCTATTCCGGCCAGGAGCTGAGCCAGAAAAACTTTGCGCCCCGTGTGCAGGTGCTGGAAAACTTCGGCATCTTTAACGGTGACGAAAAAATGAGCACCACCACCGGCTCCAAGACCGTCAATGCCTATCAGGAAAAGGGTAAGGACGATGTCTACTACTGGTTCGGCAGTGATACCTATGGCCGCGATATCTGGACCCGTACCTGGGAAGGTGCCCGCGTCTCCCTCATCATCGCCGTTGCTGCCGCCGTCATCGATATGGTCATCGGCATGAGTTACGGCCTGATCTCCGGCTACTTTGGCGGCAAAGTGGATATGGTGATGCAGCGCTTCTTGGAAGTGGCAAACGGCATCCCCCGTCTGGTCATCGTTACGCTGCTTTTGCTGGTGCTGAAGCCCGGCATGGTCACCATCATCTTTGCCCTGATGCTCACCGAGTGGGTGGGCATGAGCCGCATCGCCCGTGCCGAGATGCTCAAGCTGAAGGACCAGGAATTCGTTCTGGCCTCCCGCACGCTGGGTGCCGGCAGCTTCTTCATCATCTTTAAGGAAGTGCTGCCCAACATCATCGGACCCATCATCACCCAGGTCATGTTCAGCATCCCCACCGCTATCTTCACCGAGGCGTTCCTTTCCTTCGTTGGTCTGGGCATCCCGGTGCCGCAGTGCTCGCTGGGCTCTCTGATCAGTGAGCTGTACAACAGCTTCACCACCCATCCCTACCAGATCATCCCGCCCATGGTGGTCATGAGCCTGCTGATGATGAGCTTTAACCTCGTGGCTGATGGCCTGCGCGAAGCTCTGGACCCCAAGATGAAGAGTATGTAAGGAGGAACACCCCATGCCTGAGAACAAAAAAGAACAGGTCCTGTCGGTGCGAGACCTGGACATTACCTTTAAGACCACCGCAGGCCCGGTGCACGCCATCCGCGGCGTGAACATCGACCTGTACAAGGGCGAGACCGTGGCTCTGGTGGGTGAATCCGGTTCCGGCAAGTCCGTGACCATGAAGGCTGCCATGGGCATTCTGGCCCAGAACGCCATCGTGAACAGCGGCTCCATTCAGTTCAGCTACCACCACGCCGACGGCAGCCCGGAGACCGTGGACCTGCTGCAGAAGGACAAAAAGTGGATCCGCCGCCACATCAACGGCAAGCGCATTGCCATGGTGTTTCAGGACCCCATGACCAGTCTGGACCCCACCATGCAGATCGGCAAGCAGATCATGGAAGGCATGCTGTGGCACTACAAGATGCCCAAGGATGCCGCCTATAAAAAGGCCGTGCAGCTGCTGGAAGAGGTGGGCATCACCGACGCCGAAAAGCGCATGAAGAGCTATCCGCACCAGCTGTCCGGCGGTATGCGCCAGCGCGTGGTCATTGCCATTGCACTGGCCTGCGACCCCGACCTGCTCATCTGCGATGAGCCCACCACCGCTCTGGATGTGACCATTCAGGCCAAAATTCTGGAGCTGATCCGCAGCATCCAGCGTGAGCGCGGCATTTCCGTTATCTACATCACCCACGATCTGGGCGTTGTGGCAAAGGTGGCCGATTACGTGGACGTGATGTACGCGGGCAAGATCGTGGAGACCGGCACCATCAATGAAATTTTCTACGAGCCGCGCCACCCCTACACCTGGGGCCTGCTTTCCGCCATGCCCGATCTGGACACCGCAGACGACCGCCTGTACACCATCCCGGGTTCGCCGCCGAACCTGCTGCATGAGAAGCCGGGCGATGCCTTTGCACCGCGCAACCACTTTGCGCTGAACATCGACGATGAAGTGGACCCGCCCATGTTCAAGATCAGCGATACCCACTATGCGGCCACCTGGCTGCTGGACCCCCGTGCACCCAAGGTGGAGATGCCGCCTGAGCTTGCTCAGCGCATCGAGCGTATGCGTGCCGAGGCAGAAAAGATCAAGGAGGCGGAATAAATGGCAGAACAGAACACTGCTCCGCTGCTGAAGGTGGAAGGCCTGAAGCAGTATTTCCGCGTGAGCAAGAGCTTTACCGTCAAGGCCGTGGAGGACGTGAGCTTTGAAATTTACCCCGGTGAGACCTATGGTCTGGTGGGTGAGTCCGGCTCCGGCAAGTCCACCATCGGCCGCAGCGTCATCCGCCTGTACGACCCCACCGCCGGCAAGATCACCTTTGACGGGCAGGACATCAGCGGCAGGCTGAGCCACAGCCAGAACAACACCCTGCGCACCCAGATGCAGATGATCTTCCAGGATCCCATGGCGTCCCTGAACCCCCGCAAGAAGGTGGAGGACATCATCGGCGAAGGTCTGGACATCCACCACATGTACAAGACCAAAGAGGAGCGCCGCGAAAAGGTGGAGAAAATTCTGGCCAAGGTCGGCCTTGCGCCGGAACACGCTGAGCGCTACCCCCACCAGTTCTCCGGCGGCCAGCGCCAGCGCGTGGGCATTGCCCGCGCCCTTATCATGAACCCCAAGCTCATCATTGCCGATGAGTGCATCTCGGCTCTGGACGTGTCCATTCAGGCACAGGTAGTCAACCTGATGAAGGACATCCAGCAGGAGACCGGCACGGCCTACCTGTTCATTGCCCATGACCTGTCCATGGTCAAGTACATCTCGGATCGCATCGGCGTGCTGCACCTGGGCCATCTGCTGGAAACGGGCACCACCGAAGAAATCTTCGAGAACCCCATCCACCCCTACACCCGCAGCCTGCTGTCGGCCATCCCGCTGCCGAACCCCGTTGTGGAAAAGCGCCGTGTGGCTGAGACCTATGACTACGCCACTTCCGGCATCGACTACAACAAGGGCACCAATCACCATGTGAGCGGCAGCCATTACGTCAAGTGCACCGACGAAGAGTTTGCAAAGTGGTGTAAATAACGTTTGAATAAAAAAGCATCTGCGATGCCCCGGATCGGGAAGCATTGCAGATGCTTTTTTGCTATGGGGATGCCGTTCGCAGCTGCGGCCCCTCTCGTGAAAATGCAAATTCCGGCAGACTGCAGTCTGCCGGAATTTGTTATAGTATAAAATAAATTTCCGCGCTTATTTGGAAAAGAACGATGCCTCGCTCAGCCGCTGGGGCAGGCTGCCCTCGATCTGCTGCAGGCATTCCAGCAGCACCGGGTTGAACGTTCCGCATTCGCCGTTCAGGATCATGCGGATGGCCGTCTCGTGGGAGAATGCTTTTTTATAGCAGCGTTCGCTGGTCAAAGCGTCGTACACATCCGCCAGCGACACCACCTGCGCCGAAAGCGGGATATCATCGCCTGCAAGGCCGTCCGGATAGCCTTTGCCGTCCCACCGCTCATGATGCCAGCGGGCGATCTCGCAGGCGGTCTCCAGCATCGGCTCGTCCGGGTAATAGGGCTTCATCTCGTTCAGCACCTTGGCACCCAGCGTGGTATGCGTTTTCATGATGCCGAACTCCTCGGCGGTCAGCTTGCCGGGCTTGTTGAGGATGCTGTCCGGGATGCCGATCTTGCCGATATCATGCAGCGCCGATGCCAGCGGGATGATGTCCTGCATCTGGCTGGTGATAAGGTAGTGCCCCGGGTTCAGGGCCAGCCATTCCAGAATATACTCGGTCAGGGCGCGGATGTGCTGCACATGCAAAGCGCTTTCGCCGTTGCGGAACTCCACGATCTGGCTCAGGATGGCCACCATCAGTGAGACGTTCTTCTCGCGGCTGCGGATCTGGTCGCTCACCAGCGTTACCAGACGCCGCTGCTTTGCATACAGCTTGATGGTGTTCAGCACCCGCTGGTACACCACCTTTGCATCAAAAGGCCGGGTCACATAGTCGGAAGCACCCATCTCATAGGCTTTGCGGATATACTCGTCCGATTCCTCGCCGGAGATCATGATGACCGGCACATCTTCCAGCACATGGCCGCGGTTCAGCCGGTTCAGCACCTCAAAACCGTCCATATCCGGCATCACAAGGTCCAGCAGCACAAGGGCCACATCACCGGTGTGCTCGTGCATCTGGTTCAGGCAGTCCTCGCCGTCCACGGCTTCCAGAATGCGGAAATCCCGGCCCAGGATCTCGGCCAGAATGGCACGGTTCATGGCAGAGTCGTCCACGATCATGATCTGCGGCTTTTCCGGCGTGCCCGGTGCGGCAGGCATGGAGTCGGGCAGGGAAGCATCCGCAATCACCACATGGCCTTTCCGCTCTTTGCTGCGGTACATCAGAAGGTCGGCGCGGTGCACCGCGTTGCTCAGCGTCTCGTCGGCAGCCTTGATGACGCCGCCGATGCTTACGGTAACGTGCATGTGCGGGAAGCCGGGCACCGAGGCCGCACGGATCTCACTGCAGATGGTTTTGAGCTTTTTGGCAAACATTTCCGGGGAAATGTGGGGCAGCACCAGTAAAAACTCGTCGCCGCCAAAGCGGATCAGGGCATCGCTCTGGCGGATGTTGCGGCGGGCTACGCTGGCGGCAGTTTCCAGTGCAACATCACCGCCGTGGTGGCCGTAGGTGTCGTTGTAAATTTTAAAATCGTCCAGATCCATCACGGCCACGCCGGCGTCGCCCAGCATGGAACCGGCAATGTCCTCGTAGTAGCGGCGGTTGTACACGCCGGTAAGGGCATCGTGGTACAACATGGTATCGTAGCCGGTCAGCTGGCTGAGCAGGTGCTCGCTGTCATCCGTCTCCACAAGGGCGGAATCCGGCATGGCGTGCACCAGTTCCAGCACGCACTTGCGGCCGTCCACCTCCACCGGGCGGGCCGTCAGCTGGGCAACATCGGGCGCAAAATATTCCAGCTTAAAGCGCTCGGCCCCGGCTTCCAGCGCGGCCTTTGCGGCGCAGTGGCGGCAGAACTGTGCCTTGTGGCAGCTGGCATAGCACAGCGCAGGCATGCGGGGGTTCGTGCGGCTGCCTTCCGGCAGGTTATTCAGCTGGTCGGCCGTCAGCAGGCGCACATCCGTATAAAGAGCGCGCAGGCTGTCCATCAGTGCCGTGATCTCGTTTGAAGTGTACATGAAAGTTCCCTTCTGTCTGGAATCCGCAGACAGGGCTTGTGAAACAATACTATATCAGCATAAGTATAACAGCATTGGAAGGGCGGCGTCAACTTAAATTGCGGTTCAGGTTCTGGCTGTGCCCACAGGCAGCGGCATCTTTCTTGGCAGACGTTCCTGCAGGCTGGGATTTGCGGGAGATGCATCTGTGCATGGAGCTTTATACGGCCTGTACGGGTTGTGCTTTGCCGTTTTTTCTGCAGCCCCCTGGCAGGGCCTTGAAAAAACGGAGCGCGGCCCCAACAGCTTCTCCCTGTTTCTGCCGCAGGCAGCGGTCGTCGCCGTTGCTGTTCAAGTCCTGCCTGGCCCAAAAGAAAAAGACACCCGAATGGGTGTCTTTTTATGGGCCAGCCAGGACTTGAACCCGGGACCAAGCGGTTATGAGCCGCCAGCTCTGACCAACTGAGCTACTAGCCCGCACATTGCGCTGCGGCATCTATCAGTATACCAAAAACGGCGCAAAATGAAAAGCGTTTGCGCAAAACTTTATTTGGTGCGGTGAGCATCCAGCTTTTGCTGCATGAAGTTGTCCAGCATTTCCTGCGGGAACAGCGGTTCCTTGTAGCCAAAAGCCTCCCGGATGAAGATCAAAGTCACCACGGTCTGCCTGCCCGGGTCCAGCCGCAGGGTGTAAAGGGTATCCAGCGGCTGCTGGGTGGGCTGGTGCAGGGTGAGGTGCAAAAGAAACCCGCCGTCCTTTTCCCGGCGGCACTCGTACACGAACTCGTCCGTATCCCTGTGCTCGTCCAGACGGTCGAAGCATTCGTCCAGAGCAAGGTCGGTGCGGAACTCCGAAAGGCCGGCGGGGCCGTACTGGCTGCGGCGGGTATTCTCGCGCCGGGAGAGCAGAAAAACGATCACGCCCAGAACGGCGGCAAGCAGAACGATGGAAACAGCGGTATTCATGCAGATCCTCCGGAAGAGTTTTTCTTATTGTAACACAACACGCATACTTTTGTGTTATAATATTTTCAATTCTTTCAAAAAATTGTCAGGGCCCTGCGTCAGTGCAGGCGGGAGGAACACAATGAAGCTCAAATTTACACGCAAGACCTGGTACTTTTTCCTGTTGGCGGCAGCGGCGGCGTCCATGCTGGGCGGCTTTGCCGTGCTGGGCGGCATGGATTTTTCGGGGCTGGAACTGATCGTGTTCTGCATCACCGGCATTGCGGTGCTGTTTCTGGCCGCACAGAAAGGTGCCCCGGCCAAAGATAAGCGCAACTATACGCTGGTGTTCGTGCTGCTGATGCTCAGCAAGCTGGCGGCAGGCGGCTGGGCAGGAGACCTGTGCTCGGCGCTGGTGTGGCCCTGCCTGCTGGGCATCGAGTATAGCCACGGCAAGCCCATCCAGCGGCCGCTGCAGCTGGTGTGCATCTCGGAAGCCATGCGCCTTTTGTTCTGGCTGCTGACGAAGTATGCAGGCATGAGCGGCCTTGCCTTCTGGACGAATATCATGTTCGTGCTGCTGGCCTGCGCCCGCGGCTGGGCGGCGCTGACCCTGTATAAGACCCAGGAGGAGACCCTGTGACCCAGCGGCGCAAGTCCAAAAAGACGGAAGAAAAAACACACCGCTTTGGCCGGCGCAGCTTTCTGCTGGGGGTCGGTGCTGCCTGTGTGGGTGCGGGGCTGTGGCTGCGCAGAGAAAAACTTTCCGCGCCGGATAAAACGAACGAAGAACAACAGCCAGTCAACAACCCGGCCCTGCCTGCAGGCGAATGGCGGGCCGTGTGGGTGAGCTATCTGGAATGGGCGGCGATGGATTTTTCCTCTGCCGAGGCCTTCCGCGCCGGATGTGTGCAGCTGCTGGAAAACTGCGCGGGTCTTGGCCTGAACACGGTGCTTGCCCAGGTGCGGCCCTTTGGGGACGCGCTGTACAAGAGCCAGCTGTTCCCATGGAGCCACCTGTGCACCGGTGTGCAGGGGGCCGACCCGGGCTTTGACCCGCTGGATATTCTTTTGCAGGAAGCCCACGGGCGGGGCCTTTCGGTGGAAGCGTGGCTGAACCCCTACCGGCTGCGGTCCTCTGCCGCAATGCCGCCGAACCTTGCGGCAGACAATCTTGCCAACACCCACCCGGAGTGGGTGTGTGCAGTGGGGGATGGCCTGTACCTGAACCCGGCCGAACCTGCTGCTGCCGATTACGTGGTGCAGGGCGTGGCCGAGCTTGTGCAGAACTACGCGGTGGACGGCATCCACTTTGACGATTATTTTTACCCAACCACGGAGGAGAGCATCGACGCAGCGCAGTTTGCGGCCAGCGGAGAAGGAGACCTTGCAGCGTGGCGGCGGGAGAACGTGACGGCGCTGGTGAAGAAGGTGCACGACACGGTAAAGGCGGCAGACCCCACCCTGCGGTTCGGCATCAGTCCGCAGGGGAATCCGGACAACGACCTCAACAGCCAGTACAGCGATGTGACGGCCTGGCTGGCCGCAGGCGGCGCAGAGCAGGTGGTGGACTACCTCTGCCCGCAGGTGTACTGGGGTTATGGGTACACTTTGCAGAGCGGCAGTACCCGCTTTGCCTTTGAGAACATCGTGCCCGCATGGCTGGCATACCCGCGAGCAGAAGGGGTGGCCCTGTATTTTGGGCTGGGGGCCTACCGCATTGGTGTGGGCGACGGCGGCGCAAACCCGGACAGCGTGAGCGGCTGGAGCACCGGGGATGCACTGGCCCGGCAGGTGCAGGACCTGCGCAGTCAGAACGCGGGCGGCTGGGCGCTGTACCGGTACGGCAGCCTGTTTGGCGCAGACGCACCGGAGCAGGCCGCGGCCGAATGCAGTGCCCTGCGTGCCCTGACCGGTATGGAAACCTAAAATCGGGCGGCAAACCGCACAAAAAGAAAAGCCCCGCCGGGGCTTTTCTTGCAGTACGGCACAGGCAAAACGTCTTGTACAGCACCGGAAAATGAGGTATACTATAACTGTATCTGTCCGGCGCAGAAAACCGGGCGGAAGGATGAAAAGCAAAGAGAAGCACTCAGCTTCGTGAGGAAATGTATGAAAATGAAAAAAAGGATCGCTGCACTGCTGCTGGCACTGGTGCTTGCAGTGGGTCTGACCGGCTGCAAGGACACCCTGAAGGGCATCGTGCACAAGGCCACAGGCACCACCGATGAAGTGCAGGAAGAGGATACCACCCGCTGGGCGGACTCCACCACCGACCCGCTGATCATTCAGGGCATTGCAGACCCCAACGCCAAGTTTGCCACCGCCACGGCGGACGGCTGCCTGTATGCGGTGTTCAACGGCGTGTGGAGCCGCCAGACGGGCTATTTTGCCGTGCCTTCCGGCACCTTGAACATCATGGCCTGCGGCACCGCTGAGGGTACCCAGAAGTTCAAGGTTGCACTGTGGAAAAAGGTGGACGGCGGTGCAGAGTATGTGCCGGACAGCACCTACTATATCCACACCGACGGCACCGACTACCGCTGCACCATTTCCGGGCTGGACCCGGCGGCGCAGTACCGTGTGACCATCTCCTATGACTCCAGCCGCTACTACCTGTACGGTCTGCTGAAGGTGGAGGGCATTGGCTGATGAACACACAAACCAAAAACTCCCTGCTTTTGCTGCTGTGCGCCTTTATCTGGGGCACGGCCTTTGTGGCCCAGAGCGCCGGTTCCGGCATGGGGGCCTACAGCTTTCTGGCCGGGCGCAGCTGGCTGGCCGTGCTGGTGCTGATCCCCACGGTGCTGGTGTTCGACGCCATCCGCCGCAAAAACGGCACGGACGCAAAGCCAAAGACCCCGAAAGAAAAGAAAAAGCTGCTGGCGGCGGGCCTTGTGTGCGGCACCTTTCTGTTTGCGGCATCCGCTGCCCAGCAGATCGGCATCACCATCAACCCGTCCACCGCAAAAGCGGGCTTTTTGACCGCCATGTATGTGGTGCTGGTGCCGGTGTTCGGCCTGTTTTTGGGCCGCAGGGGCAGCGCACAGCTGTGGGTGAGCATGGTGGTGGCCGTGCTGGGCCTGTACCTGCTGTGCATGAAAAACGGTTTTGGCAGCATCGAAGCCAGCGACTGGATCCTGCTGAGCTGCGCGGTGCTGTTCAGCTTCCAGATCATGTCGGTGGATCACTTTTCGCCCCAGGTGGACGGCGTGCGGCTGAGCCTTTTGCAGTTTTTTGTGGTAGCGGTGGAAAGCACCATCGCGGCCTTTGTGTTTGAAGCGCCCACAGCGGCACAGTTCACCGAAAATGCGCTGCCTATCTTCTACTGCGGCGTTATGTCCAGCGGCGTGGCCTATACGCTGCAGATCCTGGGCCAGCGGGATCTGAACCCCGCCATTGCCAGCCTCATCATGTGCCTGGAAAGCGTGTTCAGCGCACTGGGCGGCTGGCTGCTGCTCAGCCAGAGCCTTTCCGCCCGGGAAGCTTTTGGCTGTGCGCTGATCTTTGCCGCTGTGGTGCTGGCCCAGCTGCCGCTGGAAGTGCTGCACCGGGCAAAAAGGGCGTCCTGACGTGGCAAAGCAGCCGGAAAGCCTGCTGCGCTCGGCGGGCGGCATCCAGTACGAACTGACCTGCAAACGGGTCAAGAACCTGAACATCCGTGTGCGGGACGACGGCACCGTGGCGGTGAGCATCCCGCTGCGGATGAGCCCGGAAGCTGCCGACCGCTTTGTGGCGGCACGTGCAGACTGGGTGCGGGAAGCGCGCCAGCGGCAGCTGCAGCGCGCCCGGCGGCAGGAGAGTGCGCCCCTGCCGGACAAGGAAACGGCTCTGGCCCACTTTACCGCCATGAGCGATCAGGTGTACCCGGCCTTTGCCGGGGTGCTGGGCGGGCACAAGCCCACGATAAAAGTGCGCAGCATGACCAGCCGGTGGGGTGTGTGCCATATGGCAAAGCGGCAGATCACCTTTGCGCTGCAGCTGTACAATATGCCCCCGGCGGCGCAGATCTATGTGGTGGTGCACGAATACTGCCATTTTCTGCAGCCCAACCACAGCCCGGCCTTCTGGGCCGAGGTGGCAAAGCTGCTGCCGGACTGGAAGGCCCGGCGGGCACTGCTGAAATAATAAATATGGGAAAGCGATGCGGGCGGTCACAGACTGGCCCGCATCAAATCGTGAAAAACAGGAGGGGACTTCCCTTGGAAAACGAAAAAAAGTCCGGCGATAAATATTCAAAGCTGGCCGGCAACACCCTGATCTTTGCAATTTCCAGCTTTTCGTCAAAGCTGCTCACCCTGATCGTCCAGCCGTTCCTGACCTATGCAATGGCGGAAATTTCCGATCTGGGCCTTTCCAAGATCCTGAGCCAGTACGCAAACCTGCTCATTCCGTTCGTCTCGATGGGCATGTCCAACGCCATCATCCGCTTTGGTCTGGACAAGGGCAACAGCGAAAAGCAGGTGTTCACCAACGGCCTGCTGACCATTCTGGGCGGCTTTGGCATTCTGGTGCTATGCTGGCCCATTGCGCAGTTTTTGCCCGATATGGCACAGTACGGCCTGCTCATTTATATCTACGTGCTCATGAGCTGCCTGCGCACCCTGTGCACTCAGTTCGTGCGCAGCCGCCAGTGGAACAAGCTGGTGGCCGTGGACGGCGTGCTGTGCACCGTGGCCACCATGGCCTTTTATGTGCTGTATCTGGTGGGCTTCAAGTGGGGTGCCAACGGCTACCTGCTGGCCATCATCAGCGGCGATCTGGTCAGCGTGCTGTTCCTGACCTTTACCGGTAAGCTGTGGAACTATGTGGAGCTGCGCGGCCTGAACAAAACCCTGTGGAAGCAGATGCTGAACTTCTCGCTGCCCATGATCCCGGCGCAGATCAGCTTCTGGATCATCAACGCATCCGACCTGTTCTTTGTGCGTGAGATGTGCAACGGTCTGGACGGCCGCGACGGCAATGCATGGAGCGGCCTGCTTTCCACCGGCTACTTCCTGCCCACCATCCTGACCACGCTGGGCCTGATCTTCTACGATGCATGGCAGCTTTCCGCTGTGACCGAGGAAGAGGGCCGCGCAAAGTTCTTTACCAAAATTTTCCGCACCTATTCCAGCGTGCTGTTCTGCTGCGCTGCCGGCATCATCTGGCTGTGCCGCCCGGTAATGCACGTGATGAAGTCCAACTACTACTATGCATGGCACTTTGTGCCGTTCCTGGTTCTGGCGTCCACCTGCAGCTGTTTCAACCAGTTCATGAACAGCGTGTACGTGGTGAACAAAAAGTCCACCCGCAGCATGGTGACCATGATGGCGGGTGCCATCAGCAACTGCATCATGAACTATTTCTTCATCAAGTGGTGGGGCCCGGTGGGCGCGACCTATGCCTCCTTCCTGGGTCTGGGGCTGGTGTTCACCCTGCGTGCCATCGACGCTCACGGTATGATCGGGATGCATGTGCACCCGGGCCGCGTGCTCATCAATGCAGCCGCACTGGTGTTCGAAGCCTTTGTGCTGCTGGCTGAGACGCCGCTCTACGGCCTGTGGACCGGCATCATCACGGCCCTCATCATCCTGTACAACTTTGCCGGTGTGTGGGCCATGGCCCGCGTGCTGCTGCCCAGGCTCCTGGGCCGCCGCGGCAAGGCGCTGGTGCGTGTGATCGACGGCTGGATCTCCCCCAAAAAGGCATGACCAAAACAAATAGAAAAGCCCCCGGAACACTGGTTCCGGGGGCTTTTCTGCATCTATAAGAAGGTTCAGTGCCGGGCATTTTTGCCGGTCAGGCTGGCAAAGGCACCGGCGGCAGTCAGTGCAAAGCCGCTCAGGGCCATGACCAGTGCGGCAAACAGGCTGGTGCCGGTCTGCGGCAGGGCGTGGGCATCCTGCACGGCGGGCAGGACGGGCTGCTGCGGCAAAGCGGGTGTGTCAGGCTGCGCGTCCTGTACGGGCGGCAGCTCCGGGGCTTCCGGCTGGGCCGGTGCAGGCTGTTCCGGGGGATTCGGCGCGGGTTCGTCCGGGTCTGTCGGGCCGGGCACCGGCTCTGCAGCCACGGCATGTGCGGCCTTGAGGGCGATGGCGCTTGTGCCGGAAGTCTGGATCTCGTAATGGCCATCGGCAAATTTGCGGATGATGTGGCCTTCCGGTGTGACAAAGCAGAAGGTGCCGTCGTCGTTCACCTGCACCGATGCATCGGCCAGCAGGGCATCCAGAGAGGATGCGAGTTTTGGCAGATCCGCATTGGCTCCGTCAGCGTTCCAGCGGGCACCCTCACCGTCGAGATACCAGCCGTCGATGGTGTGGCCGCAGTCGTCCAGCACCCAGCTGTCGCCCACCGGGCGCAGGATGAGGGTGCTGCCCTTGTTGGCGGGCAGGTAAAGGTCGTCGCCTGCAAGGCCGGCATGATTGTTGTAAAGGGTGCCGGTGGTCAGGTCAATGACCTGTTCAAAGCCGAAATTGCGGTTGGATTCGCCGCAGATGCCGCCGCCGTAAAGGTCGGCAGTGTTGCCGGTGATGGAAGCGCTGCTGTCGGCGGTGAGCTTATCCTGTTTGCCCCGCAGATAGACACCGCCGCCGGCATATGCGTGGTTGCCCTGAATGGCGGTGTTTTTCAGGGTAAGGGTGCGGTCGCGCGAATTGGTAAAAATACCGCCGCCATAGCTGTCAGCCGTGTTGTCCGTGACAGCGGTGCCGTCTACGGTGATGCTGGATTCGCTGGTCATGCCGATGCCGCCGCCGTTGAGGGCTGTGTTCCCGCTGATGGAGCCGCCGTTGATGGCGGCAGTCTGGTTTTTGTTTGCGATCAGGACACCGCCGCCGTAGCCGCTGGTGGTGTTATGGATGATATCGTTATCGGTCAGGTCGATGGTGCACTCCGCCGTGCCGCTGGGGTCGGTGCTGTAGATGCCGCCACCGCCGCCGCCACCAGAGGTGTTGCCGCTGATGGTATTGCCGGTGATATCGGCATCCGAAGCCTTCAGGTGAATGCCGCCGCCGGCACGGCTGGCCGTATTATCCTGAATAGTGCTGTCCGAGACGGTAAGCTCGCAGCTGTCGGCGTAGATGCCGCCGCCGTCTGTGGCGGTGTTGTCGTGGATGCTGCTGTCTGTGATGGCAACTGTGCTGTTTTTGGCAGATACACCGCCGCCGCTGGTGCCCGCATTGCCGGTGATCTCAAGACCGTCCAGAATGACATCCACATCGGAGCGGATTACTTTGATGCCGCTGTCCTCGCCGCCGGTGACCGTGCCGTTTTTAATGACAAGCTCCGGAGCGTCTTTGGAGGAATCTTTGATGTCAACGGTGATGGCGGCCTTGCCGGAACCGGCAGGGGCGATGATCTTGTTGCCGCCAAGATCCAGAATGATGGATTTGACGATCTCCACAAAGCCCTCGCAGTCACGGTTCAGAATGACGTCCGCGCCCTCATTGGCGGCATCGATGGCGTCCTGCAGGGTGCCGTAACTGGTACTGCCGATGCTGGCGGCAGGGCCGGCGGTCTTGAACCCTTCGCTGGGCACCAGAAGGCTGATCTGCGGTGTATCCCTGTCGGCAGTGTCGGCGGGGGCCTCTGCAGCGGCCTCCCCGGCGGGCAGCACCGGGTTGACGGCGGGCTCCTCGGCTCTGGAAATGGCAGGCTCTGCGGACAGAACGTTCTCCGATAAGGCTGCATCGGGCTGCGTCTCGGCTGCAGGAACGGCCTGCTTTTCGTCGTCAGCTTCCTCCGGGCCCGGCTTGTTTTCGGGCGCATCGGCATCGGAAGAAGCTTCTTCCGGAGCTTCTTCTGCGGGCGTTTCCCCCGCAGGTGCTTCCTCTTCCGGCTCTTCGGCGGGTGAATCTTCTGCCTGCGTCTCCGGTACGGGGGCAGGCTCTGCCGGTGTTTCCATGGCAGGCGCGGCGGGTTCTTCTGCCGTGCTTTCCGGTGCTTCGGCATTTGCGGCAAGCCCGCTTGCGGCAACACAGGCCGTCAGCGCCAGCGACATAGCAGCCATTTTGAACTTTTTGTTGGTCATAGGTTTTGGCTCCCCTCTGATGTACGGCATTCGTTTTTACGGATGCTGCTGGATCGGTTTGTATAGCACCTGTATACCATTTTCTGGAAATGCTGTCAATCGAATCGACCAGAGAGGATAAAACTAGTGCAAATGCGCGTAAATACGACAAAATATGCGGGGCATAAAAATACCGCCATCCATATGGATGACGGTAAAAAATGCAGGAGTTCCAAAAGATCAGCCCAGCTGTTTTTCCAGCCAGCTGCCGATATCCTCAAACACTTCCCTGCGGTTCGTTTCCACCAGCAGTTCGTGCCGGGCACCGGGATAGAATTTGCATTCGATGTTCTGCACGCCGGCGTCTTTCAGGCTCTGGATGGCGCGGCGCACGCCCTTGCCCTGTTCGCCCACCGGGTCAGCGTCACCGGCCAGGAACAAAAGCGGCAGGTCTTTGGGCATCTGTGCGAGGAAAGCCGGGTCGTGCAGGCGCAGGATGCCGCTGAACATGCTGTAGTAGGCGTTCAGCGTAAAGGTGAAGGTGCAGCGTTCGTCGGCCAGATACTTGTCCACCTCGGCGGTGTCGCGGTTGAGCCAGTCGTGGGTGGTGCGGCCTTCCAGCCCCTTGTTGTAGCCCAGAAAGGACATGTTGGCAACGAATTTGCTGCGGTACTGCCAGCCGTGGAAAGCGGCCAGCACCCGACAGGTGGTCTTGGCAAACTGCACCAGCGCCTTGGGCTGGAAGCCGGTGCCCATGATGATGGCACCATCCAGCTCACGGCCATACTCGCACAGGTACTGCCGGGCGTAGAACGAGCCCATGCTGTGGCCCAGCAGAAAATACGGCACACCCGGGTACAGCTCTTTGGTGCGCACCGTCATGGCGTGCAGGTCGGCCAGTACGGCACGGTTGCCGTCCGGCTCGGCAAAATAGCCGTAGTCGGCTTTGGTGCGGATGGAGCCGCCGTGGCCCAGATGGTCGTGGCCGGTGACAAGGATGCCGCGCCCGGCAAGGTATTCTGCCAGCGGCTTATACCGGTCGATGAACTCCACCATGCCGTGGGACAGCTGCAGGATGGCTTTTACTTCGCCATCCGGTACACAGCGGAAAGCGTGCAGCGTGCGGCCCGGCACGGTGGACGGAACGGTAAAATCGATCATCTGGCTCATGGCAGAGCCTCCTTTGCGTGTTTTTTACAGTGCGCCGATCTTGCGGCGGCAGGCAGGGCAGATGCAGTAGCCCGCAAACTGCACCGAGGCTTCGTCCACTTCGCCGCAGAAGTCGCAGCTGCCGGCAGGGCGGTGCTTTTTGAGCACGATGGAATCGCCATCCACAAAGATCTCAAGCTTGGTGTCAGTGTCCAGATGCATACTGGTGCGCAGCTCCTTGGGCAGAACGATGCGGCCCAATGCGTCGATGCCGCGGACGATACCGGTACTTTTCATAGTATACCATTCTCCTTCATTCATTTTCCTGCAATAGCCATTCCATGACACAACAGGAAAATTGTTCCAATCTCGATATGCTCAGTATACAAAAAATAACACTGTTCGTCAATGATTGCGAGTCATTTCGACAAAAAACAACTTTTTGCATCGTCCGTTACTCTGCAGCAACCGGCTCCTCCGGTTTGTTCTCCACGCGGGCGCTGGTGCGGCCTTCGGGACGGATCTCGCCGGCGGCGGTCAGGGCCAGCTTGGTCAGGGTGGGGCCTACCAGCTCATACACCAGCACAGAGAACAGCACCACATTGCGCACCATGTGGCCGTCCGAGAGCTGCGCGGCAGTGGCCGCCATGCCCAGCGCCACACCGGCCTGCGGCAGCAATGTGATGCCCAGATACTTCTGGATATCATCGCTGCAGTTTGCCGCACGGCTGCTGACGTAGGAGCCGCTGATCTTGCCGGCCGAGCGGGCAATGATGTACACCACACCGATGAGCAGCACAAAGGGGTTGGCAAGAATGGTCAGGTCCAGCTCCGCGCCGGACAGTACAAAAAACAGGATGTTGATGGGGGACACCCAGCGGTCCAGACGGTCCATCAGCTCTTCCGAAGTGGGGCAGATGTTGCAGAACACGGTGCCGGTCATCATGCACACCAGCAGCAGCGAGAAGCCGCAGCGGGTGCCATTGATCTCGAACTCGGTCATGGAAAGGCCCACCGTCAGCAGCACAAAGGCAACCGAAAGGCTCATGCGCTTGGAGCGGGAGTGGAAGTACACTTCCAGCAGGTTCAGCACATAACCGGCAGCAGCGCCCAGCGCCAGCGAGAGGATGATCTCCAGCAGCGGCTCCACAATGACGCTTACCGGGTCGATGCGGCCCTGCTCCAGTGCGTTTGCCACGCCGTAGGAAGCCGAGAACAGCACCAGACCCACGGCGTCATCAATGGCCACCACCATCAGCAAAAGGTGAGTCAGCGGGCCGGAAGCTTTGTACTGCTTGACCACCATCAGGGTGGCGGCGGGAGCCGTGGCAGCGGCAATGGCACCCAGCGTGATAGCAGACGCCATGGACAGCACGTCCGGCCGGATGAAGTGCAGCAGGATCAGGGCTGCGTCCACCAGTGCCGTGGTGATAACGGCCTGCGCAATGCCCACCGTGACGGCCTGCCGGCCCATCCGCTTGAGGGCGCTGAGCCGGAACTCGTTGCCAATGACAAAGGCGATGAAGCCCAGCGCCACCTGCGTGATAATGCTGTAGCTTTCCACCTGGGCAAGGCTGCCAAAGCCGAAGCCAAGGCCGCTCAGGCCAAGCCGGCCCAGAAAGAAAGGCCCCAGCAGCAGGCCGGCCACCAGATACGAGGTGACAGCCGGCAGATTGAACAGCCTTGCGGCGCGGGACATCAAAAGGCCTGCGATCAGCGCAAGGGAAAGACAGATGAGCATTTGTTCCATGGGTCATGCGGGAGCCGCCAGAACCGCAGGCAGCCCCCATTCCTCCTTATAAAAATACAGCGGCTGCGTGCGAAAGGGAAAACCGAAAGGGGAACGCACCACAGCCAGAAAAAAACGCATACACGTCCAGTATACTATTGGCCCTGACAAAAAGCAACCAGAATACGGGAATTTGGCAAAGAAATTTTGCCGCCGAGAAAAAAGAAACTCCTTCCGTCATTGCCTGCGGCAATGCCACCTCCCTCTCAGAGGGAGGCTCTGGCGAGAAGGGAAAGTTTCCGGTTCTGCCAAAGGCTCCCTCCCTGAGGGAGCTGGCACGGCGTCGGCCGTGACGGAAGGAGTTAATTCAGACGATTTTAGTTAAACTTGAAGATCTTGCGCAGCTGACGGTACACGCCCAGGGTGATCTTGTCACCGCCGGGGATGTGCTTCATGTCGGTCAGGCCGCCCAGGTTATACCGCACAGCACGGTAGACATCGGGGCTGACGTGATCCTTGAGGTACTGCCACAGCTCGGTGCGCTTGGCCTTGGCTTCGTCGCTGCCGTCCAGCAGCAGGAAGATGTCGCTGACGGCCATCATTACAGAGAGGTAGTGCAGCATGTAGGCACGCAGGCGCTTGCGGTCTTTCAGCTCGTCCAGATCCTGGCAGTCGATCATGTGCTTGGTGACCCGCAGCTGCTGGTCCACCCGCTTGACCATGATGCTCTCGTTCACACTCTGGTCGGCACGGCCGATGAAGTAGCGGTAGAGATCCAGATCCATGTAGTACATGCTCTTGACGTAGGGCAGCGGCTGGTAGACAAAGATGTTGTCCACATAGAAGGTGTGCTTGGGCAGCACCATGCCGCACTTGCGCAGCACCTCGGTGCGGTACATCACCGAGTGCATCAGGATGTTCTGGTCCGGGCGGAAATGCCCCACATGCACCCAGTTGAACAGGCGCTCCTGCGGGAACACATTGGTGTAGCGCACCGTATGGGTGGTGCCGTCCTCCACATGCTCGTACACGTAGTTGCAGATCATCATGTCCGGTGCGGTGCCGCGGGCCACCAGAGTGGTCAGGCGGGCAAGCACCTTTTTGAGGGCATCGGTGTCCAGCCAGTCGTCACTGTCCACCACCTTGTAGTACAGGCCGGTGGCATTGCGGATGCCCTGGTTGACGCCCTCGCCGTGGCCGCCGTTCTCCTGATGGATGGCCTTGACGATGGTGGGGTATTTGGCGGCATATTCATCACAGATGGCCGGGGTATCGTCCTTTACGGAACCGTCGTCCACCAGAATGATCTCTGCCTGTTCGCCTGCAGAAAGCAGCGTTTCGATGCAGTGGCGCATGTAGGCTGCGGAGTTGTAGCAGGGCACGGCAAAGGTGATAAGTTTTTGCTGCATATGATAAATGCTCCTTTTTTCTGTCAGCATCCGGCGCACACAAAAAGCCGCCGGGCATGGAGTTATGTGCTCCTATTATAGCATTTTCGCGCCTGAAAAGCTATCGTTTGCAAAAAAATCCTTTTGACATTTCGTGCTTTTTGACGAAAAACAGCGTCCATCCCCGCGCAAAAGTCCGGCGTTTGTGGTATACTGATAAGGTTTTGAGGGCACAGTGCAGAGCACAGCTCATTTTATACAACGGAGGAACTCATGGAAAACCCGCACTCGATCTTAAAAAAGGTATTCGGCTACGACAGCTTCCGCCCCGGGCAGGAGGAGATCGTCAGCCGCCTGCTGGCCGGGCAGGATGTGCTGGCCGTGATGCCCACCGGTGCGGGCAAATCCATCTGCTATCAGGTGCCGGCCCTGCTTTTGCCGGGCATCACCATCGTGGTGTCGCCGCTGGTGAGCCTGATGAAAGATCAGGTGGGGGCGCTGGTGCAGGCCGGTGTGGCGGCGGCATTCCTGAACAACAGTCTCACCGACAACCAGAAGGCCCTGATGCTGCACCGTGCCCGGGAGGGCTGGTACAAGATCATCTATGTGGCACCGGAGCGGCTGGAGATGCCGGGTTTCCAGCGGTTTGCGCAGGAGCGGCCCATCAGCATGGTGACGGTGGACGAGGCCCACTGCATCAGTCAGTGGGGGCAGGATTTCCGCCCCAGCTACCTGCGAATCAAAGCCTTTGTGGACAGCCTGCCCAGCCGCCCGGTGGTGGGCGCGTTCACGGCTACGGCCACGGCCCATGTGCGGGACGATATCCGGGAGCATCTGGCCCTGCAGAAGCCTTATGAGGTGACCACCAGCTTCGACCGGCCCAACCTCTACTTTGAGACCCGGCGGGCCCTGCCCAGCCAGAAGCCCAAGGAACTGCTGGACCTTGTGCTTAAGGAAGGGGACAATGCGGGCATCATCTACTGCAGCACCACAAAGCAGGTGGACGAGACGGCCCGCCTGCTGCAGAGCCGGGGCATCCGGGCCGCTGCTTACCACGCCAAGCTGGATGCCGACACCCGGCGGAAAAATCAGGACGATTTCCTCTACGACCGGGTGCAGATCATGGTGGCCACCAATGCCTTTGGCATGGGCATCGACAAGCCCAACGTGCGGTTCGTCATCCATTACAATATGCCCAAGGATGTGGAAAGCTACTATCAGGAAGCGGGCCGTGCCGGCCGCGACGGTCAGCCGGCACGCTGCACCCTGCTGTATTCCGGCACCGATGTGCGCACCATCCGCTTTTTTATCGAAAAGGAGATGGAAGCGGACAACGGCCTGCCTGCCGACGTAAAGGCCGAAGCCGCCCGCAAGGCCGAGGAACGGCTCAAGTACATGACCTTTTACTCCACCACCCACGACTGCCTGCGGGGCTTTCTGCTGCGGTACTTCGGTGAAGCGGCACCCAAAAAATGCGGCAACTGTTCCTGCTGTCTGGCCGAGGAGCAGGAAGCACAGCTGCAGCTGGAATACTCGCGGCGTCGGGCGGCCGACAATGCTCGCCGCCTGACCGAGAAGCCGCGCCGCACAAAGGCACCGGCAGGCGAGCTGAGCGAGTTTGACGAAAAGCTGCTGAACGCCCTGTACGCTCAGCGCAAGCGGCTGGCAGGCAAGCAGAATGTGCCCGCCTTTATGGTGTTCAGTGACGCCACCCTGCGGGAAATGGTGGAGAAAAAGCCCCTGAGCATCGACGAGCTGCTGAACATCAGCGGTGTGGGCGAAAAGAAAGCCGCCCGCTACGGCAACGCCTTCCTGCGCATCATTGAGGATGCGGTGGGCAGCCGGGAATAAAGTATATGAAAAGAGCGCCCTGTTTTCCACTTCCTGAACGGAATTTGTGGAAAACAGAGCGCTCTTTGTTATGCTGATTATTTTTCCATGGTATGGGTGGCGAACACCTTTTCGTCCTCCCACCATGTGGGCTGCCCGGCGGCAAGGGTCTTTTTCACATCCAGCAGGCGCTGGTTGCTACTGCCGCGGAACCGCAGGGAGATATCGTGCTTTGCCTGAATAAATTCACCGTCCACCAGCACATCCAGCAGGCTCAGCAGTTCATCGGTGGCTTCGCACCGGGCAAGGCTGGGTTCTTTGCCGGTCAGCTGTTCCCAGGTGTAGCCGGAATAGCACCACACCGTTTTGTTCGGGTACAGGGCCTTGAAGTTGCGCACAAAAGGCAGCAGATCCCGCTGATTCTCCGGCTCCATGGGCTCGCCGCCCAGCAGCGAAAGGCCCGCGATATAGTCCGGCTGGCAGGAGGCAAACACCTCGTTGCGGGTGGCTTTATCGAAGGGCTGGCCGTAGCCGAAGTCCCATGCCACAGCGTTGAAGCAGCCGGGGCAGTGGTGGCGGCAGCCGGACACGAATACGCTGGTGCGCACGCCGGGGCCGTTGGCGATGTCATAATATTTGATGGTTGCGTAGTTCATAAAGTGATTCCCGTAATTTGCAAAGAAGTTTTCAATGGATCGGAAGTTTGCCGTTGCGGCCCCTTCCGGTGAAAATACGTTTGGAGCGGCCCGCAGGCCGCTCCAAACGTGAAATCAAAAATAATACTTCCGCTGAAATGCCCAGAGCGCAAGCGGAGGGCATTTTAAATCGTGATCACAGATGCAGCACTCTGTCTTTGATCTCCTGCGTGCGGCCCTGGTTCCAGAACTGGGTGCCGATGTAACCGCAGGTGCGGCGGGCAACATTCAGCTTGTTCTGGTCACGGTTGCCGCACTTGGGGCACTCCCACACCAGTTTGCCGTCGTCCTCCACGATCTTGATCTCGCCGTCGTAGCCGCACACCTGGCAGTAATCGGACTTGGTGTTCAACTCCGCGTACATGATGTTGTCGTAGATGAACTGCAGCACGCTCATGACGGCTTCCAGATTGTCCTGCATGTTGGGCACTTCCACATAGCTGATGGCACCGCCCGGAGACAGCTTCTGGAAGTCGGATTCAAACTTCAGCTTGGTGAAAGCGTCGATCTGCTCCGAAACATGCACATGATAGCTGTTGGTGATATAGTTCTTGTCGGTGATGCCGGGCACGATGCCAAAGCGCTTCTGCAGGCACTTGGCGAACTTGTAGGTGGTGGATTCCAGCGGGGTGCCGTAGAGGGAGTAGTCGATGTTCTCGGCCTTCTTCCACTCGTTGCACTTGTCGTTCATGTGCTGCATCACACTCAGGGCAAAGGGCTTGGCACCGGCGTCGGTGTGGCTCTTGCCGGTCATATACTTCACACACTCATACAGGCCCGCATAGCCCAGGCTGATGGTGGAGTAACCGCCGAACAGCAGCTTGTCGATCTTTTCACCCTTCTTCAGGCGGGCCAGAGCGCCGTACTGCCACAGGATGGGGGCAGCATCGCTGGGGGTGCCCAGCAGACGCTTATGGCGTGCCTGCAGGGCACGATGACACAGGGCAAGGCGCTCGTCAAAGATCTTCCAGAACTTTTCAAAGTTGCCCTCGGAGCTCAGGGCCACATCCACCAGATTGATGGTGACCACGCCCTGATTGAAGCGGCCGTAGTATTTGGGCTTGCCGGTCTCGGGGTCTACATAGGGGGTCAGGAAGCTGCGGCAGCCCATGCAGGTGTAGCAGTGGCCTTCGCCGTTCTTGTCCACCTTCATTTCCAGCATCTTCTTCTCGGAGATGTAGTCGGGCACCATGCGCTTGGCAGTGCACTTTGCAGCCAGCTCGGTCAGATAATAATAAGGAGTGCCGGGACGGATGTTGTCCTCTTCCAGCACGTAGATGAGCTTGGGGAAGGCGGGGGTGATCCACACGCCGGCCTCGTTCTTCACGCCCTGATAGCGCTGACGGATGGTCTCCTCAATGATGATGGCAAGGTCGGCCTTTTCCTGCGCATTGCGGGCTTCGCCCAGATACATGAACACAGTGATGAAGGGGGCCTGACCGTTGGTGGTCATCAGGGTGACCACCTGATACTGGATGGTCTGCACGCCGCGGTTGATCTCGCTGCGCAGGCGGCGCTCCACGATCTCCTTCTTGCGCTCAGCGGAGACGTTCAGGCCTTCCATCTCCACCTCGACCTCGGCGGCGATCTTCTTGCGGGAAACATCCACAAAGGGGGCCAGATGGGTCAGGCTGATGCTCTGGCCGCCGTACTGGTTGGACGCCACCTGTGCGATGATCTGGGTGGCGATGTTGCAGGCGGTGGAAAAGCTGTGGGGCTTTTCAATATAGGTGCCGGAAATGACGGTGCCGTTCTGCAGCATGTCCTCCAGGTTTACCAGATCGCAGTTGTGCATGTGCTGGGCAAAGTAGTCGGAGTCGTGGAAGTGGATCAGGCCTTCCTGATGCGCCTTTACGATCTCCGGATCCAGCAGCAGGCGGGCGGTCAGGTCTTTGGAGATCTCACCGGCCATATAGTCGCGCTGCACACTGTTCACGGTGGGGTTCTTGTTGGCGTTCTCCTGCTTGACCTCTTCGTTCTGGCACTCGATCAGGCTCAGGATGCGCTCGTCGGTGGTGTTGGTCTGGCGCTTCAGGCTCTGCACATAGCGGTAGGTGATATAGTGGCGGGCCACGTCATGAGCCTTGATGTCCATGAGCTGGTTCTCCACCATGTCCTGCACTTCTTCCACGCTGACGGCACGGTTCAGCGCCTGGCACTGGTCGGTGACTGCGGCAGCGATCTGTGTGATCTGGTCCTTGGTCAGACGGCTCTGGCCGCCCACGGAATCACTGGCCTTGGTAACGGCCGTGATGATCTTGGTAATGTCAAAGGGGACTTCCGCACCGTTGCGCTTGATGATTTTCATTCGATCTCCTCCAAACTCTGACAGTGTGAACGGGCACCTCTTACAATAAGAGATACCCGTTACGCGCACACGATATCCAACAAACTGAATGTAGCTCTATTCTATCACTATATTGTGGCAAGTCAAGAAAAACACCACTACATTTTGCGTTTTGGAACTTTAGCCAAAATTCGCAGGCAATTTTCAGGATAAAATCAGGGCACAAGGCTCTTGACAACGGCAACCTGTTTCCGAGGTGTAATATCACAAAATATTATACGGCGAAAGACTTATAATACATTGTATAAGGGAAGAAAAAAGCACAGAAGGGAACCTCTATATAGAAGAAGCCGGACTGCCGGCCCGCTGCTCCTGTGTCAGCAGGAGCAGCGCAGTTTGCCTTGCGGTTTGCTGCAGTTTCCGGGTGAGCGCGAAGGTGAGTAAAAAAGATTGAAAAAAGTTGTCAAAAAGTGTTGACAGGAGGGCGGGGGTGTGGTATTATACTTGAGCGCCAAGCGCTGAGCGAAAAGAACGACTTCTTCAAGCTCAGCACGAAGCCTTTGAAAAGAACCAATGAACGTTCAAATGTTCCGGTTAGCGCCGAGAAACTGCTGAAGCGTTTAAGTTCACAAAGTTCAAAAGCTTCGAAAAAAGGACTTGACAAAAAACCGCTTCGGTGGTAAAATAAACAAGTCGTCAGCCGAAAGGCTGAGGCGCACAGGACCTTGAAAATTGAACAATATCGAAAAACTTGTAAGGAACCTTTATGTGTTTGGAAAAACACTTAAAACAATTCCAAAAGTAATTCACACAGGACGCAAGCGATTG
>JBNMHZ010000008.1:0-86265 GCA_050873025.1 Faecalibacterium sp. | reverse complement strand
TGCTCTCATGCTACCATCCGTCCCTTCCAGCTGACCGCTGACGAGCTGGCAGCTGCTCCTGCTCAGACCAAGAGCCGTGACAACAAGCCCGCTAACGAGTACAAGTTCGTTATGGCTGTGTCTCCTCTGGACTGCATGGGCTGCGGCGAGTGCGTCACCGTCTGCCCCACCAAGGCTATCACCATGGTGCCTCAGGACAGCCAGGCCGATCAGCAGGCAGTGTTCGACTACTGCGTGGCCAACATCTCCAAGAAGCCTTCCAAGTTTGCTGACGATACCGTCATCGGTTCTCAGTTCAACCAGCCGCTGCTGGAGTTCTCTGGCTCCTGCGCAGGCTGTGCCGAGACTTCTTACGCTCGCCTGATCACTCAGCTGTTCGGCGAGAAGATGTACATCTCCAACGCTACCGGCTGCTCCTCTATCTGGGGCGGCACCGCATCCATCTCTCCGTATACCGTCAACAAGGACAGCGGCCATGGTCCTGCATGGTGCAACTCCCTGTTCGAGGATAACGCAGAGCATGGCCTGGGCCTGTACATCGGCCAGAAGACCATCCGTGAGAACCTGATCAAGGAGATCGCAGAGGTTGCTGGTTCCGACAAGGCTTCCGCTGAGCTGAAGGCTGCCTTCGACAAGTTCATGGAGACCAAGAACAACACCAAGGCCAACGACGAGCCCGCAAAGGCCCTGATCGCTGAGCTGGAGAAGGCTGCTGCTGCAGGCTGCGAGAAGTCTGCAGAGATCCTGAAGAGCAAGCAGTACATCGCCAAGAAGTCCGTGTGGATCTTCGGCGGCGACGGCTGGGCATACGACATCGGCTTCGGCGGCCTGGACCATGTCCTGGCTTCCGGCGAGGATGTCAACGTTATGGTCTTCGATACTGAGATGTACTCCAACACCGGTGGACAGGCATCCAAGGCTTCCAACATTGGTGAAGTCTGCCAGTTCGCTGCTGCTGGTAAGGAAATCAGCAAGAAGAGCCTGTCCGAGATCGCTATGACCTACGGTTACATCTATGTTGCTCAGATCGCACTGGGTGCTAACCCGGCTCAGGCTGTCAAGGCTATTGCTGAGGCTGAGGCTTACCCCGGCCCGTCTCTGATCATCGGCTATGCTCCCTGCGAGCTGCACGGTGTTAAGGGCGGCATGACCAACTGCCAGAACGAGATGAAGAAGGCAGTTGAGGCCGGTTACTGGAACCTGTTCACCTTCAACCCGGCAAACAAGGCTCAGGGCAAGAATCCGTTCACCCTGACCTCCAAGGCCGTGGATAACGAGAAGTACCAGGCTCTGCTGGCTAACGAGACCCGTTACAGCCGCCTGACTCGTGCATTCCCCGACCGTGCTAAGGAGCTGTTCGCACGCAACCAGCAGGTTGCTAACGACCGCTACGAGCACCTGACCCGTCTGGTCGATCTGTACAAGTAAGATATTTCCTGCGCTCTGGATGCAGACATTTGCGGCACCTTAGCCCCACAATGCAAGAGGGCGGCTGCCCCATACCGGCGGTTACTGCGCAATGCAGCGGTATGAAGCGGAGAGATGCATCCACTTATGCAGGTGATGTGCTGAAGTACAGCATTCGCCATACGTGTCCCATCTGATTTCACTTCCCCTGCCGTGCTCTGTTCCGTGCGGAGTACAGCGGCGGGATATGAGATACCAAAGCGCCCGCGAGGGTCCTTGAAAGCACACCCCGCGTGTGTCAGGAGCATAAGGTCTGCTTGCAGATACCTTGCTCCGCCTGCTGCATAAGACCTGCCACGGCAGGCATCTTGCCGCAGGAAAAACGAATATCGTTTTAGCGCCCCGTTCACCGCAAGGTGACCGGGGCGTATTTTTGTGCGCAAAAAAGGCAGGGTGGCATCTACCACCCTGCCTTTTAGATCTGGTTACTGATTGTCCCCATAAAAGCCGTTTTCGTTCATGGAAGACCATTTCAGGTACATCTCTTTGTAGTTGTCCTTGATGAAGCTTTGAATTTTGCTCAGCTCCCGATCCGTCAAAACGCCGCGGTTCTGAACCTCAGTATCACCGTTGCTTTTTACAAAAAATTTTGCAGAGCCGGCTTCGGTCAGCTTGCGGTCACTGGCATGAACGTGCATACATTCAATAATACAGTGTGCCGTAAAATAGAGATAGTAGCCGCAAATTTTGAAATCGTAGTATTTCGGCATCAGGATTCCTCCAGATATTTGCGGTTGCGGACATAATAATCCTGCACGATGGAAAGCTCAATGTCGTCCATGGTCGTTTCCAGAATAGAACCATCTGCGGCCAGAACACAGGCGCTTTCGGGACGGTTCAGGTTCAGCACACGGAAGCTGCTTCCGCTTTTGGAAAAAGCATAACCGTTTACGATCAGATCAGCGGTGTCAGCAACTTTGAAAATATCAGGCATATTGCAGGCTCACTTTCTTGATGGGAGTCAGAAATGTATCGGGGTCAATGTAAAGATTATTCAGGATCGGTTCCAGATCAATATATTCTTCCTCAGCAGGCTGATTTTTATATTTTGCCATCACGACCAGATAGCCGTGATCCCACTCCACAATATCGGTGTATCGCTCCAACGCAGAAGAAGTGCGGAACCGAATGGTCTTTCCACCGTACGAAAAGGAGGTGAACTTGCCATTATTGCTCAAAAATGCACAGTCGTTCATATTATTTTCCTCCCTCAGCTTTTCTTTCAGCTTCATTTTAGCATGTGGAAAATGGAACGTCAATAAAAAACAGCTATCACACAAATTTCCAAAAGATGCCCTTTCCTTTTTACAGTTTCTTCATAGCTTCTTAACGAATTCAATTGTGAAAGCTGTTATACTTTTGCCATGGGAAGCGGGGCCGCAACCGCTTACCCAAGTAACATGATTCCTCCTCACACCAAGGCAATATCCAAACAAAACACCCTTTTCAGTGTGCCGCAACGCTGAAAAGGGTGTTTTGTTTTGGATGAAAATGCAGGCCGTCCATGAACTCTTTCCCGTGAAAAAGCAGTTCGGCAAAGCCTGCTGGCTTTGCTGAACTGCAAATAAAGAAAGGCTGTTTCCGCTGCTGATGGCCAGAGCCAAAGCGGCGGCCATTTTAAACGGTTGGTACAGCAGAAAGATTTTTATTTTATCTGTGATAAAATAAAAATTCCTGTAAATCCATGGTTTAGGGTTGACCCCGTTTTTTTGCGGCGCTATAATAAAAAAGAACATGGAGCAGAAGGCCCTGCCGGGGTTTTCCGTGCTCCCAAAATGTGAATTTTTGGAGGTGAACGCAGAACAATGGACCCGGATCATAGTCGAAGTAGAACCACCGGCGCGGTGGATCCGAAAACAAAAGCAGCTGCGTTCGCATTTGGCGGGGCAGTTCATCTCCGCCTTTTTCGCTGAATCGAGCGGCAAAAAGTGCTTTTTGAAGGCACACTTTTCCGCAAAACAGCAGGAGAAAGGCGCGGCTTTGTGCGCGCGGAAACGGCATTTCCGTGCAGTGCAGAAGCGGCGCATTTTTTGTTTCCCGATCTGCTGCGTCCTCCGGTAATGGGCCCGTGCCCGCTGCCGTAAAAACTGAGGAGGAACGCCCAATGGAAATGGAAAAGAAGAACCTGGCAGCCGAAAACACTGCAGAGCAGTCCTTGCCCGTGCAGGAGCTGCCCGCTGATATCCCTGCGGAAGTGCGCCAGAAGCTGGCGGAAGACCTGAACGACGAAGCCACCGAGGACCTCAAGCAGGATATGCGCGAGGCCGAAAAAGAGGAAGCCAACGACGAAGAGGTCAAGGCAAACCCCGAAATGCTCACCAAGAGCCGTCTGCTCAAGCTGCTCATCAAGAAGCAGTACGTCAAGCTGCGCGAGGTCACCGAGGAAGAACAGCCCGCCGACCTGGCCGAGCTGCTGGAAGAGCTGGACGAGAACAACCGCCTTGTGGTGTTCCGCCTGCTGAAAAAGGAAGTTGCCACCGAAGCCTTTGCCTATATGTCCGACGAGGCCCGCGACGATCTGGTGAATGCCTTTTCGGACGTGGAGCTGGTGGGCGCCATTGAGGAAATGAGCCTGGATGATGCCGCCGACCTTTTGGAAGATATGCCCGCCGGCGTGGTCAAGCGCGTTTTGGAAAAGTCCTCCAAGCAGACCCGTGAGAGCCTGAACAAGCTGCTGAACTACCCCGAAAGCTCTGCCGGCAGCCTGATGACCCCCGAATATGTCCGCCTGCGGGAGGATATGACCGTGGCGCAGGCCTTTGACGCCATCCGCAAGCAGGGCGAGAACGCCGAGACCGTGTACACCTGCTATGTGGTGGAGCGCAACCGCCTGATGGGCGTTGTTTCGGCCCGCAGCCTGCTGCTTTCGGATATGAACACACCCATCTCCGAGATCATGGATGACAATGTGGTCACCGTGAAGGTCACCGACGACCAGGAATATGTGGCCCGTGAGATGCAGCGCTACGACTTTACCGCCATGCCTGTTCTGGACAACGAAGGCATGTTCGTGGGTATCATCACCATCGACGATGCAATCGACGTCCTGACCGACGAGAGCACCGAGGATATGCAGAAGATGGCTGCTATTCTGCCGGACGACGACGCCACCACCTATTTTGGCACCAGCGTCTGGACCCACGCAAAGCAGCGTATCCCCTGGCTGCTGATTTTGATGCTGTCCGCCACCTTCACCGGCATGGTCACCACCCACTACGAGGAGGCCTTTGTCAGCCTGCCTCTGCTGGTGTCCTTCATGCCCATGCTGATGGACACCGCCGGCAACTGCGGCAACCAGATCAGCACTCTGATGGTGCGTGGTCTGGCTCTGGGCGAGGTGGAACCCAGCGACTTTATGAAGGTGCTGTACAAGGAGCTGCGGGTCTCCGCCATCGTGGGTGCGGTGCTGGGCATCGTGAACGGCCTGCGCATCTACCTGATGTACACCTTCCTGTTCCCCGGCCAGTATGCCAACGTGATGGGCTATGCCATCGTGGTCAGTGTTTCGCTGTTCTTCAGCGTTATTCTGGCAAAGCTGGTGGGCGGTATGCTGCCGCTGGCCGCCAAGAAGCTGGGTGCCGACCCGGCCATCATGGCAACGCCTTTCATTACCACCATCGTGGATGCCTGCAGCTTGATCCTGTACTTCCAGATCGCACAGCTGGTGTTCCGCAATATGATGTGATCGTATATTTGTAAATCCGAAACGACTGTGGCCGTTTCGGATTTTTTTTTATGAAGATAAACCGTTTCCTGCACAGAGTGTTTTCGTGTAGGGGAGGCTATATGGCTTTGATAAAATGCTTCTCCGCCGGGTATGTACTCTTTTGTGCGCCATCTGCTGCGCGACAGCCGCAGGCTGACAGCAGCGATATGCTGTTACCCGTCACGCCCCCTTCCCGTGAAAAAGCAAACAAGCCAGCCCCGCAGGGCTGGCTTGTTTGCAATATTTTAAAAATAATATTTCCTCTGATATTGCAACGGCGACGACCGCGGCCTGCGGCCAAAGACTTCCCCCGGTCGGGGGAAGATGTCGCGTAGCGACAAAAAGGGGAGTACAGGGAGGAGCTGTTGGGGCCGTGGCCAGCAGGATGCAAGGCCCGCTCAAGGGCCGTAGCAGACGCTGGGTGCCACAACTCGTCCAAAGCGCACGCGGCGGAAATTCAAATCATTCACAGCGTATGGTAATAGGGGCAGATGTCCTCATAATGCCCGTCCTTCATGCGGAAGCCGCCCGGGATGGTGCCCAGCTGCACAAAGCCCAGCCGCTCGTACAGGTGCCGTGCATGGACGTTGCAGGCCACCACTGCGTTGAACTGCATCACCTTGAAGCCGTGGGCTTTGCCCTGCGCAAGGCAGTCTGTCACCAGCTTTTCACCGATGTGCAGGCCGCGGGTGTCCCGGCGGACGGCATAGCTGGCGTTGGCAATGTGCCCGCAGCGGCCGATGTTGTTCGGGTGCAGGATGTACAGGCCCAGCACTGTGCCGGTGTCCGCATCCTCGGCCACGGCGCTGTAGGTCTGGGCGGCAAAAAATTCCCGGCCGGTGTCCAGCGTCAGTGCGTCCTCCTGCGGGAAGGCCACGCCGTCCTCCACCACCTGATCCCAGATCTCCACCATGGCGGGCAGGTCTTTTGCGGTATATTCACGCACGATGATCTTCATACAGAGCACCCCTCATTGCAAACAGAATTTTCGGCTCAGATTGTAGCACACCCTGCGCGAAAACACAAGATATAGAGCGCATTTTGCCGCATTCCGGAGGGAGAAAAAAGCCCCGCCGCAGGCCGCAGAAAAATGGTGGAAAACTGCAATTTTCCCCGCCTTTTCCACACCGAAAAATGCGGGAGCTCCGGTGTTGAAAACTTGCGGCCGGTTGATTCCAGATTGGAGAAAACAAAACCACCCGGCAGCGGGGCTTTGTAAAAAACAAAGAAAATGCTTCGACTTTCTTTTTTATAAAAGGCAGAATGTCCGCATTTTTGCCCAAAACTTTCCAGAAAGCTGCAGGCCGGATTACGGCGCGTATAGGGCTTGCACTTTTTAATTGTGGAAAACCCGGTGGAAAAAGTGGAAAACCTCATGGAAAACTCCCCCTTTTCTTCACAAAAACGGTGGAAAACCCGGTGGAAAAAGTGAAAAGTTCATTCCAGACCGGAAACTCCATACAATTGCCGGTTGTATCCAAAGGCTCACAAAACCGCTCAGCCGCTGTATTTTTGGCCTTTGCGGCTGCAGGTTTTCCACAGAACCAAAAACGGCACGATGCAGGCGGCGGGCAGGGCCCTTCTGGGAGCTTTTTTGCGGGAAAGAGCAACTCCGGTGTGGATTCTTGAATGCCCCGGCCAATCATGGTACAATAACAGCAGTAAACTGCGGCTGAATGTTTTCTGACAGAGAGGTACCCTTTATGAACAATTGGCTGAACCAGCTGGAGCGCAAGTATGGCCGCTTCGGCATCCCGAACCTGACCAACATTCTGGTGGGCGGGCAGATCCTTGTGTTGGCCATCGAGCTGTTTGTGAACCAGACCGTTACGGTGTGGCTGGCCATGAACCGCTATTTTCTGCTGCACGGGCAGATCTGGCGCGCCATCACCTTTGTATTCATCCCGTTTTCCGGCGGCAGCATCCTCAGTGCGGTGCTGGGCATCTATTTTACCTGGTTCATCGGCACGGCACTGGAACGGGAGTGGGGCGACTTCCGCTATACGGTGTATCTGCTCTCCGGGATGCTGGGGGCCGTGCTGGCCTGCCTGCTCACCGGCGTGACCGGCAGCACCTACTGCCTGTCGCTCTCGCTGCTGCTGGCCTTTGCCATGCTGTACCCGGAGGTGCAGGTGCTGCTGTTTTTCGTCATCCCCATCCGGGTGAAGTATTTCGGTTTTTTTGCCGCCGCCATGTGGGTGCTGAGCTTTCTGGGGGCGCCGCTGCCGCAGAAGCTGAGCCTGCTGCTGAGCATGGCAAACGTCTGGCTCTTCTTTGGCCCTATGGCCTACCGCTCCATCCGCGCATGGGTGCGCCGCGAGCAGTGGAAACGGAGAAACAGAAGATAAAACGATTTAGAATGGCCGCCGTTTCACTCTGGCCATTCATAGCGGAAATAAAATTTTAATTTCGATTCACATTTTCACCGGAAGGGACGGAACCGGAAGATGTATGAAAAAGGCATTGTTTGCTGAGCCATTGCTCCCGCAGGGGGCCAGCGACAGCAGATGCCGCTTCCCGCTGTGACCCTTCTACGTGAAAAAGCAGATCCGAAACGACCGCAGTCGTTTCGGATCTGCAAACCATAAAATAATATTTCTGCTAAATATATTCGGGTTGCGGCTCCCTGCGTCTGCTTCGTGCCTTGAGCGGCACTCGCATCCTGCAGGCCGCGGCCCCAACAGCTTCTCCCTGTTTCTGCCGCAGGCAGCGGTCGTCGCCGTTGCAGAGCAAGGCGGAGACAATTTAAAATCGTCAAACGCAAAGGAGAACCACACGATGATGCTTGACCGCATGGAGGGCAACGCCGAACTGAAAACCAGCGTGCAGCTGATGCTGGCATCCCGCCGCCTCACCCACAGCGTGCTGCTGGTGGGCGAAGAGGGCCTGGGGGCCGGTTTTGCCGCCCGCTGCATTGCGGCGGATTACCTCTACCCTGCCGGCGGTGCACCTGCTGAGGCCCTTCTGCGGGGCGAATGCTGCCGCGCCGTAGCAAAGGCCGGCAAGCGTGACAGCGGCCAGGTGGAGACCGGCATCGTGCGCGAGGCCATCTCCGTTACCGGCATGGGTGCCGGCGGAAAGTATCTGGTGGGTCAGGTCACGGCCATGCGCAGCGAGATCTTCAACACCAGCCTTTCTGCCGAAGGCCGCGCCGTGCTGCTGTACCATGTGGAAAAGATGAACGAGGAATCGGCCAACGCCCTGCTGAAGGTGATGGAAGAGCCGCCGGAGGGCGTATTGTTCCTGCTCACGGCGGATTCGCTGGCAAGCGTGCTGCCCACCATCCGCAGCCGATGCGTCAGCTTTGCGGTGGCCCCGGTCCCGCCGGAGCAGTGCGCCCGCTACTGCGCCGCGCAGGGTGTGGACAAAAAGACGGCCGACCTGTACAGTGAGCTGTTCGATGGGCACATCGGCACGGTGCTGGCCGCCGCCCGGGACGAAGCCCGGACGGAACAGGTGGAAAAAGCCCTGCAGCTGGCAAAGGCCGCTGCCGCCCGCGACAGTTACGCCGCCGCCTGCCTGCTGGCCCCTTACGAAAAGGACAAGGCCGGCGCTGCCGCCCTGCTGGCGGATTTCCGTGCGGTGGCGGCTGCAGGCCTGCGCCAGAGCCCCCACGCACCGGTGCAGGGCGATGCCGCCCGGCGGGCCCTGCGCCTTGCCGAAGCCGCCATCCAGCGCCTTGGCGCGCAGGTGAACCCCAAGATCGTGCTCAGCGTGTTTGCGGCAAAATTCAGAGTACTGTGATGCAAATATAAAAAAGGCTCACCGGAGTTGAACCGGTGAGCCTTTTGGCATATTTAAGGTTTATTTGCCGACCTGAGAGGGAGTGGGGTTATAGGTGGAGTTTGCATAGCTGAAGAGTACGCTGCCTTTGTAGGTGACAGTAAAGGCACCAATGTAGGTGGTGGGGACATCAAAATAGGAACCCAGATCCACCCACAGGGGGATGGTGTTGTTTCCGGCATTGACCGTTTGGGAAGTGGATGCCTTATATTTGTCCTTGCTGCTGTCCAGCGTGTATTTGCCAAGGCAGCTGGCGTTTTTGGCAGTGAGCTTGGAGTTGGAAAAACTGAACTTGAAATCAGAAGTGTTGACGGTGAACGGGTTGTCTACATGCTGGAACGAAACAGCCGTGTAGAGATAAAAGTGAGGTACACCGCTGGACTCGTGCGTTGAGTTGGAACGGCAGTTCTCAAAGGCTCCCATGCCGATATCGTAATTGCCATTGTACGAAATGCAGCTATCCGAGCTGACGGAAGGCAGGGAAGAAACATTCAAAAGCAGATCGCTGCTGTTCTCGCAGCCGGCCAGCATACTGCCTGCGGCGGCAGCCAGCACAGCGGCACCAGTGGTCTTTAGAAAGGTGCGGCGGGTAATCAGTTCAGACATCATGATCTCTCCTTTTCATACAGGAAATCTTTAAAATACAAAGCTGGATAAAACAGAAGCTCCCCCCGGCGCTTGCGGTACACCGGAGGGAGCTTCTGTTTGGGGTATTGCTTTGGTGTGAGGAGGAATCATGTGCGAGCGGGACGGTTGCGGCCCCGTCCCCCCCCGCAGGATATAGTATACCCGATTTGTGAGGAAAAGTCATTACATTTCTGTGAAAAATCGTTCTGCACACAACTTTTCTTCAAAAACTCCTCCGGATTTGAAAAACGACCAAACAGCGCACAATGCGCAAAGGCTCCCGCATTCCGGAATGCGGCAAACTGCCAGCTTCACTATAGCAGACAAGGTGCAAAGTGTCAATTGGAATCGACGCTTTTTGCGTTATTCCTTTTCTACTTCCCCTACAACAAACTCGTCGGTCTTGGAGGTGTAGCTGCCGGTCACCTTCTGGTGGCCGCTCTTAAAGGTGAGCTCAATGGTGTGCACCAGCTGGAACCAGCTGTTATAGGCCCGTTCGCTGAGGTTGTAGATCAGCACAAAGGTCGCTTCCTCGCCCGGCTGCAGCTCGTAGTCCTTCTGGCTCCACCAGCTGTCACCGCCGGCATCCGATGCGATGCCAAGGTAGAGGGGCTCGGTGGCAGAGTGATCGATCTCGGCCGGGAAATTATCGGCGGTCAGGGTCACCGGGCGCTCACTGACATTTTTGAGGGTGAAAACCACCTTGACCACATGGATGGTGCCGTACTCCTGTGTGTCGATGATGGAACGGCCGGCCTTGCCGCTCACATAGCCAATGCCGTTCACGGTGCCGGGAATATCCACGTCTTTGGTGCCGCTGCAGGCGGTCAGGCTGCCGGCAAGCCCTGCCGCAAGCAGTGCTGCACCGGAAAGTTTCAGAAATGCGCGTCTTGAAAGGTTTTCCATGTTCATACCTCCGGGCCCGGAACAGGGCTTTTTATACAGTATACCATGCCCCCGGAAAGGGGTCAATCGGCTTTGAACTGCGCGGCGTGCAGCCTGCCGTGCTCCACATAGTGGGCGGCGTTGCGCAGGCTGGCCTCGGCCTGTGCCGCTGTCACCTGCTTGATGACCTTTGCGGGTACGCCCACGGCCACCGAGTTATCCGGGATCACCATGCCTTCCGGCACCAGCGCCCCCGCCCCGATGATGCAGTTTTTGCCCACGACGCAGTGGTTGAGCAGGGTGGCGTGCATCCCGATCAGGCTGCCGTCGCCCACCGTGCAGCCGTGCACAAGGGCGCTGTGGCCCACGGTAACGTTTTTGCCCAGTGTCACCGCGCCGCCCACATCGCAGTGCAGCACGGCGTTATCCTGCACGTTGGAGTTTTCGCCGATGGTCAGGGTGCCGTCGTCTCCCCGCAGCACGGCACCGTACCACACGGTGGAGCCGGGCTTTAAAACCACATCGCCCTGCACGGTGGCGTTGGGGGCCACGAAAGCTGCCCCCTCATCCCGGGGCGTTTTTCCACAAAAAGACAGGAACATTGTTAAAAACCACCTTTCTCTCTTTCGCTTTTGGCTGGTTTATGGTATTCTTTAAAGTAGATGAAAAATATTTCCGGTCTTGCGCCGGGAAGTTGATTTTAGGGGGTACGTTCATGTTCCAAAACACGCTCTTCCGCCGTGGGCTGGCACTGGTGCTTACGCTGGCTGTGGCGGTGTCCGCCGCACTGCCGGGCCTGGCGGCATACCCCATGCCCATCCAGACCGCCAGCGAGACCGAGGCGGTGTACATGTTCAACGTGGATACCGGCAAGACCATTCTGGCACAGAACGCCGACCAGCAGCAGTACGTTGCCAGCCTGACCAAGCTCATGACGGCCCTGCTGCTGCTGGAGAGCGGCAAGGACCTGAACGGCGAAGTGACGGTGCCCACCGCCATGACCCAGGAGTTCAAGGACATCCAGAACGCCAATGGCATGACCATGGGCCTGCGCATCGGCGAGACGGTGCGCCGCATGGACCTGCTGTACGGCCTGCTGGTGTCCAGCGCCAACGACGCCGCCAGCGTTATTGCCTACGATGTGGGCGGCAGCGTGCTGGATTTTGTCAAGCAGATGAACGCCCGCGCTGCAGAGCTGGGCTGCACCGGCACCAACTTTACCTGTGCCCACGGCCTGTTTGACTACGGCAACGTCTCCACCGCCGAGGATATGGCAAAGATCGCGGCGGAATGCTATAAGAACATCACCTTCGTGCAGATATCCGGTACGGCGGCCTATACCCTGCCCGCCACCAATCTGCATCAGAGCGAGCGCAGCATTACCTCTTCCAACCCCATGACCGATTCCAGCAGCGAATACTACCGCAGCTATATCAAGTGCATCCGGTCCGGTTTTACCACGCTGGCAGGCCGCTGTGCTGTGGCCTTTGCAGAAAAGGACGGCCACACTTACGGCCTTGTGATCCTGCATTCGGACACGAACAGCATCTACATCGAGTGCGGCCAGCTGTTCGACTGGGCCTTTGAAAGCTTTGCTGACCGCCCGCTGGTGGACACCCAGACGGTACTTACCACTGTAGACCTCACCAAGTGCCGCACCGAACCGGCTGTGGAGCTGTATGCCGCCGCACCGGTCAGCGGCTACGGACATGCGGATGACATCGTCACCTATTCCTTCGACCTGCCGGAAAGCATTGCTGCTACCGTCAAGAGCGGCAGTGTGGTGGGCACGGCCACCGTCTATCTGGACGGCTACGAGGTGGGCACGGTAGACCTTGTGACCCACAAGGAGTATGTCTCCGATTTCCGCACCGACGCCAGGGCCACCCTGCTTTTGCTGTGTGCGCTGGTGTTCATCCTGCTGGCGCTCACGGTGGTCACCCTTGCAGCCGGCGGCGGGTCGCTGAACCTCAGCAAGAAGAGAAAACGCAGAAGATAAAACGCGTGGACTTGACAATTTTAGAAAATAAGCTATACTGAAAATACAATGGCGCTGGCCCGCAAACGGCTAGCTCCTTACCATACTAGTCAAAAAGAAAAATGACCGTTCGGTTTGGGAGACTCGAGGCGGTCATTTTTTCTTTTTGTCATCACTGTGAGAAACAGTCCATGTAATTTCAAACGTAACGTAGATCGCCCCGCCGAGAAGCGTGAGCAGAAGCACGACCTGTTCAAACGTCATGGTGCATCCCCCCTTTCTGCCCTTGGGCAAAACCGGGGGTGCGAAAGATACAAAAGAAAAATCGCCTTGCCCGGCGTACCCAGGTGCCGGTAAGGAGTGCTGCAACAATGACGACCGCTGCCTGCGGCAGGAACAGGGAGGAATTGTTGGGGCCGCGGCCAGCGAGGCGCGAGTACCGTTCAAGGTACGATGCGAATGCTGGGAGCCGCAACCCGTGCTGCGTTTGGGACACAGCGCCTTCGTACCGCATATGCGGCAATTACAGAATACCACATTCATCGGCAAAAAACAATAAAATATAAACAGAAAAGCGGCACTCGGAGCCTTGCGTAAAGGCCCGATGTGCCGCTTTTGTTTACTTGTTCAGAAACTGAATGAAGTGGTAAGATTCCACGATCTGGAAATACTTGATGATGCGCGGATAGAGCGGCTCGGCCTTTTCGCCGAAGTGCTCCTTCATGCAGTCAGCAAGCTGTGCAACGGTCTTCTGGCCGTCGATCAGCGGCCAGAGGTAGCTGCCGGTCTCGTCCAGATGCACCTGTGTGGTGCGCGGCTTATGAAACACTTTTTGCGCGATCGTATTGAATACACCGGTGTTCTCCACCTCAAGGGTGATAAGGCCGGTGGCTTCGTCTGTGTGCCAGCGCAGGGTCTCCGCCCGCTGCGGAATGAGATCCAGATAGTTGATGGACTGCTTTTTATTCTTCATCAGTTCTTCTTTTTCTTGAGGGAAAACGCCAGCAGGCATGCGATCATGACGATCATCAGCACAACGCCGCCCACATTGCCCAGATCAACGCTCAGGGCAGTGTTGATGCCAAACACGGCAAACACAGCCAGCAGGATGCCCACAAGGCCCTCGCCTGCGATCATACCGGCGCAGAACAGGGTGCCGTTGGTGGACTGCTCTTCCTTGGTCTTGGCGTCAACATTCTTGCGGCTGTCCATGAACCAGCGCACCACACCACCGATCATGATGGAAGCGTTCAGGTAGATGGGCAGGTACAGGCCGATGGCAAAAGGCATCACAGGGACGCGCAGAACTTCCAGAGCCAGAGCCAGGAACACGCCGGTGAACACCAGGTTCCAGGGCAGGTTGCCGCCCATGATGCCCTCGACGATCATCTTCATCAGGGTAGCCTGGGGTGCGGGCACCTCGGCGCCGCCGTAGCCCCATGCGCTGTCCAGCAGGTACAGCACACCGCCGATGGCAAGGCCGGAAGCGATAACGCCGATCAGCTCGCCGATCTGCTGCTTGACGGGGGTTGCACCCAGCAGGTAGCCGGTCTTGAGGTCCTGAGAGGTATCAGCAGCAATGGCAGCGCAGATGCAGATGACAGATGCGATGGCCATGGAGCCGATCATGCCCTCGATGCCCACGTTGCCGGTGGCCTTCAGGACCATGGTAGCGATCAGCAGGGTGGCAATGGTCATGCCGGAGACGGGGTTGTTGGAGCTGCCGATCATGCCCACCATACGGGCGGACACGGTGGAGAAGAAGAAGCCGAAAATGACGATCAGCAGAGCACCCAGCGGGCTGACGGGGATGGCCGGAGCCAGCCAGATGATGAGGATGATGAGCAGGATGCCGCCCAGAATGAAGGGCATGGGCATGTCCTTCTCGGTGCGGGAGGTGCCTGCAGCACTGCCGCCCTTCAGGCTCTTCATGGCATCACGGAAGGTGGATGCGATCAGCGGCAGGCTCTTGATCAGAGAGATGATGCCGCCGGTGGCGATAGCGCCTGCGCCGATGTACTTGACGTAGTTGGACCAGATGGCGTCTGCACCGCCTGCTGCGTACAGGTCAGCAATGGTGGTGCCGGCAGCAGCCGGGTACAGGGAGATGTTTGCGCCGAACAGACAGATCAGCGGGATGATGACCATCCAGCCCACCAGAGAACCGGCAAACATATAAGAAGCGGTCTTGGGGCCCACGATGTAGCCCACGCCCAGCAGAGCGGGGTACACTTCCATGCCGATGGCACCCTTGAAGGACTGGAATGCCAGAGCGATGTCGGAGGGGATCATCTTCAGGCCATCCACGATGAACTTGAAGATGGCTGCCAGACCCATGCCGGAGAACACGGTGGAGGCGTTTGCACCGCCCTCTTCACCGGCCAGCAGCACGTCCGCACAGGCGGTGCCTTCCGGGTACAGCAGGGTGGCGTGCTCCTTGACGATCAGGGCGTTGCGCAGCGGCACCATGAACAGCACACCCAGGATACCGCCGCACAGGGCGATGAGGGTGATCTCCAGGATGCTGGGCTTGTCGCACAGACCCTCTTTGGCCCACAGGAACAAAGCCGGCATGGTGAAGATGGCACCGGCGGCAAGGCTTTCGCCTGCGGAGCCGATGGTCTGCACCATGTTGCTCTCCAGAATGGAGTTTTTCTTGAGCAGGACGCGGATCACGCCCATAGAGATGACTGCTGCCGGGATAGAGGCCGAAACAGTCATGCCGACGCGCAGGCCCAGATAGGCGTTTGCTGCGCCGAAGACCACGGACAGGATGATGCCCATGATCACAGAGGTGGCCGTCATTTCTGCGGTGACTTTTTCCGCAGGAACATACGGCTTGAAGGATTCTTGATCTTTCATGCTTGCACTCCTTGCGATAACATAAGCGTCCTGCCCCGAAAAGCAGGACGCTTGTGTTATCTGTTTTCCTATTTCCTAAAACACGCGCATCCCATCCAAAAGGACGCGCTGGCACATACTCTATTATACTAAAGTGTGACTAAATTGGCAACTGGAAATGTTCACAAGGAATTTACGGAAAGTTCGTGAAATCAAGCATTCTGCGTAAAAATCGGGCAAAAATGCGCAAAAAAAGTCCATGTGGGCGCTTTTCAGTGTCCACATGGAGCAAACAGATCTGTTCCTTTTTAAACTGCGCCGTAGATGCCGTGCACGGATACTTCGCCGGTAAAAACATGCACTTCGCCGCTGTCGGTGCGCACCACAAGGCGGCCCTCGTCGTCCACGTCGATGGCTTCGCCTGCGCCCTGCTTGCCGTCCGGCAGGTCAAAGGTGACCCGGCGGCCCAGATTGACGCAGGCGGCTTTGTACTCCTCCCGGAAGGGGGCAAAGCCGTCCCGGGCAAACACATACATGTTGCGGTCAAAGCCAAAATCGGTCAGGCCCTCGGCCAGCCATGCCGGGTCGGCGGCAAGGTCTACCTTGGCGCCCTGCAGTTCCAGCGAGGTGCCGTTGGGCAGGCCGGCGGCGTCAAAGTAGCTCTGGGGCTGGGCCAGGTTGATGCCGATGCCGCACAGGATGCCCCTGCCCTGCTGCTGGTAGCCGTAGCTCACGCCCTCGCACAGGATGCCAACGATCTTTTTGCCGTTGAGCAGCAGGTCATTGGGCCATTTGATCTGGCAGTCCACGCCGTAGCGCAGTTTCAGCTGGGTGCGCACGGCCAGGCTTGCCAGCAGCGGCAGGGTGGCAGGCTGGGCCAGCGGCTCCCGGATGGCTACCGTATAATACAGTGCCTTGCCCTCGGCGTTCACCCAGCTGCGGCCCAGGCGGCCGCGGCCTGCGGTCTGGTTCTCGGTATACACCGCACCCACCGGGCCAAACTCTTCAAAATGTTCCTTTACGTAAGCGTTGGTGCTGCCGCATTCCGGCAGATAGCGCACCTCATTGATGCTCATTGTTTGGGTACCTCTTTGTGTTCATAGGCGGTCACTTTGCCGCCGTCCAGCGTCAGGATGCCGTAGGTGTCGGCACCGGTATAACACCGGCCGCAGGAGCCGGGGTTGAACAGGAACACACCGCTGCGGGTCTCTGCATGGGGGATGTGGGTGTGGCCGAACAGTGCCACTTCGGCACCCCGGGCCGCTGCGGCATCTGCCAGCGTATCCAGATCGTATTTTACGCCGTACATATGACCGTGGGTGTAGAAGATCACCACGCCGTCAAAGGCAGCAAGGCCGTCGGTGGGCTCCAGCGCACCGTAATCGCAGTTGCCGGCCACCGAGTAGGCCCGCAGTCTGGGGTACAGGGTCAGCGCCAGTTCCAGATCCCGCAGGCCGTCGCCAAGAAAGATCAGGGCATCGATGTTTTTGCTTTCTTTCATCAGCACACGCTCAATGGCGGCGCGTCCGCCGTGGCTGTCGCTCAAAACCAGAAGTTTTGTCACAAAAGGGGTCCTCCTCTATTTACCTGATATCATTTGCCGGATGTCCTGTTATTCCCCGGCCTGCTGCAGAATCAGCAGCTGCTTGTACACTTCGCTCTTGGAATAAGGCGTGCCCTGCGCTGCCGCCTTGGCTGCTGCCGTGGGGCCAAAGCCCTGCCCGGTCAGTTCCAGTGCACGCTGCGCTGCCTGCTCCAGCGTCAGCTCCTGCTCGGGGTCGGCGGTCTCCGGTGCACCGGCCATCACCAGCACATATTCGCCGCGGGGCTCGTTGGTCTTGTAGTGTTCCACGGCTTCGCCGAGGGTGGTTTTCCAGATGTCCTCGTGCAGCTTGGTCAGCTCCCGGCACAGAGTGATGCTGCGGTCGGCACCAAAGGCATTGGTCAGGTCATCCAGCGTAGTGCGCAGCTTGTGTGGCGCTTCGTAAAAGATGGTGGTGCGTTTTTCCTGCAAAAGCTCGGCCAGGCGCTCCTTTTTCTGCTTGCGGTTCACGGGCAGAAAACCCTCGAACACCCAGCGGGAGGTGTCCTGACCGGAAACGGCCAGTGCAGTGACGCAGGCGGACGCTGCCGGTACCGGCACCACCTTGATGCCGCGGGCCAGCGCATCCCGCACGATCACCTCGCCCGGGTCGGAGACGCAGGGCATTCCGGCGTCACTGCACAGCGCACAGCTCTCGCCTGCCTCGATGCGGCGCAGGATGCCCTCACCCTTCTGCAGGGCGTGCTCGTAGTAGCTGACCATGGGCTTTTTCAGGCCCAGAAAGTTCAGCAGCTTCATGGTCACGCGGGTGTCCTCGGCGGCAATGAAATCCGCTGCAGCAAAGGTGGCTGCCACCCGGGGCGGCATATCGTCCAGATTGCCGATGGGCGTTGCCACGATATATAGAGTTCCTGCCATAGTTACCTCCCGTATAATGCCGCTCCGGCACTGATGAGTACATCCGGCTCCACCCGCAGGCCGGTCTTGCGGTTCTTCTGCGCTTCCACCAGAAAAAGCCAGGGCGTGCCGTCCGGTTTGTTTTTGACAAAGGCCAGCCGCTTGGGCTCCAGCCGGTGGGCCCGCAGCACGGCCAGCACCTCAGCCAGCCGCTCGGGCCGGTGGCACATCGCAAAGCGCCCGCCGTCCTTTAAAAGGCGGAACGCGCAGGCGCACACATCGTCCAGCGTGCAGGTGTTCTCGTGCCGGGCAAGGGCGTGGGCGGTATTTTGGCTCTGGGGTCCGTCCGTAAAATAGGGCGGATTGCACGCACACACGTCAAAACTTCCTTCGCCCTGCCGGAAACTGCGCAGGTCGGCGCAGACGGGCTCAATGTGCTCCATGCCCTGCTCAGCTACAGCTGCGGCCAGCAGGGCGCTGCCCTCCGGCTGCAGTTCCAGCCCGATGCAGGGCCCCCGGTGGCCCCGGTCGTGCCATTCCAGCGCCACGATGCCGCAGCCGGAACACAGGTCCGCAGCCTTCTGGGCACGTTTGGGCTCACAAAAGCGGGCCAGCAGCAGTGCGTCCGAACCAAAACGATGCTCCTGCGAGCAATAAACCATAGTTCTATTATACAAGACTTCGGTAGAATGTTCCATAGATAAGTGTGTGTTGCCCTCTCAAAAAAATGTGTGGAATTGCTCGCGGAATTTGTGCGAATTACTGCAAAACAAAAAGCAGCAAGCCTGCTTTGGACAGGCCTGCTGCTCTTGATGCATTTTTTGTGCAGTTGCTGCTAAAATTATTCAGCAGTGATAGCACCGGTGGGGCAAGCGCCCTCGCAAGCGCCGCAGTCGATGCAAGCGTCTGCGTTCACAGATGCAACACCATCAACGGTGATAGCGCCAACCGGGCAAGCGCCCTCGCAAGCGCCGCAGCCAACACATGCGTCAGAAACCTTGTGTGCCATAATAAACTCTCCTTTTATCCCCGTGCCCGAAGTATTGTATGAAGAGCTATGCATGGCACGGTTTTGCACATCTCTCCGGAAATCATATCCTTGCCTGCATTTTAACAAAGCAGGTGAGAAAAGGCAAGACTAACCGTTACCCGAAAAACACAAAAGTCCGTTTTTTGTTGGGTTGCACAAAAGCACAGGCTAACTTATGGCCAAAATTGCAGGAGTTTTTTGGCAAAAATCACGAAGAAAGGTTAGTTTTAACATACTAACCGTCTTGAGATCCCGGCGCGGCATTATTCCTTTTCCGCAGCACGCTTCCGGGCACAGCAGCCGCCCGCGCAGCGCTTTTCGCCGTCATCGGAAGAGGCTACCACAGGGGCCGGGTTGCGCACGCCGGAGTAATCGTCGTCCGGGTCCGGGCGGCGGGGCGCACGCTTGCCGCCGCTGATATACTCGCACACGCCTACCTTATAATACCGGGGCGAAAGGCTCTCGGTGCCGCAGCGCACCCGCAGGTAGCCGGAAACGGGGTTCACTTCCAGAACGGTGCCAAGACCGTCCGGGGTGCGCACGGTGCTGCCCACCATGGGCATGATGCTGTTCAGGTATTCGTAGGCGCTCTCTTCGTAGGCAAGGCAGCACATCAGGCGGCCGCAGGCACCGCTGATCTTGGTGGGGTTCAGCGAAAGGCCCTGCTCCTTGGCCATCTTGATGGAAACGGGCTGGAAGTCCTTCAAAAAGCGGCTGCAGCAGAAGGGCTGGCCGCAGATGCCAAGGCCGCCGATCATCTTGCTCTCGTCGCGCACGCCGATCTGGCGCAGCTCGATGCGGGTATGGAAGATGCCGGCCAGGTCTTTCACCAGCTCGCGGAAGTCCACACGGCCGTCTGCGGTAAAGTAGAACATGATCTTGGAGCGGTCGAGGGTATACTCGGCTTCCACCAGTTTCATTTCCAGGCCGTGGCGGGCGATGCACTCCTGACAGGTGCGGTAGGCGCGTTTTTCGTCCTCACGGTTCTGGCGCATCCGGCGGATGTCCACACTGTCGGCCATGCGGGTGATGGGCTTGAGGGCCTTGGGCACCGCCGAATCGGCGATCTCTTTTACCCCCTGCACCACCTCGCCGCACTCCACGCCGCGGGCAGTTTCTACGATCACGTAATCGCCGGTTTTGATGTCAGACCCGGCGGGGTCAAAATAATAGCTTTTGCCGTTCTCTTTAAAACGGACAGAGATGACTTTTTTCATAGTGTTCCTCTTAGTTTCTATCGGATAAGGCCCCAAAAGGGCCTGCTGTTCCATTCTGTACCTTAGTATAACATATTCAAATGCACATTTCCACGCAAATTTCGCAGATAAGCCTTCCCCCTCGGGGGAAGGTGCTGAACGGAGTGAAGCGGATGAGGGGAATCGGTGTGTGATGTCTGTTACAAAAAAGACACCTGTACTAAATTATAAATTCATGCAACAATCTGCGTCTTTAAACCGTATCTTATACGGCAACTGACCGAATTTGGTCGCATCCGCTGCCGGAAAATGGAAAACCGGCACGGCAATTGTTAAAATCTTGCGAAAGTATCTAAAGAATCACAAAAGATTCGCCCCCTGCCCTTGCAAGGCATGGGCTTGTGTGTATAATAAAATTGTTATAGTGTAGCTTTTCCAAGAAGAAAGCGGCTGCCCTGCTTTTTTGCGGCATGGCGGAGAAACGGTAGGAGAAAATGGAAAAATTCAGTGTCAAAAAGCCATTTACGGTGCTGGTGGCCGTGGTCATGATCCTGATCCTGGGCTTTGTGGCGGTCACAAAGATGGATACGAACCTGCTGCCCGATGTCAGCACGCCGTATCTGATGGTGGTCACCGTGTACCCCGGCGCAAGCCCGGAGCGCGTGGAGAGCGAGGTCTCCGATGTGCTGCAGAACGCCCTCACGGTGCCGGGCGTATCCAGCATCACCGCAACATCGGCAGAAAACTACAGCCTGCTGCTGATGAAGTTCGTGGATGATACGGACATGAACAGCGCCCTCGTCAAGGTGTCCAATAAGCTGGATCAGGCCAAAAGCGACCTGCCCAGCAGCTGCCTGACGCCCTCCATCGTGGAGTACAGCCTGAACATGAACGCCTTCATGACGGTGGCTGTCAGCCGCGAGGGTGCGGACGAATACGCCCTCTCGGATTTTATCCAGAACACCCTTGTGCCGGAGATCCAGCGCAAGGGCGGCGTCTCCAGCGTTTCGGCCAGCGGCCTTGTGGAGAAGCTGGTGCAGGTGCAGCTGAATCAGGATAAGATCGATACCATCAACGCAAAGCTGCTGGAACTGATCGATACCCAGCTGGCCGCTGCCCGTGAGCAGCTGGAAAGCGCCGAGGCGCAGATCACCGCAGGCCGTGCGGAATACGAAAAGCAGCTGAAAAACTTTGGCAACACGGTGTCCAACTCCGTGATGGGCTCCATGAGCGTGGAAGTGGGTGCCGCCGTGGAAACGGTGCGTGCCCAGGCGCAGGCCCTGCTGGAAAGCGTCAACCAGCTGATCGCTGTGGTCAAGGAGCCGGAGATCCAGCAGGCATTGATCGAGGTGCGCGACGGCCTGCAGAACGTCATAGACAAGTTCAACCAGACCGGTATGCGGGATATCGATTCCCTCATCGACATCGTGGCCGAATTGCGCACCATCACCGATAAGCTCACCACCGCCCTGCAGAAACTGCAGGAACGCGTCAATACAGAAAAAGGCACAGACGGCAGTACCGCTGAGGATCTTGCCAACGAGGTGCAGCTGCAGGAAAGCCTGAACGTGGTGTACAATGCGCTGGAAAGCACCATCAAGGCCATGGACAATGTGCCCCAGCTGATGGGTGAGTTCTCCAACGCACTGGGCAGCTTCTCCCAGCAGCAGCTCAACGCCTATATGCGGTTCACCGAAGCGCGTGAGATGCTGAACGAGTACGAAAAACAGCTGGAAACTGCAAAGCAGGAGTACGAGACCGCCAAGACCAACGCTCTGGCCCAGGCCGACGTGGCAAAGCAGCTGGACATCCAGACCCTTTCCAACCTGATCTATGCCCAGAACTTCTCCATGCCTGCCGGTTATGTGGAGGATAAGGACGGCGAGTCCTGGCTGCTGAAGGTGGGCGAAGAGTACGACAGCGTGGAGGACATCAGCGGCGCATTGCTGCTGCATGTGGATGGCTACGGCGACGTGCGCCTTTCCGATGTGGCGGATGTGGAGGTCATTGACAACTCCGCCGACAGCTATACCCGCCTGAACGGCGAAAAGGCTTCCATCCTCAAAATTTATAAGAACGCCACTTCCAGCGCAGGCGAAGTGTCCGACAACTGCCTCACCGCCTTCAGCCAGCTGGAAAGCCAGTACGACGGCCTGCACATGGTGGTGCTGTCCAATCAGGGCAACTACATCACCGTAGTCATCCAGAGCATCCTCACCAGCATGGTGGTGGGTGCGGCGCTGGCTATCATCGTGCTGGCCATCTTCCTCAAAGATATCAAGCCCACCCTCGTGGTCGGCATCAGCATCCCGCTTTCCGTGCTGTTTGCGGTGGTGCTGATGTACTTCACCGGGCTGGACCTGAACGTCATGACCCTGGCGGGCCTTTCCCTCGGCATTGGTATGCTGGTGGATAACTCGGTGGTCGTCATTGAAAACATCTACCGCCTGCGCAGCCGCGGCGTGCCTGCAGCCCGCGCTGCCGTGCAGGGCACAAAGCAGGTGGGCATGTCCGTTGTGGCATCCACCCTTACCTCGGTGTGCGTGTTCCTGCCGGTGGTGTTCTCGGCAAGCCTTGTGCGCAGCCTGATGATGCCCATGTCCCTGTGCATCGGCTACTGCCTCATGGCATCGCTCATCGTGGCCGTTACGGTGGTGCCGGCGGCGTCCTCCACCGTGCTGAAAAAGGCCGAGCCCAAGCGCCTTGTCTGGTTCGAGAAGGTGCAGGACAAGTACGCCCACAGCCTGGAATGGTGCCTGCAGCACCGTGCCCTGCCCCTGATCGCGGCGGTGGTGCTGCTGGTGTTCAGCGGCTGGCAGGTGCTCAGCATGGGTGTGGAGCTGCTGCCCAGCATCACCAGCAACGAGGCCCAGATCACCCTGACCACCGCCGACGGCCTGACCAAAGAAGAATCCTACGCCATTGCCGGTCAGGTGGCCGAAGCTGCCCTGAACGTGGATAACGTGGAAGAGGTGGGCATCGCCATCGATACCAGCATGGCGGGGCTGGACATCAGCCAGCTGGGTCTGCCCAGCACCATCACCGATATCCTCAACGCCGCCAACGCCTACGGCAGATATAAGGTGAACCTCATGCTCAGCGATGGGCTTTCCGCCCGCAAGACCGAGCAGACCCGGCAGGCCGTGGAGGATGCCGTGTCCCAGATCGGGAACTGCACCGCCGAGGTCAAGCTTTACGGCATGACCGACGACCTGACCAGCCAGATGAGCAGCGGCCTTTCGGTCAAGGTGTACGGTGCCGATACTGCAACGCTGACCTCCGTCTCCGAAAAGGTGATCGAGATCGTGAACGATACCGAGGGCTTTGCCAACGCCACCAACGGCCTTGGCGAGGGCGATTCCACCATCATCCTCAAGGTGGACCGTGATAAGGTGCGCTCCTACGGCCTGACCGTGGCCCAGGTGTACCAGCAGATCGCGGCAAAGCTCACCACCACCACCACCGCCCAGACCCCCGTCACGGTCAACGGCACCACCATGGATGTGCAGATCACCAACGATCTGGACCCGGTGACCAAAGAGAACATGATGGAGCTGACCTTTGAGACCAGCGAGATGTCGGCGGACGGCACCGTGACCACCGGCACCTGCACCCTGAACGATATCGCCACCTGGTCCACCGGCACCGCACCGGACGCCATCACCAGCGAGAACCAGACCGAGTACGTCACCATCACGGCGGATACGCTGGAAGGCTACAACACCACCGTGCAGGCCCGTGTGCTGCAGAAAAAGCTGGACGAATATGCAGCCAGCGGCGAAATGCCCGAGGGCTGCAGCTTCTCCATGGGCGGCGAGAGCAGCAGCGTCAACTATATGGTCAACGAGATGGTGCAGTGGATGGCCCTTGCCCTGCCCTTTGTGTATCTGGTCATGGTGGCCCAGTTCCAGAGCCTGCTGTCCCCCTTCATCGTGCTGTTCACGGTGCCGCTGGCCTTTACCGGCGGCCTGCTGGGCCTGCTGTTCACCGGCCAGCAGCTGACCATGATCTCCCTGATGGGCTTCATCGTGCTGATGGGCACCGTGGTCAACAACGGCATCGTGTTCGTGGACTATGCAAACCAGCTGCGCCTTGGCGGGCTGGAGCGCCGCGCCGCGCTGGTGGCCACCGGCAAGACCCGTATGCGCCCCATCCTGATGACCACCCTCACCACCGTGCTTGCCATGCTGCAGCTGGTGTTCAGCGGCGATATGGCAAGCCAGCTCATGAGCGGCATGGCCATCGTCATCATCTGCGGCCTGAGCTATGCCACCCTCATGACGTTGTATATCGTGCCCATCCTGTACGATATCATGTTCAAAAAACCGCCGCTGAACGTGGATGTGGGCAGCGACGATCTGGACGATATCCCGGACGATGCAGCCGAGTTCCTTGCGGCGCAGAATGCCGCCGGTGCTGCCCAGCCGGAAGCCTGACGATTTAGAATTGCCGACGCGTTCGCTTTGGCAATAATAGCGGAAATATTATTTTTTAAATATTGCAAATCAGCCAGACCTGCGGGTCTGGCTGATTTGCTTTTTCACGGGAAGGGGCCGCTGCGGCAAACGGCATATGCTGCTGTCGGCTTACAGCCGTTGCGCAGCGACTCTAAATTGGCGTAACACAAAAAATCCTTTAGCGAAGCGGCTTGGATTTTTTGTATGGAGCCCAACTGCATTGGGGTTACTAGGGGCGAGTAGCCCTTAGTTTGCAACAGCGATGACCGCTGCCTGCGGCAAAAGACTTCCCCCGGCCGGGGGAAGATGTCGCGTAGCGACAAAAAGGGGAATACAGGGAGGAGCTGTTGGGGCCGCGGCCTGTAGGATGCGAGTGCCGCCCAAGGCACGAAGCAGACGCAGGGAGCCGCAACCCGTCGCCTCCCGCGCCTCGAAAGTAGCGGAGACCTTGCCGCGCTGAACACGCGGCATTTGCTTCGCAAGCCGGTCTGCGGCTTAAAAGCCCCACTGGGGCTTTCATGCCCCGCGGGCAACGCCGTCCTTTCTGGTACTCTTTTGTGCGCGCAAAAGAGTACATATCCGGCGGCAATGCTTTTGGCAAAAGCTATATAGCCTGTCCCACGCGACTACGCTCTGCACAGGAAGCATCTCTCCCCCGCCAACTGAATAATTTCTACAAAAAATAGCCTGAAAAATTGGATGCAAATTCTAAAATTCGTTCCCCACAAACGCACAAAACTGTGATATAATCATAAATAAGATAGAATACAGTGGAAGTCTGCCTGACTGTATCTCTGAGTTGAAATCTGAGGAGGCGAATGCCCAATGGCACAGATCCGCTCCAAGCCCTTCGGTGTGACCAAACAGGGCGCAAATGTTACAGAGTACATCCTTTCCAACCCCGGCGGCTTGACGGTGAGCGTTCTGGATTACGGATGCATCATTAAAAACATCATCGTCCCGGCCAAAAACGGCCCGGTGGATGTGGTGCTTGGCCACGACACCATGGCGGACTATGAAAATGACTTCACATCCTCCAGCAGCACCTGCTGCGGTGCCTTTGTGGGCCGCTATGCCAACCGCATTGAGAACGCTGTGTTCAGCGTGGGCGGCAAGACCTACCAGCTGGAAGCCAACAGCGGCCCCAACCACCTGCACGGCTGCTTTTCCCGCAAGCTGTACCGGGTAAAATCCTTTGGCGATACCCTGCTGATGGAGGCCGAAAGCCCCGATGGTGAGGACGGCTTCCCCGGCAATCTGAAGATCGCGGTGCGCTACACCCTGACTGAAGATAACACGTTCCGTATGGATTACCGCGTCTCCTCCGATGCGGACACCATCGTGAACCTGACCAACCACAGCTACTTCAACCTGAACGGTGAGGGCGATATCCTGGGCCAGAAGCTGCGCATCTATGCCTCCAACTATCTGGAAGGCAACAACGCCACCTGCCCCACCGGAAATATCCTGCCCGTGGCAAACACCCCCATGGATTTCACCGAGGGCAAGCTCATCGGCCGGGATATCGACACCGGCTTTGCCCAGACCACCATGGTGGGCGGCGGCTACGACCACTGCTTCGTCATCGACCGCGCCCGCGGCTCCAGCCAGAGCATCTGTGCCTGGGCCACCAGCGAAAAGACCGGCATCAGCATGAAGCTGTACACCACCCAGCCGGGCATCCAGCTGTACACCGGTAACTTCCTGCAGGACTGCCCCACTCCCGGCAAGGGCGGTGTGCCCATGCAGAAATACGGTGGTTTTGCGCTGGAGACCCAGCACTATCCCTGCAGCCCTTCGCACCCGGAGTTCCCCACCACGGTGCTGCGGGCCGGCAAGGTGTTCCGCGCCACCACCACCCTGCGCTTCTTCACCGGCAAGCAGTGCGGGAAATTATAAGAATGATGCACCGTAAAGGCTCCTGTCCGTTTGGACAGGAGTCTTTTTTACGGCATGATGTTTGCCGCTTTCGCGGCAAATGATGTTTCGCTGCCGCGAAAAGGATGCAGCCGCCTTCGGCGGCCATGCGCCCGCAGGGCGTACATCATGGTTTCGAAGAAACTACATCATCCGCCGCAAGGCGGACATCATTGCGCAGCACATCATTTAACATCTTTCTCCCATTTGCACAAATGGGGCTATCTCTCCATGGCAAAGATGCAAAAAATCCTGTGGAATCAAAAATGCAAAAATAAAACACGCAACAAAAATACATTCAAATAAAAAACGCATCCCTTGATTCTGCGCCCGGAACGCGGTATTCTTTAGGCAAGACCGGAACAGACCGGCACAAGTACGCAATGTGAATGAGTGAGAGAGGTATTAGGTCATGGCAATTTTGGTTTCCGGCGGCGCCGGTTATATCGGCAGCCACACCTGCATCGAACTTCTGAACGCTGGCTACGACGTGGTCGTGGCAGATAACTATTATAATGCTTCCCCGGTGGTGCTGGACCGCATCAAGCAGATCACCGGCAAGGACTTCCGTTTTTACAAGGCAGATATGACCCGCCACGAGGATGTGGAGCATATCTTTGCCGAGTGCCCGGACATCACCGCCGTGATCCAGTTTGCAGCCTATAAGGCTGTGGGCGAGAGCGTCTCCAAGCCCATCGAATACTACTACAACAACCTCAACTGCACCCTGGTCATTCTGGACGTGATGCGCCATCACGGCTGCAAGAATTTCGTGTTCAGCTCTTCCGCCACCGTTTACGGTGACCCGGCCAGCGTGCCCATTACCGAAGAGTTCCCGGTGGGTGCTACCACCAACCCCTACGGCACCACCAAGGTGTTCACCGAGCGCATCCTGCAGGATGTATGCAAGGCAGACCCCAGCCTGAATGTGGCCCTGCTGCGCTACTTCAACCCCATCGGTGCCCACAAGTCCGGCCTCATCGGCGAGGACCCCAACGGCATCCCCAACAACCTGATGCCCTACATCGCCAAGGTGGCCGTGGGCAAGCTGGAAAAGGTGCATGTGTTCGGCAACGACTACCCCACCCCGGACGGCACCGGCGTGCGCGATTACATCCACGTGGTGGATCTGGCCCGCGGCCATGTGTGCGCCATCAAGAAGCTGGAAACGAACTGCGGCCTGTTCATCTGCAACCTGGGCACCGGCAAGGGCTACAGCGTGCTGGATGTGATCCATGCTTTCTCCAAAGCCTGCGGCAAGGAAATCCCCTATGTCATCGACCCGCGCCGCCCCGGCGACATTGCCGAGTGCTACGCTGACCCCACTAGGGCAAAGAACGAGCTTGGCTGGGTGGCAGAGTACGGCATTGAGGAAATGTGCGCTGACAGCTGGAACTGGCAGAAGAACAACCCCGATGGCTACAACACCGTAAAGTAAAAGAAAAACATAAGCGCCGTGCGTTCTCTTCCCCGGAGAGCGCACGGCGCTTTTTGTCTGCGTGCGCTGCCGCTTTGGTGCCGCCTGCTTATGGTGCGTGGGGCCGGGCTGCGCGGAGCGAATAAAAGAACGCGCTGTTTTTTGTCAAAAATGCTTGACAGTCCTTCTTTTTTGCACTATAATACTTCAAAATTGAAACATTCAAAAATGAAAGGACTGGCACAGAGTGAACCCGAATATCGAATTTGCCATCAAGACCTCGCAGGCATACAACGCGGTCTGCAAGCCCCTGTGTCAGGAGCTGGGACTGCCGCAGACGGCCTTTGATATCCTGATGTTCCTTGCCAACAACCCGGATTACAAGACCGCCCGCGATATCGTGGAGGTGCGCCACATCAAGGCGAATCTCGTCTCCATGTATGTGGACAAGCTGGTGCAGGAGGGCTATCTGGAACGCTATGCCGTGGCGGGCGACCGCCGCAAAACGAAGCTGCTCTGCACCGGCAAGGCGTACCCGGTCATCCGCAAGGGCCGTGCGGTGCAGAACGCTTTTTTCAAACGTCTGCTGAACAATGTGGATGCAGCCGACCAGGAGGTGTTTTTCCGCACCATGGAGCTCATCGGAAAAAATCTGGACGAAATTTTACAGGAGAGCGAATAAAATGAATGTGCTGTTTACCATCCTTGTTACCTTTTTTGCCGGCATGGGTGCCGGCCTTGGCACCGGCTTTGCCGGTATGAGCGCCGCGGCTGTCATCAGCCCCATGCTCATCACCTTCCTGCATATGGACCCCTACATGGCGGTGGGCATCGCCCTTTCTTCGGATGTGCTGGCAAGCGCCGTCTCGGCTTATACCTACCATAAAAATAAGAATCTGGACATCAAGAACGGCCTTATCATGATGGCCAGCGTGCTGGTGTTCACGGTGGTGGGCAGCTGGGTGGCCAGCCGGGTGCCCTCGGCCACCATGGGCGGCTTTTCCGTGTTCATGACCTTCCTGCTGGGCGTCAAGTTCATCGTGCGCCCGGTCATGACCACCAAGGAAGCCATGCAGGGCGTCAGCGCCCAAAAGCGGGCTGTCCAGTCGGTGGTGTGCGGCATGCTCATCGGCTTCATCTGCGGCTTTGTGGGTGCCGGCGGCGGCATGATGATGCTGCTCATCCTCACCAGCGTGCTGGGCTACGAGCTCAAGACTGCCGTTGGCACCAGCGTGTTCATCATGACCTTCACGGCCCTGACGGGTGCCGTCTCCCACTTTATGATCGGCGGTATGCCCAACTGGTTTGTCTGGGTGCTGTGCGTGGTGTTCACCCTGCTGTGGGCCCGCATCGCTGCTGTGTTTGCCAACAAAGCCGACCCCAAGACCCTGAACCGTGCCACCGGCGTGGTGCTGGTGGTGCTGGGTGTGGTCATCATGGGATTCAATCTGCTGGTGTAATACTCTGTTTTTTATCGGAATTATGAACTTTTTTGTGAATGCCTTGACTTTTTAGGATTTCGGCATATACTAGTGTTAGCCGAAGTTCGATAAGGTATTAGGCTGTTCATAAAAATGACCCCCGGAGAGCTTGCCTCTCTCCGGGGGTCTTGTGCTTACTTGCCCTTGCGTTTGTCCGGGTCAAGCCACTTGCACAGGAAATAGCCTATTACCTGTGCTCCGACCGAGACAATGAGTTCGATAAGGTATGCCACAGCTGTTCACCTCCTCCTGCTGCATAACATGCGGAGTAGGGGGACAAGGGCAGCACAACAAGTATAACACAGATATCAACAGGAAACAACAAAGCCCGTGCAGTAAATGCACGGGCTTTCTGTGTATCAGAACTTACTTCTCTTCAATGGTGGAGCGCTCGATCACCCAGTCGGCAGCCTTGCGGATGCCCTCGTTGCGGCGCATGGCGGGGATGTCGGAGTTTGCCTTGATCTCCTCCAGCGTCTTTTTGGCGCGCTCTGCACGGGCGGCCAGAGCCTTGTCGATGTCCTCCTCGGTGGGCACCAGATTCTCCTGCTGTGCGATCTGCAGCAGAGCCATGTGCACACGGGCGGTCTTTTCGGCAGAAGAGCGCACTTTGGCGGTAAAGCTCTCGCGGGTCTCGTGGATCTGGCTCAGGTAACGATCCAGGCTCAGGCGCTGCATCTGCAGCTGCTGCTGGATCTGCTCCATCTGCTGCTGGTAGGTGGTCTCCACCAGCACGCTGGGCAGCTCGCCTTCGGAAACATCAGCCAGCTGGGTCAGGATCTGATCCTTGGCACGGTTCAGGGCGGCGGCGTGCTTGCCGTCGTGCAGCTGCTGCTTGACCTGTGCGCGCAGTTCGTCCATGGTGTCCAGGTTTGCCACCTTCTTGGCAAAATCGCTGTTCAGCGCCGGGATCTGGCGCACGCAGACATCGATCAGCTTGACTTTGAACACCACCGGCTTGCCGGCCAGGTCTTTTGCGTGGTAGCGGTTCGGGAAGGTGACGAAGATCTCGAACTCCTCGCCTGCCTTGTGGCCCAGAATGCCCTCCTCAAAGCCGGGGATCATGCGGCCGCTGCCCAGCGTGACGGCCTGGTTCTGTGCGGTGCCGCCCTGGAAAGGCTTGCCCTCCAGCAGGCCTTCGTAATCGATATGTACGATGTTGCCCTTCACGGCAGGGCCCTTGTGGGGCACCAGCTCTGCGGCAGCAGCGCGGCGGCGCTCCAGCACATTGTCGATCTCCTTGTCGGTCACTTCCGGGGTGACGCACTCGGCCACAAAGCCGGTGGTCTTGGCGATGTTCAGCTCCGGCTGCAGGGCCACAGTGGCGGTGGCCACAAAGCCCTCGTCTTTTTTCACGCTCACCAGATCGTACACCGGATCGGCCACAGCCACAAAGCCGTGCTCTGCCATGGCGGCGTCGTACAGTGCGGGCACATCCTTGTCCATCAGGTCGTTGATGGCATCGTACCAGAAGGTGTGTTCGCCGCGGTCGGCCTCGATCTGTGCGCGGTCGGCCTCGCCCTTCTTGAAGCCGCGGATCGTATAAGAGGCGCGGGTGCGCTCATAAACCGCATTGGATGCAGCTTCCAGCTCTTCCGGGCTGGCGCTGAAGGTCATTTTGCAGACACTCTTTTCAGGAGTTTCCACGCTTACCAGTTTCATAGGATCTACCCTCCGTGGTGCCTCGCTGCAGAGAAAACCCGGCAGCACAGCATCAGCCGATGCCCTGCCCCAAAGCTCCTGTACCTCTGCACGGACACAGATTAAAAACATATAGTAAGGTTATTATAGCACAAGAATGACAAAAGCGATACAAGAAAAATCATAAAAAATGCCAATCGGCAACATTGAGCTGTATTTTGCCCCGGAAAAGACGGCCCGGCAGCGTGCAAAAATAACAAAATGTATGCCGGAAAGCTTCGCTGCGGCGCTTCCGGCCAAGAGCAGGGCTGCCGCCAGCCCTGCAAAAACGCCTGACTCCGGCCCTGGCTCCGGCATAAAAAACAAAACAAAACCGCGCAGAACCGCGCAAAAGACATTCTTTTGCGAAAAAGATAAAAAGAATTGCAAAAAACAGTTGACAAAAGCCTGCCTGCGTGATAAAATACATCATGTTCCGAGCGGAACGTATGCGTTGGTAGCTCAGCTGGATAGAGTGACTGACTACGAATCAGTAGGCCGGGGGTTCGAGTCCCTTCCATCGCACCAAAAAATGCCGTGAAATCGAAAGATTTCATGGCTTTTTTGTTTTTGCGGCAGAGGTTGCACACACTTGCACACTTTCTGCACACTTTACAAAAAAGCCATGTTATCTTTGCATTGCTTGCACAGCGTGTATTTCGCTGCACAAAAAAGAGAATCTTACGCGAAAAGAACCCGTGTCAGCTCGCGGCGTTCTTCCGCATCCATCTGCCGGATGGCTTCAAGGATCATTTTACCTGTGATTTTTGTTGCCACCGGCATTTTGTTTTCTGCGGGCTGAGGTCTTGCTCCTGCTGCGTCCTGCCGGTAGAAATCGGCTTCGATCTTCTCCGCCAGTTCCAACCGGGGCCGGTCCTGCGTGTGAGCGTAGGTGTCCATCAGGACGGTAGCAGTTGCATGACCTGTGTTTCCCTGCACCGATTTGAAGTCGCCGCCAGACTGCAACAGCTGATAGGTCGCACTGGAATGCCGCAGACCGTGGAACACGATCTTCTCGAACTCCGGGTGTTCTGCCCGCCACTGTCGATACCACTTGGTCAGAACGTCCGGGGCAATGGGTAAGCCGTCTGGTAAGCGGAACAGCTGACCGCAGTTGCTGTACTTTTCCGGGGCGTTCTGTTCGTCCTGCTTCATCTTGTCGAGCCATGCCAGAAGTTCCTCTTTCAAGGGTTTCGTCATATACAGGACACGGTTGGACTTCTTGGTTTTGGTCTTTTTCAGAATCAGCGAGGACTTGCTCCCCTCCCGTCTGTCCGGGAAGGTGTGGTAAATCTGGCTGGGGTCGATTTTGGACAAGGCTTCCTTGTTGGCGCGCTGCATTGCCTTGTTTACTGTGATGGCTCCGCGACCATCGGCGGCATCGAAGTCGAGGTCTCCCGGCTGTAAGCCGAGAATCTCACCCTCTCGCAAGGAGAGGATCATGCTTAGATGTACCGCCAGATGGAGTGCGGGGTTCTCAATGGTCTGCAACGCTGCCAGCATGGTGCGCTCATCCCAGATCGTGCGCTCCTCGGTGTTGACCTTGGGGGCTTCACGAGGGGTAGGCGATTTGTGGATCAGATCCCAGTCAACGGCATATGAGAAGGCGGTCTTCAGGAGCGTGTGGACTTCGTGAATGGACGTACTGGATAACAGCCGCTTCTTCTGATTTTCCGTAAGCTCCTGTTTCTCGCCGTGAACGTACTGGCCGCATGGGGTCTGACTCAGCGTGGCATAGAACTGCTCGATGTCGTAGGTGCGGAGGTCTTGTACCTTCCGCTTGCCGATGTACGGCACGATCAGGTTCTGTACCATCGCCACGGATTGGGTGTAGGTCTTGGGCGACCACTTGTGCTTGCTGGACTGAATGGGAATCCATTTATAGAGCATCTCCTCCACCGTCATTGCATCCGGCACGAGGAATGTACCATCCAGCAGTTCCTTTTCGACCGTGATCTTGCGCTCCTGCGCTTCAGCCTTGGTCTTGAAGGTCTCCCAGCCCTTGCAGGGCTTGCCATTGTGGTCTTTGTAGTTGTATCGGACAGAGTACGTGTTGCCACGTTTCATAATAGATGCCATAGATATTCCCTCCCTCAGACCGCAGCGAACCAATCATCGAAGCTCTGCTTGCTCACCCGGATGCTGGTGCCAATGCGCATCACCTTGAAGTCCTTCGTGGTGTTGCACAGGTTGTACGCAGCGCGGTTGGAGATCGCCAACAGTTGGGCAACTTCCTCTACCCGGTAAACAAGCGGCTCGTGACGGGTCACTGAAGCCTGTTTAGAAGGTTCTGTGGCAGGGTTTTTGGACAAGTCCATTGTACGGGTTTCAGGCGCAGTTTTCAAGTCCTCGCGGGTCAGTTCGATTGAGTTTTTGCGGACAGTCTTCATAGGCATGTCTCCTTTGCACTTCTCGCCGTACCCGGCTCAGCTCTCGTTGAGCTGCCACCATCGTGGGTCGGTAATATGTAAAAGACTGAAGCTCCTGACCCGAAACTTCAGCCATGCAGAAAAATGCAGAGAACTTGATTTTACGCGCCCTACGCGCCCCGAAGTTCAGAATTGTGCCTTGGTATGTTCTTTTACTGGGGCGCATCGTAGATATGGACGCGCCCGGTCAGGGCGCGTTGTCCTTGGCTGCCGCCCCATACCCGCCCCGGAAGGGCGGATGTGCGCCCGGAGAAAACAGCGATAACAGGTCGAAACCGCCGCTTTGGGGCGCGTGGGGCGCGAGATTTCCACTTTTCGTGTGTTTTTCTTATGCGGCAAACGCAGGGCGGACGCACACGCCCCGGAAACCACGGTATTTTCCCTCGATGTGCTTGGTGAAGGTCAGCCCATATCTGCCGGAGTTCTTCAGCAGGAACTGGCTGAACTTCTTCTGTGTGACGGGCGATTCCAGATTGTCTTCGCACCACTTGGTGTAGGCGCGATAGAGATATGTGGAACGCTCTTCACTGTCAGGACGGAAGCGGACGTAAGCCTGTGCCTGCATGAACTGGCTCAGGTTGTCGCCGTCTTCCATGGCTGCTTCGAGGTTCCGGCGGGAGCGTTCGCTGATGGTGAACTGGTAGTTGTTCGCCAGCAGACGCTTCAACCCTTCCAGCATCCAGAGCAGGATGCCGGGGAGTTCTGCGGTCAGCTTCTCGATAAGGAACGGGTCATCGACACGGGCAGGGTCGCGGTCTTTCACCGCCACCAGAATCTGTCTGCGCCAGAAGCCGTCGCTGTCATCGTGAGCAGCCACGAGATTGCCGTTGCCGAAGCAGATGAAACGAACGTACAGCAGACCTTGGACAGCCTGCTTGTTCTTCCGCTCGATGCACAGGCGGTCTTCGGCGGTGACGATGGACTTGATGTTTCGCGTTTCGGGCAGAGCCACCATGTTCAGGTCGTCATCGACCATGACCAGCTTGTATTCGAGATTTGCACTTGCAAAGCGGTTCGTTTCGATGCGGAGGATGGATTCGGAGTGGGACGCTTCCCCGAACAGCTTCTTCAGCAGCAAGCCGATCCGGGATTTGCCTTCACCGCCCTTGCCGGTCATGACCAGCATCTTCTGCGCCTTGGTAGACGGGATCAGGAGATAGCCGAGGTATTCCTGCAAGGTCAGAATGTCCTCCGGGATGAGCAGACCGTCCAGAAATTCCAGCCACTTGGTCGGTGCGGGGGCATCCGGCTGGTATTCCACGGGAAGCCGGTTCAGGCAGAGTTCCTTTTCCGGCACAAAGCCCCGCTCGTCCAGAAAGTACGTTCCGTTCTGAAGATGGATTCGGTCGAGTTGGGGCTTCCAGTCTGGGGTGTAGGTCTCGATGCGGAGTGCGTCCACGATCTGTTTTTCCTTCTTGGCGAGGTTGTGGGTCACAAAGTCCCGGATGTCGCTGTGAATCTCGTAGAGCAGCTCATCCTCGTCCACCTCGCCGTTCAGGTCGAACAGCTTTTGTTTCAGGCACATCATGGGGTGCTTTTCCAGAAGATACCGGCAGTAAGCGGATTCGCGGACTTTGCCCTTAGAATCGACCCAAAGGGAGCCTTCCTCCTCTTCTTCCAGTTCTTCGTCTTCACGCCAGTCTTCGTTCTTCTTTTTCCAATCGCTCATACAATCCCTCCCAATACTTCCGTAGTTCACGTTCGGTCTGTGGGTCAGGGAGCGCAGAGCAGTCCAGAAGATATTTCACATAGTCCAGATTCTTCAAGGCTTCACGGAAGCAGGGATGGAATTCTTCTGTGGGTGACTGCGGCGCATACCTGACAAGCCAGCGTTGCAGACAGCGGTAATATTCCAGCAGCCGCTGCCGGACGGAGGGCGGACTGCGAGTTGCAATCCGTACCGTGCCGTCCGCACGGGCAATGCCGAAATCCTCCCTCAACTTTTCCACCGCCTGCCGGGGTGAAAGTTGAAAAAGTCTGCCGACAAAATCAATGACATCTCCGTCTGCCTGACAAGCGAAGCAGTGGAACCGGCTGTCCACCTTCATGCTGGGGTTCTTGTCCGCATGGAAGGGACAGCAGATCATGCCGCTCCGGTTCACGGTGAAGCCGTACAGCTCCGCCGCCTGACGGGTCGAGATGGAGTGTTTTACGTCCGAAAAGACAGAGGTGTTACCCTCCGTCCGAATGGGTGGGGTACAAGCGAAAGGCCGAAGCCCGGTGAAGGGCGTAGGTGAGGTTCGGATTCACACATCTATCTGTCGGAGTTTTGCTCATTTGACCTCCTGCTGCGGGGTGGTGCGGCTGCGTTCTTCCTTGCGGAAGAAGGAGTCGATGTTCTGTTGTGCGTTGCGGAGTTCGCGCAGTTCGAGCTGCGCTTCCTTGTAACGGGAGTAGAAGCCGTTCTTCTCCGAGGACAGGGCTGCGTATTCGGCATCCAGTTCTTTCAGGTCGGGCAGGTCAGACAGGGTGTTGATTCCATTCGCCTTGAAGTAGGCACGAGCCGCCTCATAAACTGCAAGCTCCGAGCGGTACTTTTCCCGGAACGCCGCAGGGTTGCGCAGCGTCGGGAGTTTCTGTGCAAGGGGCCTGTATTGCCGATAGACCACAAGATGCCCGCGCAGCTCCTTAAGGGAGTCCATGCGGGCATCCATGTCTTTGACCACCGCCAGTGCATCGTCATACTGCGTTTGCAGTTCAGCAATGCGCTGGTTCAGGGCATCTTCGCTGGTGAGACCCTTGCTCTGCAAGAGGACTAAGGTCTGCGACCAGCGTTTGAGGTTGAACTTCTTCGCCCAACGCTCATAGCCAACGCCCTTTCCCTCTGCAACTTTCGCCTGAATGTCAACCAGTTTCCTGATTTTATCCGGCTTCTCGGTCACAGTGGGCTGGATGGTCGGGGCGAGCGGAATGTTCTGGGAGAGCTTGGTAAGCACCTGCTCTTTCTCGAACTTCTTGCTCAGCTTCTTGGCGGTGATGAACTTTACCCGGTTCGGCGGGCAATAGCTTAATCGCCCTCGGCTCTCTTTCACGGCAACGCCGTGTTCCTGCATGAGCAATGCAGAAAATTCCTCGAAGGTGGTAGCTTTGTCTAGCACAGAGTAGATTTGCCGCCGCAGGGTTTCCAGTTCCGTCTGGTAAACGGTCTGTTTGGGCTGCTGCCCCTCTGCGGCGCATTTTGCGTTGGCGTAGTCAAGACGGCGTTGTCCGCGCCGCTGCGCCCAATATTCCCGTTCAGAAATATGGTCGCCCTGCGCTTCCAGCAGATTGATCTGGTTCAGATCGGCGTGTACGCACATCTCCATGACGGCGACCCGGAGGTGCCGGAGCATGGCGGAGGTGCAGCGGTGCTTCTTGCCCGCTTCCCAGTCGCACGGCTTGTCCATGAAGGGCTGCCGTTCGACGGTTCGGACACGCAGACTGCCGATTACGATGTGGATGTGGATATTCCCAGCACTGTTGTGACCGTCCGGGTGGGTGCAGACGATGGCCGGATGACCGGGAAAGTTGTCCTTGCAGAACTGCAAGCCAAGGGCCTGCGCCCTCTCCATGGTCAGTCCGTTTTCCGTTGCGTCCTTCGGGTCAAAGCTGATGATATAGTGATGGGTCTTTACGTCCTCGCGTTTGTCGTTCTTGCCGTACTTGCGGTTGGCAAGCAGACAGGCAAGCGCGAACGGGGATTCGCCGCACTCAAGGGTGTCGAGCAGGTACGAATCCCGCAGTTTGGGTCTGCCCTGCTCATCCAGAATGGGCAGGCCCGTATACTCGTTGTGCTGGAACGTGAGATAGCTTTCAGCAGTGGCATAGTTAGAGTTCTTCGAGCTTAAATGCTTGATGGTTGCCATACAGTTCACCAACCGTTTCCTCGGCGTTCAGCCGGAAGTTCGTGAGTGCGGACAGTTCCCCCAGAATCTTTGCCCGGAGCTGCTCGGTGTCTTTGCCGCCAGAGTTGAAGTGGCGTGCGAGTTGGTTCAGGTTGCTCCCCACCTTGCTGCACTGGGCAAGCAGAGCGGAGATCGCTTCCAGCGCATCCTCACCGCCATGTGCGACCACTACGGTGTGCCTAACATTCACACCGTATAGGAGACGGCGGATGAGTGCGGACTGGGTGAGGTGGAGTTCTTTGCAGCAGTGTTGAATGCGCAGCTTTTCTTCTGCGGTCACTCTGAGTTTGATGATGTGTGTTTTTCGCGGCGTGTCGTTGCGGTTCTTTTGTGCGTGTCTGTTCGGATTTTTCATTTCAGCCATATTCGACCTCCTGTGAAAATAGAAAATGCCCTCATCCCGGATGGGAGGAGCTATGTAAAAAAGACACGCCGCATTTTCGCACCAACGGTGCGATGCGGGAGCAGGGTTTGGGGAAGGCACTCCCCAACAAGGCCGCGGTTGCAAGCGCAGCGCAGCAATGAAAGCCCCAGTGGGGCTTTTAAGCGGCGGCACGGTTTGCGCAGCAAATGGCGGAGTCTCACTCCGACAAGTGCCAGACCAGTGGACAGAACATTTTCGAGAATTGAAAATTTGTGGCCACGGGTCGATACTTGCTTTCGCCGTTTCCGTGCAACATTCAAAAATGTCATTCATCGAACCGCACAGCACGTTCACGGTTTGGCAAGCCCAGTGTGAAACACCGGTCGCCCCTGCTCGTGGTCGCCGTTCACACCGAACGCAGTTCCTGCCCCTGTTTTGCAGCGGCGTTTGTCTGGCTCTCTCGCTTTCAGAGCGAGGTCATGGCTCACAGTATCGCGGTCGGACGGCTTATGAAGGATTCAAGGTGCGTGTATAAAGAAAGCACAGGCTCGCCGCATGGCTGCGGCAAAGTCGGCACTTCTTCCGAAAGAAAGGTAAGTAAAAATATAACTCAATAAATTGAGCCATATTTTTCGGTATGATACCATAGATGCGATGATACGTCAAGTCCAAAAAAGAAAAACACCGCCTACGCAGTACAGACGAATGATTTTGTCGGGTGAAACAGACGGCAAAATGATCGGGTGTGTTGCGGGGCGGTAAATCTTTTCATGGGGAACAAACCCTCACCGGCTCGTATTTTTCTACCAGCTCAGTGGGATATGTGACAGAGAGTATCATGGTTTGCAGTGTGCGTCAAGATGGTTTTGCAAAATTTATCGTGATAAAGCGATGATAGTAGGACTTATCTATAAATTATCAAGGAGAGAGAAGCTGTGAGAACTATTGTTAAGATTATAATAAAGTAGGATTTGCACGGCTTGTTAGGATAGAGCAGTGACGCTTTGCATGCGTATTAGTGTCGATGGTCTGGAAAACAGTGTCGAAAGAAAGGAAAAATGCAACAAAAAACTGCGCCACAACCCAGAAAAAACTGTAGCGGGTATATACTTATGATAGCAAAAGCAAGGAGGAATGCACATGAGAACCGTGATTTTAGCATCGCATGGTCATCTGGCATCCGGCATGAAGAGCACAGCTGAGATGATTCTGGGCGAACAGGAAAACCTCAAAGCCTTTGATGCCTATACGGAACCGGAGTGCGATGTTCACGCAGCGCTGGAAAAACTGATCCATCAGGCGGACGGAGAATGTATCGTCGTCACGGATGTGCTGGGCGGAAGCGTGAACAAGGAAGCTTCCGTATTTGCAACATGGCCGGGGGTGTGCGTGATCACCGGAATGAATTTGACACTGGTGGCTACGCTGCTGACGGAGGACGAACTTCCGCTGGACGAGCTGGTCCGGACAGCCATCGCGGAAGCACAGGCGGCCGTACAGCAGCCGGAACTTGCCGGTGAAGAAGAAGATTTTTAAAAGGAGGAAAACCGTATGATCCAATTACTGCGTGTTGATCATCGTTTGCTGCATGGACAGGTCGTTTTCAGCTGGTGCGGCCAATTGAACCCCAACTGCATCCTGATCGCGAACGATGCCGCCGCTACCGATGATGTCCGCAAAGCAGCACTGCGTCTGGGCAAGCCCAACAATGTCAAGCTGGTCATCAAAACCGTGGATGACTCCATTGCAGCGATCAACGAGGGCAAGACCGACAAGTACAAACTGCTGGTCGTTGTAGGCAATGTGCAGGATGCCGTGCGTCTGGCGCAGGAGACCACTCAGATCAGGAGCATCAACCTGGGCGGCACCAAGTCCACGCCGAACCGTCATGCTTTGTCCCACGCTATCTATGTTTCGGACGAAGAGGAAAAGCTGCTGCACGAGGCTGCGGCAGAAGGCATTGAAGTCTTTATCCAGGCGGTGCCGAGCGATGCCAAAAAGATATTGACCTGATCCATTACAACAGGAGGAGAACAAAATGCTTGTAAAGACATTATTGATCGCACTGGTTTCCTTCATTGGTTTCCTGGAGTGCGGCGTGGGCAACTCGATGATCCAGCGCCCCATCGTCATGGGCCCGCTGGTCGGTTTGGTGCTGGGTGATGTGAATGCGGGTCTGGCCGTTGGTGCAACGCTGGAACTGGCCTTCATGGGCAATGTCACCATTGGTGCAGCGTTGCCGCCGGAGATCACCGCTGGCGGTATCCTGGGTACCGCTCTGGCTATTGTGTCCGGCAATGGCACCGAAGCAGCTCTCGCCCTGGCGCTGCCCATTGCAACGGTGGCACTGCTGATCAAGAACACCTATTACCTGACCGTCCGCAGCTGGTTTTTGCATAAATCCGACAAGTATGCCGCTGAAGGCAATGCCGCAGGCGTCAATGCAATGCACATGATCAGCTTTCTTTCCTATGATATCGTGATGTCTCTGGTCATCGCAGCCTGCTTCTACTGCGGCAGCGATGCTGTGCAGAGCTTCCTGGCCATCATCCCGGCATTCATCACCAAGGGCATTTCTGTGGCAGCAGGCATCCTGCCGGCTTTGGGCTTTGCCATGCTGGGCAAGATTCTGGTCAGCCCCAAGGTGGCACCCTATTTCCTGCTGGGCTTTCTGTTGGCTGCATACCTCAATGTTCCGGTGCTGGGCATTGCACTGTTGGGCGTGATTATTGTGGCCCTGATGCTACTTAACGACCAGAACAAGCCGAATAATACTGCTGTGGTTGACGGAGGTGCCGACGATGACTTCTAATAACGAGAAAAAGCTGCTCACAAAGAGCGACATCAATAAGGTGTTCTGGCGTTCTTTTACGGTCAATGCGTCCTTCAACTACGAGCGTCAGATGAGCCAGGGCGCACAGTATTCTCTGTCGCCGGTGCTGCAGAAACTGTACCCGGACAAAAAGGATCTGGCCGAGGCACTGCAACGTCACGCAGAGTTCTTCAACAGCACCCCGATGCTGTGCCCGTTTATCTTCGGCGTTGCAGCGGCAATGGAAGAAGAAAACGCTACCCAGGAAGATTTTGATGCCAACACCATCAATTCGGTCAAGGCCGGCTTGATGGGTCCTCTGGCAGGCATCGGCGATTCGGTGTTCTGGGGTACCCTCCGCCCGCTGGCCGGCGGCATTGCCTGCTCGCTGGCACTGGCCGGCAACCTGTTTGCACCGTTCCTGTTCCTGCTGCTGTTCAACATCCCCAACGTTCTGGTGCGCTATTTCGGCTGCCACTGGGGCTATAACTCCGGCATGAAGGCGCTGAACCGCTTTGAGGAATTGGGTCTGACCGAAAAGATCTTTACGGCAGCGGCCATCATCGGTTTGCTGGTCATCGGCGGTATGTCGGCCTCCATGGTCAGCATCAACCCGGTCATTGCCATTGGCAGCGGCGACACGGCAATCAAGCTGATCGATGTCATCAACGGCATTATGCCCAAGATGCTGTCCCTGTTCACCACCCTCGGCATTTACAAACTGCTCAAAAAGGGCACAAAACCCAATACCATCCTGCTGGGCATCATCGTGATCAGCGTGCTGCTCACGGCCATCGGTATTTTCTGAGTGGAACTTTTCAACCCCTAAAATTTATAGTACAATGGAAAGCGGATGGGAGCGTGGGCCGACATCCGCTTTCCGGCTTATCAGGAGGCTGCTATGAACTGTACCGAAGCATTTATCGCAAAGATGAAGCAGAAGGATATCGTGATCAATTTTGTCCAGGCGTGGCGAAATGATACACTGGAAGAAAGCTATGCCCGGCTGGACAAGCCCACCCGGCTGCATGCCTACTCCATGAGCAAGAGCGTCACTGCCATCGGCGTGGGCCTTGCCGTGCAGGAGGGGCTGTTGAAACTGGATGATCCGGTGCTGAAATTTTACCCGGAATACGACCCGGCAGAGCTTGCACCCAACTTACGGAAGATGACGGTGCGGGATCTGTTGAAGATGGGGTGCGGCTCCAAGGACAAGATGTTTTTTTGGAACGATGCCCAGCGCCTGCAATGCAAGGATTGGCAGGATTATTTCCTGCGCAATGAGTTCCCGTATGAGCCGGGCACCCGGTTTGAGTACAACAATTTCAATACTTATATGTGCAGCTGCATCGTGGAGCGCGTCGCAGGCTGTACGCTGAAAGACTATATGACGCCCCGCTTTTTTGACAAACTCGGCATCGGCAACCCGGACTGGCTCACCTGCCCCATGGGCCATACGGCAGGTGCGAATGGCCTGTTCCTGAACATAGACGAGATGGCACGCATCGGACAGTTCCTGCTGCATGACGGATGCTGGAATGGGGAGCAGATCCTGGACCCGGGCTATCTGCACGAAGCGGAAAAAAATCAGTACTCGGTCAACTACCCGAAGCACGGTTACGGCTATTTCTTCTGGACCAATCCGGACAATGAATCCTACCGTGCCGACGGTATGTACGGCCAGTATATTGTTGTGGTGCCCAAGCACAATGTCGTGGTGGCGGTGCAGGCACTGGACAGCAAGAAATTTTTTGAGGATGTGTGGTCGGAGCTTGTGGTACCCTTCCTGAACAAGGCGGAACGTACCTGAAAGACCCAATCGACAGGAGCGCAGAATATATGGGAAACCGGCAGAAATTGAACCCCACGCAGCAGGAACTGTACAATTATCTGGAACAACAGACCGAACAGGTGGATTTTGACCAGCTGCAGCCCTTTGCTACCCAGGAAATGGGCGCGGTGCTTCACATCAGCCGCAATACCGTCAGTCAGTACCTGAACGAGTTTTTCAAGGAAAACTGGGTGATCAAGATCAATACCCGGCCGGTCTATTACTTCCTGAGGGAGACGCTGTGCCGGAAGTTCAGCGTCCGGGCGCTGGAAGCGGAATATGAGGATCTGAAGTTTTTGCAGCAGGACTTAAATCACGGCTACAGCGCGGACCATTGCTTTGCGGATATTATCGGTTTCCGCCTCAGCCTGCGGTCTGCTGTGGAAAAATGCAGGGTCGCGGTGGAGTATCCACCCAATGGCTTGCCGTTGGTCCTGGTGGGCGAAAAAGGCACCGGCAAACGCCTACTGGCGGAAAAGACCTGGGAATATGCCCGGGAAAAACAGGCCATCCCGCAGGACAGCCATTTTGTCGAACTGGATTGTGCCCTGTGGAGCGCGCAGGAGCCGGGCGGCGGCAGCTTTGCGGCGGCCTTCAAGCGCAGGCTGGAAGCCGGTACCGGGAAGGACTTTTTGTATCTGCACGGTTTCGACCAGCTGGAACTGGGCGTACAGACCGATGCAATGCGCTTTTTAATGGCAGCTTTGCCGGAACTTGGCGTAAAATATCCGCGGCTGATCTTCGGGGTACAGACGCCTTCGTCGGCCCTCAAGAACAGCACGCCGGTGCAGGCGGAGCTCCTGCCGCTGCGCAACCGCTCGCTGCTCGAGAAAAAACGGCTGATTTACCGTTTTCTGTTGCAGGAAGAGCAGCGGATTGGTCGCCAGCTGGAACTGACGAACCAGGCGTATCAGATGCTGCTCCAATATCCCTACGAGCGGAACGTGGGCCAGCTGGAACAGGTGATCCGGACAAGCTGCACCAACGCCTATTCCCGCAGCACCAAGGAGAAAATCTGCATCGGTCTGCCGGTGCTGCCGGATACCGTGTTTGAAAGCTGTATGCTGCAGCTGGACGCCAAGACGCAGAACCGCAGGCTCAGTCTGGAAGAACTGCGCGAGGATTGCGGATTTGAGCGGGAGCACCGGCTGCTGGAAGATCTGCGGACCCAGGGACGGCTGTACCTGAAAGGCGGGCTGGGATGCGCCGGGTTCTGCACCCAGATTGTGCAGCAGCTGGAAGAGTACAACAATTACATCCTGTTCCAGAACAAGATCACCGATGAGCGCATCAAGAGCATTGAACAGGGAATGCTGCGCATCTCGGAGCGAATCCATGAAATGTACGGGATCGGTTTTCCCAACAGCTTTATCCTGATGCTTGCAAGATGGGTGTACTTTGGCAATGTGTTCGAGGATGCCATGCCGGAGGACGATGCCGGGATCCAGCAGCTGATGGCGGATCTGAACGATGCGCTCCGCCGGGACGCGCCGTACAGCTACGCAGTGGCAAGTGATCTGCTGCTGATGGTGCAGAACACCATGGACGTGAACTTTTCAGCAATCGGCATCCTGATGATCAGTGCCTTTGTGGAGGTGCTGCATAAGCCGGGCAACAAACTGCCGGTGCAGGCGTTCATCATCTGCCACGGCTATGCCACAGCCAGCAGCATTGCAGACGTATGCAACAAGATGCTGCACAAGTATCTGTTCAATGCGCTGGATATGCCCTACGATGTGCCGGTCACAGAAATCGTCAGCCAGGTCAAGAAGATCCTGTACTTCAACGAGCGCCGGGACGTACTGATTCTGGTGGACCTGGGCTCGCTGGAAAACATCACGGAACTGTTGGAGGACTTGCCTGATATCAACTTGGGCATCATCAACAATGTTTCCACAGCCATGGCGCTTTCGGTAGGCAGCCATATTCTGGACGGTATGCCGCTGCAGGAGATCTTGGAAAATGCCAAGAAAGCTGCGCAGTGCCGTTACAAACTTCTGGAAAAGGCCCGCAAGGAGGATGTGATCCTGTTTGTGAGCGAGAGCGGTAGCAATGTGGCGGCTAAGGTGAGCGAGTTGTTTGTACACAGCCTGAACCACCTCAACACCAAAGTGAATGCACGCTTTTTGTGCTACGATGTGCAGACCTATGAGCAACTGCGGCAGAGCGGTCATTGGAATACCTGTAATGTGTTGTTTGCGGCTTCCACCATGGAACTCAGAGAGGCGGATTTTCCGGTAGTGGCCGTGGAGGATATTATCACGCAGCGCGGGCTGGACAAGATCAAGAGCGGCCTGAGCGGCTACCTGACGGAAGAAGAATTCGAGCATTTCAAGCAGAACCTGGTCAACCAGTTCTCGCTGGAAAATGTGGTGGAGTCCCTTACCATCCTGAACGCCTCGCGGGTGCTCTCTCTTGTGGCAAATATGCTGGAAGAGATGCAACGTGCGTTGGGGTCGCATTTCCAGCCCAAGACGGTCGTGGGCCTGAATCTGCACATCAGCTGCCTGATTGAGCGCCTTGTGAAAAAAGAAGAAATCAAGAGTTACCGCGATCTGGATCGCTTCTGCGAGGAACACAGGGATTTTGTGGCGCTGACCCGGCGGTGCTTTGCCAATTTGGCCGATCAGTACCGCATTGCACTGCCGGACAGCGAAATCGGCTATATCTACGATTATATCTCCCACGATTCCGGGGAGGAAAGCCCCTGGAAGAACGAATTCTGATATCGTAAACCTACGTGATACAGACTGATACTGGAGGAAAAGACTATGGATTACAATAAAGCAGCTCTGGAAATGCACGAGAGCCACAAGGGCAAGGTGGGCATCGTGAGCAAGGTGGAAGTCAGGACCCGCGATGACCTGTCCACCGCCTACACCCCCGGCGTGGCCGAGCCCTGCCGCAAGATCAAGGCAAACCCCGAGGACGTGTACAAATACACCTTCAAGGGCAACATGGTGGCGGTCGTCTCCAACGGCACCGCTGTGCTGGGCCTGGGCGACATCGGCCCGGAAGCCGGCCTGCCGGTCATGGAGGGCAAGGCCGTGCTGTTCAAGGAGTTCGGCGGGGTGGATGCGTTCCCTATCTGCATCAATGCCCATACGGCCGAGGAAGTGATCGCGGCCTGCAAGGCCATCGCGCCCACCTTTGGCGGCATCAATCTGGAGGATATCAAGAGCCCCGAATGCTTTGAGATCGAGCAGACGCTGGAAAAAGAGCTGGACATCCCCGTGTTCCACGATGACCAGCACGGCACGGCCATCGTCGTGACCGCCGCGCTCATCAATGCCCTGCGCGTGGTGGGCAAAAAGATGGAGGACGTGCACATCGTGCTCAACGGCCCCGGCGCTGCCGGTACGGCCATCATCAAGATGCTCATGACCGCCGGTGCAAAGGACATCATCGCCGTGGATCAGTTCGGCACCCTGTACAAGGGCTGCAACAGCGCCGAGGCCCACAAGAACTGGCTGGGCGAGGTGACCAACCCCCGCCAGATCAAGGGCGGCCTGAAGGAGGCCATTGCGGGCGCAGACGTGTTCATCGGCGTGTCCAAACCCGGCATCCTGACCACGGAGCTGTGCAAGACCATGAACAAGGATGCCATCGTCTTTGCCATGGCCAACCCCACCCCGGAGATCATGCCGGACGAGGCCAAGGCAGGCGGCGTGCGCGTGATGGCCACCGGCCGCAGCGACTTCCCCAACCAGGTCAACAACGTGCTGTGCTTCCCCGGCCTGTTCAAGGGCGCGCTGAGCGTCCGTGCCCGGGACATCAATGACCAGATGAAGCTGGCCGCAGCCTATGCCATCGCCGACCTCATCACGGATGACGACCGCAGCGAGGAGAACATCATCCCCGGCGCGTTCGACCCCCGTGTGGCCGAGGCTGTGGCCGACGCCGTGGCAAAGGCTGCCCGGGAGACCGGCGTGGCTAAAGTGTAATGGTCCGTAAATAATAATCGGTCACCTACCACACCAATCGAGGCAGTAGGTGACCGATTATATATTTATATTGGATTTAATTCTCCAGTTTGCCGTGTTCGCAGCCAAGGGAGAGGTAGTGTTCTATTTCCCCTCCCAGCACAAGCTGTGCGTATTCCAACGGCTCGTTGTACAGCAGCCAGTCCAGTTCTGCCCGTTGTGCAGGGGTGTTGCCGTATTCGTCCTCGATGGCGAGGCAGTCAATGGCAACAGCAGAGCCATCCGAGAACTGGGTTTCCACCCGGTTGGTATCCATGTTGTAGCGGCAGGAAAGCAGTTTGTTCATGGTGAACCTCATTTCTATGTAAATGGTGTCTGTTCGGATGTCCTAAACCCTGCCAAAGAACCGGTGTATGATGTAAGATTGTTGTCTGGATGAAATTGGAAATTTTTGCACTGCCTATGCCCCAAAAATCCAGCAGGACAGTCGCTCATTTTGAGGCCGATTTGTCAGGCTGATTTTGGCTCTGCACACTTTTGCGCATTTTCTGCACATCGCAAGGATGGATAACAGGTGCAAAGGAGTGCAAACAATGCAAAGGAATGCAATAGATTTACAATGCTAAAATCACGTTGTTTCGATACAAATAACGTTTCTTCGTAATTTGCAACGATGGACGAAAGATGCCGCTCGGTTTCTACGAATCAGTAGGCCGGGGGTTCGAGTCCCTTCCATCGCACCAAAAAATGCCGTGAAATCGAAAGATTTCATGGCTTTTTTGTTTGTCAGGCCATGAGTGCACGGTTTCTGCACGGTCGGTGCACGGTTCGTGTTATTCGTGTCGGATTATGTAGGGCGCTGGATTGCTTTGCAATCAGTGCCCTTTTTTGCATCAGGTGAGCAGTGCCAAGCGGAGTTTTGCTTTCATTTCGGGGTCTGCGTCCTTGAGCAGTTCCAGCAGAGCGGTCATGGAGATAGTCGGTTCACCTTCGGTGGGTACAGCCTGCGGGCTGGGGCTTTCTGGTTTGGCATAGAAGCCGTTCTCAAACTTCTTGCCCAGTGCCACGCGGGAGGACTGCTGGATATGCGCGTAGGTGTTCACCAGCATATCCGCACTGGCGTGTCCCGTAGTCCCCTGCACTGCCTTGATGTCGCCGCCGGAGATCATCAACTGGTAGGTGGCACTGGAATGCCGCAGGCCGTGGAACACGATGCGCGGGAACTCCGGGTGTGCGTCCTGCCACTTGAGAAACTTCTTGCGGATAAGCACAGGTTCCACAGCCAGACCGTTCGGGAGCCGCAGCAGCATCCCGCTGTTGCGGTAGCGTTCCGGGTCAATGGCTTCATCCATTTCCAGACGCTTCAACCAGTGCTTCAACTCATCCTTCAGCACGGCTGTCATGAAGATGGTGCGATTGGAAGATGCTGTTTTGGTCTTTTTGAGCACCAGCGTTGTGGTGCTTCCCTCGCGCTTATCCTCAAATTCCTGCAAGATACAATCCTTGCCCGTTTTTGCCAGCGATGCCTTTTGAACACGCTGCATACACTTGTTGATGCTGAAAGTACCCGTGCCATCTGCGCCATCAAAATCAAGATCATCCGGGGTCAGTCCAGCAACTTCACCCTCGCGCAGTGCGCCCACCAGCGTAAGATGGACTGCCAGATGAAGAATCGGGTCATCCATGCTGGCAAGTGCGGCCCACATCTCGTCCGCATCCCATATGGCACGCTCCTGAATCGACTTTTTGGGGCTGTCAACCGGAACGGGGCTTTTGATAAGGATTCCCCACTCCACCGCATACTGGAACGCTGTCCGCAGCAGGCGGTGTACCTCGTGGATGGTCGTGCCAGAGAGAAGCCGCTGCTTCTGTTTTTCCGAAAGCACCTGCTTTTTGCCCTCAAGATACTGACCGCAGGGCGTTTTGCCAAGGGTAGCGTACAGATCTTCCAGATGGTAGGGCTTGAGTTTCTGCATCTGCATATCGCCAATGTACGGAATAATGAGGTTCTGAACCGTTCCCAAGTTGGATTGATAGGTACAGGGTGCCCACTTGTGTTTGTTGCACTGCTTGGGAAGCCACTCCATCAAAAATTCTTTGACGGTGACGGTGGACGGAATCAGAAAAGTTCCGTTTGCAAGTTCGTGCTCAATCTGTTTTTTACGGTTTGTTGCCTCCTCTTTCGTGGAAAAACTTTCCCATTTGTTGCAGTTTTTACCCTGCTCGTCTTGGTAAGTATAGCGGACACCATAGGAACTGCCGCGTTTCGTAATATATGCCATACGTTATCTCCTTTCTCAAGCTGCCCGGAGCCACATATCGAAACTGTCTTTCGGAACGCGGATGCTTCCGCCCACACGAAGAACACGAAATTCGGTGGTGCTGTTGCACAGGTTGTAGGCAGAACGCAGGCTGATGGCCAGCATCTGCGCAATTTCCTCCACCGTGTACACCAGTGTTGTGGCTTTCAGGCTGTCAGTCGGAGACTTGACGGCATTGGTTTGAGTGACCAACTCCATTGTAGCCGGATTCGAGTCCGTCTGCAAGAACTTTTTCGTATAATCTGAATTTTTCACAGCTTCTGTCATGGCTTTTCTCCAATCTTGGTTGATTTTGATTCAGTAGATTATCCAATCAGCGATTTCATGTATTCCAACTTTTTCTGTGCGTTCTCTTTGCGAAGGCTTGCCCCGATGCAGGAGACCGGGACACACATTTCCAGAATGCGGTCATAAATACGGGCGTGGGCGGTATCCTGTGGGTGGCGTATCTCATCGAGTGTCAGATTGGTGGTGACGATCAGTGGCTTTCGGCTGCGGTACCGGCTGTCCACGATATTGTAAACCTGTTCCAGTGCATACTCTGTGCCACGTTCCATCCCGAAATCGTCAATGATGAGCAGCGGAAAGCAGCAAAGCCTGTCCACAACTTCGTTCCGTCCGGAAAAGCTATTGTTCAGCTTATTCATAATTCGGGAAAAACTCGTCATTCGCACAGGCACTTCCTGCTCCATCAGGGCGTTTGCAATGCACCCGGCAAGGAAACTCTTACCTGTACCGACACCGCCCCAGAGAAGAAGCCCAAGGTTCTCCGAGCACATGGTCTGCCATTGCTCCACATAGCGGCGTGCGTAATGCATTTGAGGAGTGCGGCCATTGTCGTTTTCAAATGTCCAGTTCGACATTGCCGTGTCCGAGAAGCCCTCTGATTTCAGACGCCGGACAAGGTCCCGGTGCTTTTGCTGACGAATAGCGACTTCCTGCTGCTCGCGTTTTGCCTTGCAGCAGGCGCATTCGATAGGATGCCGATTTCTGCCCATCAGGATGATGTCCTTTGCAAAGAACATTTCTTTCGGTGCATGGCACCTTCCGCAGTAGAGCAGGCCGTCTTTGCCGTAATAATCCCCGTTCGATTTGGAAACCGCGGGAATGACCTGTTCTAAAATGGTCTTGCCAGTTGTCATAAGCTTTCTCCTTCCTCAAATTCATACAGCGGAATATTGCTTTGTTCTATAGAGTGGTTAAAATTCAGGTTGTTCTTATTCAGGTAGTTAGGTGTGCATTTTTGCACAATCATATTGGTCATTTTTGCATGGTCGGGTGAATCAGAAATGCGCAGAGTGACAGAGCAGTTTTGCGCTGTATGCGGAATCTTGAGAAAAATCCGGCTGGGTTTTGCAAAACCGCTGCGGGTTCGCTCAATAAGGCCAGCATCCGTCAGTTCTGTAAGAGAACGTGTTACGCTGGAAAAGCTGCATCCAAGAGTTTGTGCAAGCTTTGGAATCGGATAGATTACATAAATCCGGTCCTGTTCATCGGTCCAGTCATTTTTTCGGGAAAGCGTTGCTCTGTCGAGCAAGAGTGCGTACAGGAGCTTCGCGGTATGGCTTAATTTGATGTCCAACAAAAATTTTGGAAATGGCAGATACCGGGGAAACGGACTACTAACGGTTAAATCGTCAAACAAACAAATCACCCTCCCTGTCGCTGAGATTCCAGCATTTTCTGGCGCTTCGTGCGGATAAAGTCCAGATAGCGCTGCAGATTGTCGGCACATTTTTCAATTCGCTTCCAGTTTTCCGGAGTCGTCAGGAGATCCGGATACTCTCGAAATGTGAGCTCCCAGTTCTCAATAAAGTCGTCATAAGCACCTTCAATCGTAGCGATGTGGATGGAATGTTCTGCAGGCGCTTTCCGAAAATAACGGTTGTCAACGGATTTTTTCAGGGCTTTTTGGTCACTTTCAGTCAGTGTCCTTTTGTGCCCTTGTATTTTTTTGGACATCCCAATCAGGAATCGGCTTCCATCGTCATCAGGAGATTCGTCTTTCACGGAAGGGCTCTTCGTAGAAGAAGTAAGCTGCTTATCCCGTTTACTTTTCGGCTTGCGAAGTTCTGCCACAATCTCTGGCCGCTGTTCCTTCGGAGCCTTGGCGATGGCGCAGATCTCACGGTCAGCGGCTTTGATCTGGCCAGTTAGAATTTCCTCCCGGGCACCGGGCGCTGCTTCGTCTGCAGCTTCCACGCCATTCATGTACTTTTCAGCCCGCTGCACATAACCTTCGCTGGTGCCGGTCTCTTTTGCAATCCGTTGCCGGGTAATATGGCTGCCGGATTTATTTTGGCAAGGATCATTTTGATCCGTGGCATCTTTCTTAGTAGATGTGTACTGATTGCCGCGGTTTTGCGAGATCTGCTTTTCCGTTTCGTATCGTTTTCCAATCAGATACTTTCTGCGCTCCGGTGTCAGGTTGCGCCGCCCAAGCTGGTGATTGCAAATCCAGATTAAAGCTTCCTGACGGCTGGAAAACTCCATCTCTTTGATCTCGTACTCGATAAATGAATGCTTCTGCAGAAGGTTGTAACGGTTATGTCCGTCCAGAATGGTTTTGTTCCACACAATGATCGGGTCTGTAAGCTTTCCATCCCGAACCATGTTCAGCTCAAGCTGATGGAGCTCATCAAAACTCAGCGGCAAAATTTGAGCGGAAAATTCAGGGTCTATTTTGAGACTGCTTAGTTTCAGCATAGTGCTCGCCTCCTTTGACAACAGTGTAACGATTTTTACGGCAAAAGTTTATGGACTCGTAGTCCAAGTTACCCACCCTCTTAGTCCATGCGTTGTATACAATAACGCAAAATAAAAATCCGACCCGATTCTACGATGTCATAGCATCGTGTGAATCAGATCGGAAACTTAAAACCGTTTGCAGAAAGATGCGAGGGAGAGCGCGGAATCGAAAATACAAAAACGATTTGTGGCTGTGAGAAATAAAGACTACACAACCATGGCAAGCAGGGCGGCTGTATATACAGCCGCTATTTTGCGTTGCAAAATGCTTGTTGGGAAAATCCCAAACCCTTTCGGATCTGCACCGTCCCGGTGCAGGCTGCGTGATGGAATCGCTGAATAGGATAAACGTATGCAGACTTTAGGAGTAAAAGCTTTTTCCGTTGAAGTTTGTTGTAAGTTTGATATAATAAAGATAATAGCCCGATAAAATTGTGGATCTTGCTTGGAAGTGAGTTGATTCAGTATGAAAATTCTACACTGCGCGGATTTGCACATGGATTCCCCCATGGAAACACACATGACACGCGTACAGGCTGCAACACGGAACGCCGAAATTCTAAAGTCCTTCCAGAGAATGACGGCATATGCAGAGCAAGAGAAGATTCGGCTGGTTTTGATTGCGGGCGATCTCTTTGATGGAGAGCGTGTTACAAGACGGACAGTGGAAGGTGTGCTGGATGCGGTGTACCGTACGCCGCAAATTGACTATCTATATGTCAGCGGCAATCACGATGACCAAACAAACGCATTTGCCGATCAGGATGTTCCAGAAAACTTCAAGCGTTTCACAGATAAGTGGAATACGTTTGAATACGGAGATGTTGCGGTATCCGGTATAGAAATCACAAAGGCCAATGCCAGTACGCTCTATGGGCAGCTTCCGCCACAGAAAAGTCGAGTAAATATTGTGATGCTTCATGGGCAAATTTCGACAGCTTGCGAAGTTGATCAAGTAAATTTGAATTTACTTAAAGGAAAAAATATCAGTTACCTTGCACTAGGACATATCCACACATATTCCTGCGAGCAGTTAGACCGCGATGGTATATACTGTTATCCTGGATGTTTGGAAGGTCGCGGATTTGATGAATGCGGAGAAAAAGGCTTTGTTGTTCTAGATACAGACACAAGAAGGATTGCTCCGGTGTTCATTCCTTTTTCGTCAAGAAAACTTCACCGTGTAACGGTTGATATTACTGGGGCAGCAACCAACAGCGCAGTCTATCAAGCTATGAAAAAAGCATCGCAGAATATTTCAAAAAAGGATATGGTAGAGTTTATCCTGACAGGAGCAGCAGACCCTTCAGCGCGCATCGCTAAGAAGTATCTATATAACCTTGCGGAAAATGATTTCTTTTTTGTGAAGATAAAAGACGAAACCAAACTGATGATTGACCCGAAAGACTATGAGAATGATATTTCCCTGAAGGGTGAATTTATTCGATTGGTTATGGCAAGTGATGCAAGTGAAGAAGATAAGATAAAGATTATCCGCACAGGGCTTGAAGCGTTGACCGGAGAGGAGATTACGGTATGAAACTTTTGGAATGCCATGTTGACAATTTTGGCAAGTTGTCAAACTTTGATTACCGATTCTCGGATGGTTTGACGGTAATTCAGGAGCCGAATGGTTTTGGTAAAAGTACATTGGCTGCATTTATTAAGGCGATGCTGTATGGCTTTCCGAGAACAGCAGGCCGAAATGTTTCAAGCAACGAGCGGAAAAAGTATCTTCCGTGGCAGGGTGGAACGTATGGTGGAAGCCTAGACTTTGAGTTTGAGGGCATTAGCTACCGTGTATGGCGAACCTTTGGAAAAACAGCGGCTAAAGACAGATTCTCTCTCCGTGACTTGACAAATCGCAGAGAAAGTACGCGCTTTACTGAAAAACTGGGAGAAGAACTGTTCCAGTTGGATGCGGAATCTTTCATGCGAAGTGTCTATATGCCGCAGACACAAACGCAGGATACCGCTGTGACTACGTCTATCCAGACAAAGTTAAGTAATCTGGTAGACAATACAGATGATTTGAATAATTATGACTCTGCGATGGAGCATTTGCGAACAGCACGATCGGAGTATCGAAAGTTTCGGGGAAGCGGCGGTCACATTGATGATATTCAAACGCAAATTGAGCAGCTAGAACAAAATCTGACGGATGCAGAAACTAAAAAAGAACCCTTAGCAGAAGCCACAAGCAAAGTTGAGGTACTGAATGCAGAAAAAGCACAAAAAGAAGAGGTTTTATCTGCGCTTCGTGAAAAAATAACGAAGGCATCTGCACAGCAAGCAAACCAAGCATTGCGGGAGCAATTTACGGGTTTGGAAAAAGACCTGCACACATTGGAAAGCGATATTCAAGTGCTGGATGAATCTTACCCCAAAGGCTACCCATCCAAAAATGAAATCCATCAGCAAAGCAATAAAATTGTGGCCGTTCAGCAGGCACAAAATGAATTGAATGGTCTTGTTCTGAAAGAGGAAGATGCCCAGTGCGAAGCACAGGGACGGGAGATCTTTTCCGATGGAGTAAAGACCAATGCAGAAATCCAGCAGTGCCAGAGAGACTGCAACGACCTGTCCAAAGTGGTTGCTCGTGCGGGTGTACAGATGAGCAAGGAAGATCTGGAACAACGTGAAACGCTAAGAACACATTTTCAGGCAGGTGTACCGAGTGCCGAGGAACTTAAACAGTACAAAGATGATGCTAATACATTGACAGCAAAACAAGGTGAATTAAATGCGCAGCAATTAACGGTGGCTGAAGCTAGTAAATTGTCAGAACTTTCAAAATTCTTTGCAGGGAAGAGTGTTGATGAAGAAGAACTTGCCCACTGTGAGGAAATCCAGAGGCAGATAATTGGCTATCAAAACAAACTTAACGAAAGCGCTCTATCAGAAGCAGATGCGAATGAGTGGAAACGGTTAAGTCGTGTCTTTTCCATTGAAGTTCCCGAAGATGAGGTAGTTCAGCAAAAGCAGAATGACTGCCGCCGAATTGATGAACTGAACAGCAAAAAAGAAACGAAAACAACTGTCCTCCAGCCGATTCAAAAGCAGGAAACAAAGAAGTCCGGCAATTCCGTGGTATTGATTGCAATCGGTGCAGTGATAATTGTGGCGGGTGTTGTTTGCTTTGCTCTGTCAAAGATTGCAGTTGGTGCAATTCTTTCGGTTATTGGATTTGCTGTGATTTTGGGAGCTTTCTGGACACATACGAAGAAAATGGTTGACCAAGGCACTGAACAGGTCGCCGTTGAAAGCAGTGCTATTAGCGAAGCCGAAATTCAGGAGCTGTATACATTGCAAAAGGATGTGGCTGAATTCCTCATGAAATTCTATGAGGATGCGTCAGAGCCGAATGCAAAGCTGATAAATCTACTGCTCGACAAAAAGGCGTACTTGCGGTTACAGAATCAAAAAAATGAATTGGAAAATGAAAAAAATTCGCTTGGGACTAAAATAGATGCGCAGCAGAACTATGTGCAGGAAGTATTTGGCAGATATTATCCGGGCCAGCCATATCAGGAACGATTTGTGATGGATTTGAGAACCCGCTGGAATGAATATGGAACTTTGCAAAGCCGGCAGAAAGATATTCAGCAAGAGCAAGAAAGACTTAATTCTGAAATCCAGCAGCTTGAAGAAAGTTTGCGAGCAGCACTTGCAAAATATCATCTAAATGACGATGCAGACAATATCTTAGTACAGTTGCAGAAATTGGACGATGATGCAAAAGAATTGTCGAGGCTGGATTCCAAATGGAAATCGACAAAGGAGGAGCGTGAGAAAGCCGAAAGTCAAAAACAGGAGCTGACTGCTGCAATTGAAGCTGTTTTGAAGAAGTATCATGTGTATGTGGAGGGACAGTCGTATAATGTTTCTCTTGAAACACTGAGAAGCAACTTTGCAGCATACAGAACGGCCGCAAAGAATGTAGCAGATTACCACACAAATAAGGATAAGTTTGAAAAGCAGAAAGCGGAGGCAGGAACAGATATTGAGCGATTTGCTTGTAAATATGGATTCCAGCTGCCGCTGAATGAAAAAATGCTTTCTCAAATTTTGGAGGATATAGCAGATCATGCTCTAAAGGTAGATCGTAAAGCAAAAATCATACAGAGTATTACAGATTTTAAGAAACAGCACGCGGAATTTAAGGATGGTTTACCTGAAGAAAAACAGGAGCAGGAAGAACTACCCGCTGTGGACTCTTTGATTGGCGCAGAGGATATTGCAAAAAGAAAACTGCAAGAGGTAGACGATAACCTTCAAGCAGCACGAGACGACCGCAAAAAACTTTTGCAGACAGTTGAGCAAATTCCCGAAATGAAAGATCAACTGAAGCGTCTGATGGAACAGCGCGAAGAAGCTGAACAGAACTGTGGTATTCTGGACACGACTTTGAATCTATTGGAAACGGCCAAGAACAATCTTTCAAACCAGTATGTTGGCGGTGTGGAGCAGAACTTTGCAGCGTATGTACATGAGCTGCTGGGTGGCGACTTCAGCAAAGCACTTGTAGACCATGATTTGACAATCCATGTAGACGAGAAGGGTGAAGCACGAGAAATTGACTATTTTAGTGCGGGAACTGTTGACAGCGTTATGCTTTGCATGAGGCTTGCATTGATTGACGCCCTTTTCAAGCAGGAGAAGCCATTTGTTCTTTTGGATGATCCTTTTGTAAATCTGGATGATGAACATACAGGACGTGCGCTGGAGATGTTAAAGGAAATTGCAAAGAATAAACAGGTTGTGTATATGGTTTGCAACAGCAGTCGGTGCTAATGTCTTGGGAGGGAAAGGTTAGCGAATAGTCAGCATATACTGTCCTTGAACGAATAAATCAAGTTCAACTACTTGCACTTACGTTCTTTTGTGGTATAATAAAACTAGAGGATAGCGGCGTTGACCAGCTATCGGTGGCGTTGAAGCAGTGGACTGGTTCGGTATCAGCCGATTGTGGAGCCAGACCGTGGGTTAAGCGATAACCACAAGCCGAATAGATTCGATGAATCGAAAGAAAACGCTTAATAGGAGCCTTGCCTTTCGGCAGGGCTTCTATTTTTTTGAGGGAAGGTGAAAATGTGCAGGACGAACAGCAGGATATTTTGTACTGGGCAGCAGAAGTCTGGAAAGAGCTGACCGAGTACCACTATGTCTTTGCCTATGGTTATAAGGGGGAGCTGCACGAGATTAAGCTGACGTTTTCACCAGAGGACTTTCCTCACCTTGCAGGGTTCCATTATCTGAAAGATATTGCCCTGCCCCGGTATAGTCCACGCAAGACGGTGGACATGATTCTGTCTGGCAAGATTACCTACGACAAGGTAAAGAAGGGCGCACTCTATCAGGAGTATGTGGAGCCGCGTTTGCGGGCACTGGTACGGCTGAAAGAAATACTTGAGCAGGAGTTCGAGTTGTTCTCCTATATGCCCCAGTTCTATCCGTTCGTGACCAAAATCAAAGCGGACTACCTGATTTCCAGTCAGATTGAACCAACGGCCTTTGTGTTCATTATTCGGGAATCCCCCTCCGGCAATGCGGTATGTGACTTCTTGTGCTGCTCTGCTTTTGAAGAAAGTGGCCGTGACTACCGCACAAACCAGCGCTATCGAACCCTCCTGAAGAAAGAGCGTGTACATATCGAAACACAGGACAAGGTGGTTCTGTATGACCGCATTTTCAAAAGGAATACGTAAATTGAAGGGTTATAAATCCGATGAATATAAAAAATCCACCGCATGGGTGGTAAACCTTTGCGATGGAAATATATAACGATATCAGTTCTTCGGATAAAGGATTTCGTCTAGCTCTTCGTCCGAGATAAAGTAATCCGATTTGCCCGGCTGGAATTCAAAGCCACGATGATAGTTGCGTAAAAGCGTAGGATATTCTTTGGTGTTCTCACGAGCATACTGTGTACGACTACTGCCGCGGAGTTCGGCGGCGATGATGTCTTTCTTATATGGCTCCATTAAAATAGTGGTGCCATCCTTAAGTTCTTTTTGACGGCACAAATCGGTCTGTTTATCGAGGTGAACGGTCTGACGGTAAACAAGCACTTGCTCTCTGAGAAAACTTCCGGTCGACATGAGAAGCTGCTTGTGAAGAAATTTCTTTGGGCAGAGCCAGATGCGCTTACCGCTGCAATATAGGTCGCTCACGGGAGATTCGCGCCAAGAGGAAGAAGTGATATCCCAGAAAGAGCGCATTACGAGCGGAGCTTGAGCTTTACGCAAATGATGTTTTTCGTGCTGCTCATAGGTAAAGTCACGAAGGACAGGCCAAATGATGTTGGTTGTCCAATCGGAAAGCCGGTCGGCATCGATTCTGTCTGCAAGAATGGGAACATCAGCTAAACCGTCAATCAAATCGTTTTCAAAAAGCCCATAGTCAATCATCTGCTTGAGAGCTGAGAAAATGAGCTCAGAAGAAGCGCCATTTCCGCGTGGAGCGCCGTGCGATAAGCCCAACTGGGTTTCGTTGAGTTCTCCGCAAGTGCCATTTGTCAGGCTGAATACCTTTTCAAAGTCTTTTTGAGCAGCTGCTGCATAAAGAGCATTGAAAAAGGATGTGATGAGAGCATCTGCATCTTTAGCCCAAGGGTCTCCAGCGAGTGCAGCAAGATGGATTCTGGATGGGTCGATAAACAAAGGATTATCGACGCCAATTTGAACATCGGCAAAATCTAAGTAGGAATGCTGATGCACAGGCAAATTGCGAATGTGGGAAAAATTAATCATTTGTTTTCCTCCTTAAATCAAGAAAAACACTTGCGCCGGAAGGAGGAAATGTGGTAAACTATAAAAGTCCATGTTCTCCTTTCCGACTGAGATTGGATGCGGTCGAACAAGAGGATTTCGGATTCATGCCCGCTTGCACTGCAATGCAAGCGGGCTGTTTGCTACTGGCTACAAAAGTCAGATGGCAATGCCTAAATCCTTGTGCTGGAAGAAGTATAGCATGAATAATGTAAACTGTCAAGTAATGCATGAAAATGATACATTTTCTATCAAAAATAAAGGTTAAGATTGAAAAAACAGGGACTTAGTGATATAATAAGAGCTGCTAGGAGGTGTGGAGATGTTCACGAAAATCAGATTGAAGAACTTTTATTCCTTCAAAGATGTGACCTTTGATTTGAGTAAGGGAACCAATTCATACAAATCCTTAGCGATTGTGTATGGCGAAAATGGGTCAGGTAAAACAAACTTAATGTCGGGTCTCGGAATCTTTATCGATTTAATGCGTACGATGGATGTACGCGATATGATAGAACAAATTCTATATGATCAAGAGCATCCGCAAGGAACGAGTGCTCCTTTGCGTAAAATTTCAAGACAAGATTTGGCGCAAGTACTACGCTCAAGTGAGAGCTTGTTTAATGAATGCCGGATGATTGGCAGTAATGAACCGGTATATCTGCAATATGATTTTGTCGTAAATGGAAAAAAAGGCTCCTACATAGTTGAATTCGGCGAAGATGGGATAATTCACGAGAAGCTAGAATATGTTCTTGAAAAGCGAAAGGGAATATATTTCGATTTAACGCTGGATAAAAAAACGATAAATAAAGCATTGTTTAAGAATGACACACTTAAAGATGATGTGACAAGTCAGCTAAGACGTTTTTGGGGAAAACATACAGTCTTGGCGATTATCCTTCATGAAATGAATGATAAGTCCGAACAATATTTCAATGAAGGACTTCTGGAAAATTTCTTGGTGTTACTTCATTCCTTTTTTAAGGTATCTTGTTTTATAAAAAACAGCAGTGATCCCCATGCACTTATAAGTGGACAGACCAAGGGGAAAATTTTGCTGAATATTGAAGAAGGTACAATTAAAAAGGGTGATGTAGAGAAAATAGATAGGACAGAAAAAGTACTAACAGGACTGTTTAGAGCGCTTAACGCTGATAATCAGGAACTATATTATAAAAGAACGTCAAATGGTGACGATGCTATTGATTATACATTAAGAATCAAAAAGAAGATTTCTGGTCAGGTACGAGATATGCCGTTCGATTTTGAATCGTATGGTAATCATCAAATCATTGAAATTTTGCCATTTCTTTTTCGAGCGTTGTCAGGAGAGACAGTCGTTTTAGATGAGGCGGATTCTGGAATACATGATTTGCTCTATTCCAAAATAATTAGCGAAGCAATGCCATATATTCGAGGACAGCTTATTATGACAACTCATAATACGCTCTTACTGGATATACCGGACATCAAGGATGCAGTTTATATTGTCAGAGAGAACGAAGAAGCTGATAGAGAGGTTGTATCGGTATCTGAAAGCGGTGAGCGAATCTTCCAGCAAACAAGCATACGGAATAAGTATTTGACGGGTGCTTATGGTGGTGCGCCTCATGTGGAAGCAATCGATTTTAAGTCATTGCTAAATGTAATTGAAGATGAGGAGAGCCTTTGATTCGGTACGGCCTTGATATGCTAAATGCTTTTTGAACAGAAAATGTAAAATACCCGCCCATCTGTGAAAAAACCACAGTGGGCGGGTGTTTTTATAAGGTGAATAGAATTTTGCGCTGACATTTCAGGATTTGCGCTGAAAATACGCTGACTTGGTATAGTTTGCGCTGAATTTACGCTGAAAACGCGAAATCGTGCGAACAAAGCGCGAATAAATCCGGCTGACCGCGAATAAACCGCGAACAAAAATCGCACGGGCGTGCATTCTTCATGCGTGGGAAGGTGCAACGTGAAAGTGAGAATTTGTAAAAATAAACTGTAATACGATTGAATTTTGGAAAGGTGGAATCGCACGCTGGAATGCACGCGTGCAATGTTGCCTGAATAAAAGTCAGCGATAAAAACGCGCGCCGCGCGATTAGCAGTTTTGCCGCGCGTTTTTTGTGGCTTAATCTTCCAGTCTGCCGTGGTCACACCCCAGCGACAGATAATGCTCCATCTCCCCTTTCAGCACCATCTGCGCATACTCCAGCGGCTTATTGTAGAGCAGCCAGTCCAGTTCTGCCCGCTGCGCTGGGGTATCTCCGTACTCATCCTCAACGGCGATGCAGTCAATGGCAACAGCGGAGCCATCGGCGAACCGGGCTTCCACCCGGTCGGTGTCCATGTTGTAGCGGCAGGAAAGCAAGTTCTTCATAGTAGTATCCTCCAAGACTTGATTTTGATGTGCGGTCACTCAAACCAATGCCGTCAAGTCGTGGTTGGATGAATCGATTTTTAATTTGTTCCAGAGTAAGTGCACGGTTTCTGCACGGATTTTGCACGGTTTCAAAACGTGCAAAGGGCGTAAATCGTTGCAAAATCCGACAAACGATGCAGAAACTCCAACGTCAAAATTTGCGATACTGTGAATTAAAATGATGGTAAACCGTAACTTCCAAAATTTGAGGTAAGTGCCCGGTGTGCTCTACGAATCAGTAGCCCGCGGGTCCCAACCGGTAGGAATGTCTACCGGGGATGCTGTACAACTGTGTTCTGGTGTTCTTTTTTATGCGATGAAAGGGACTCGAACAGCAACGACGACAACCGCTGCCAGCTGCCTGCGGGTTCCATCCACCAAGCGATGCCGGCCAGCTGTTTTGCAGGAGCGCCTGCGGCGGGGTTGTACAGATCGCCAAAAGAACTCTGCCGGATTTGGTAAAATCCGCAAAGAAAAGGGGTTGACACCCCTTTCTGCGTGTGGTATACTGCGGCCATTGAGCTTATTAACCAACTTTTCCAGTTGGTTTATTCTGAATGAAAGGCGGCATTTGCCATGCACGCAAAATTTGGTGTTCTGCTGCGGCAGAATTTTCGATGTGGTCGAATGTCTTGCTCCCGGGCGTATTGCACTGACCGGGCGCAGGGCTTTGCCGCTGTGCCCAGATCCAGGCCGGAAAAGGGATAACGCTGTCTTTTTTCGGTCAAACGGTCAGTTTTCGCCCGGGAGCTTTGCAAAAAGCCCCCGGTTTTTTGTTGCCTGCAATGCGGCAGGCACACCGGGAATTACGCCAGAATAGAGAGGGAATGTATCATGAGCGAAGCTGCAAAAAACACCGGCTGCCCCTTCAGCTGCGCGAACTGCGCCGTGGGCAACTGCTCCAACCACCTGAAAGCCTACCCGAAAGAATGTCTGACCACCACCGGCGACACCGAACTTGTGGAAAAGACCCTGCACCACTACCGGCACAGCCGCACCGACCGCAAGATCGCGCTGACCGCCGCCAGCATTGAGGGCGAATTTTACGGCCGTGCCACCCGCGTGGAGGAAACGCTGCTGTTCATCAAGCGCATGGGCTACAAAAAAGTGGGCGTGGCCACCTGCATCGGCCTCCTGAACGAGTGCAACGCCTTTGCCAGAGTGGCCCGGGCCAAGGGCATTGAGGTCTACGGCGTGGCCTGCAAGGTGGGCTCCCACGATAAGACCGAGATCGGCATCCCGGAAGAAGGCAAGCTGCAGCCCGGCAACTTTGAAGCCTTCTGCAACCCGGTGCTGCAGGCCGAGATCCTGAACAAGGCCGGTACCGAGCTGAACATCATCATGGGCCTGTGTGTGGGCCACGACACCCTGTTCATCAAGCACTCCAAGGCCCCGGTCACCTACCTCATCGTCAAGGATCGTGTACTCTGCCACAATCCTGCCGGTGCGCTGTACACCACCGGTTCCTACTACAAGCGGCTGCTGACCGCCGACCTGCCCAAGAGCAAGTACGAACTGGACCCAGCATCCGCGCCCAAAAACTATAAGCCTGAGGAGGACAAGTAAGATGAAGAACCGTATTTCCCGCCGTCAATTCCTTTCTGTTCTGGGCACCGTTGCTGCAACCGCTGCCCTGACCGCCTGCGGTGGTTCCTCCTCCGCTTCTACCGCAGCTGCTTCCAGCTCTGCTTCCGCCGCATCGGCCAGCGGCATCGATCTTTCCGGCGTGACGCTGCGCATTGCGGCGGCTTCCGCTTCCAACGGCCACGGCCTTGTGCAGGCTGCCGGGCTGGACGATACCCCCTACAAGGTGGATTTCACCGTGCTGCAGGGCGGCAATCTGGTCATGGAAGCACTGGCCGCCGGGCAGATCGACCTTGGCACCGGCAGCCAGATCCCGCCGCTTGCCGCCAGCCAGGCCGCCAACGGCGGCAACTTCAAGATCATCGGTGTGCGCCGGATGCACACGCTGGATCAGGAACTCATCATCCCGGCAGGTTCTGCACTGACCGAAGTAGCGCAGCTCAAGGGCAAGACGGTCGGCCATGTAAAAAACACCACCGCCCACTATTTCCTGGAAAAGATGCTGGAAGAAGCCGGGCTGGAATGGACGGATATTGATGCCGTGGCCCTGACCACCTCGGACGGCCTGTCCGCCGTGCTCACCGGTGAGGTGGATGCCCTTGCAAGCTACGGCAACGCCATCCGCACCGCCAAGGCCAAGGGCTGCACCACCCTGCGCTCTGCCGCCGACATCCTGAGCGGTGACTATTACTGGTACGCCACACCGGATTCCATCGCGGATGCCGCCACCCACGCCGCCCTTGTGGACTGGCTGAGCCGCTACAACGAAGCCGCCGAGTGGGCACGCCAGAACCCGGAGGACTACGCAAAGTTCTACGCTGACCTGACCGGCGAAGACAGGGACGATGTGCTGGAGCGCTTTACCGAGGAGGAAGCCCAGACCCACCTGAGCGTGCGGCCCATCACGGATGAGACCATTGCTTCCGAGCAGGACATTGCCGACACCTTTTATAAACTGGGTGTGTTCGATGCGCCTATCGATGCCGCTCCGCTGTTCGACCATTCCTTTGACGAAGAGCTTGCTGCTCTGCCCCAGTATTAAGGAGGCTGCCATGGATCGCAAACTGCTCAACCGCGTTTTGCCCTTTGTGGTGCCGGTGGTGCTGCTGGTGGTGTGGACGCTGGCCACCCTGCACACCACCAGCGCCAGCCTGATCCCCTCGCCTGCCGCCGTATGGAAAGCCTTTCTCCGTCTGCTGCGCAACGGCACCCTGCTGGAAAACATCCGAATCAGCACCCTGCGTGCCTTTGCGGGCCTTGCCCTCGGCGGCAGCATCGGCTTTGTGCTGGGCGTGGTCAACGGCCTTTCGCCCACGGCGGAAAAGCTGCTGAACACTCCGGTGCAGATGGTGCGCAATGTGCCCTACCTCGCCATGATGCCCCTCATCCTCGTGTGGCTGGGCATCGGCGAAGCCACCAAAATCGTTCTGGTGGCCATCGGCACCTTCTTTTCCATCTACCTCAACACCTTCCACGGCATCCGCTACATCGACCCCGCCCTGCTGGAAATGGCAAAGGCCTACGGCCTGCGCGGGTTTGCCCTGTTCCGGCACGTCATCTTTCCCGGTGCCTGCCCGTCCATTCTGGTGGGCCTGCGCCAGTCGCTGGGCCGCATGTGGGTCACGCTGATCGTGGCTGAGACGGTGGCGGCAAAGTCCGGCATCGGCTACATGGTCACAAACGCCCGCGAATACATGCTGATGGATGTCATCGTGCTGGGCGTGATTTTGTACGGCATTCTGGGTGTTTTGTCTGACCAGCTGGCATCCCTGCTGGAACGCAAACTTCTGGTCTGGCGCAGAGAAGGGAGAAACTGAACATGGCTGCTGCAACACAAACACCCCGCCTTGCCCTGCACGGCATCACCAAGCAGTTCGGCGACCACAAGGTGCTGAAGGGCGTAGACCTGACCGTGGCACCCGGCGAATTTCTTGCCATCGTAGGCCGCTCCGGCTGCGGCAAAAGCACCCTGCTGCGCATCATCTCCCAGCTGGATTCCCCTACCTCCGGCACCGTGGAGATCGACGGCCAGCAGATAAAGGCCGCTGACACACCGGTCAAATTTCTGTTTCAGGAGCCGCGCCTGCTGCCATGGAAGCGTATCTGGGAAAACGTGGCCCTGTTTGCTTCCGACCACAGCCGCGCCGCCGCGCTGGAATCGCTGGCCCTTGTAGGTCTGGCAGACCGGGCAGACGAATTTCCCGGCATCCTCTCCGGCGGACAGAAGCAGCGCGTGGCATTGGCCCGTGCACTGGCTTCCGACCCCAAGATTTTGCTGTTGGACGAGCCGCTGGGCGCACTGGATGCACTGACCCGCATGGAGATGCAGGCCCTCATCGAGCGGCTGTGGGCTGAAAAAGGCATCACCGCTCTGCTTGTCACCCACGATGTGAGCGAGGCCGTCTATCTGGCCGACCGGGTCATTTTGATCGAAGAGGGCGAGATCACGATGGATCAGCCCATTGAGCTGGCCCGTCCGCGAGAGCGCGACCAGTCCTTTGCTTACTACGAACAAAAAATCCTGGACCGGGTGGTGCACCACAAAGAAGAGCCCCAGCCCGACCAGTACACGATTTAAAGGAGGAGCTGCCTTATGAAGATCACACAGGTCACGATTTATCACGTCCACAAGCGGCCCACTACCGGGCAGCGCCCCATTCTGGTGCGGGTGGATACCGACGAAGGCATTTACGGCGTAGGCGAGGTGGGCCTTGCCTACGGCGTGGGCGGCGGTGCCGGTGCGGCCATGGTCAAGGAACTGGCCGCACGCGTCATCGGCAAAGACCCGTTCCAGACCGAGCGCATCTGGGAGGACTTTTTCAAGCATACCTTCTGGGGCCAGGGCGGCGGCACGGTGGTGTTCTCCGGCATCAGTGCCATTGACATTGCATTGTGGGACATCAAGGCCAAGGCGCTGGGCGTGCCGCTGTACCAGCTGCTGGGCGGCAAGACCCGCGAAAAGGTGCGCGCCTATGCCAGCCAGACCCAGTTTGGCTGGAACCACCCGGGCCGTCTGGTGCTGACCTCGGTAGAGCAGTACGCGGCCGAAGCCCGCCGCGCCGTGGAGGACGGCTACGACGCCATCAAGGTGGATGTGCTGGCCCACAACGCCGAAGGTCAGCCCACAAGGGAAGCGCTGACCGGCCGGCTTTCCCAACAGACGCTGCGGCTGGGCATTGCCCGCGTCGCCGCTATCCGGAAAGCCGTCGGCCCGGACGTGGACATCATCATCGAAAACCACGCCAACACCGATACCGGCGCGGCCATCCAATTTGCACAGGCACTGGAGCCCTATAACATTTACTTCTACGAGGAGGTCAACACGCCGCTGAACCCGGAGCTGACCCTTGCGGTCAAAGACAAAACTGCCATCCCGCTGGCCGCCGGGGAACGCATCTACAGCCGCTGGGGCTACCGGCCTTTCATCGAAAAGCGGGCATTGGATGTGATCCAGCCGGATATCGGCAGCTGCGGCGGCTTGACCGAGTTCCTTAAAATTGCAGCGGCCGCCCATGTGTACGACATCACGGTACAGGCTCACACTGCCGGCACCGGCATCGCCGAGATGGCCGCTGTGCACGCAGAAACGGCCATCCCGAACTTTATCATCCACGAGCACCACCAGAAAACGCTGTTGGACGAATACACCCAGCTGGTCACCCCGGTGATTCAGCCGGTGAACGGTTACTTTACCGCACCGGAGACCCCGGGCATCGGTGTGGATTTTACAGATTATGTGCTGGAGCACGCGGATATCGAAACCGTCCGATAAAAAGGCTGCTGCAAAATAGTTGAAAAATGAGATGGGTTTTCTTCGAAAGGAGGTGCCGATCTCATTTTTTGTTATAGGTTGACAGAGCGACCAGATGTGCAAAGCTGGTATATTGTACACAAAGCATTTGTTGACTTTTCAGAGCGGGCTCAGGGAACCGTTCCGGTGCAGGCTGCGCGGTGGAATCGCGGAATAATATATTTAGAGATTTGCGTTTTATATTCAAAGCTGATAAAATAAAAACAACATCAGTATGAGGGATGTGAAAGTATGATCGATATACCGGAATATATCTGGCACAATGTGGATTCACCGTGGATCTCGCTGGAGCTGGATACATGGGATGGCTTTACGCGGGGCCGTACGGCGGCGAAATATCCTGCGCATTCTACTGTTTTCTGGCAGGGCAAGGAGTTCACCTGCCTGTATATCGTCAAAAAAGGCAGGGTGCGCATCAGCGTCTATAATCAGGACGGGCAGGAGCAGCAGCTTTACATTGCGTGCAAAGGGGCTATTATCGGTGAGATCGCATGCATTCTTGGCAAGCATCATGTAACGACAGCTAAAACGCTGCAGGCGACTGAGCTGTACGTAGTGCCAAGCAAGGAGGCACAGCGGCTGTTCCATTCGGACCCGATCCTGGCAGACCGCCTGCTGCAGTATGAGGCGCGCAAAAACCGCATGATGATCGCGCAGCAGACGATGCTTTCGTTTGACCGCGCCACTCAGCGTATTGCAAAGGTGCTGCTGAATCTCTGCGACGCATACGGCCGGGTGAGACCGGATGGAATTTACATCAAGCTCCGTTTTACCTGCACGGACATTGCCACCATGGTCAGCACCAGCCGGGTGACCGTGAACAATACCCTGCTGGATCTGGCCAATGAGGGTGTGATCGAAAAACAGGAGGGATACTATCTCGTCCGGGACGAAGCGCGTCTGCAGGAGATGGCAACGGCACCGCAGGAGTGATTTGCCGAATTTTTCAGATTTGTAAAACAGTTTACAAACAAACCGGAACGGTTTGTGTATTATCTTAGACAAGGAAACAGAAATCCGCAACGATGCGGACGCCTGTTTCCTTGTTTTGTTTTTACCGTGAAATAATTGGCTGCAGGGAGGAACACAAACATGAAACTGTCCCCTGAAACGATTGCGCGGGTTGAGGAATATATCGATGCACACAAGAATGAAATGGTCGATATGTGGCGAGATTTTGTAGATACCCGCAGTGATACGCTGAACAAGGAAAAGACCGAAACAATGGCGGCAAAGCTCGTAAAGGTGTTTCAGTCCATTGGCTGCACCTGCGAGACCTTTGAGGTGAGCGAGCGCAGCGGCCCCGGCATCGTGGCATGGTGGGGCAAGGAAAATCCGGGCACACCGGTGCTGTTCAGCGGGCATTACGATACCGTTCCGCTGAAGGGAGAACACCCGTTCACCATCGACGAAGAAAACCGCGCGCACGGTCTTGGCTGTCTGGATATGAAGGGCGGCATCGTGATGTCGATTTGGATCGTCAAGGCGCTGCAGGCGCTTGGCTGGCACGAACGCCCGATAAAGCTGGTGTTCGTCGGTGATGAAGAAAACGGCCACCAGTTCAGTACAACAAAGGAATTTCTGCTGGAACATACCGGCGGCGCAGCAGCGGCCTTCAATATGGAAACAGGTCTTGTTTCCAACGCGATCTGCGTGGGCCGCAAAGGCACCGGACAGGCGACCCTGACGGTGCACGGCGTGGCGGCGCACTCCGGCAACAACTACCTGGAAGGCCGCAGCGCTATTTCGGAAATGGCAAACAAGATCAAAGAGGTGGAGGCGCTGACAGATCTCAAAGCCAACACCACGGTGGCGGTCACGATGCTGCAGGGCGGCACAGTGATGAACAGCATCCCGCCCATCTGCACTGCAACCGTGGATCTTCGGTTCGGCTGCGGCAGTGAACGTGACCGGGTGGTGAAGGCACTGGAAGGCATCTGTGCCGGCACCACTGTGGACGGCACCACTGCAGAGTTTGAGTACCGTGAGTTCATGGCACCGTTCGACACTACACCGGCAGTCAAGGCTCTGGCAGGCTTTGTCAGCACGGTGAGTGAAGATCTTGGCTACGGCAGCATGGGTCAGACCTTCCTGGGCGGCGGTTCGGATGCGTCCTTTATCACCCTGACCGGGGTGCCGTGCATCTGTTCCATCGGTGTCCGGGGCCAGTTCAATCACTCAGATCAGGAGTACGCGCTGGTGGATAGTCTGTTCCAGCGGGCAAAGCTGCTCACCTGCTGTGTGATGCGGCTGGATGAATTTGAAGCGAGGGGTTAACAAAAACCAGACAAGGGGGAAAGTAAAATGTTTTCAAGTCCATATTTTTACCTGATGATCGTTGTGGGGCTGTTTGCTCTGGGTGATCTGGTGGGTCACTTTACGAAAGGCCGGGTGTCCGGCATGATGGTGGTCATGCTGTTATTCCTGATCGCATTCCTGGCAGGATGGATCCCGAAAGACATCATCGATCAGGCGGGCCTGACCCAGCTGGCAGGTGCCGTAACGGCAATGGTGCTGTTCAACATGGGTTCTACGCTGAACATCCGTCAGCTGGTGCGCGAGTGGCGCACGGTACTGATGGCAGCGCTGTGCATGGTGGCCTCCTGCATTGCCATTCTGTGCGTATCACCCATTATCGGCTTCGATACGGCGCTGGTAGGTATGCCGGTCATCAACGGTGCGGCAATGGCTACTTCCCTGATGTCTCAGGCTGCACTGGATCGCGGCCTGGAGACTGCCGCTGCTCTGTGTGCTGTCATTTACTCGGTGCAGAAATTCGTGGGTGCACCCATTGCTTCTGCCATGGGCCTGCGCTACGCCAACAAGCTGGTGACAGACTTCCGCAAGGACCCTGCTGCCCACATGGCTGAGCTGGCAGCAAAGCAGAAGGGCACCTCCTCCGACAAGCCCATGTTCTATGAGACTCACAAGGATCTGTTTACCTCCAATGTTCTGCTGGCCATCGTCTGCATCGGCGCGTGGATCGCCCGTGTGCTGGGCAGCCTGACCCCCATCAACTACAGCATCTGGGCATTGCTGCTGGGTTCTGTGTCCGGTCTGGGCGGCTATATCCCTCCCAAGCCCCTGCAGCGCAGCAATTCCTACGGCCTGATGATGATCGCCGTGTTCGGCTCCATCATCCCCTCTCTGGGCAAGGTCTCCCTGAGCGATCTGGGCACCATGGCATTCCAGACCATCGTACTGTTCGTGGCAGCCTGCATCGGCATCTTTGTGGTGGGCTGGGTCCTGCCCTGCTGGAAGCTGGTGGGCGACCGTGATCTGGCCGTCGGTATCGGCGTGGAGCAGTTCCTGGGCTTCCCTTCCAACGTTGTCATCTGCCGCGAAGTCAGTGAGGCTGTGGGTGAGACGGACGACGAAAAGACCTATATCGAAGAGACGCTCAGCGTGCCGTATGTCGTGGGCGGCATTACGGTGGTCACCATCCTTTCGGTCACGCTGGCCGGCATTGTGATCAACTTCCTGTAAAAAGCATTTTCCGGCGGGGCTTCGGCTCCGCCGTTTTTGTTTTTTTGCGGAAATTTTGAGAAACGTAAACTACTTGATATTTTCAAAAGCCGGCATCCTTTATAATCGTATTGTAAACAAAAACCAGACACGAAAGGAGCAAAACATCATGTCTGAAGTAGAAAAACGTCTTGCCGAAAAAGGCATTGAGATCCATGCGGCACCCATCCCGGTGGCAGCGTATCTGCCGGGTGTCATCAGCGGGAACACCGTTTATGTGTCCGGCCAGCTGCCCTTTGAGCAGGGAAAACTGAATTACACCGGCAGCCTGAAGTCGGATGACGAGATCGATAAGGGCTATCAGGCCGCGCAGATCTGCGCTGTCAACTGTCTGAGTGTGGTCAAGGCTCTGATCGGTGATCTGGACCGCGTGACGAAGGTGGTAAAGCTGTGCGGCTTTGTGAACAGCGCACCGGAGTTTGCAACGCAGCCCAAAGTGGTGAACGGCGCTTCGGAGCTGATGCAGACCGCCTTTGGCGAAAAGGGTGCCCATGCCCGCAGCGCTGTAGGCGTGGCAGCTCTGCCCATGAATGCCGTCTGCGAAGTGGAACTGATCGTGGAGTTTGAATAAGGAGGAATACACAATGGCACAGATCGATTGGGAAAAGATCCGCAAAGAAGAGTTCCCGGTGCTGGAGACCATGACCTTTCTGGATGCTGCCTGCGTCAGCTTTGCACCGCAGCGTGCAGTGCGCGCCGTCAAGGCATTTGCCGACATGACCGCCTGCCAGGAAGAAGCCAACAGCAGTGCCCATCATATCGCCATGGACAGCCTGCGCAACAAAGCTTATCATGAAGCACAGGTACTGTTCAATGCAGACCCGGAGGAGATCGCACTGGTGGAGAGCACCTCTCACGGCCTGAACATCGCTGCTGCAGGCATCGAGCTGAACGACGGTGACAGTATCCTGACCACAAATCTGGAATTCATTCAGGTGGCGCTGCCCTGGTGTCTGATGCGCAAGACCAAGAACATTGATATCCGCGTATGCAAGACCCCGGACAACCGTTTCCGTGCGGCCGACTTTGCCAAGCTGGCAGATAAGACCACCAAGATCCTGGTCATGTCCACGGTGGAATGGTGCAACGGCTGGGCCAGCGACCTGAAGGAGATCGGCGACTGGTGCAAGGCAAACGATATCCTGTTTGTGGTGGATGCGGTACAGCAGATGGGCGTGACCAAGATCGACACCAAGGCCTGCCACATCGATGTGCTGACCGCAGGCGGACATAAGTGGGCCAACAGCCCTTACGGCACCGGCATCCTGTATGTCAACAAGGGCTCTCTGGACAAGATCAAGCAGAGCTACGGCGGCTACCTGAACACCAGCGTGCCGGAAGGCGGCTGGGGCGCTTACTGGGAGAAATGCGATTCCAAATCCGTATGGGACTGGACGTTCCCCAATACCGCACGGAAGTTTGAGATCGGCGGAACCACGAACTATGCCGGTGCCATTGCGCTGGGCGAGTCGCTGGGGCTGGTCAATGAGATCGGCATTGAGAATATCCAGCAGCATGTGTGGGAACTGGGTGCCTACTGCATGGACCGCATCGAAGAGATCGGCGGCACGGTGATCACCCACCGCGACCCGGAGCGCCGCGCAGGCATCATCATTGCACGGCTGTATCAGGATGTGGAGATCGACCGCAGGATCATGCGTGATCTGCACGCCCGCAAGATCTTTGTGGCGCAGCGCTTTACCGACAATGTGGGCGGCTTCCGCATCTCCTGCAACTGGTTCAACACCGAAAAGGACATCGATGCAATGATCGCCGCCATGAAAGAGCTGATCGGCCTGATCGGACGCGCACCGGATTACAAAGGCTGAAACTGAAAAGCATGTAAAAGCAAAGGGGCTTTGGGAGAATTATTTTCCCAGAGCCCTTTTTTATCGGGAGGAAAATAACAATGGAACCTGCCTATGAGACTGTGAAACAGTATGTGGAAGAACACCGCCGTGAGATGCTGTGCCTGTGGGAGGATTTTGTAAATACCCCCAGTCAGGCCCGGGACCGCTCCGCTGCGATGAAAATGGCGGATAAGCTCATGGATATCTTTTCGGTGCTGGGCATGGATGTGCGCTCGGTGGATGTAGGCCCGGTCAACAGCCGCCTGATCGTGGCAGACTGGAACACCAGCGCGCCAGGTGCGCCCATCCTTATCAGCGGACATTACGATACGGTGAACTCCTGCCCGGACGAAAACGCCGTGCCCGGCACCGAAACAGCGCTGGACGGCACGCCGCATTTTCGGGTGGATACAGAGGGAAAGGCCCACGGTCTGGGCTGCCTGGATATGCAGGGCGGCATCGTGATCGCGATCTGGGCCCTGCGGGCGCTGCAGGCGCTGGGCTGGAACAAACATCCCATCCGTTTTTTGTTCGCCGGCGATGAGGACAAGGGCCACGAGCACGGAAGCACCCCGGAAAAGATGATGGAGCTGGCAAAGGGCTGCGCCTGCTGCTTCAACATGGAAACAGGCCTTATCAGCAACGAGATCTGCATCGGCCGCAAGGGCGGCGGTCAGGGAGATGTGGAGGTCACCGGCAAGGCAGCTCATGCAGGCAACGAGTTTTCCAGCGGACGCAATGCTTTGCTGGAAATGACCTATATTGCTCAGGCGTTGGCCGCACTGACCGATCTTGAAAAAGGCACCACCGTAGCACCGACTGTGATCCGCGGCGGCAGTGTGCCGAACGGTATTCCGGAGCTGTGCACCATGAGCTTTGATGTGCGCTACAACCGTGCGGACGAAAAGCAGCGCCTGCTGAAAGCCTTTGAGGAGATCGGCAGCACGACGCACATTGACGGCACCCACTGCAAGCTCGTATTCCGCGAGTTTATGGCTCCCTTTGAAAAGACGCCCCGCGGTGAGGCGCTGGCCGATTTTGTGGCCGCCGTGTCGGAGCGCAGCGGCCTTGGCACCATGGGCAAACGGGTGCTGGGCGGAAGCTCGGATGCATCCTATCTGACCATGGCCGGGGTGCCCACCATCTGCAGTATGGGTGTCTGCGGGCAGTACAATCATTCCAGCAAAGAGTACGCCTTTGTGGAAAGCCTGTACACCCGCACAAAGCTGCTTGCCTGTGCACTGACGGAACTGGACGAGTATCTGGACAGCTGAAATAAAAATCAGAACGACAAAAGGCCGCTGCTTTCGCAGCGGCCTTTTGCGGTATGGGGAAGTCGCGGACAAAACCGGATTAGAGGACCAGATTTGCCGCAGCAGAAAATAGCGGAAGGACGAGGATGCTCAGCAGTGTGGAAAGGGTCACGGTCTGGCTGGCATAAACGTGATCCAGACCGTTCAGCTGAGCATAGACGGCTACATTGGCCCCTACGGGTGCAGCGGCCGCAATGAGTACGGCCAGCCGCATCTCAGATGGTACCGGGAACAGGCAGAACAGCAGCAGGGTCAGTGCGGGGATCAATACCAGACGCACAAAGCTTACCCAGTACAGCCTTGGACTGGTAAACAGGGCGCACAGATCCGACTGTGCCAGATACACGCCCAGCACGATCATGGCCAGCGGAGCATTCAGGCTGCCGATGTGGGTCAGGGTCTTGGCGGCGGCTTCCGGCAGATGGCTGCCCAGGCCGGAAAAGTAAATGGCAAGGCCGATCAGCGTGCCGTCGGCAATGGGGTTCGCCAGCACGGTGTGCAGGGTGAACGGCCGCTTTTTGCCGGTCATCAGGTCCACGCCATAAGAAAACTGCAGGATGTTCAGCAGGGCCACAAAGGGCACGATGTAAAAAACGGCGTCGGCACCCAATGTGGCCTGAACCAGCGGGATGCCGATGAAGCCTGCGTTGGAAAAGGCAGCGGCAAAATCCTCGATGGCGCTTTTGGGGAACAGCAGCCGCGCTGCCAGCATGGCCAACGCCAGTGCGGCAGCCCCCAGCAGGGTGCTCTGCGCCAGCGCCAGCGTGTGCTCCGGTGTGCGTGCGGCGCAGAAACTTTTGATGATCACCGCGGGAAAAACCACCCACAGCAGCATGGTGCCAATGCCGCGGCTGACCTCGGCATTGATCTTGCCGCTGCGGTACAGGCAGTAGCCCACTGCCATCAGAAGCAGCATAACAAAGGTCTGGCTGGCAATGATCCCGGCAATTTCCATAAGAGCCTCCTTTTTACAAAAACAGTGATGCGGCCATCAGGACCAGCGGCAGGGTGGCGACGCTGAGCAGCGACGAGAGCGCCACGGCCTGTCCGGCATAGCGGTAGTTGCCGCCGAACAGCTGTGCATAGGTGGCGGCTCCGGCACCCACCGGTGCCGCCGATGCGATCAGCAGGCACAGCTTCAGTTCATGATCCAGCGGCAGCAGGAACAGCAGTGCAGCAGTCAGCAGCGGGACCAGCACAAGCCGGACGGCACACAGACCGTAAAGGCGGGGCGTGGTGAAGGTGGTGCTCAGTTCCGACTGCGCCAGATACACGCCCAGCAGGATCATGCCCAGCGGTGCATTCAGCCCGGCAAGGCTGCTCAAAAAGTTGGTGAACAGGCTGGGCAGGCTGCTGCCGAAGCCGCTGAAATAGAGCACAAGGCCGATGGCGGTGCCCCAGATAACAGGATTTTTCGCCAGTTCTGCAGGGCTGAAGGAAAGCTTTTCCCCGGTCAGCAGAGCAACGCCGTAGGTGTACTGCAAAAAACACAGCAGCACCATGTAGCCCACGATGCAGAAAGATGCGTCGGCCCCAAAGGCGGCCTGCACCAGCGGGATGCCCACAAAACCTGCGTTGGAAAACGCGGCTGCAAAGGCTTCTACCCCGCTCTTGCGGTAAATGAGCCGTGCCGCAGCCATAGAAAGCAGCATGGCGGCAGCAGCGGCCAGGGTGCTGCGTGCCAGAAGCGCTGTGTTGGCAGCACTGCGCTCCAGCAAAAGGCTGTTGATGAGGGTGGCGGGCATCACCGCATACAGCAGCGCGGATGCGATGCTGCGGCTGCCCGGCTCATCGATCTTTTTGGCTTTGTACAGTGCAAACCCCACCGCCATCAGCAGAAACATGGCGGCGGTCTGCCGCAGTACGATCAGACTGACCTGCATGGTTCCTCCTTTTCTGATACAAAAACTGCCCCATGCAGCAGCACAGGGCAGACGGCATGTCAGGGCTTAGCCCTTCAGCCGGGCTTTGTATTCGTCGGAGGCGCAGATCTCGTCAAAAGCGTGCGCCACAATGGCATCCTGTTCCAGTGTGCCGACAGAGATGCGGTTCTTGGGGAAGTTGCCGCGGATGATCAGGCCGAAGCGCAGCATCTGATCGGCAAACCACTGCACATCCACCAGCGGGTCAAAATAAATGAAGTTCGCGTGGCTCTCCCACACGGTAAAGCCGTGCTTGTGCATCTCGGCGGCCAGGAATGCACGGGATTTCTTGGTCATGGAAACGCTCATGTCCAGAAATTCCCTGTCGTCCAGTGCGGCCAGTGCACCATACAGGGCGGGACGGTTGGTGCAGAAACCGGTAGCGTCCCGCTGCAGATAGTTCACGATCTCCTCATTGGAGATCAGGTAGCCGATGCGGGCACCGGCCATGCCGTACATCTTGGAGAAGGTGCGCACCACGATCACGTTGGTGTCATCGCTTACGGCATCGATCATGTTCTTGTAGCTGGGGTCCTCCACAAAGTCCAGATAGGCTTCGTCCACCACCAGAACGACATGACGCGGCAGAGCCTGTGCAAAGGCGTGCAGCTCATCCGATGGGATCAGCGTGCCGGTGGGGTTGTTGGGGTTGCACAGGAAGATCAGCTTGGTCTTGGGGGTAACGGCCGCCATTACCTTGTCAAAATCCGGGGTCAGGGTAGCTTCGGTCAGCGGTACTTCCACCAGCTTTGCCTGCATCCGTTTGATGATGTTGTAGTAGTTCGGATAGGTGGGCGGGGTGACGATGGCCTCATCACCGGGGCGCAGAAAGACCTCGCCGATAAAGTTCAGGCCCTGGGTGGCGCCGTCGGTGACCATCACCTGCTCTGCGCGGACGCCGCACACCGTGGCAAGCTTTGCGCGCAGTTCCTTTGCGCGCACGTCCGGGTAACGGTTGCAGATGGCGGCCTGCTGCTGCATGGCTTCCACGGCTTTGGGCGAGATGCCAAAGGGGTTTTCGTTGGTAGCCAGCTGGATCAGCTCCTTCACGTTGTCGGGCTTTTTCTTGGACTGCTCTTCTGCGCCGACCACATAAGGCGGGGCTTCTTTTACAAATTCACTTACAAGTTCACGAACCGGCATAATACTTTTCCTCCATACTCTTTTGCAACACTCTTTTACGATCCGGGTTCGGATCGGTGGTGTATGAGCCTATTATAAAAAGATGGAGTCCGCATTTCCGTAAAGCACTTTACAACCAGGCAAAACATTTTGGAGTATACTGGAACCATTCCATAGAATATGAGAGGGAAAGGCTATGAAAAATCGTCTGCGTGAAACCTATGCGCAGGGCGTGCCCTGCATCGGAACATTTTTGCAAATGGGCAGCCCCGAGGCGGCCGAGTGTGCCGGGCTGGCCGGGTTTGATTTCTTCATCGTGGATACCGAGCACAGCCCCTATGACCTGCCGCAGATCACACACTGCTGCCGTGCTGCCGAGGCACGGGGCATCACGCCGCTGGCCCGCATCAGCCAGATCACCCGCGGTACCGTGCTCAAGGCGCTGGATGCCGGGGCAAAGGGTCTGATCGTGCCGGGCATCCAGACGGTGGAAGAGGTGCGTCAGCTGATCGAATACGGCAAGTACACCCCCATTGGAAACAGGGGCTTCTGCCCTGCCCGCTGCTGCGGCTGGGGTTATGACGGCTCCATGGCACAGGGAATCGGAGCCTATCTGGAACAGTGCAACCGGGACACCATGCTGATCCCGCAGTGCGAGACGGTGGGCTGCCTGAAACATCTGGAGGAGATCGTGGCACTGGAAGGCGTGGACGGCATTTTTATCGGCCCGTTCGATCTCTCGGTGGCACTGGGCAAGCCCGGCCAGTTTGAAGATGAGGAAGTAAAACAGGCTTTTGCGCGGGTGCTGGCGGTCTGCCGCAAAGCGGGCAAACCGGTGTACATCTTTGCGCCGAACACCGCCGCCGGCCGGCTGCGCCTGGCGCAGGGCTTTGACGGCGTATGCTGCAGTGCAGATCTGAATTTTATGGCAGATGCCATGCTGGATGCAGCAGCGGCGCTGCGCGGCGCAAAGGAGGAAACAAAATGAAGGTATTGATGTTGGGCGACGCAGAGGGCCTGCGCCGCCAGCTTCTGCCGGGGCAGGAACAGCAGCTGCAGATCACACAGCTGCGCAGCGGCAGCTGCACCGGCGAACAGATCGCAGCAGCCTGCCCGGATGCGGAAGTGCTGATCGCAGAGCCGAATAACCGGCTGGATGCGCAGCTGATCAAGTCGCTGCCAAAGCTGAAGCTGATCCACGGCGTGGGTGTCGGATACAACCTGTTTGATCTGGAAACTGCAAAGCAGGCGGGTATCCCGGTATGCAACTGCCGGGGGTCCAATGCGCGTGCGGTGGCAGAACATGCTGTTATGTTCATGCTGTGCTGCCTGCGGCAGGTCAAACTGAATGATACGCTGGTGGCCGAGGGGCGGCAGGATGAACGCCAGAAGCACTGCATCTCCACGGGCTGCATCCGGGAACTGGGCGACTGTACCGTTGGTCTGGTGGGCTTTGGTGCCATTGCCCGCACTGTGGCGCAGATGCTGGTTCCCTTTGGGCCGAAGGTGCTGTATTATGACCCCTTCCGGGCCGACAGCGCCACCGAGGAAGCCTGCCATGCGGAATATGCAAGCCTTGAAACGATCCAGAAATGCAGTGATGTCCTCAGCCTGCATCTGGCCGTTACGCCTCAGACTGTGAACATGGTAGATGCGGGATTTCTGGCGGGCATGAAGGATGGAGCATTGATCGTCAACACCGCACGCGGCGATCTTGTGGACAGCACTGCTCTTGCGGAGGCACTGTGCAGCGGAAAGATTGCAGGAGCCGGGCTGGACACGATTGCGCCGGAACCGGTCACAAAGGAGAATCCACTGCTCAGCCTGCCCCGCGATATTGCCGAAAACGTGATCTATTCGCCGCACATCGCCGGCATTACCGGAACATCGGGCCGTCGGAATTACCGCATCATTGCAGCAGCGATTCAGGCCGTGCAAAACGGACAGCGCCCGGAAAATATCGTAAATGGACTTTGACTCCCCCCCAATAAAAATGCCCGCCCTCTGTATTCTTCCAACAGCCGGGCGGGCTTTATTTATCGCACGGCGGCAGGACCGAAGTGAGCGACCTGCTGGCCCGGTTCGATATCCATCCGAATGTGCGGTTTACCACATGGGAGGATTATGCCATCCTCTCCATGGTGGAAAAGGGGCTGGGCATTGACATTCTGCCGCAGATGATCCTGCAGCGCATCCCCTACGAGGTAGAAGTGCGCCCGCTTGCCACGCCGTATTACCGGGAGATCGGCCTTGCCATGAAAGACCGCAAAAGGCTTTCGCCCGCCGAAAAAAATTTTTGTCATACCTGCCGCTGCGGGAAAACGGGCCGCAGGCTTTGCCGGAAAACTGAGCGGACACACAAAAAGGCCGTCTGCTGCGCTGGATCGGCGCGGCGGACGGCCCATTTTATATAAGAATTATAGTTTGCCGCTTTCCAGCATCCGTTGCACCTCGTGCAGGTCTTTGCATTCGGCGGTGTACAGGCTGCGCATCTCGTCATCGGCGGGAGCAAGGTCGGGCACCATCACGGTGACAAAGCCCCCGGCGGCACCGGCCCGCACGCCGTTGTAGCTGTCCTCCAGCACCAGTGTTTCGGCCGGGGCTGTACCCAGGGCTTTTGCTGCTGTAAGGAAGATCTCCGGGTCGGGCTTGGACGAGCTGAACTGCTCGCCGGAGATAATGGCCTTGAAGTGGCCTGCCATGTTCCAGTTGTTCAGGTGGCGCAGGATGGACGCCATCCGGCTGGAGGAAGCCACCACCATGGGGATGTGCTGTGCTTCCAGATATGCGATCAGCTCATCCAGGCCCGGCTTTTTGGGCGGCGGAGCCTGAAAGGCCGTCTCTGCCTGTGCGTGCAGGGCGTCCATGATGGCATCGGTGTCGCAGTCCGGGCCAAAGAAGCGGCGCAGCACCGCCCGCATGGAGTCCCCTGCCGTGCCCCGGGCGGCGGCATCCAGCCCTTCCGGGTAGGCAAGGCCCAGTGTGGCCAGCGCAGGCCGCCACAGGGTGGCCCAGATACGCTCGGTGTCGAACATCAGGCCGTCCATATCAAAAATAACGCCCTTTATCATATCAAAAGCTCCTTTCAGGACACAAAAACACAAGACTGCCCCCATTGTATCATATTTTGGGCAGTTTGCACATGGAAAAGCAGGCAATTTAGCGCAACTTAACAGGGCGAAAGATGAAAGATTTTTCGTTTCCTTGTAAATCGATTTCATAATATTATAATAGAAAACAACATTTGGTGTTTGCGGGCGCATTTTCACTCGCTGCGCCCGAGATCAGGAAAGAGGGAAAATAAATCATGTTGGATATCAAGATCACCCGTACTACTGCCCCCAAGCAGAAGCCCGACGAGAACAATCTGGGCTTTGGCAAAAAGTTCACCGACCATATGTTCGTCATGGACTACACCGAGGGCGAAGGCTGGCACGATGCCCGTATCGTCCCCTACGGCCCCTTTGAGCTGGATCCGGCTACCGTCGTGTTCCACTACGCTCAGGAGATCTTTGAGGGTATGAAGGCATACCGCACTGCCGACGATACCGTCCAGCTGTTCCGCCCGGACTGCAACGCAAAGCGTTTCCAGGATTCTGCCGACCGTCTGTGCATCCCCAAGATCCCGGTGGAGGATTACATCCAGGCCGTTGAGACTCTGGTGGATGTGGACCGTGACTGGGTGCCCCACACCGACGGCGCTTCTCTGTACATCCGTCCCTTCGTGTTTGCAAACGATGTGGGCCTGGGCGTGCACGCTTCCAAGCACTACATCTTCTGCATCATCTGCGCTCCGTCGGGTGCTTACTACGCCGAGGGCATCAACCCCGTCCGTATCTATGTTGAGGACGAGTACATCCGTGCCGCTCCCGGCCTGACCGGCTTCACCAAGTGCGGCGGCAACTACGCTGCTTCCATCAAGGCCGGCGAGCTGGCCGAAGAGCAGGGCTACGCACAGGTGCTGTGGCTGGACGGCGTGGAGAAGAAGTACGTCGAGGAAGTTGGCAGCATGAACATCATGTTCAAGATCGACGGCAAGGTTTACACTGCTGCTACCGTGGGCACCGTTCTGCCCGGCGTCACCCGCCGCAGCTGCATCGAGCTGCTGAAGGACTGGGGCTATGAGGTCGTTGAGGGCAAGCTGGCCATCGCCGACATCATGCAGGCTGCCCGCGAAGGCAAGCTGGAAGAGGTGTTCGGCACCGGTACTGCTGCTGTTGTCTCCCCCGTCAAGGAGCTGGTGTGGAAGGGCGAGCACGCCTACATCGGCGACGGCAAGATCGGCCCTGTCACCCAGAAGCTGTACGATACCATGACCGGTATGCAGTGGGGCAAGATCCCCGATACCAAGGGCTGGATCGTGCCGGTGGAGAAGAAGAACTGATCCAGATTCTCCGGAGAGAACCTTTTTATTCAGAATAACAGCAAACGCCGCCAGGCCCCACCGCTCGGCGGCGTTTGCCGTATATTGCAATCTTTCTGCAGCAGTGCTAAACTGAAACCAGAACTCCGGCCTGCATTGCGGCAGGCCGCGTGCAGGAAAGATTGAGAGGGATACACCGCTATGGTCAAAAAATGGAGCGTGAGCTACCCTGCCGTCAACGGCACCGAGCAGCGCAGAGTTTATGTCTATCTGCCCACCATGTATGAGTCTGAGCCGGACCGCCGGTACCCGGTGCTGTATATGTTCGACGGCCAGAACGTCTTTTTTGACGAGGACGCCACCTACGGCAAGAGCTGGGGTGTGGCCGATTATCTGGACTACACCGATACCCCGCTGATCGTGGCGGCGGTGGAGTGCAACGCGGGCCCCAACAACGAGCGCCTGGTGGAGTATTCGCCCTACCGCTTCGATGACCCGCAGTTCGGCCACTTTGACGGCAAGGGTCAGGCCACCATGAGCTGGTATATCCACCGGTTCAAGCCCTTCATCGACCGCAATTTCCGCACCCTGCCGGACCGGGAGCACACCTTCATCGGCGGCAGCAGCATGGGCGGCCTGATGAGCCTGTATGCCCTGCTGCAGTACAACGACACCTTCAGCCGGGCAGCGGCGCTTTCGCCGTCCATCTGGGTCTCGCCGGAAAAACTTTCCGGCCTTGTGGGCCGCGCCAAGCTGGAACCGGGCACCGTGCTGTACATGGACTACGGCTCCCGCGAGATGGGCAACCACGACGGGATGCGCAAGGGCTTTGCGGAAATGTGCAGCAAGATCATGATCCGGGGCATCCACCTCACCAGCCGCCTTGTGCCCGGCGGCACCCACAGCGAAGCCAGCTGGGAAAAGCAGCTGCCCTTTGTGTTCCACACCCTGATGTATGAGGTGGAAGAATAACGGGTAGCGGCCTCGCCCTCTCAGTCACCTTCGGTGACAGCTCCCCCAAAGGGGAGCCAAGAACTTGACCGTTACGCTCTTGCCTCTCCCTTTGGGAGAGGTGGCAAGATGCAAAGCGGCTTGACGGAGAGGGCGGGCACGCTAAAAATGACCAGTACAACCAAAGGAGGAATCACCATGGAAATGCAGTATTTCAAGGATTACAGCCCGGCGCTGGGTCGCGACATGGAGTGCAAAATTTACGGCCACGCAGGCCGCCCGATGCTGTACATCCCCTGTCAGGACGGCCGCTTCTTCGATTTTGAGGACTTCCACATGGCCGACACCCTTGCCCCGTGGATCGACGCGGGCAAGATCATGGTGATCTCCATCGACACCATGGACAAGGAGACCTGGTCCGACGCCCAGGGCGACCCCTACTGGCGCATCCGCCGCTACGAGCAGTGGCTGCGCTACATCGTGGAGGAAGCCGCCCCGAAGATCCAGTATATGGCTAAGGAACGTAACGGCTGGGAGGATCTGCCCGGCGTCATCGCCTTTGGCTGCAGCCTGGGTGCCACCCACGCCGTGAACCTGTACCTGCGCCGCCCGGATGTGTTCTGCGGGTGCCTTGCCCTCAGCGGCATCTACACCGCCCACTACGGCTTCGGCGACTACATGGACGAGCTGGTATATATGAACTCCCCCGTGGACTACATGAAGAACTTCCCGGAGGATCACCCCTATATGCAGCTGTTCCGCAGCCAGAAAGCGGTCATCTGCTGCGGTCAGGGCGATTGGGAGCAGCCGGACACCACCTGGTACCTCAAGCGCATCTTCGAGGCCAAGAACATCCCCATCTGGGTGGACCTGTGGGGCCACGATGTGAACCACGACTGGGACTGGTGGTATAAGCAGGCGGCATATTACATGCCGTACGTGCTGGGAGAACAGTAAAAAAGCCCTTTATAGAGGAAAGAGGAATCATAAAACCATGCAGAATTTCATTTTCATTTCGCCCAACTTCCCCACCAACTACTGGCAGTTCTGCCGTGAGCTGAAAAACAACGGTATGAACGTGCTGGGCATCGGTGACCAGCCCTACGACGAGCTGAAGCAGGAGCTGAAGGACAGCCTGAACGAGTATTATAAGGTGGGCAGTCTGGAAAACTACGACGAAGTTTACCGCGCCGTGGCCTTCTTCACCTTCAAATATGGCCGCATCGACTGGCTGGAATCCAACAACGAGTACTGGCTGGAGCGGGACGCCGCCCTGCGCACCGATTTCCACATCACCAGCGGCTTCCAGACCGAGGATATGCCCCGCATCAAGTATAAGAGCAAGATGAAGGAGTATTACCAGAAGGCCGGCATCGCCACCGCCCGTTACCACATGGTGGACGACTACGAAGGCTGCAAAAAGTTCGTGGACGAAGTTGGCTACCCTGTTGTGGTCAAGCCCGACAACGGCGTGGGCGCATCCGATACCCATAAGCTTTCCAGCGACGACGAGCTGAAAAAGTTCCTCGTTTACAAAACGGCCAACCACCCGGATGTGGAGTACATCATGGAGGAGTTCGTCCGTGCCGAAGTGAACAGCTACGATGCCATCATCGACGCCAACGGCAACCCCATCTTTGAGGCCGGCAATGTCAGCCCCATGTCCATCATGGATATCGTCAACGACAACGACAACTCCATCTATTACATCATCAAGGACCTGCCGGAGGACACCCGCGCCGCAGGCCGTGCCGCCGTCAAGAGCTTTGGCGTCAAGAGCCGCTTTATCCATTTTGAGTTCTTCCGCATGACCGAGGATCAGGCCAGCATGGGCAAAAAGGGCCAGATCGTGGCACTGGAAGTGAACATGCGCCCCTGCGGCGGCTTTACCCCGGATATGATAAACTTTGCCCGCTCCACCAACGTGTACAAGATCTGGGCGGACATGATCGCCTTTGGCGGCACCGATATGCCGGTGGGCGAGCACTTCTACTGCCCGTTTGCAGGCCGCCGCGACGGCAAGCACTTTGTGTACAGCCACGAGCAGATCATGCAGAAGTATCAGGATAATATGCGCATGGTGGACCGTATCCCGGATGCGCTGAGCGGCGCAATGGGCAACCAGATGTACGTTGCCACCTTCTCCACCCGCGAGGGCATGGAGCAGTTCTACGCTGATGTGCTGGCCACCACCGACGCCGACGCCCAGAAGGAACTGAGCAATATTCTGGCTCTGGGTGAGCCGGAGACGGCTCCCGCCGCAAAGCCCGCTGCCAAAAAGCCGGCACGCACCGCAAAGAAAAAATAAAAAGATGCCCTGACTGCATCAGCAAAAGCCCCGGAACGGCACTGCCGCCCCGGGGCTTTTGCTATATCCACAAAAAATCATCAGCTGTTCCGGACAAAACGACAAAAATTTTCAGATTGATTGACAAGATGCGGGGGGGGGTAAGATGTGGGTGTGAAGCATGTTTTTGGGGTGCTTCGGAACATAAAACAGGAGGTACATAAGTATGAGAATGTACAAGAAAGCAGCTGTCTGCCTGCTGGCGGCAGCAATGGCCATCTCCATGATGACTGCCTGCGGCGGCAGCGGCGGCTCGAACGGCGGCAGCAACAGCGGAAACAATGGCACATCGCAGGGCGGCGAAGAGAACCCCGGTGATAAGGACGATAATAATAGCGGCGACAAGGATGACCAGGGCGATAAGAAGGACGATCAGGATACGAAAAAAGATGATTCTGTGATTCCGGCTGATCCTGCAAAGGTGACTTGGGATACCTCTCTGACCAAGAAGGCTTACGATGCTATCAGTGCAGATAATTTCAAAATTTCTGGAGTATTTGCAAGTGGTGGCGCTTTTGGATATGCAACGCAGGGCACAAAGCAACTCATGATTGAACAGGAAGATGAAAACCAGCTGATGGCTTTCTATACTTCGGATGGAAAAGACTTGTATATAGCGGCCTGTGAAATCAAAAATAATACCAAAATGGATATGAAGGCTCTTGATTGGAAGAGTGCCGAAGAGTATGGAGAAGGAATGACTGCCGAAGAAATTGCAGCGGAGAAGCAGGATACGCTGGATGAAATGAAGGAAATGAAGGACACGATCTATATCGCTGATAAGGTCGTTCCGCTCACTTTCTCCGCTGAAAACTATACTGACACACAGAATCAGGAATTTTATAGAGAAGTTGTAAAAGCTAATGTGGACAGTGTGCTTTATACCTATGATTTTTACTACACAGTAAAGGATATTACTGGACAGCTCGTTTATAAAAAAGGCGATATGACCAGCATTCGCCGGGTCAATGGCGGCACTACTATGCAGCTTTTCGTTACCTCTCAGCCTTCTCGCTGTGACTCCAATACCTTCCCCACTGTCAAATAAGTTCAAATGCATTTTGCCCCGGCTGTCTCTTGACAGCCGGGGCTTTTCGTTGTTCGGTATTCTTTTTTTGCTAACTGTCAACTGCGGTAGAAATTGCCCAGCGCTTTCAGCAGGGGCAGAAAATCGTTGCAGATCTGTGCGGCCACATCCTCGGCGGTCTTTTCATCGTAGACATGGGAGGTGATGTTCCGCGCTGTGATGACCCTGTTCCATGCGTCTGCATCCTGAATGATGCCGGCGGCAAAGGCTTCTTTCAGTACGGCACGCGGGGTGGCAATGGGCGTTGTGCTGCCCTGATCTTCCAGATATTCCTTGATGGACTTCCACGCCAGCTCTACCGTGAACTCAAACCGCTGGATAAGCCCATCACGGTAGAGTGCATCCTGCCGGCTTTTCTGGTAGATGGCTACCGCCTGTTCCAGCTGTGCCAGCGCGTTGATATAATGTTCAATCTTCTGCAGCATAAAGGGTCACACCGTCCTTTTTGATATTTTCGATAAACGCCGGGTTCATGCCGTCTGTGATATGCACGATGTCAAATTTCAGCAGCGTGGGCAGGTCCTCGCAGTCCATCCAGAAGTTTGCCCGGTTGCCCTTTGGCATCCCATACACGGCCAGATCAATGTCACTGTTATAGCGGTTGTCGCCTCTGGCACGAGAGCCGAACAGCACAAGCCGCTTTGCGCCATACTGGAGGGCCAGCGCGGCCAGCTGCCTATATAGTTCTTCCATGCTCCTCTACCTCGTTTCCTGCATTCATAATACTATGGGATTCGTTTGAGGTCAATACGCCGATCGGAACAGCCGGGGCTTTTCGTTGTTCCTTTTTGCAAAGTGTGCTATACTGTTGCCAGAGATTTTATTGGGAACGAGGTACATCTATGAAAATTCCTGCAAACGGCTTTACCCACGCCGGCAAGTTCCACGCCGACGATGTGTTTGCCACTGCCCTGCTGCAAATTTTGCGCCCGGATATCAAAATCACCCGCGGCTTTGTGGTGCCGGATGATTTTGACGGCATCGTGTACGATGTGGGCTTTGGCATGTTCGACCACCATCAGGAGCCGCGGGAGTGCCGCGCAAACGGCGTGCCCTATGCGGCCTTTGGCCTGCTGTGGCGGGTGCTGGGCCCCGGCCTTGTGGGCGAGCGGCAGGCCCGGCTCATTGACGAGAACTTCATCCAGCCGCTGGATCTGAACGACAACACCGGCGAGCAGAACAGCCTGTGCGACGCCATTGGCTTTTTTAACCCGGTGTGGGACTCCAAGGAAGATCAGGACACCTGCTTTTTCAAGGCGGTGGCCGTGGCAAAGCAGATTTTGGAAAACCAGATCGCCAGTGCCAACGCCGTGAACCGTGCGGACGAAAAAGTCCAGCAGGCTTACAAGAACTCCCGCGACGGCATTGTGGTGCTGCCCTGCTACCTGCCCTGGAAAAACGGCCTGTACAAGACGGACGCCCTGTTTGTGGTGTACCCCAGCCAGCGCGGCGGCTGGAGCGCCCAGTGCGTCACCGACCACAAGACCAAGCGCCCCAAGCTCCCCTTCCCCCAGAGCTGGGCCGGCCAGCCGCAGGAGGTCATTGAGCAGAAGAGCGGCATCGAGGGCATCAGCTTCTGTCATGCCAGCCGCTTCCTCATCACCGCCAAGGATAAGGAAACTGCCCTTGCGGCCTGCCGTCAGGTGCTCAAAAACAATGGCCGCATCTGAGGCCCGGCCAAAGCCCGCCTTTGTGTATATGGTGCGCTGTGCAGACGGCACCCTGTACACCGGCTGGACCAACGACCCGGCCGCCCGCCTGCAGGCCCACAAAAGCGGCCGGGGTGCCCGCTACACCCGGGCCAAAGGCGCGGCGGCCTTTGCCTATCTGGAATGCTGTGCCGATAAGCGCACCGCCCTGCGGCGGGAGATCGCGCTGAAAAAACTGCCCAAGGCTCAAAAGGAACTGCTGTGCCGCGCATGGAGCGCGGCAGGCAGGCCGTTTGGGCCGTCAGAATAAAACAAACAGGAAGCGGCATCTGCGTTTGCAG
>JBNMHZ010000007.1:0-96488 GCA_050873025.1 Faecalibacterium sp. | reverse complement strand
TTTGATCGTCTGGGGCAACACCCTTGTTGACGGCCACAATCGTTATGAGATCGTTCAGGAACATCCCGAAATCTCTTTCTCCACGATGCCGCTCCCGTTTGAAAGTCGAGAAGAAGTTCTCGCTTGGATTTGCAAAAATCAGCTGGGGCGGCGAAACCTTACCCCGGAACAGAAGTACTATCTGATGGGCAAACAGTACGAAGCTGAAAAAGCTGCGCACGGTGGTGACCGCAAGAGTACCGATGCAAAATCAAGTTATCATTGTGATAACTTGATCGGTGGTGAGAAAACCTGCGACCGAATTGCAGAAGAGAATGGTGTCAGTAAGGCTACTGTCATTCGCGCCTCGAAGTATATGAAAGGTGTGGAGATTGCTGAATCCCTGATTCCCGGTATGCGGGAGAAGATTTTGAATAAGCAGGTAAAAGTCAGCAATGCCGATATGCGCCGCCTTGCCAAAGTAGATTATTTTGACAGGAAACAGACCTTGCAGGATATTCTGCACCCGGAACTAAAGGTTGAACCGAAGCCGGACGCGGATGGTGTGATTCGCGTTCCGGGCAAAGCACCTGTTATGCCGTTCAAGAAACTCGAATCGGTTTATGACAGTGATGCCTACCCGGAAGACCTGCGGTACAAGTATGTAGCATTGGAAGATGTGACCACTCGTTTCCGCATCGCATTCGACTATCAGCTGGAGCAGATGCCGGATACGGCACAGCGCGATGTGATTCTGGAGATCATTCAGAAATACAAGGACTATCTTGCTTCTCTGGAAGCTGCACTCGTAGATGACAAGGAGCAGACAGCATAACAACAGGCACATTGTATGCTGTTCACGGAAGTCCAAAGGAGCGTGCGTTTGAACAAAAAGAAAAAGTCCACAAACATTTCCCCCTATCCCGATGAAGTCATTGACCGTCTGGCGCGGGCGTTCTACCCGGCCATCCTTGCCTGCTGGAACAGCGAGGAAGGCTAGCGGGAGTTTGCCGTGTGGCAGGCGGAACAGGCTCATCACGCAACCAACGAAAAACAGGAAGTTCCCTCCGGTGGGGAACTCCCTGCTGTACATATCGCTATTGTCTGTGGCTTTAATCGCAAGTTTTACAAGCAGTGCAATTCTCAACGACCTGTTTGCGATATGCAATTCACGGTTGTTGCCAACGAATCAAATCATGAATTGCTATGGCAGGGTGCGTCCGGGTGGGCGCACTCTGTTTTTGTTTTACATAAATGATTTATTTCGCGGCGTAAGCCGAGGCATTGTTACCAGCAATTCGGCCAAACACGACAAAGTCGCATACGGCATTTCCGCCAATGCGGTTGCCGCCATGCACACCGCCGGTAGTTTCGCCAGCAGCATACAAACCGGGGATAGCATTCCCCTGCGTATCAAGAACCTGTGCATCTGTGTTGATCTTCAGACCACCCATGGTGTGATGGATGCCCGGTGCGATTTTGATTGCGTAATAGGGTGCAGTAGACAGGTCAGCATCCATACCGTTGCTGCGTCCGAACTCTTTGTCCTCGCCTGCTGCCACCGAAGCGTTCCAAGTGTCCATGGTATCCACAAAGTTCTGAATGGCATCGCCTTCCAGCCCCATGGCTTTTGCAAGTTCTTCGTAGCTGTCAGCGGAAACAGTCAGGCCATTTTTGATGTACTTCTGGCAGGACTTCAGATCGTCCACGATGCGCTGGTCAAAAATAATATAGGCGTATGCACCCGGCTGCTCCAGTTCCGCATTGGAAACAGCATCACGGGTAGCCAGATCGTTGCAGAAGCGTTTGCCCTCAGCATTAACCAGAATACCGCCCATGCTGCGCACACTCTCCGAAACCAGCAGGCCGGTTTCCTGATAAACGGTTGGATGCAGCTGGATCTGATCCATGTCCACTGTATCAGCACCAATGGCTTCTGCCATCAGGATGCCATCACCCGTAGCACCGGCGTGATTGGTGGTCACGGCATTGGCCAGTGCTGGATTGAAGCTGGCCATCAGGTCAAAGTTTGCGCCAAAACCACCGGTTGCAAGAATAACGCTCTTTGCATGGATGGTATAGTCATGTTCTTTGCTTTCTGCTTTGATGCCAACCGCAGCACCGTTATCGGTCAAAATTTCGGTAGCTTCGGTGTTCAGCATGATCTGTACGCCCAGTTTTTCAGCTTGTGCGTTCAGCTTTTCCACCAGATAACTGCCAACGGCACTGCCATCTTCCGGCTCATGCAGATACTTATGAACGGTACCGCCCGTTGCTGCTACCTTGGGCAGTGGGGCACCGATGGAAGTCAGCCAGTCAACCGCGTCCGAGCTATCCTCAGCCATCTCAGTAACAAGGCTCAGGTCGTTGATCTGATGACCGCCGTTCATGGTGTCTTCGATAAATTCTTCCACACCGCTGTCCGTGATGCCCAGTGCTTCCTGATATTTCGTACCCGCTGCGTTCATGCCGCCCGTTGCTTTCAGGCTGTTGCCGCCCACGATGGGCATTTTTTCGACCACAATGATCTTAGCTCCATTTTCAGCGGCCTGTGCAGCAGCAGTCAGGCCAGCACCGCCGGCACCAACAATGACAACGTCACAGTCAAGACTTTCGGAAGTCTTTTCCACGGCATCACTGGTGGTCTGCGCAGTTGCAAAGGCAGATGCGTCCAGTCCGGCGCTGGTCAGAGCGGCTTTCACGGCTTCCTTCAGTGCATCGCTGGTGACCGTTGCACCGGCAATGCCATCCACATTGTAGCTGTTTGCGGCCACCATGGTATCCGGCAGCTGATCACAAGCTACAGAGCCAATTCCCTGTGTTTCATTCTGCTCTTTTACGGTGATGGAGTAAATAGTATTGGCATCTGCTGTGACTTCTACCACCACATCGCCTTCCATACCTTTAGCCGAACCAGTTGCAGTCACAGCACCTTCTGCCACAGGTGCACTGCTGCTACTGCGGCCCTGATAAGTAACGAGTACCAGCGCGACCACTGCACAAGCAAGGATTGCTGCGATGATGCGATACAGCATCTTGTCCTTTTTCATGATCTCCTCCTGCTTTTTTCGTTCTAAAGAAAAATTTTCTTGTGATATATTTCACAAGCGAAAGTATACCATATTTTGCACAATTCCCAAAATTCCGATTTTTTATTTTTACTATAGCCGTAGAGCATAGTATATGATAAAATAAAATATAGGAAAAGGCAGGGGGGACTTGTATGGATTTCAAGGAGCTGGAATATTTTTCTACCATTGCAAAATGCGAGAATCTTACCCACGCAGCACGGCAACTCTATGTCAGTCAGCCTACGCTCTCTAAGTTTCTGCAAAAGCTGGAAGGAGACCTTGGACTCGTTTTGTTTCAACGCGGGAGCCGCCGGTTAGAACTGACCTACGCCGGACAGCGGTACTATGCCCATGTAGAGCGCATCCTGAGCCAGAAGCGCGAGATGGATGCAGAGATGACGGATATTCTGCGTTCTGACCGGGGCATTCTTCATGTTGGCATCCCGCCATTCCGATGCAGCTTCTCGCTGCCAAAGGTACTGCCCATCTTCCACAAAGAGTTTCCTCAGGTACAGTTCCGCATTGTAGAAGCCCCCAGTGCCGTACTTGACCAGAAACTGTTGAACGGCGAAATAGATCTGGCATTTTATATGTCCTTTGAACGGATAACCGGTTTGAGCTATCAGATTATGCGCAGCGACAAGATGTATGCGATTTTATCAAAAGGGCATCCGCTGGAAATGAAAGCGGCTCAAGCCGGAGAGTTTTCGCTGGAATGGCTGGCCGGTCAGACTTTGCTTTTACAAAATCGTACCCAGCGGCAGGGGCAATATATCCTTCAGGAACTGGAAAAGCGGCATATCCAGCCCGCCGAGATTTTAGAGAGTAGCAACATTCGTGCTGCGGCTGCACTGGCTGCAAACGGCTATGGAATAGGCTTTTTAAGTGGAGAATTGCTGGAACATTTGGAACTTAATATTCCTTTCGGGGCCTATCCTTTACAAAACTGTACACTTCATATTGAGTCGGTGGCGGCATGGCGCACCGGTGACTATCTGCCGCGCTATGCACAAGCATTCATCAAGTTGATGGAACAGGTATAAGAAAGGAGCTGTTGCACATCGTTTTAGTCGAAAGTGCAGTAGCCATTTTCAAAATTAAACGTATAATCAAGCAATTCAAAAAAGCATGTGCATCACAAATCCATCGAAAATTTCTGATTTTCGGGAAAATTTGTTGCACATGCTTTTGTTTTGGGCACTGATACCGTTTGATTCTTACGCCTATTCGTACAAAAATAGGGGCTGTCGCTTGTGCAACAGTCTCTTTCTTTGCTTAATCTTCTAACCCATGGCTCCCGGCTACATTCTTCAAATATTCCTCCGGGTCACCGTTCAGAATCAAATCGGCATAGCCCAGTGGGTCATTATAGATGAGGTAATCCAATTCAGTCTGTTGCGCCATGGTCACATCCAGCGCATCCTCAACCCCGGTGCAGTCAATGGAAATTTTTCTCCCATCCCGGAGCAGCAACTCTACGCAGCCGGTATCCATGTTGAATTTGCAGGCTCTTTCATCGTACTTCATGTTCGTGTCCTTTCTGCCTTACGGCACCTTTACAGTTGTGACTTTCGTTACACGGTTCTTCTGATAAGGTTTGGGACACACAGCCGTTTGGAACGAGCCAGAATTGTCATTTCCGAAGAAAACGAAAAATCCGAACCCTTCTCCTATCGAGAAAAGGTTCGGATTTTCCTTGTTAAGTGCGGATAAGAGGACTTGAACCTCCACCGAGTTGCCCCGATTAGAACCTGAATCTAACGCGTCTGCCAATTCCGCCATATCCGCATATTCTGTTGTGTTCGTGAGCCGTGCCGCTCGGAACGATAGCTATTATACCAGATATGGCAGAATTGTCAAGCATTATTTTCAAATTTTATCGACAAAATTTTGCTGTAAAATTGATGCACTCTGGCAAGGCACTGCAGGGCGAAATTTTTGCCAAAGTGTGATACAATAAACTGGACGCGTCACAAAGGACGCAGATTGAGAAAACGAGGGAAACACAATGTTCAACATCATCATTTTCCTGCTGGGAGCAGGCATCATGTTCTTTATGGCGCTGCGCAGCGTGCGGGCGCGGCGCAGGCTGTGCACGCAGGGGGCAAAGGTAGCCGCCACGGTGGAAGGCACTGTGCAGAGCCGGGATGGCGGGGCCTACGTGCTGGCCTTTACCACTGCGGGCGGCAGCCACCGGCTGCACTACCCCAAGCCTGCGCGCGGCAAAAGCTTTGCGGTGGGGGACAATGTTACCCTTTACTATGACCCTGAGGACCCCGAGAAGATGTATGTAGAGGGTGACCGCGCCACGCTGGGTGCCGAGGTGCTGTACACCGTGCTGGGCATTGCCCTGTTGGTGCTGGCCGTGGGCATTGCCCGCTGAAAGGGGAGAACAGGATGAAACTGGAACATTTTGGCATGGCGGAGCCGGGCGACTGCCGGCTGGTGTTTACAGCCGGTGCGGAGGAACTGGCCGCATCCGTGGCAGCGGTGCAGGCCGAGCCGGACGCACCGCAGGACGAGGATGATGTGCTGACCGAGGCGGTGAACCAAACCATTCTGTCAGGTTTTTCGCCGCTGTACGAGCAGCTGGTGCGGGAGTATCACCTTGTGCCGGTGACCGACCCGGACTTTGAGCTTCTGGCCGTCAACCGGGCCGAGGGTTTCCGGGCGGGTGCACAGTTCTATGCGCTGCCGCCGCTGCAGCTGGGTGCATACACCGGGTTTGTGCAGCCGGTGGAGCCGCATGCCATACGGCAGCTGACCATTGAGCTGGAGATCAACCGCCGCCATGGTGCGGAGGAGCGTGCCGCCGACGCCGCAGGCAAGGCTGCACTGCGTGAGCAGGTGGCACGGGAACTCTGGGCGCAGCGCTGCGCCCAGGCCGAGCAGCGCGCCCGCAAGGAGCTGGTGTGGCAGCTGGGCGATGCGGTGCAGGGGCCGCTGCCAAAGCAGCTGGTGGGCGGCAATTACTTTGCCGAGCAGCGCCAGTTCAACCTGAGCCTGCAGGCCAACGGCATCAACTTTGACCAGTTCCTCAAGGTGCGCGGCCAGACCGTGGAGCAATTCCGTGCCTGGCTGCACGCCCAGGCGGAACGCAAGCTGCGCAGCTGGCTGGGCCTTTTGCTGGTGGCGGAAAAGGAAAAACTGTTCCCCTCGGATGCCGAGGTGGAAGCTGCCCTTGCCCACTGGGATGCAAAGCTGGACGGGGAACGCACCTTCCCGGCAAACGATGTGCGCAAGGTGCGCCAGCGGCTGGCCCGGGCAAAGGCAGAGCAGTTCATCGTGGAGCATTCCACCCTCACACCGCCGCCTGCTGAACCGGTGGTGCAGCAGCTGGGGTAAGGATACAGAAAAAGGCCGACGCTTTCGCGCCGGCCTTTTTTGATGCTGTTACTGTTTGGGGAATGCGTTGTTCAAGGTGCGGATCACGCGGTACTTGGTCACATGCTGGTCGGGCTTGAAGCTGCCGTCGTTCTGTGCCGGCAGGTAGCCCTGCTCGGTGCACCACTGGGCTGCTTTTGCCAGTTCGGTGTCGGCAGCGTCCGCAAAGGCGGGGACGCTTGCGGGGTCCGGCCTGCCTGCAGTGTTCCAGAGCAGCAGTGCCAGCTCGCCCTGCGTCTTGGGGATGGCTGCGCCTTCGGGCAGAATGCTGTGCAGCATCACGCGGGTGACTACCTCGTAGCAGCCCCAGATGGCTGCGCCGCCGATGGCTGCCGCTGCAATGGCACCGCCTGCGCTGAAGGAACCGCTGCCGGATGCGTCGCTGGTATCAACAGGCCGCAGGGTGGGGATAATGACCAGCTTTTTGGCACCGGTCAGGTCGTTGTCCCAGGTGTCGGCAGGTGCGTCGGTGCCGTCTTCGGCAGAGGCAGTATCGGTAAGCGTGTACACGCGGGTGGTATCGTCGTCGGACTGACCGCAGGTGAATACCACCGCGTCGGTGGCATTTTCGCGCATGACCTCGCCGTCCTTCTGGATGGTGTAGCTTTCCACGGTGCTGTCCGGCGTATAGGTGAGCTGATTCGTGAACAGTTCGCCCTCGCCGTTGTTTTTCAGCGTGACGGTACCGGAGCAGGTGATGGAGTGCTCATGCTCTTCGTAGCCAATCATCATATCATCTGCTGGAACGCTGCCTTCAATGGTCACATCCCGGGCGCTGTTGATAGTGAGAAGGTCATACAAGGCGTTGCCGCTCTTGTTGGTCAGGGTCACGTCGCCGCTGCAGGTGATCGTGGTGTAATTATATACTGCGTGTCTTTCTGCAGAATCAGCAGTTACAGTAACATCCTGCGCGTTGTCTATGGTCAAATTGCTGCCAACACCGCCGCCGCTGGCGTTGGTAATGTTCACATTACCGTTGCAGCTGATTTCAGCATCATCATCGATGGCACAGAGGTCTGCAGAATTTGCAGATACAGTCACATTCTGTGCATTGTAGACGTACAGATCATCAAATACACAGCAGCCATTGGTGTTGGTGATATTCACATTGCCGCTGCAGTTGATCTCTGCATCTTGACCGATGGCATAGCCATCTTCAGAATTTGCCGTCACGGTCACATTCTGTGCGTTGTCAATAAACAGATTGGAAGATACGCCGCCACCGCTGGCGTTGATAATGCGCACGTCGCCGCGGCAATTGATCTCACAGTTACGGCCAAGGGCGTAGCCGTCCGGGCGGTCAACGGAGACCGTTACATTCTCCACGCCACCGTCCACAGTCAGGTTGGTGTCCACATTGCCGGTCAGCACTACGCTGGGCAGTGCTCCGGTGTTGGGATCAGCCAGACCCTGCAGCACAAGTTCGTTGCTGTCGCCTGCAAAGCTGCCGGTAAAAGTAAAGGTGTTGTCGGAAAAGGTGACACCCTCGATCAGGTTCGACGGGGTAAGGGTCTCCGAGACACCGTTATAATCGTATGCCAGAGAGATCTCGGTGTTGCCAGCCTTCTTCCAAACGGAATCGACAGTGATGTTTTCACCCGGCATGTAGAACATGCAGTAAGGAGGATCATTGCCAATAAGATCATTTTCCGACATAGAATCCGGGAGCACCCAGTGGTCAAATTCCAGCGCATCAACAGGGCGTTCAACGTAGATGCCTACCGTTTCACCCTAGTAATATGCACCGCTTGCTTGTGCATATTTTAGCAGGTATCCATTCTCCACGGTGGCGGTATAGGTGCGCTCCTGGCCCGCCGTGATGCGTGCAGCAGGCCCTTGATTGCTCCGATCATAGGTTGTGTAATCAGATGCATCAACGGTCGTGCCAAATTCGCCGTCCAGACGAACGACTGTCTCAGTATCCGATATGTTGGAATACCTCACCGAATTGGCAGCATTGCCGTCGCTGGTGTTTTCCACGGTGAGACTGCCGGAGCAGGCAACGTTAAACTTATCGATCACAACACCATCTGCAGAGCTGCCGGAAAGGGTCACATTGCGTGCACCATCCACAGCAAAGCCATACCCCTGCAGGACAGCCGGGCCATCCGCGACTGCGATGTTCACGTCCACGGTCGCACCGGGTGCCACGATGATGTAGAGCGACTGTGCAAGCGTGTCCGTGCTTGAGATCACACCGTTTGCATAGGCAATGTTGCTGCCATCGCCAAGGATATCATCGGTAGCTTCACTGACTTTATGCCACGAGCCGGTGTCGCGGCGCACGGCAAAGTCACAGCCGGTCAGATCCGGTGCATCCGGTGGTGTGCCCTGTGCCGCCAGCGCCGGTGCGCTCAGGCTGAGGGCCATGGCACCTGCCACAAGGGCCGCCGCCATGCGTTGGAAGAGTTTGCGCAGTTTCATGAAAAGACCTCCTTTTTTGAGGGGTTGGAAAAGATACCCCCCCCTTGTAATGTTTCTGGCTTGAGCTTACCATAAAAAGGCTCTTTTTGTCTGCAAATCTGCGCGAAACGCCCCGAAAACAGCGTGAAAAAAGGCCGGCGCAGAAAGCGTCGGCCTTTTGGCGTTTTAAGGTTCAGGTGCGGCTCAGGTCTCCACACCCTCGAACTGACTGTTGTAGAGCTTGGCGTAGAAGCCGTTTGCTGCCAGCAGTTCATCGTGGTTGCCCTGCTCCACGATGTGGCCGTCCTTCATTACAAGGATGACGTCGGCCTCGCGGATGGTGGACAGGCGGTGCGCCACGATGAAGCTGGTGCGGCCCTGCATCATGCGGGCAAAGGCCTTCTGGATGCGCACCTCGGTGCGGGTATCGATGGAAGAAGTGGCTTCGTCCAGGATCAGCATCGGCGGCAGGCAGAGCATCACGCGGGCAATGCACAGCAGCTGCTTCTGACCCTGACTGATGTTGCCGCCGTCCTCGGCAATGACGGTGTCGTAGCCTTCCGGCAGGCGGCGGATGAAGCTGTCTGCATGGGCGGCTTTGGCCGCTGCCACCACTTCGTCAAGGCTGGCATCCGGCTTGCCGTAGGCAATGTTCTCCCGTACCGTACCGGCGCGCAGCCAGGTATCCTGCAGCACCATGCCGTAGCTGCCGCGCAGGGATGCACGGGTCACGTCCCGGATGTCGGTGCCGGACACCTTGATGCTGCCGCCGTTCACATCATAGAACCGCATCAGCAGGTTGATGAGGGTGGTTTTGCCGCAGCCGGTGGGGCCCACGATGGCGATGCGCTGGCCGGGCTTCACGTCCAGATTCAGCCCCTCGATGAGCGGGCGGTCCGGCAGGTAGCGGAAGGAGACATCTTCCAGCTGCACATGGCCGTCCGGCTGCAGCACCTTGGCGTTTTCGGCTTCCGGCACCTGATCGTCGGCGTCCAGCAGCTCAAACACGCGGGCGGCGCAGGCAAGGGCGTTCTGCAGCTCGGTGACCACGCCGGAAATTTCATTGAACGGCTTGGTGTACTGGTTGGCGTAGTTGAGGAATACGCTCAGCTGGCCAATGGTGATGCCGCCGCGCACCGCGTACACGGCACCCACAAAGCCCACGCCTGCGTACACGATGTTGTTCACAAAGCGGGTGGCGGGGTTGGTCATGCTGGAAAAGAAGATGGCCTTCAGGCTCACGTCCTGCAGGCGGCCGTTTACTTCGTCAAAGGCGGCAAGACTCTCGGCTTCGTGGCCGAAGGCCTGCACCACCTTCTGGCCCTCGATCATCTCGTTGACAAGGGCGGTCTGCTCACCGCGCACCGTGCTCTGGCCCTGAAAATACTTGTAGCTGCGCTTGGCAAGGAAGCTTGCCACCAGCAGGCTGAGCGGGGTGATGCACACCACTACCAGCGTGATGGGCACATTCTCGCTGAGCATGAACAGCAGGGTGCCCAGAATGGTCAAAATGCCGCTAAACAGCTGGGTGAAGCCCATCAGCAGGCCGTCCGCAAAGGTATCCACATCGGCCACCATGCGGCTGACGATATCGCCGGAAGGGTGGCTGTCCAGATAGGAGAGCGGCAGGGTCTGAATCTTGCGCAAAGCTTCGTTGCGCAGGTCGCGGCTGACAAGGAAGGTGATGCGGTTGTTGCATACGCTCAGCAGCCACTGGGCCAGCGCAGCCACGGCGGCCACCACCAAAACTTCAATGATAATGTGCGCAACACCGCTAAAATCCACATTGCCCACACCCAGCATCTTGTCAATGGCATTGCCGCACAAAATGGGGATATACAGCTGGGCACCCACGCTTACGGCGGCTACCACAAGGCTGCACACTACAAACAGGCTGTAGGGTTTGATCTTGCCCAGAACACGGGTCAGGGTGGCCTTGCGCTGTTCCGGGCTCAGCTTTGTTTTTGCTTTTGCACTCATTTCTGCGCATCCCCTTTCTTGAACTGGCTCTCGTAGATCTCTTCGTAGACCGGGCAGGTCTGGCGCAGCTGGTCGTGGGTGCCAATGCCCACAAGCCTGCCGTCGTCCAGTACCAGAATCTGGTCGGCGTGCTGCAGGCTGGCGGCACGCTGGCTCACGATGAACACGGTCAAATCACCGGGCAGTGCGGCCAGTGCCTTGCGCAGGGCCGCGTCGGTGGCGTAGTCCAGTGCGCTGGCGCTGTCGTCCAGAATCAGGATATCCGGCTTGCCCACAAGGGCACGGGCAATGGTCAGACGCTGCTTCTGGCCGCCGGACAGGTTGCGTCCACCCTGCTCCACAGGCTCGTCCAGCCCAAGGGGTTTGGCCTTGACGAATTCTGCAGCCTGTGCAGTTTCCAGTGCGGCCCACAGGTCAGCATCCGATGCATTCTTGTTGCCCCACAGCAGGTTCGAGCGGATGGTGCCGCCGAACAGCTGGGCCTTCTGCATCACCATGGCCACCTTGCCGCGCAGCTCTTCGCGAGGGTAATTGCGGGCGTCGCGGCCCATAATTTCAACTGTGCCCTCGGTGGCATCGTAGAAGCGGGGAATCAGGTTCACCAGACTGGATTTGCCGCTGCCGGTGCCGCCGATGACGCCGATGGTCTGGCCCCGCTTTGCGGTAAAGCTGATATCGGTAAGGCTGGGTGCACCGGCCCCGGCATAGGTCAGGCCCACATGGTCAAAGCGCACGGCGTCGCCGGATTTTTCGGCGGGCACCTCGCCCAGAACTTTGGCCGGGAAAGCCATGCCGGGCTTGGTATCCAGCACGGCCTGCACGCGGCCTGCACAGGCCAGCGCCTTGCTCACCTGCACAATGAGATTGGCCAGCTTGACAAGCTCGATCAGGATCTGGTTCATGTAGTTCACCAGAGCGATCACGTCGCCGGAAGCCATGCCGCCCACATTGATTTCGATGCTGCCCACATACAGCAGCGCCACAATGGCGATGTTGATGAGCACATAGGTCAGCGGGTTCATCAGGGCGGAAATGTGGCCCACATGCAGCTGCATTCTGGTCAGCAGGTCGTTGGCGTTCTCAAAGCGCTCCACCTCGCTGGCTTCCTTATCAAAGGCGCGGACGACGCGCACGCCGGTCAGGTTCTCACGGGTCAGGCCCAGCACCCGGTCCAGACGGTTCTGCACCGTCTTATACAAAGGCCGGGTGGCCGCCATGATGCCAAACACAACGATGCTCAGCAGCGGGATGGTGACCACAAAGATCAGCGCGGCCCGGGCATTGACCGTAAAGGCCATGACCATGGCACCGATCACCACAAACGGGCTGCGCAGGAACAGGCGCAAAAACAGGTTCAGGCCGCTCTGCACCTGGTTCACATCGCTGGTCATGCGGGTTATGAGGGTGCTGGTGCCCAGGGTGTCCATCTCGGTAAAGCTCAGGCTCTGGATGTGCGCAAACAGCGCGTGGCGCAAGGCCGTGGAATAGCCCACCGCCGCCTTTGCAGAGAAATACTGTGCCGTCAGGCTGCAGGCAAGGCCGATGGCCGCCAAAAGCAGCAGCAGGCCGCACCGCACCAGGATATAGTGGAAGTCGTGGGCGGCAATGCCGACGTTCACGATATCCGCCATCACCAGCGGTACGAACAGGTCGAACGTGGCTTCCAGCATCTTGAAAAGGGGCGCAAGCACGCTTTCGCGCTTGTAGCCCTTCAGGTAGCCAAGCATTTTGTTCAAGGCGATACTCCTTCTTTCTGTACATTATTAAACAAAGCCACCTTATTATAGCGCAGAAAAATTCAAAATGCTATAGGGAGCGTGCAAAACTCCTCATAAGGCAAGCATCCTCGCCCTCTCCGTCACCTGCGGTGCCACCTCTCCCAAAGGGAGAGGCCTTGGCATAAAGATGAAGTCTGCGTGGACTGCCAAAGGCTCCCACTTTGGGGGGAGCTGGCATTGCGCAGCAATGACTGAGAGGGCGAGCCTGCATTCAACTGCCGATTGAGAAATTGTGCAAAACCTGTTATACTGATGCTGATTACAGAAATTGGGAAGAATGGTGAGCAGATGGCAAAACGACAAGACGGCGGGGTTCGGTTCCGCCCGGTGGGCACCCACAAGTGTACCCGCACCGCCCCGGCCTACAGCCCGGCGGGCACCGGCTGCCCGGCCTACGAGCAGGCAGTGGAGAACCTTTACAAGGGCCAGAACGAGGAAAGCTTCTGGACCCTGATGGGTGCACTGAACTATGCGCTGGAAATGGAGACCCATGTTCTGGTGCCGCTGCGCACAGCCCTGACGGTGCACAATATGCCCGCCCCTTGGACGGAGCACCCGGTGCCCGCTGCCAAGGCAAAGGGACTGGAGCTGTGGACCCTGCGCAACGAGAAGGGCCGCACCTGGCTGCCGCTGTTCACTTCCTCTGCTGCAGCCTGTGCCGACCGCAGCACCTCCGCCCGGCCCATGGCAGACTATACCCTGCAGGATGCCATGGAGCTGGCCCTCAGCACGCCGGGCATCGATGGTGTGGTGCTGGACCCGTGGAGCCACTCGGCCACGCTGGACGGGGCATTGCTCAACGGCCTGCTGCACGCGGGCCATACGCCGGAGGATCCCGGCGACGAAGAAGCAGACGCCGGAAAGGAAGCTGCCCGCAATGGCAGCTGGGAGCAGGCGCTGGAATGCTTTGAAAAAGCGGCCGAGCTTGGCAGTGCCATGGGCCTTGCCCTGCTGGCAGACTGCATCTACAAGGGCCGCGGCACCCGGCCAAACCGTGCCGAAGCCCGCCGGATGTGGAAAGAAGCCGCCGAGAGCGGCGAGATCTTATCCCTCATCGCGCTGGGGGACGACTGCGCTGCCCGGGGGGAAAACGGCAAAGCGCTGCTCTATTACCGCCGTGCCCGGGCCAATGCTGCCCATATGCCGGACATTGAGTACACCCCGCAGGTGTGCCTGCGCGTGGCCCAGACCGAGACCCGCTACACCAGCTGCAAAAAGGCACTGGCACTGGCAGCCGAAGCACGGCAGGGCTTTGCCATCAAGGCACGGGAACACGAGCCGGACGCCGCGCAATGGCTGGCCGAAGCCGATGAACTGCTGCAGGAACTGACCCGTGAGCAGCCCGCAAAACCCACAGCCTACGACATGGAATCTTTACAATTGGACTAAAAAAGCGTCACACGGATGCGCTAAAATAAACAGGAAATAAAAATGCTTTGGCGGCGTGCCCGCGAAAAGAGGAAACAGTATGAGCAAAGTGATCGGCATTGATCTTGGTACCACAAATTCCTGCGTAGCAGTGGTGGAGGGCGGCAAGCCCGTGGTCATCACCAACGCAGAAGGCGAGCGCACCACCCCCAGCGTGGTTGCCTTTACAAAGGACGGCGAACGTCTGGTGGGCGGCGCAGCCAAGCGCCAGATCGCCACCAACTCCGGACGCACCATTTCCAGCATCAAGCGCCACATGGGCAGCGACTACCGGGTGCATATCGATGGCAAAGACCTGACCCCGCAGGAGATCAGCGCCATGATCCTGGCAAAAATCCGCCGCGATGCCGAGAGTTATCTGGGCGAGCCTGTGACCGAAGCCGTCATTACGGTGCCCGCCTACTTTGACGACAGCCAGCGCAAGGCCACCCAGGATGCAGGCCGCATTGCGGGCCTGAATGTGCTGCGCATCATCAACGAGCCCACCGCCGCTGCTGTGGCCTACGGCCTTGATAACGAAGCTGCGCAGAAAATTCTGGTGTACGACCTGGGTGGCGGCACCTTTGATGTTTCCATCATCGAGATCGAGGACGGCACGTTTACCGTATTGGCCACCGGCGGTGACACCCATCTGGGCGGCGACGATTTCGACCAGCGCATCGTGGAGTACGCAGTGGCCGAGTTCAAAAAGTCTGATCGCATCGACCTGACCCGCGACCCTGCTGCTATGGGCCGTTTGAAAGAAGAAGCCGAGAAGGCCAAGAAGGAACTTTCCGCCGCGCCGTCGGCTCAGCTGAACCTGCCCTTCATTGCTGTGGGCAAGGACGGGCCCCATCATCTGGATATCTCCCTCTCCCGCCCGCAGTTCGAGATGATGACCGGCGACCTGCTGGCCCGCACCGTGGCCCCTGTGCAGAATGCTTTGCGGGACGCCGGCATTTCTGCCAGCCAGCTGGGCAAGGTGCTGCTGGTGGGCGGCAGCACCCGGATGCCCGCTGTGGAGCGTCAGGTGAAGGAGCTGCTGGGCTGCGAGCCCAGCCACAGCCTGAACCCGGACGAATGCGTTGCCATGGGTGCCGCCGTTCAGGGCGGCCTGCTGCAGGGCGGCGGCAGGCTGGCCGGTGCCACCGGCGCAGCGGCCCAGGGCCTTGTGCTGATGGACGTGACTCCGCTGACCCTTTCCATTGAGACCCTGGGCGGCGTGGCCACTCCGCTCATCACCCGCAACAGCATGATCCCCACCCGCAAGAGCCAGATCTTTACCACCGCACGGCCCATGCAGACCAGCGTGGAGATCAACGTGCTGCAGGGCGAGCGTCACTTTGCCCGGGATAACAAATCTCTGGGCAAGTTCAAACTTACCGGCATCCGGGCCAGCTTTTCTTCCAAGCCGCAGATCGAAGTGACCTTTGACATCGACGTGAACGGTGTGGTAAAGGTTTCCGCCAAGGACCTTGGCACCGGACGGGAGCAGAACATCACCATCACCGGCAGCACGAACCTGTCCGAGAATGAGATCCAGCGCGCCATGGCGGATGCCGCTGCCTACGAGGCCGAGGACAGCCGCCGCAAGGAGCGCTTAGACCTGCACAATCAGGCCGAAGTGCTGGCCTACAAGGTGGACGAGGCTCTTTCCAAATGCAAAAAAGAGCTGGACAAGGACGAGAAGAACCGCATCAAAACCGACCTTGCCAATCTGCGCCGCTGCCTGCGCAAGGATAAGCCCGAAAAGATGAACGAGGCAGAGGAATCTGCCCTGCGTCAGGCCAAGACCCAGCTGGAAGAAAGCGCCAATCACCTGATGGTGCTGTATACCAGTGAGCAGGGGCCGGACGATACAAACAGTCTGTAAAAACGGCTGCGGCATCCACCGTCAAAGTGAGGGAAACTGCTATGGAAAATGAGGAGATCGTTTACGCTGTTCTGCAGGGCGAGACCTTTACGGAAATCGTGTTCCGGATGGAATATGACGCCGACGAATACTGCACACAAAAGAGCGAGAAGAGCATCCGGAGTGCCCTTGATGAACTGGGCACAGAGGACTATGGCGAAGCCGGCATTTATGCAGGGCAGCAGGGCGATTACTGGCATGTGGAAGAAGTTGACCTGACCGGCAGAGAGGATGATGAGCAGATCTGGGTCGGCGGCGATACTTGGCCTGCAGGAAGCATCCGCGAGATGATAGTGGAAGCAGATGAGTAAATATATTTTGTACGAGATCTGGTGTGCAGGATGGGCATACCAGCGGTTATGACCTATAAATGAAAGGACAAAAACCAATGAAAAAAGATCAGGTATGGGCCGTTTATAATTATGACAAAGGCAAGGTGGAACGGGTCTTTGGCAAAAAGCATGAGGCCAGAGACTATGTGGAAGAAAATAAGGATAAGGAATGTGCGGCAGCGCCGGTCGATCTGAGCAGTTTGGATGAAGACGATAAGGTGCGGTTTGGCCCGTTTGGGACTGCAACCGTCAGAGAAATTCTTGATGCGATGGACGAAGAAAGCCTCGAGGAAGAAATGGATCTGGAGGACGACCCGACGCCGGATGAAGAGGACGATGCCTGTGAAGCGTACGGACTGAAAAAACCTGAATAAAGCAAAAAACTCCGCTGTGTTTTGCACAGCGGAGTTTTTACTGTATGGAAAAATATTACAGCATCTTGGAAAGGAACGCCTTCAGGCGCGGATGCTTGGGGTTGGAGAACAGCTCCTGCGGGGGTTCGTCCTCCTGAATTTTACCGTCGTCGATAAAGATGACGCGGTTGGACACCTCGCGGGCAAAGCCCATCTCGTGGGTGACCACCAGCATGGTGATGCCGGTGTGGGCCAGCTCCTTCATCAGCTCCAGCACTTCACCCACCATCTCGGGGTCAAGGGCGCTGGTGGGCTCGTCGAACAGGATCACGTCCGGATCCATGGCCAGGGCGCGGGCGATGGCAATGCGCTGCTGCTGGCCGCCGGAAAGGCTCTTGGGGTAGGCGTTGGCCTTGTCGGAAAGGCCAACGCGGGCCAGCAGTTCGTCCGCCTTATCGGAAATGGCCTGTTTGTCCTTGAGTTTGAGCAGGGTGGGGGCCAGTTCCAGATTTTTCTTCACAGTAAGGTGCGGGAAGAGGTTGAAGTGCTGGAACACCATGCCCATCTTCTGGCGCACCGCGTCAATATGGGCTTCGTCCACCTCGGTGCCCTCAAACTTGATGGAGCCGCTGGTGGGGATCTCCAGCCGGTTCAGGCAGCGCAGAAAGGTGGATTTGCCGCAGCCGGAAGGGCCGATCAGGCACACCACGTCGCCGCGGTAGATATCGATGTCGATGCCTTTCAGCACGTCCAGAGTGGGGGTGGGCTGTTTTGCGCCCGGTTTCTTTTCGCCGCCGTAGGTCTTTTTCAGGTCGCGTACTTCCAGAATCTTATCGGTCACTTTGAGCCAGCCTCCTCTCAAACTTTGCCAGCAGGCGGGTGAACAGCATCACCAGCACAAGGTAGATCAGCGCAACGCCCAGCAGCGGGAACATGGCTTCGTAGGTACGGTTCATGATGCCCTGTGCGGCATACAGCAGCTCTTTGCCGCCGATGACCGTGATCAGGGAGGTATCCTTCAGCAGGATGATGAACTCATTGCCCAGCGCCGGCAGCACCGCACGGATGGCCTGCGGGATGATGATGACCACCATGGTGGTCATATAGTTCAGGCCCAGGCTGCGGCCGGCTTCCATCTGGCCGGGGTCCACGGCCATCAGGCCGCCGCGGATGATCTCGGACACGTAAGCACCGGAGTTGATGCCCAGCGCCAGCGCACCCACCATGGTGAAGTTGCGGCTGTTGGCAAAGATGACCATGCTCATGATGAGCAGCTGCACCATCATGGGCGTGCCGCGGATGATAGTGGTGTAGACCTCGCAGATGATGTTGAAGAAGCCCAGCACCGGATTCCTGCGGCCGGGGCGCTGCTGGTCGTGTGCCACACGCACCAGAGCCACCACGCTGCCCAGTACAATGCCAAGCGCCAGTGCAATGGCGGTGACCAGCAGGGTGGTGCCCACGCCGTTGAGGTACTGCAGCCAGCGGTCTTTCAGGATGAACGCCTGATAAAACTTGAAGAAGAACTCCTGCCCGAAGTTGAGCTTGGTGCCGCTGTTGAGCAGCTCTTTGAGCAGTTCGTATTGAGCAGCCATTCGCATCCTCACTTTCCTGTTAATGTAAAAGGTGTTGTTAGAATTTTGGAGCTTGTCGGGGCGGGGCCCCTCCATCTTGCTGGCGCAAGACCGCTCTGTCGCTTAAAAGCCCCACTGGGGCTTTCATTGCTTCACTTCGTTCCGCAAACGCGAAACCACTTTACCAAAAAAGGGGAGGTGCCCCAGTTGGGGCACTTCCCTCTGATACAGCAGCTGATTATTCAGCAGTGATGTACTTGTCCACGATGGCCTGCAGGGTGCCGTCAGCCTTCAGCTCTTCCAGAGCGGCGTTGATGGCATCTTCCAGAGCGGAACCCTTTGCCATGCCGATGGCGTAATCTTCCTCGGCGTAGCTGGTCTCCAGGATCTTCAGGCCGGGATTTGCAGCAACGAACTCCTTGGCGGGAGCGTTATCGATAACAACTGCGTCCACCTGGCCGTTGTTCAGTGCCTGCACAGCGGTCAGACCGTTGTCGTAAGCCACAACTGCATCATCGCCGAAATCATCGGAGCAGTAGATGTAACCGGTGGTGCCGCGCTGGGTGCCGATCTTCTTGCCGGCCAGATCATCGGGAGAAGCAATGTCGGAGCCCTCGGGCACGATAACAGACTGGATGCCGGTAGCGTAGCTGTCGGAGAAGTCCATCACAGCCTTGCGCTCGTCGGTGACGGTGACGCCAGCCATGACGATATCGGCCTTACCCTGCTGCACGCTCAGCAGAGCAGCGTCGAAATCCATATCGTCGATCTGCAGCTCCAGACCCAGCTTTTCAGCAATGGCCTGTGCAGCCTCCACGTCGATGCCCTCGAACTCGCCGGCATCGGTGGTCATCTCATACGGAGGGAAGGCAGCGTTGGTAGCCATGGTCAGCTTGCCAGCCTCAACGGTGGTCAGCTCGCCAGCGGCGGCGCTGGTGGAAGCAGCCTCAGAAGAAGCGGCAGCAGAGCTTGCCACGGAGGAAGCAGCGCTGGAAGCAGAACCGCCGCAGGCGGTCAGGGCCAGAGCAGCAACGGACAGGCCGGCAGCAGCCAGGAAGCTGCGACGAGAAATCTTTTTCATATTCAAACACTCCTCAAATGTACTGTATATTTTCCGGCCCGCCGGAACGATGCGATTCATCGAACATCCGGCGAACAAATTTAGTATAGATTGTACAAATTGAAAAGTCAATACTTGTGCAAAAAATCCGACGATTTGAAACCGAATTGAAAACAATTATGCATTGCAGAAAAAGAAAAGATTGTATATATGCAAAAGGAAGCGAAATGACTTCCTGTGCAGAATGTGGTCGCGTGGGGCGGGTTAGATGCCTTTTACCAAAAACATCTCCGCCGGGTATGTACTCTTTTGCGCGCACAAAAGAGTACCAGAAAGGACGGCGGTGCCCGAAGGGCATGAAAGCCCCAGTGGGGCTTTTAAGCCGCAGACCGGTTTGCAAAGCAAATGCCGCGTGTTCAGCGCGGCAAGGTCTCCGCTACTTTCGAGGCGCGGGAGGCACGAATCAAGGGCTGCTCGCCCTTGATAATCCCAAAGCAGTTGGGCTCCATACAAAAAATCCAAGTCGCTGCGCTAAAGGATTTTTTGTGTTGCGCCGATTTGATGGCCCCTCAGCCGCTGCGGCGGCAGCTCCCCGCGGGGGATCGGGCTTAAACTGAACGCTTGCTCTATCTGCTGCGCGGTAGCCGCAGGTTGACAGCAGCAAGATGCCATTTGCCGCAACGACCCCTTCCGTGAAAAAGCAACTCCGGAAAATCCGCAGATTTTCCGGAGTTGCAAATATTAAAAATAATTTTTCCGCTGTCATTGCCAAAGCGAACGCGGCGGCAATTTTAAATCATCTTTGCTTTACAAATACCGCGCGATCTCCTCTTTGCTCCGCTTCGGCACGCAGTAATCCCGGTTTTCGTCCAGATAATACTTCACACCGGTGTTTTCGGTCAGCGGCACGATGTTCGCCTTGTGGGCGGGATAGCCGAACGCCACCATAAAGACAAGCTTCTGCGGCTCCTCGATCCCAAGCAGTTTGGTCAGCACAGGCTTGTTGATGGCCCCCATGATGCAGCTGCCCACACCCTTTGCCCATGCGGCCAGTGTCATGTTGGCAAGGGCGATGCCGGTATCGGTGGCAAGGTCGCCGGGGATGCCGGTATCCTGCACCACCGCCACATACAGGGTGGGTAGCTCGTCGGCTTTGGGCGTGCCCTGTTCCGGCGGCAGATAGGCTGCCCACCTGACCAGCGGCTGTACCTTCGCCACGTCCTCGGGCTTATTCACAACCACCAGCCGCACGGCCTGCCGGTTGGCCCCGCAGGAAGAAAGCCGCACGGCTTCAATGATATCATCCACCACATCCTGCGGCACCGCTTTCTGCTGGAAGCGGCGGTAGGTGCGGCGGGCGGCAAGAATATCCATCACAGACATTATGATCGCTCCTTTTTATATTCTACTGCGGTGCCGCTTTGGAATGGGCACGCTGAGCACCAGTGAGATGCCCACGGCCAGCGCCACGGCAATTTTAAAGGTACTGATGCCATTGGAAAGGGCCAGTGCATTGTTGCCCTGAATGAAATAGTAGGCGGTATAATAAATGCCGGCACCGGGCACCAGCGGAAAGATACCGGAGAGCAGGAATACCGTCACCGGCATTTTGAGCACAATGGCAAACACCCGGGTGAGCAGTGTAAGCGGGATGACCGCCAGCAGGGAAGCGGCGGCACTGTCGGCTCCCAGCATCACAGCCAGCTCATAGACAAACCAGCCTACGGCCCCCACCAGCCCGCAGAAAGGCAGGCTTTTGCGCGGGCAGGCAAACAGGACCGCAAAGCTCAAGGTGCCGACACCTGCGATCAGGAACTGTGCGGCCAGTTCGCCGATCTGTGTACTGGTAAGCATCATGCGACCACCACCCCCGTAAAGAATGTATAAAGGCTCAGCACAAGGCCGGTGCCGATGGCAATGCTGGCCGCAATGAGCAGAGCGTCGATCATGCGGATGGTGCCGGAAAGGTAATCGCCATGCACAAAATCACGGATGCCCATGGTAAAGGCGATGCCCGGCGTAAGGATCATCAGCGAGCCGATGATGGCATGGCTGGCTGAGGTGTCCAGCACCCGGCAGCCCAGAATACACACCAGCGTGATGAGCGCCGCGCAGCTGATCTTGCGGAAGCCGCCGGGCAGTTCATGCTGCTCACACAGCAGCAGATAGCCGCTGGCAAGAAAACCGGCCAGAGCCGCCGCCAGCGCACTGCGCAGTGTGCCGCCAAAAATCAGTGCAAAGCAGAATGCGCCGCACATGCCGCTGGCCAGCTGCACCCAGTCCTTGGGAAAGGGGATGCGCCGGGCCAGCACAAGGCGGCTCTCGGCTTCGTCCAGCGTCATATTGCCCTCGGCGATTTCGCGGGAGAGGGCGTTCACCGCCGCTACCCGACCCAGATGGGTGGTGCGTGTGGGCACATTGCGCACCTCGCTGACCTCAGCAGTGCCGGCGCTGGCAAAAATGCCGTTGGTCAGCACATACACATGGAACTCCCGCAGATGGAAGCTGCGCGCCATGATCTCCATAGTCTGCTCCACCCGGAACACCTCGGCACCGTTTTCCAGCAGGGTCTGGCCCGCCGCCATGATGAAATCCATGATGCGGCGGCGCAGTTCCTCGTCGGGAAAGATCTCTCTGCCGTTCATTGCCGCACCTCCTTATAAAACATTGCTTTAGCCAGCGGGCCGGGAGCTTCTCCGAGGACCGTCCGCTAGGGTGGAACCCTGTTGCTGTAGGCAATAGGGCGGGGGATGGAATGCCCCGATTCGTGTCCGAGCGAGGAACTACCGGTTTGCTGGCAGGTTGAGCTTATTTTACCATGTCCACGGCTGGCGCACAAGAGCGAAATGGTTTTGCTTGACAAAACCGAAAAAAATCACTATACTACAAACAGAAGGGGCGCTGACTGCAAAGGTCAGCCTTCCATCCCGTTAGTCAAAAAGATTGACCGCTTGAGCTGGACACTGTGGGCGGTCAATCTTTTTTGTTATCATCGTCTTTCTTCTGGGAAAACTTTGCCATGACCTCAACGGTCAGACGGATCACCTCTACGATCAGGCTCATCAGTGTGAGAATGAACGTGAGCAGTGCGAGAGTCTCCAACAGAGTCATTCGACCATCCCTCCCTTCGCCTTCAAGGCTCCGGGCAGGGTACTTCCAAAAAAGTTTCCTCCCGGAACCTCTGCTTCGTTCTAAGTAAAAAGAAGCAGCGACGCGGGATAGAAAGCATGACCACCGATTTTGCAATCAGCGCCTTATTGTCAGTGTAACACAGAATTTGACACAATACAAGAAAAACCGCAATTCCCTACTAAAAAACTTCGTTGAAGGTATTGACAAATCCCGCCGATTGGATTAGAATAAACGCAATATCACAAAAATGGCTGTGAAGAGAAGAGTAGGCCTTCGCATTGATCCTTACCAGAAAGCCCGGATGATGGAAAAGGGCAGGAAACAGGAAGCTGAAAATGGTCTCGGAGCTGTGCGGGTGAGGTGCATGAGCGCTAAGTTCGCAACGGGAGCGCCCGTTACAGCGTCCGGCTGTAAGCAGCAAAGCTGCCGCAGCATCGAGGCTGTGCCTGTGAGGGTACGGTAAACCAAGGTGGTACCACGGAAGTATGTTATGCTCCCGTCCTTGTCTGGGCGTTTGGCCCAAGTGGCAGGGACGGGAGCTTTTTTCATGCATCCGTTCAAGGCCGCGTGCGGAACTGTGCCGTGCGGGCCGCAGTACATTTTATATTAAGCAATAGAGAGGGAACAAAACTATGATTACTCGTCGTGATTTTCTGAAAGTTACCGGTGTGGCTGCAGCAGCTGCTGCCCTGACCGCCTGCGGCGGCTCTTCTTCCACCGCATCTTCTGCTGCTTCCAGCACTGCTTCTTCTGCAGCTGCTTCCGCTGCAGCCAAGCTGGATAAGGTGAAGGTGGCTGTGCCCAACGACACCACCAACGAAGCACGTGCTCTGACCCTGCTGGAGAAGAACGGCTTCTTCAAGCTGAAGGCAGATGCCGGCCTGACCGCCACCGCAAAGGACATCGAGGAGAACCCCCTGAACGTTTCCGTTGATGAGGTGGAGGCTGCTCAGGTGCCCAATGTCCTGCAGGATGAGGATTACGCCGTCATCAACTCCAACTACGCCATCTCCGCTGGTCTGGACCCCATGACCGACGCTCTGGCAATGGAGGACGGCACCTCTGCTTACGTCAACGTGCTGGTCTGCAAGGACGGCAACCAGGAAGAGCCCAAGATCAAGGCTCTGGTGGCTGCTCTGGAGAGCCAGCAGGTCAAGGATTACATGGATGAGAACTACAAGGGCGCTGTGGTGTCCGTTGTGGAGAACCCCACCGACGGCTACGATTCCTCCATCGACTACGACGCACTGAACGGCGAGACCGTGAGCTGCGCTGCTACCCCCGCTCCCCACTGCGAGGTGCTGGAGGTCTGCAAGGACATTCTGGCTGCCAAGGGCATTACCCTGGACATCCAGGAGTACGATGACTACATCATCCCCAACAACGTTGTCGAGGACGGCACCGTTGACACCAACTACTTCCAGCATCAGCCGTATCTGGACGACTTCAACGCAGAGCATGGCACCCATCTGGTGACCGTTGCCGGCATCCACGTGGAGCCCATGGGCATCTACGGAGGCAAGCAGGACAGCCTGGCACCCATCGAGGGCTAAGCTGAAAAAGGAGCAATTTCTGTGATCGAGATCAAACATCTTTCCAAGACCTTCCAGATGAAGGACGGCGCGGTGAATGCGCTGAATGACATTAACCTCACCATCCCGGATGGTTCCATCTACGGCATCATCGGCATGTCCGGTGCGGGCAAATCCACGCTGGTGCGCTGCATCAACCTTTTGGAGCGCCCCACCGAGGGCAGTGTCGTCATTGACGGCACCGCCATGGAGACCCTGAACGCGGCTCAGCTGCGTGAGCGCCGCCGCGACATCACCATGATCTTCCAGCAGTTCAACCTGCTCATGCAGCGCAGCTGCCTGAAGAACATCTGCTTCCCCATGGAACTGGCCGGTGTGAAGAAGGCGGATGCCGAAAAGCGTGCCAAAGAACTGCTGGAAGTGGTGGGCCTGCCCGATAAGGCCAACGCCTACCCGGCCCAGCTTTCCGGCGGCCAGAAGCAGCGCATCGCCATCGCCCGTGCACTGGCAACGGACCCCAAAGTTCTGTTGTGCGACGAGGCCACCAGTGCGCTGGACCCCAACACCACCCATGCCATCCTGACCCTTATCAAGGACATCAACAAAAAGCTGGGCATCACGGTGGTGGTCATCACCCATCAGATGAGCGTTGTGGAAGAGATCTGCGATCACGTTGCTATTCTGGACGGCGGTGTTGTGGTGGAGGAAGGCTCTGTGCAGGAGATCTTCGCAAACCCCAAGACCCCCGCAGCCCGGCGACTGGTGGCTCCCAACGGCGGAAGCGCCGCACGGGACCTTTCCAGCTTTGCGCCGGACGACCATGTGGTGCGCGTAACCTTTAACGGTTCGTCCACCTCGAAGCCGCTGGTGGCAAGCCTTGCGGCAGAAAAAGGCATTCTGGTGTCGGTGCTCAGCGCCGATACCCGCGATCTGAGCGGCCAGTGCTACGGCAGTATGCTGCTCAAGCTGCCTGCTGATCTGGAGCAGGCAAAGCAGGCGGCTGCATACATCCGCAACCAGCCCGGTGTGACGGTAGAGGAGGTGACCGGCGAATGAGTATTGCAGATTACGGCTTTGCCATCTGGGAAACTTTTTACGTGACGGTGCTTTCCACCGCCTTTGCGCTGGTGCTGGGCCTGCCGCTGGGTGTGCTGCTGGTGGCCGGTGATAAGGACGGTGTTCTGCCGCTGCCCGGCTGGCTGATGCACATCCTGAACATCGTCATCAACATCCTGCGCAGTGTGCCGTTCCTGATTTTGATGATCTGCGTGTTCCCGCTCACCCGTGCCATCGTGGGCACCACGGTGGGCACCAAGGCCACCATCGTTCCGCTGGTGGTTGCAGCCTTCCCGTTCGTGGCACGTCTGGTGGAGACCAGCCTGCGCGAACTGGACGAGGGTGTGGTGGAAGCCGCCCAGAGCATGGGCGCCACGCCGTTCCAGATCATCACCAAGGTGATGATCCCGGAGTGTCTGCCGGGCCTTATTTCCAGCATGACCACCGCCCTGACCACCATTCTGGGCTACTCGGCCATGTCCGGCGTCATTGGCGGCGGCGGCCTGGGTAAAATTGCCCTTTCCTACGGCTATTACCGCTACCAGACCGACATCATGATCGTGTGTGTCATTCTGCTGGTGCTGATGGTGCAGGTGTTCCAGACGGCTGGCACCTTCTGGGCCACCAAGAGCGATAAGAGACTGCGGAAGTAAAGGGAAGCATCCTCGCCCTCTCAGTCTCGCATTTGCTCGACAGCTCTCCCAAAGGGAGAGCCAAGGGCCTGCCGGTTATGCTTCTTGCCTCTTCCTCTGGGAGAGGTGGCACGGCGTAAGCCGTGACGGAGAGGGCGAGCTGCCTGCCCGATTTACTGCCCATCCGGCAGGGAAAAATTTAACGTTTCAATTCCCCGCCGGAGGCATCTGCACTCCTGCGGGGAATTGTGCTATATGGACAAACCCAGTAAAGGAGTATGTAGTATGAATCGTGATACCATCTGCGTGCAGGGCGGTTACACCCCCGGCAACGGCGAACCCCGTCAGATCCCCATCATCCAGTCCACCACCTTCAAGTATGCCACCAGCGAGGATATGGGCAAGCTGTTTGACCTTGAGGCCGACGGCTACTTCTATTCCCGCCTGCAGAACCCCACCTGCGACCTCGTGGCAAAGAAGATCTGCGAGCTGGAAGGCGGCACCGCCGCCATGCTCACCAGCAGTGGTCAGGCGGCCAACTTCTTTGCTCTGTTCAACCTCTGCCAGGCGGGCGACCATATCGTGGCATCCAGCACCATCTACGGCGGCACCTTCAACCTCATCTCGGTCACCATGAAGAAAATGGGCATCGAGGCTACCTTTGTGGACCCGCTGTGCACTGAGGAGGAGCTGAATGCTGCGTTCCAGCCCAACACCAAGGTCGTGTTTGGTGAGACCATTGCAAACCCGGCCCTCACCGTGCTGGATATCGAAAAGTTTGCCAAGGCCGCCCACGCCCACGGGGTGCCGCTGATCGTGGATAACACCTTCCCGACCCCCGTCAACTGCCGCCCGTTTGAGTGGGGCGCGGATATCGTCACCCACTCCACCACCAAATACATGGACGGCCACGGTGCCGTGCTGGGCGGTGCCATCGTGGACAGCGGCAAATTCGACTGGATGGCCCATGCCGAGAAGTTCCCCGGCCTGTGTACCCCGGACGATAGCTATCACGGCATCACCTACGCCGAGCGCTTTGGCAAAGAGGGGGCCTTCATCACCAAGGCAACGGCCCAGCTCATGCGTGACTTCGGCTCCATGCAGTCGCCCATGAACGCCTACATGCTGAACCTGGGCTTGGAGAGCCTGCATGTCCGTATGCAGCGCCACTGCGAGAACGGCATGGCTGTGGCAAAGTTCCTGGAAGCACACCCGAAGGTGGCTTACGTGAACTACTGCGGTCTGGAAAGCAGCCCTTACCATGCACTGGCCGAAAAGTATCTGCCGAACGGCAGCTGTGGTGTGGTCAGCTTTGGTCTGGCCGGCGGCCGCGAAGCCGCAAGCACCTTTATGAAGGAGCTGAAACTGGCCGCCATTGAGACCCATGTGGCCGATGCCCGTACCTGCTGCCTGAACCCCGCATCCAGCACCCACCGCCAGATGAACGACGAACAGCTGAAAGCCGCCGGCGTGCCCGCCGAACTGGTGCGCATGAGCTGCGGCCTGGAAAGTAGCGAGGACCTGATCGCTGATATTGCTCAGGCGCTGGATAAGATTTAAAAATTTGTTCAGCGGCATCTTCCGATTTGGGTCCTTCTCGTGAAAATACGTTTGGAGCGCCCGCGTTTGCGCAGCAATGAAAGCCCCAGTGGGGCTTTTAAGCGGCAGAGCGGTCTGCATCAGCAGATGGAGGGGCCTTGCCCCGACAAGCTCTGCAGGGCGCGACAAACGCAAAATATAAAAAAATAAATTCCGCTGAGTATAGCCAGAGCGCAGCGGAGGCTATTCTAAATCGTTAGGAGTACGACACTATGCCGCTGATCATCCCCAAGACCCTGCCCGCTTACGATGCACTGTACAACGAAAACATCTTTGTCATGCACCGTGAGCGTGCCCTTGCCCAGCATATCCGCCCGCTGGAGATCCTCATCCTCAACCTGATGCCTACCAAGATCACCACCGAGACCCAGATCGCCCGTCTGCTGGCCAACACCCCCATTCAGGTGCATATGACATTGCTGCAGACGGCCAGCCATGCAGCTACCCATGTGTCGGCGGCGCATCTGGAATCGTTCTACAAGACCTTCGATGAGGTGAAGAACAACCGTTACGATGGCATGATCATTACCGGTGCACCGGTGGAGACCATGGATTTTGAGCAGGTGGATTACTGGCCGGAGCTGTGCGAGATCATGGACTTCAGCGAGACGAACGTCTACTCCACCCTGCATGTGTGCTGGGGCGCACAGGCGGGCCTGTACTACCACTACGGCGTGCATAAGCAGCTGCTGCCGGAAAAGATGTTCGGTGTGTTCGAGCACCGGGTCACCCGTCCGTCCAACCCCCTTGTGCGCGGCTTTGATGAGGTGTTCTACGCCCCTCACAGCCGCCATACCGGCATCAGCCGCGAGGACGTGGACAATTGCAAGGCTCTGCGCATCCTTGCTGAGAGCGATGTGGCCGGGCCCTTCCTCATGAGCACTGAGAACGGGCGGCAGATCTTTGTCACCGGCCACCCGGAGTACGATAAATACACGCTGGACGCCGAGTACCGCCGCGATGTGGACAAGGGCCTGCCCATCCATGTGCCGGTGAACTACTACCCGGACGACGACCCCACAAAGCCCCCGTTGTTCCGCTGGCGCGCCCATGCCCATCTGCTGTATGAGAACTGGCTGAACTACTACGTCTACCAGAACACCCCCTACGACCTGGGCGAGATCCAGCGGGTGAAGCACGAAGGTTAAATGCAAAAGAAAACCGGTATTGCGTCAAATTGCGCGATACCGGTTTTTATGTTATACTGTGTGTGCTGCCCTCTCCAATCTGGCAACAGTGAGGAGGTGAGACCAGTGGAAACTATACTGATTGATTTTCTCGTGTCCGTCGCAGCGCAGGTAGCTGCATACTATCTGTGCAAGTGGCTTGACGGCCACAAATAAGGGCCAGTAAGCACAAAGAACCCCTTCGGAGCTGCAACTCTGAAGGGGTTCGTCTTTTGTGAGCCAGTGGAATAGACTCTGATTGACTTTCTCTATCTCTATTATATGCACTTTACCGCAGATGTCAAGTCAGCGCGGGTAAATTATTTTTTACGCCGTACCGGCTTTTTCTTCCGTACACTGTACCCAAAGGTGCCCAGCTTTTTGCCCAGCGCCAGATATTCGCCGTGGCTGTAGACGATGAGTTTTGCTTTGTCCAGGCACAGCTTGCCGCTCTCGTCCAGCAGGCTTTCGTCCACATCGCAGGCCACCACCTCGGCAAGGAACAGGTCGTGGCTGCCCAGCGGGATGCACTGTGTCACCCGGCATTCCAGATTCACCGGGCTCTCTTCCAGAACAGGGCAGTCGGTGAGCACGCTGCCGGGGGCTGCGTGCAGGCCGCAGGCGGCAAACTTGTCCACATCCCGGCCGCTCTTCACGCCGCACCAGTCGATGGAGCGCACCAGTGCTTCGGTAGGCAGGTTGATGGCAAACTGCCCGCTCTCCCTGATGAGGTGGTGGCTGTAGCGTTCCGGCCGGACGCTGATGCTCACCATGCTGGGCTGGGTGCAGATGGTGCCCGTCCAGCCGATGGTGATGAGGTTGGGCTTATCCAGCGGCCCGCAGGACACCAGCACCGGCGGTTCCGGATTCAGCAGGGTGCTGCCGCGCCAGCTCTGTTTGCTCATCCGTGATACTTCCTTTCGTAAGGTGCCCAGGTGCGCTCACTGATGATGTAGCGCGGACGGGCCTTGGTCTCCATATAAATTTTGCCGATGTATTCACCGATGATGCCCAGACACACCAGCTGCACGCCGCCCACAAAGCAGACGATGCAGATGGTGGAGGCCCAGCCGGCCACCACACTGCCCATGATGGCGTCAATGATGGCCCAGATCACGCCGATGAAGCTGACAAGGCTCACCACGATGCCTGCTCCCGTAATGATGCGGATGGGTTTGTTGGAAAGGCTGGTGATGCCGTCAAAGGCCAGCGCCAGCATCTTGCTGAGGGGATAGTGGCTCTCGCCGGCCAGGCGTTCGTGGCGCTCGTAGGTGACAATGTCATTTTTAAAGCCTACCAGCGGCACCATGCCGCGCAGGAAGATGTTCACTTCCTTATAGTCGGCAAAGCTTTCCAGCACGCGGGTGCTGATCAGGCGGTAGTCCGCATGGTTAAACACGATGTCCGCACCCAGGGCGTTCATCACATGGTAGAAGCCCTCGGCGGTGAACCGTTTGAAGAAGGTGTCGGTGTCGCGGCGGCTGCGCACGCCGTATACCACTTCGGCACCGTCCAGATACTTTTTCACCATCTCGTCCATGGCGTTGATGTCATCCTGACCGTCGCAGTCGATGGAGATGGTGATATCGCAGGTGCCGCTGTGCAGGGCTTCCATCAAACCGGCAAGCACGGCGTTCTGGTGGCCGCGGTTGCGGCTCTGGGAGATGCCGATGTAGTGCTCGTCCTGAGCAGCAAAACCCTGAATGAGTTCCCAGGTCTTATCCTTGGAGCCATCGTTCACGAACAGCACGCGGCTTTTTTCGCTCACAAGGCCCTGTGCGGAAAGGCTGTTGATCTTTTCCAGAAACATGGGTGCCGTAATGGGCAGCACCTGTTCCTCGTTGTAGCAGGGAATCACGATCCACAAAATCGGTTTTGACATTTTGAAATCTCCTTGTTTTATAAAAAAGCAATTTAAGAAGCTGTTGACGGTTACGACCTTTTCCGTGAAAAAGAGTTTTAGAAAAATCCGCAGATTTTTCTAAAACTCAAATATAAAAATAAAGTTTCCGCTGAAAATGGCCAGAGCAAAGCGGCGGCCATTCAAATGGTTGGTCACTGCACCATCTGCCGCAGCACTTCCGGCTCCAACAGCTTAAAGCTGCTCTTGTAGGTATCCAGCAGGCCGTCCCGCTGCATCTGGCTCAGCTCACGGCTGAGGGCGCTGCGGTCGCAATTGAGGTAGTCTGCCAGCTGGATGCGGGAGAATGGAATGCTGAAGGTCAGGCTGCCGGCCCGCTCGCTCTCGCTGAGCAGATAGGCGCACACCTTGGCCCGCAGGCTTTTGAGCACCAGCAGATCGATACGGCGGGACAGCGAAAAATATTTATCGCTGATGGTGCGCACCAGATTGCGCAGCGCCAGCTGGTGTGCCGGGCTGCCGTCCGAAAGCAGAAGCCGCTCGTAAGGGATCAGCAGCACCTCGCAGGGCACCGACGCCACCACCGTCACCGGGCTTGCAAGGCTGGACCCACCCAGTACATCGCCGAACACACCGCCCGGCTCCATGTGGGTGATGGGTACACGCGCACCGCCCGGAGCCGGACGGTAGGCTTCCAGCTCGCCGTTCAGCACGATGCCCACCCGGCGGTTGGGCTCACCGGCCTGCACAAGGGCTTCGCCCTTGCCGTAGCTGCGCACGACAGCACCCAGCTGGCTGAGCAATGTCTGCAGTTCTTCGGCGGTCAGACCGGAAAAAAGTGTGGTGGAACACAACAGCGGAAGATAGTTTTTCATCGCAAATCCGCAGGCCAACGGCAGCGGCCCGCAGTCCTCCTGCAATTCCGTTGCACACGCAACGGTATTTTTACCCTTATTATAGTAAACTTAGACCCGCAAAGCAAATGATTTTGCAAATTTGTTTTGTAAAAAATAGAAAAAGACCAGCCCGCAATTCTGTGCATCATGTTCGGCACGGGCGCGGCGGGGTCTTGAAGAGGAAAAGAGGAAACCCCTGCATGAAAAAATTGACATCTATGCTGCTGGCTCTGGCCCTGACCCTGAGCCTTGCCGCCTGCGGCGGTGCAGCATCCAGCTCCACCGCGTCCAGCGCTGCTTCCAGCGAAGCCGTTTCTGAAGCTGCTTCCGAAGCCGCATCCAGTGAAGAGGTGAAGGAACTTTCTACGACCGAAGCTTTGCGCATTGCCGGCCTGAAAGGCCCCACCACCATGGGTCTTGTGAACCTGCTGAGCATGGAAGAGGAAGGCACCGCTTCTATGGATTATGATCTGCAGCTCTACGGCGCTGCCGATGAGATCGTGCCTTTGCTGATGAAGGGCGAGCTGGATATGGCCGCCATCCCGGCAAATCTGGCTGCCACCCTGTACCAGAAGACCGAGGGCGGTATTCAGGCCGTGGCCGTCAACACGCTGGGTGTGCTGTATGTGGTGGAAAAGGGCGGCGACACCGTCCAGTCCATGGCCGACCTGAAGGGCCGTACCATTCTGTCCACCGGTAAGGGCACCACGCCGGAGTACGTGCTGCGCTACCTGCTGAACGCCAACGGCATCGACCCGGACAAGGACGTGACCATTGAATACTACAGCGAAGCCACCGAGGTGACCGCCCAGATGGCTAACACCGAGGACGCCATTGCCGTGCTGCCCCAGCCCTACGTCACCGCCGCCGGCCTGCAGGACGACACCCTGCGCGTGGCTCTGGACCTGACCGAGGAATGGAACAAGGTAGCAGACACCCAGCTCATCACCGGCGTGACCGTGGTGCGCAAGGAGTATGCCGAGGCCCACCCCGACGTGGTGGCCGCTTTCCTGGCTGACTACGCCAAGAGCGTGGAAGCCGCCAACACCGATCTGGACGGCACTGCTGCTCTGTGCGAGGAGCAGGGCGTTGTAGCCAAGGCTGCCATCGCCAAAAAGGCTCTGCCGAACTGCAACATTGTCTGCCTGACCGGCGACGAGCTCAAGACCAACGCATCCGCCTATCTGCAGGTGCTGTTTGACGCCGACCCCAAGGCAGTGGGCGGCGCAATGCCCGGCGACGACTTCTACTGGACTGCCGAATAACCCCTGAAACGAGCCATCTCTCCGGCCGCTGTGCGATTGGTACGCACGGCGGCTTTTTTGTTGTGCAGGAAGGCAGGCCAGCAGATAGCTTTCTCCGCGAACAGCCCGGGACTCCAGTCCCGCCCCAACGCTTGTGCGCCGGAGCCCCACCTCCAGAACATTCGCTGGAGAAACTATCTGCCGTCCTGCCCGGCATCGGCGACGCCTGCTCCGGCAGGATGCGCGACGCCATGTCTGAAGGGCGGGCTGCTGCTGAAATCGACGCTGTGTTGCTGCGTGGTAAGAAAAGCTTTCTTTCGCTGGTGGTCTGGCGAGCGTCAGCAGGACGGAACAGACGTCGGCAATGACTCTTGCTTTTCCGCTGGCAAAAGACTACAATAGCCATAACAAACCGAAACGGAGGACATAGATTATGGCTTGTACGACAATTCTGGTCGGCAAAAATGCTTCTTACGATGGCTCCACTATGATCGCCCGCAACGACGATTCCGGCGCGGGCCACTTCACCGCCAAAAAGTTCGCGGTGGTGCACCCCGAGGAACTGCCGGGGACCTACCGCAGTGTGCTCTCCCATGTGGAAGTGCCCCTGCCGGAAGGTGCCATGCGCTTCACTGCCATGCCCAATGCCGTGAAAGGCAAGGGCATCTGGGCCGCCGGCGGCGTGAATGCAGCCAATGTGGCCATGACCGCTACCGAGACCATCACCTCCAATCCCCGTGTGCTGGGGGCAGACCCGCTGGTGGTGTACCAGCCTGCAAAAGGTGAAACGCCCGAGGTGCCCGGCGGCATCGGCGAGGAGGATATCGTTTACCTGACCCTGCCCTATATCCACACGGCCCGCGAGGGCGTGCAGCGGCTGGGCAAGCTGCTGGAAACCTACGGCACCTACGAGATGAACGGCATCGCGTTCCAGGATGTGGACGAGATCTGGTGGCTGGAGACCATCGGCGGCCACCACTGGATCGCCCGCCGTGTGCCGGACGACAGCTATGTGGTGATGCCCAACCAGCTGGGCATCGACAGCTTTGACCTGGAAGACGCCCTCGGTGCACAGAAGGAGCATATGTGCTCCGCCGACATGACCGAGTTTGTGGCAAAGCACCACCTGAACCTTTCCATGGACGGCAGCCTGAACCCGCGGGATGCATTTGGCAGCCACGATGACTCCGACCATGTGTACAATACGCCCCGCGCCTGGTGGATGCTGCGCCACCTGAACCCCAACACCTGGGTGTGGGACGGCCCGGATGCCGACTACGGCCCCCAGTCCGATGATCTGCCCTGGTGCATGGTGCCGGAAAAGAAGATCACGCCGGAAGAGGTCAAGTATGTGCTGTCCGGCCACTATCAGGGTACGCCCTACGACCCCTACCTGAGCTACGGCGATAAATCCAGCAGCGGCATGTACCGCTCCATCGGCATCAACCGCAACGACTTTATGGCCCTGATGCAGCTGCGCCCGGATGTGCCGGAAGCCTACCGTGCCATTGAGTGGATCGCCTATGCGTCCAATGCGTTCAACACCATGGTGCCCTTCTACACCAATGTGGACAGCACGCCGGAGTACCTTGCCAACACCACCGGCACGGTGTCCACCGATAATTTCTACTGGGTCAGCCGTATGATCGCTGCCATGACCGATGCCTCCTACCGCAAGTCGCTCATCCATGTGGAGCGTTATGAGGAGGCGGTGGTCTCCGCTGCCCGTGCACTGGTAAACGAATACGATGCAAAACTTGCAGCCGAGCCGGACACTGCAAAGAGCGCGGCCCTGCGGCTGGAAGCCAACGACGCCATTGCCGCCATGCTGAAAGCAAAGGCCGCAGATACGCTGGATAAGGTGCTGTTTGAGCTGAGCTGCCAGATGAAGAACGCCTACTCCCGCTCGGATGCATAAGTTGGCAGGATATTGATAGAAAATGGCGCAAAATCAATAGTGCACCGCACACATCACACACTATACTGAGAATGAAAGGTGGTGTGTGCAATGCTGCGGTTCCGTGATATACGCAAAGAGGATTATCCGGCGGTGGACCGGCTGCTGATGCAGCTCCACGCGATTGATGTGCGGGGCAGGCCGGAGCAGTTTGCACCCTGCGATCACTATATGTCCTGCGATGCCTTTGAAAGCCTGCTGGAAAACGACAACATTCTGGCTTTTCTGGTGCAGGAGCATGGGGAAGTGCTGGGCTGCTGCTTTGTGTCCGTGTTGGAGCATCCCGGCGCAGTACCCTGCAAGGCGGCTTACATCGACCTGCTGGTGGTGGATAAAGACCACCGGCGGCAGGGGATCGGCCGGGCGATGTTCCGGCATGTGCGGCAGTGTGCCCACAAGATCGGTGCGGACAGGGTGGAACTGATGGTGTGGAGCTACAACGATGCGGCCATCCGGGCATACCGGTCCTATGGGATGACGCCGCAGCGCAGCATTTATGAATGCCGAATCTGAAATTTCGATCAAAACCAGTCAAAGGCCCGTCAGAGGATGTCTCTGACGGGCCTTTTTGCGCCCTTGTATCCCACGGATTGTAAGCGATGCACAAATTTTGATGCAAAATTTTGTGAGCGAATGCGAACGAAACTGACTGAAGCTGATTGATTTTGACGAAAGATTTGCTATAATAAAGATGCAATCAACCAAAACGCTTCACAATCGGTCACAAACCGTCAGAAGAAGCGCTTTGCAAAAGGAGAGGATGCAGATGCTGGCCGAGGAACGTTTCAGCCTGATATTGGAACAGCTGAACCGCAAACGCACCGTGACGGTGCAGGAACTGTGCGAGGCGCTGAACACCAGTGAATCCACCATCCGGCGCGACCTGACCGAGCTGGATCGGCTGGGCAAGCTGAACAAGGTGCACGGTGGTGCCACATTGCCGGACAGCCGCTTTCTGGCAGACGAGCCCACCATGGAAGCCAAGGAGACGCTGGCGGTGGCACAGAAACAGAGCATCGCACAGGCGGCAGCGCAGCTCATCAACGCCGGCGACTGCGTGTTCATCGATGCCGGTTCCACCACGCTGGAACTGGTGCGGGCGCTGGAAGGGGATGCCCTCAAGGCCAGCTATGTGACCAACGGCGTGGCTCACGCCCGGGCACTGGCCCGGAAGGGCTGCAGGGTGTATCTGCCCGGCGGGCTGCTGCGGCCCCAGACCGAAGCCATCGTGGGCGCACCCGCCGTGACCAGCCTGCAGCGCTACAACTTTACAAAGGCGTTCATGGGTGCCAACGGTGTGGCGCTGGATGCCGGCTTTACCACCCCGGACCCCGAGGAAGCCGCCGTGAAAGCTACGGCGGTGCACCGCGCACGGGAAGCCTGGTTCCTGGTGGATGACGCCAAGTTCGCCCGCATTTATCCGGCGGTGATCGCCGACCTGCAGGGCGGGGCCATCCTGACAAACCGCTGCCCCAACCCCAAGTACAAACAATTTACGCTGGTAAAGGAGACGGAACTATGATCTACACCGTAACATTCAATCCGGCCATTGATTATGTGGTGCGCCTGGATGCACCGCTGGAGGTAGGCGAGGTGAACCGCGCCAAAGGCGAGGACTGCGTGCTGGGCGGCAAGGGCATCAACGTGTCCGGCGTGCTGGCACAGCTGGGCTGCAAGAGCGTGGCTCTGGGTTTTGTGGCCGGCGAGACCGGTGCCTGGCTGGAGCGAGGCCTTGCCGCACAGGGCATGAAAACCGATTTTGTACATCTGGAACAGGGCATGACCCGCATCAATGTCAAGATCAAGGCCGGGCAGGAGACCGAGCTGAACGGCGCGGGCCCCAATATCCCGGAAAGCGCCATGCAGCAGCTGGAAGCCCAGCTGGACAAACTTGGCGAGGACGACATCCTGATTCTGGCAGGCAGCATCCCGGCCAGCCTTTCGCAGGATACTTACGAGCGGCTGCTGGCCCGGTTGCAGGGCAAAGGCGTGCGGGCTGTGGTGGACGCTACCCGGGACCTGCTGGTGAACGTGCTGCAGTACCACCCCTTCCTCATCAAGCCCAACAATCACGAGCTGGGCGAGATCGTGGGCAAGGTGCTGAAAACCGATGAAGAGATCATCGCCGCTGCCCGCACCCTGCAGCAAAGGGTGCCCGCAATGTGCTGGTGAGCATGGCCGGAGACGGCGCTCTGCTGGTGGACGAACAGGGCGAAACACACCGCATCGGCTGCCCCAAGGGCAAGGTGGTAAACAGCGTGGGTGCCGGTGACAGCATGGTGGCTGGTTTTGTGGCCGGATGGATGCAGACCCGGAGCTATGCCTTTGCACTGCGTCTGGGCACCGCCTGCGGCAGCGCCACAGCCTTCAGTCTGGGGCTTGCCACCAAGGAAAAAATTGACGAACTGCTGAAGCAGATTTGATAAGAAGGGAGCAACATCATGCGTATCACGGAGTTATTCACCGCGCAATCCATCGCACTGGACGAAGCTCTGGCAAACCAGGAGCAGATCATCAGCCGTCTGGTGGAACTGCAGGCCACCCACGGAAACATCACGGATAAGGATGCCTACAAAAAAGCACTCTATGCCCGCGAGGCCGAAGGCTCCACTTACGTGGACAACGGCATCACGGTGCCCCACGCCAAGACCAATGTGGTCACCCGGCCCAGCCTTGCGGCACTGCGGCTGACCCAGCCCGTGCAGTACAACGCCGAGGACGACGGCACCACCGACCTGCTGTTTGCCATTGCCGCGCCGGAAAACGGCAGCCTGCATGTGGACATGCTGGCCCGCATGATGCAGATGCTGATGAACGAGGACTTTGTGGCCAAGCTGAAAGCCGCCAAGACCCCGGCAGAGTTCCTGGCCTGCATCGACGCGCAGGAGGAGGCCCAGTTCGGCACCGAGAGCTTCACCCAGCAGGAGATCCCCCAGAACGGCTACCGCATTCTGGCGGTCACCGCCTGTGTCAACGGCATCGCCCATACCTACATGGCCGCCGAGGCCCTGACCAAGGCCGGTGACAAGCTGGGCCTGCCCACCAAGGTGGAGACCAACGGTTCCGACGGTGCCAAGAACATCCTCACCAAAGAGGAAATTGCCAATTGTGACGGCATCATCGTGGCAGCAGAGAAGAAGGTGGAGACCGCCCGCTTTGACGGCAAGCCGGTGCTGTTCACCCGCGTGGACGACGGCATCCATAAGCCGGAAGAGCTCATCAAGAAGATCGTGCATGGCGAAGTGCCCGTCTACCACGCAGAGGGCGGTGCGGAAGCGTCCGACGACGCTTCCACCAAGGACAGCTTTGGCCGCACCCTGTACAAAAACCTGATGAACGGCGTCTCCCACATGCTGCCCTTTGTGGTGGGCGGCGGTATCATGATCGCGCTGGCCTTCCTGCTGGACGATTACACCATTGATCCTTCCAACTTCGGCATGAACACCCCGGTGGCCGCCTTCTTCAAGACGGTGGGCGGCGCAGCCTTTGGCTATATGCTGCCCATCCTGTCCGCCTTCATCGCCATGTCCATTGCAGACCGTCCGGGTCTGGCCGTTGGCTTCGTGGGCGGCGTGCTGGCCATGAACGGCACCAACTTTGCAGGCATCGCAGCGGGTGAGACCACCGGCATCTCCGGCGGCTTCCTGGCGGCACTGCTGGCCGGTTTTGCAGCGGGCTACATCGTGCAGTTCCTCAAGAAAATTACCGAAAAGCTGCCCGCCAGCCTGAACGGCATCCGTCCCATGCTCATCTACCCGCTGGGCGGTATGCTGGTCATCGGTGCGGTGATGTGCGGCATCAACCCCATCATGGGCATGATCAACACCGCCATGACCAACTGGCTGAATGCCATGGGCGGTACCTCCAAGGTGCTGCTGGGCGCCATCGTGGCCGGTATGATGAGCATCGATATGGGCGGCCCCTTCAACAAGGCGGCTTACGTCTTTGGCACCGCCGCCCTTGCTTCCGGCAACTATGAGGTGATGGCCGCCGTTATGGTGGGCGGTATGGTGCCTCCCATTGCCATCGCCCTCTCCACCACCTTCTGCCCCAAGAAGTGGACCGCCGACGAGCGCCGCAACGGCATCGTGAACTACGTCATGGGCCTGTGCTTCGTCACCGAGGGTGCCATCCCCTACGCCGCAGCCGACCCGCTGCGCATCCTGCCCAGCTGCGTTGCCGGTGCAGCCGTTGCCGGTGCTTTGTCTATGACCTTTGGCTGCGCCCTGCGCGCACCCCACGGCGGCATCTTCGTGTTCCCTGTAGTGGACCACGCTGTGCTGTACTGTGTGGCGCTGGCTGTGGGCAGCGTGCTGGGTGCCGTGATCCTGAGCCTGCTCAAGAAGAACCGCACCGACGCCGAGTAATACGCCATTTCCTCCCAGTTTGAGATACTTCATAAAGCCGCAGAAAGCCCCCGGAAAGATCCGGGGGCTTTCTGCATATCCGGCGTTCAGGCCAGAGTATTCAACACCCTGCGCAGGTAATCGGGGAAGAAATACCGCAGGTCACTGTGAGCAGTGTAGTGCTGTACATCGGTCTGCAGCGCAATGCCTGCGTCGGTCAGGTGGGCCAGCAGGTCGCGCACATGCTCCGGGTAGGTGTGCTCGCAGTCGGAGTAGTGCAGGTACACGCGCTGACTGGCGGCAAAGCGGTCGGCAAGGATGCGTTCATGCAGCCGTTCATCCAGCACATGCTTTGCCTGCGGTGTGGCGGGCCCGCCCAAAATCGCTTCCAGCGTGGCGTGGAACTTGGGTGTGTCGAGGTATTGGGCCAGATGGTACTGCGGTGCCGCAAGGATCATGACCGAATCCGGGTATTGCAGCCCAAAGTTCAGCGCCGCATAGCCGCCCTTGCTGGAACCAATGAACACCAGCCGCTTTTGCCCGCCAAGGGCGGCGGCGTAATGGTCGATCAGTTCCACCACCGCACGCTCCACGGCGCAGCTGCCCTGGGTGCCCAGGTAGTAAACGCCCAGTTTGCCGGGGCCGAAATCGTCCTTGATGAGCAGGCGGTTCACATGGCATTGCTGCAGGGTGCGCACATAATTGTACTGCGGCCCGGCGTCGTTGCAGGCCTGAAAGCCCACCACCAGCACATCGCTGCTGCGGCAGGGGAAAAACAGGTACCGCAGGCTCTGCCCCTCGCTGGAAACGAACTCTTTTTCACGCAGTTTCTGCACGGCGATGGTGTAAATGCGGTTGACGCCCCGGTGCCAGAAAGAACGGATATTCATGGCGTGCCCTCCTGCCAGAAAGATCAGATGTAATCCGAGATGTACGGGATCTTATGGAACAGCACATCGTCCAGCCGTTCCACGGCTTCCTCGCGGCCCTCGATGCGCTCCAGCTCGTAAAGGCGCTCTGCCGTCTTGTAGCCCAGCAGCAGGGTGGAAAGGGTGCCGATGCCCATTTTCAGGTGGTATTCGGCGGGGGCGCTGGTCAGCTCACAGCCGCCATCCGCAAACCGGATGCGGAAGGTGCGGTCGTTCCACGGTAAGAGTGTATCCTCAATTTCCAGCTCGATGCACAGCTCGCCGCCGTCCGGGTCGCAGGGGTAATCCCGCAGGAAATCTTCCACATCCACAATGCGGCCCATGGCGTAGGGGCGGATGGTCTCTTTGATGTCGCCGTCGTCCATCTCAAAGGCGATGGGCTCGCTGAAATAGGTGTTGCCGTGCACCTCGTCGATCATGGAATCGTGGGCGTGGATGTACTCCCACAGGCCCTTCTGGGCTTCACGGTTCAGGTAGATCATTTCCTTGATGTGCATGATGTCGTTTTTGATAAGGTACACCATGTAGCCGCAGGGCTTGTCCTTTACATTATAGTAAACGGCAACGTTGGTGTCGTCCTCATCCCAGCGCCAGTATTCTTCCCACGCCAGCGCATTGCGGAACAGGCACCCGTGGGTGATGGACGCAAAGTGGGAGTGCAGCTCATGGAACTCGGTGTTGTCCCAGTCCACGCGCCGCACATAGCCGGGCGCAGAAACTTTGGTGGGGATCTGCCGGTCCTTGATGTTGAAGGAAATTTTGTTGGAGATGATCTCCCAGCCCAGGTGGTGATACAGCGGGATGGAGTAGGGGTACAGGATGGCAAAGCTTTTGCCCTCCTTGCGCATCTGGGTCAGGCCCTGGATCATCAGCCGCTTCATGATGCCGTTGCCGGTGTACTCCGGGTAGGTGCACACGCTGGTCACAAAACCCACATGGTACACGGTGTCGTAGATGTTCATCTTCAGCGGGTAGACCGCAAACTGGGAGACAAGGTTCTTGCCGTCAAAGCAGCCCAGCACGTCGGCGCGTTCCAGCACAGGGAACTTGGACTGTTTGATCTCATCATCCTTCCAGCCGGTGGCGGTGAGCTCTTCCTCGGTCACCTGAAAGGTGTAGCGCAGCAGGGCGTTATACTGGTCGAGATCGTCGGTCTCGAGATAACGATATGTATAATCCTCGGCGGAGTTCATGGTAGACTTCCTCTCTGTTTTTCAAAGGCATTGCCGAACAGTTCCATTATACACCCGCCGTGCACCCACTGTCAAAAAGGCGGCAGGAACCATTTCCACAAAAAACACGGCAAAGAATACAGCGAAACACCGCATTTGCTGGAAAAAGCTGCGCGGGCTCCCTTTTGCATTGCACCCGGTTTTTGAGTGTGGTATACTGTTTCTGTTATGGAAAAGTTCCGGTGCGGTGTGCCGGGCACAGCAAAGAGGAAAAGGAAACGAACGATGAAAATTGGATTTGACAACGACAAATATCTTTCGATGCAGTCGGAACATATCCGCGAGCGCATCAAGAAGTTTGACAATAAGCTCTATCTGGAATTCGGCGGCAAGCTGTTCGACGACTACCACGCATCCCGTGTGCTGCCGGGCTTCCAGCCCGATTCCAAGCTGCAGATGCTGCTGCAGCTCAAGGATCAGGCCGAGGTGGTCATCGTCATCAGCGCGGAGGATATCGTCAGCAATAAAATCCGCGGCGACTACGGCATCACTTACGATCTGGATGTTCTGCGCCTGATCGACGCCTTCCAGGAAGTGGGCCTGTACGTGGGCAGTGTGTGCGTGACCAAGTACACCGCTGCCCCGGAGGTGGAAGCCTTTGAAAAACGGCTGAACGGCCTTGGCATCCGCACCTTCCGTCATTACAAAATTCCCGGCTACCCCAACGATGTGGCCCGCATCGTCAGCGACGAGGGCTACGGCAAGAATGACTATATCGAGACCCAGCGTCCGCTGGTGGTCATCACGGCTCCCGGCCCCGGCAGCGGAAAAATGGCCACCTGCCTGTCACAGCTGTACCACGAGTACAAGCGCGGCGTCAAGGCCGGTTATGCCAAGTTCGAGACCTTCCCCATCTGGAACATTCCCCTCAAGCACCCGGTGAACCTGGCCTATGAAGCCGCCACCGCCGACCTGAACGATGTGAACATGATCGACCCCTTCCATCTGGAAGCCTACGGCGTGACCACCGTCAACTACAACCGCGACATTGAAATTTTCCCGGTGGTGAACGCCATGTTCGAGCTGATCGCCGGCAAGAGCCCCTACAAGAGCCCCACGGATATGGGCGTAAACATGGCAGGCAACTGCATCGTGGACGACGAGGTGTGCCGCGAAGCTTCCCGCAAGGAGATCCTGCGCCGCTACTTCAAGTGCCTGTGTGAGCAGAAGGTCACCGGCACCGTGAAGGAAAGCGAGCGCTACAAGCTGGAATTGCTGATGAACCAGGCCGACCTGGCCGTGGGCCAGCGCGAGGTGGAAAAGCAGGCTCACGCCCGCAGCCAGAGCACCGGCGGTGCACCCGCTGCCGCCATCGAGCTGCCGGACGGCACCGTGGTCACCGGCAAGACAGGCCCGCTGCTGGGCGCTGCCGCTTCGGCCCTGATGAACGCCCTCAAGGTGCTGGCCGGCATCCCGCAGGAGACCGACCTTGTGAGCGCGGCTTCCATCGAGCCCATCCAGACCCTCAAGACCAACTATCTGGGCGGCAAGAACCCCCGCCTGCACACCGATGAGATTCTGATCGCCCTGTCCAGCTCTGCCGCTTCCAACGAGCTGGCCGCAGCGGCGATGCACCAGCTGCCCAACCTCAAGGGCTGCGATGTGCACTCCACCGTGCTGCTGTCGGGCGTGGACACCAGCACCCTGAACCGCCTGGGCATGTACCTCACCTGCGACCCCGTCTATGAGGAAGAGGACCGGAAGTACCACAAAAAGTAAGAGAAAATGATTTGAAGTGGCCGACGCGTGCGCTCTGGCCATGAACAGAGGAAAAAATATTTTTTTGATTTTGAAAGCCAGAAAATCTGCGGATTTTCTGGCTTTCATTTTTCACGAGAGGGGCTGTATTTGCTGGCTTGTGCATGTTGGGATGATGTATCTTCCGGTTTGGACCTTCCCCGTGAAAATACAGATTCGGGCAGACCGCAGTCTGCCCGAATCTGTTCTGACTATAAAATAAATTTCCACTGCCATTGCCAGAGCAAAGGCGGAGGCAATTCCAAATCGTACCCATACATCAGATGCCGGTAAAATAGGATTTATATTTTTCCGCATACAGCTGGGTGCCCATGCGGCGCAGACCGCCGTACAGGTGCAGCCGGATCAGCGGCTCAATGGCATCCAGATCTTTTTCCCGGATGACGCGCAGAATTTCCCGGTGCTCGCTGAGCACGTCCGGCACATTGTTGGCCCGCACTACGTCCAGCCGGATGAAGCGGGAGTAGTCCGCCTGCGGTTTTGTCAGATTCTGCCAGATATACCATTTGCCCATGCTGCGGAACCAGATCTCGTGCATTTCCAGGTCCAGCGTCAGGAAGGCGTTGATGTCCACATTTTCTGGGTCGGTCATGGTCTGAGCCAGCTCTTCCAGCAGGTCGTATTTGTGCTTGACCTCAATGTAGTCTCTGGGGGAATACATCTGGATAAAATCGCGCAGCACCATGCTTTCTACAGCTGTGCGCTGGTACACGATCTGATCCACGATATCCAGATTGATGGGGGTCACGATGGTGCCCTTGCAGGGGATGATCTGCACAAAGCCGTTCTGTTCTAGCCGCTGCAGGGCCGCACGCACCGGTGTGCGCGAAATGCCGAACCGCTTGCACAGCTGGTTTTCGCTGATGGTCTCTCCGGGTTTGATCTTCAGCGTGACGATATCGTTTTCCAGCGTCTGGTAGATGTCTTCCGGATGCAGCTGTTCGGCCATGTGCTCACACTCCATTTAAATTGTAGATTTAAGGTGTTTCTATTGTAGCGTGCTGCAAAGGGCTTGTCAACGGCTGCAGCAAATGTATCCAAGAACTTGTATACAGGTATAGGAAAATTGATTAAATTTATAGGTTTTGACAACAAAATTGATATATCAGATAAATGACGGCAAAAAATCGTAACCAAATTGTAAAGATATCCACGAAAATGACTAAAATTGTTAGTTGTGCACAAAGAAACTTTGCTAAGTTGGTGTAGTTTGGCTCTTGTGTGAATGTAAAATTTCTGTTACGATTAGCGTGCAATGAAAAATGCTGTATACAGGGGTCAGCCAAAAACTTTGCCGGTATCTGTGGCAAAACGGCACCCCTGGAACAAGGAGGAAGAAGATTATGAAAAAGATCTCTCGTCGCAATTTCCTGAAGGTGTCCGGCGCAATGGCAGCTGCAGGTGCTCTGGCAGCCTGCGGCGGTTCCAGCGCATCCACTCCTGCTGCTTCTACGGCAGCTTCCACCAGCACTGCAGCCAGCGCTGCCGCAGCCGGTGAGGACAAGTTTGCTTCTCTGGGCGATTTCACCATGACCGTGGGCCACGCTCAGCCCGAAGGCAACCCCCGCTTCGTTTCCATGGAGCAGTTTGCTGCCGATGTGGAAGCCGCTACCAACGGCCATGTGAAGGTGGAAGTTTACGGCAACGGCCAGCTGGGCACCGAGAAGGAAATGCTGGAGCAGGTCGTGGCCGGCACCGTGCAGGGTATGCGCGGCGGCCAGTTTGACTTCAGCCCCCGTCTGCTGATGTTCACCCTGCCCTTCCTCACCAATACCCGCGCACAGGTCACTGCCCTGCTGCAGAGCGACCTGGCCCAGAAGGTGTGTGCTGAGGCTGAAGGCGAGACCGGCACCGTTATCATCAGCCTGTGTGACGCCGGCGGCTACCGCCAGTTCTCCAACTCCAAGCACCCCATCAAGGCACCTGCAGACCTGAAGGGCCTGAAGATGCGCACCAACGGCATGAAGACCATTGATATGACCTTCCAGGCTATGGGCGCTACCACCACCACCATCCCGTACTCCGACCTGTACATGGGCCTGAAGACCGGCGTTGCCGATGGCCAGGAGAACCCCTGGGTCAACGTGGAAGGCATGAAGTTCTACGAAGTGCAGCAGTATTTCACTGAGGTGAACTACCAGTTCCATCCGGACCCCTTCTATGTGAACGCTGCATGGTGGAACAGCCTGCCCGAGGAGTACCGCGACATCATTTCTGAGTGCGCTACCGCCATGGGCGAGTACAACGACCAGCTGATCGACCAGAACTCCAGCGCTGCCAAGCAGACCATCGTGGACTCCGGCAGTGAGGTGTACGAGCCCACCGCCGACGAGCTGAAGGCCTTCCAGGATGCTGTGCAGTCCGTGTACGACCAGTGCGTCACCGAAGGCATCTGCACCGCCGACGAAATTGCCGAAATGCAGGATATCGTCGCAAAGGCATAAGCCTGGAACACCAGAATGCAATAACGGCCATGTTACAATAAGGCAAGAGGGCAGCCTGCGGGCTGCCCTCTGCTGTAACAGGCCGATGGAAAAAGTTGTAAAATAACCGAAAGGGGCTGAGCACCATCGAAAACCTCAAAAAATTCGGCAAGAAGCTGTTCGACGTGTATTTTACCATTGGCGTCATTGCCATGGCACTGCTGGCAGCTCTTGTGATCTTTACGGTCATTGCACGTTACTTCTTCTCCCTGAGCTGGAAGGAGCTTTCGGAGTTCAATACCACTCTGTTTGCCTTTACCACCTTCTGGGGCATGGGCATCAACGTCATTAAGGACGAGCATGTCATGATCGATATCATCTACGACGGCGTAAAGCCTGCCCGCAAGCGCTGGCTTGCCATCATCAACTACCTCATCGTGCTGGCCGTGGTGCTGGTGTTCACCTATCAGGGCTTCAAGTACGTGGGCGTTGCGGGCAAGCAGATCAGCCAGGGCATGGAGATCCCCATGATGTATATGTACGGCATCATGCCGGTATGCGGCATCATCTGTGCCATCTGCGTCGTGATCAAGATCGTCACCCTGTACAAGGCCGACATTTCCTACTTTGCACCCAAAAATCAGGCGCTGAGCCGTGACGACGCATAAGCGGAAAGGGGAGAATACACAACTATGGCAATGCTCATCCTTCTGGTGCTGCTGATCTTCTTTGCCGCGCTGGGCATCCCGCTGGCTTTCGCCATCGGCGCTTCCTGCGTGACTTATATCCTGATCTACGCACCTTCTTTTATCACCATGCTGCCGCAGCGCGTGTGGAACGGCGCTTACAGTGAACTGATGATCGCCATGCCGCTGTTCATGCTGGCCGGTGAGCTGATGAACACCGGCGGCATCACCCAGCGCATCATCAACTTCTGCATGGAGCTGCTTCGCCCCATCCGCGGCGGTCTGGGCGAAGTGAACATCGTGGCCTCCATGATCTTTGGCGGCATCTCCGGTTCCTCGGTGGCCGATACCTCGGCTCTGGGCTCCATCCTGATTCCTGCCATGGAGAAAGAGGGCTACCCGCCGGAAGCTTCTGCCGGCATCACCGTGGCATCTTCCACCATGGGTATGATCATCCCGCCTTCCACCCCCATGATCGTTTACTCCATGATCTCCGGTGCATCGGTGGGCGCACTGTTTGTGGCCGGTGCCGTGCCCGGCCTGCTGATCGGTGTAACGCAGCTGGTTCTGGTGTACATCATCAGCGCCAAAAAGGGCTGGCACCCGGCAAAGGTCAAGTTTGACGGCAAGCGCGCCGCCAGGAGTCTGCTTTCCGGCATTCCCGCCCTCATCATGCCGCTGTTCATCATTATCTGTGTTTCCTTTGGCGTGTGCACCGCATCCGAGAGTGCGGGCGTGGCCGTGCTGTACTCCATGCTGGTGGGCTTCTTCGTTTACAAGGAGCTGACCTGGAAGGGTGTCTGGGAGGCTCTGAAAAAGACCCTGATCTCCTCTTCCTCCATCATGCTTATCATCGGCTTCACCACCATCTTTACCTGGGTGCTCACCATGCAGAAGGTGCCCCAGACCGTGGGTGCATTCTTCATGTCCCTGAACATGCCCGCCTGGGCCATTGCACTGATCTTTGACGTGCTGATCCTGATGATCGGCACCTTCATCGATGTCAGCCCGGCCATCCTGCTGCTCACCCCCATCCTGCTGCCGGTCATGGTGCAGTACGGCTTCTCGCCGCTGCAGTTTGGCGCTATGATGATCACCGGTCTTGCCATCGGCCTGGTCACCCCGCCGGTGGGTATGTGTCTGAACGCCTGCAACAAGATCAACCGGATGCCGGTCATTGAAATCTTTAAAGGTGCAGCGCCTTATGTCGTCTGCAACGTGATCGTCCTGATCTCCATCAGCCTGTGGGGCCCGCTTACCACCGCTCTGCCCCAGCTGCTGGGTTACAGCATCTTCTGAGTTTAACGCGTGTACCCCTCATAAAAACAAGCAGCGCTCCCTCGTGGGGCGCTGCTTGTTTTTGCGCGTAAACAGGCAGAACAGTTGTATTTGGTGGACATATATGGTACACTAAAACCACTTGTGTACAGGAATATAGGAAAAGAGGAACAAAAACATGGATACGCAAAAACAAAAGCGCAGTGCCTTTTCCGGCAAGATCGGCTTTGTGCTGTCGGCCGCAGGCGCTTCGGTGGGTTTGGGCAACATCTGGCGTTTCCCGTACCTTGCCGCAAAGTATGGCGGCGGCATCTTTCTGCTGGTATACATCGTGCTGGCCGTCACTTTTGGCTACACGATGATCATGGCGGAAACGGCGCTGGGCCGCATGACCCACAAAAGCCCGGTGGGTGCCTTTGAAGCCTTTGGCAAAAAGGGCGGCCTGCGGTTCGGCGGCTGGATCAACGCGGTCATTCCCATTCTGATCGTGCCGTACTATTCGGTGATCGGCGGCTGGGTCATCCGTTATCTGTCGGAGTATATCAGCGGCCATGGCAGCGAGCTTTCGCAGGACGGCTACTTCTTGGGCTTCATTTCCAGCGGTCTTTCGGCGGAAGTATGCTTCCTGATCTTCACGGCCTTTACGCTGGCCATCATCTTTGCGGGCGTGCGCAACGGCGTGGAGCGCGTTTCCAAAGTGATGATGCCGGTGCTGGTGGTGCTCTCGGTGGTCATCGCCATTTATTCGGTCACCCGGCCGGGCGCACTGGAAGGTGTGAAGTATTTCCTGGTGCCGAACGTGGCCAACTTCTCCTGGATGACCGTGGTCACCGCCATGGGCCAGATGTTCTATTCGCTGTCCATCGCCATGGGCATTCTGGTCACCTTTGGCTCCTATATGAAAAAGGACGTTTCCATTGAGGAATCCACCGAGAACGTGGAAGTGTTTGATACCGCCATTGCCATCATGGCGGGCCTGATGATCATTCCGGCGGTGTTCTCCTTCTCCGGCGGCGACCCGGACACCCTGCAGGCCGGCCCGGCGCTGATGTTCATCACCATCCCCAAGGTGTTTGAGAGCATGGGCTTTGGCCATGTGGTAGGCATCATGTTCTTTTTGCTGGTGCTGTTTGCTGCCGTCACCAGCTCCATTGCCCTCACCGAGAGTGCCGTTTCCACCTTTGAGGACGAGCTTGGCTGGAGCCGTGAGCGCGCAACGGCGCTTATTGGCCTTATCATGGTGGCGCTGGGCAGCCTTTCGGCACTGGGTTACGGCCCGCTGGCAAATGTGACCGTGTTTGGAATGCAGTTCCTGGATTTCTTTGATTTCCTCACCAACTCCGTCATGATGCCCATTGCGGCCATCACCACCTGCCTGCTGGTGTCCCGCGTTGTCGGCGTGCAGAAGATCGAGGAAGAGGTGACCTTTGGCGGCAAGCCTTTCCGCCGCAAAAAGGTGTTCAACTTCATGATCCGTTACCTGTGCCCCATCTTCGCGGCCATCATTCTGGTCAGCTCGGTGGCAAACGCCCTGGGCTGGATCGCCATGTAACAGAGAACGAAAAAATAAACAGCGCAGCATCCGGGCAGGGTGCTGCGCTGTTTGCGTATGTCCCGGCCAGGCAAAACGCATCTTGCCAAATCGGGTACACTGCTTTACAATGATTCTTGACCGAACGAACGCGCCGGAACGGAGAAATGCATCATGTTCAACCGTCAATCCATTCACATCGCCATGCTGCTGTGGGGCTGCGTGTTCAGCCTGATGGCGGCGTTCTGCACCAGCATCATGGCCGGCTTTGGCCCGAAGAAACGCCGCTGGATGCTTGCCATGCAGCTTTCCAGCGCGGCGCTTCTGTTCAGCGATGCCCTTGCGTGGGCATACCGGGGCAGCGGCGGCACCGTAGGCTTCTGGATGGTGCGGGTCAGCAATTTTCTGGTGTTCGCATTCAGCGATATCGTGCTGCTGCTTTTCCATGGGTATGTCTGCTGTTACCTGTTCGGGGATACCCCGTCCAGCAGGCAGCCGCGCCGGGTAAAGGCAGGCTATGGAATTGCGCTGCTGGGCGTGGTACTGGTGGTGCTTTCACAGTTCACCGGGCTGTACTACACCTTTGATGCCCGGAACTTCTACCACCGCACGGCATTGTATCCGCTCTCGCTGGCGGTGCCCATGATCGGGATGCTGCTGGACTGCAGCCTGCTGGTGCAGTACCGCAAAAAACTGACCCGGTCGCTCTACTATGCCATGCTCTCCTACATCGCGCTGCCGTTTCTGGGCGCGGCGGCGCTGCTGTTCTACTATGGCATTTCTCTGGCGAACATCGCCATTGCCATTTCCATGATCCTTATTTTTATCACGTCGGTGGTGGAGCAGGACAGGGAGCTCGCGCGGCAGTCGGAAGAACTGGCCGAAAAGCGTATTTCCCTGATGCTCAGCCAGATGCAGCCCCACTTTATGTACAACGTGCTCAACTCCATCTACGCGCTGTGCAGCCGTGACCCGGAACAGGCCAAGGACGCCATCGACAAGTTTTCCACCTATCTGCGGTGCAACATGGCCGCACTGGAACAGACCACCTTCATCCCTTTCCGGGAGGAGTACCAGCACATCCAGACCTATCTGGCCTTGGAGCAGATGCGCTTCGGCAAGCGTGTTACAGTGGAATATAATATTGCGGTCAGCGGCTTCATGCTGCCGCCGCTGACCGTTCAGCCGCTGGTGGAGAATGCTGTGTGCCACGGCGTGACCAAAAAACGCGGCGGCGGCACGGTGACGCTTTCCACCCGGCAGACCGAGGATGCCGTTGTTATCACCATTGCGGACACCGGCATTGGGTTTGACCCGGAACATTACGCCGAGGATGGCGAGGTGCACGTTGGCATCCGCAGCGTGCGGGAGCGCTTGCAGCGAATGGCGGGCGGCAGTCTGGAAATTACAAGCACACCGGGCGTGGGCACCACCGCCACCATCACCCTGCCCCGAAAGGAGAAGCACAGATGAAGATTTTGGCTCTGGACGATGAACCACTGGCACTGGACAGCCTGCTGGACGCCATCCATAAGGCCGCGCCGGATGCGGACTGCCAGGGATTTGAATACGCCGAGGACGTGCTGGAAGCAGCACAGAAAAACGGCTGTGATGTGGCTTTTCTGGATGTGGAAATGTCCGGCATGAACGGCGTGGGGCTGGCCGAACAGCTCAAAGCCCTGAACCCGGCGGTGAACATCATCTTCTGCACCGGTTTTACCCGGTATCAGGGCGAAGCCTTTGCCCTGCACGCCAGCGGCTACCTGCTCAAGCCCATCACGCCCGAAAAGGTGCGGCAGGAGCTTGCCGAACTGCGCCGCCCGGTGCAGAGCCATCGCCTGCGGGTGCAGTGCTTCGGTAATTTTGAGGTGTATCTGGATGAGACACCGCTCAGCTTCCATTACAGCCGTACCAGGGAGCTGTTTGCCTACCTCATTGACCGGTGCGGGGCGCTGTGCACCAACGGTGAGATCGCAGCGGTGCTGTTTGAGGACGATGAACACAAAAATTACTTCCAGCGTTTGCGGCAGGATTTGCGCACCACGCTGGAAGAAGCGGGCTTTGCCGGAGTGCTGGTGCAGCAGCGCGGCAGTCTGGGCGTTGTGCCGGATGAGCTGGACTGCGACTATTACGCATGGCGGAAAGATGCCCTGCCGCGCAGTGCATATCAGGGTGAGTATATGGCGCAGTACAGCTGGGCAGAAAGCACCAACTCTCTGCTGCGCCGCATGATGAACCAACGGATATAAACACACGCCGCCGCTCCCCGGCAGGGGAACGGCGGCGTGTGTTTTGTTTGATTTATCCTGCAAAAAGATGAAATGAATTTGTTCCACGGCTGCAAACAGCGATGCAGCGCGTTTTCTTTTGGGCAATACCGGGCGCACCGGGGCGGGGGTGTACAACTTTTGTATTTGTTGGTGTGCTATAGTCATCATGGTATAAAGTTTGTTGCGTTCACCCGATGTGCAAATTTCATCGGGGGGGGGACAGAACCAAAAGGAGAGGACGTTATCTATGAGAAACATCACGATGCGGCTTATCAGCGCAGCACTGGCGGCAGGCATAATGCTGTCGGTCTGCCCGGTGAGTGTGTTTGCCGATGCAGGAGGGGCAGAACCGGAAAGTGCGGCGGCAAGCGATGCAGCTGTAACAACGATTGGCCCGGACGATGCGGTACCGGGGCAGGGCTATGTCATCAAGCAGGCAGGCGAGTATGAGCTGAAAGCAGGCCGGTATAACGCAACGATCGACATTCAGGGCTTATCCCAGAATGATACGGTAACGATTCGTTTTAATGGCGAGATCACCGTTGGCGAGACGACAAGTTGGTTTATTTTTGTACATTCTGGTACAGTGATCCTTGAAGGTGAGGGGAGTATCTTCAACGAAAATGGTACCTGTGTGCATAACGAAAACTCAGAGGCAACGATTATTATAAAAAGCGGTACCTACACCTCTGTGACCGGCCCGAGTACATTGGGCAATGCAACCATTGAGAACAATATGGGTACCATAAAGCTTGAGGGCGGTACAGTAAAAGGCAACAGTTATGGTGTCGAAATAAACTCAAATACAACCACTGTTATCGGCAATGTGAACTTTGAAGACAATGTTGAAGATGTGCATCTGTATGAGAACGCAAACTTTGAACTGACCAGTGCCTATCAAAGCACCCATAAGATCAAAGTTGGGCTTGAACAGTCGGAATATGACAATTTCCCCAAATACCGCCAGATCACCACAAACAGCACGGAAGAAATGCTGGAATATGTGACATCGGCCAGAGAAGGCTATGATGTACGGTACTGCGATGGCACAAGCGAACCAGACCCCGGTGACGGCGGAGGAACCGGCAGCGGTGGAGGAATAGGCGGTGGCGGCGGCCGCGAAGATCCTGACGCTGGTGGTGGAGAATGGGGCGGCGGAAGTGAGTTCAGCCTGAAAGACCCGGAACATCCTGTTGTGACCTTTGCAGAAAACCGCTTCGATGATGATAATGACGATGATAACGAGAGCCGTACATCAAGCTACCTGTATCTGGTAAAGCATACCCACGAATGGAATTATACCGCTGATGGCGCAGTCATCACCGCAAAATGCACGGACACCGGCTGCCGCTACGCCGAGGGTGTGACCCTGACCCTGAAAGCACCGGAAGTGCAGACCGAGGGCGACGGCAAACCCTGCACGGCCACTGTGGAAAATGGGCTGGGCGTGACCGATGCGGTCGTGGACAGTGTTTACTATGAGGGCACTGGCTCAACCGATTACAGCCGCAGCACTGCCGCACCCACAAAAGCAGGTACTTATAAAGCGTCCGTGACTGCAGGCGGCAAAACGGCAGAAGTGACCTATACTATTGCGCAAAAGACCTACACTCTGACCGTCAATGCCGCTACCATATGCAGCGATGAAAGCACCAAGACGGTTACCCTGCAAACCGACAGCGATAAAGTTTATCACGAAGAAGTGGAGCTGACCGCTGAAGATGTGAAAGGCAAGACCTTCACTGGCTGGTCGGTGGAAAGCGCAGATGGCTCCATCCTTGCGGATACCCCGGATAAGACCGTTACTTTCCGGATGCCGGATGGCAATGTGACCGCGACCGCGCACTACTATCAGGAGAACAGCGCTGAGGTCAACAACGAATACTTCCTGACCGTGCAGAACGGTGAAAAGGATGCCGAAACCAGCATCGTTAAAATGGGCAAAGAAGTGTCCCTGTTCGCGGATGAGGTGGAAGGCAAGGTGTTCACCGGCTGGACGGTGACCGGCCTGACCGATTTCAGTGAAACGCCTTCGATGGTGCTGAACTTTACCATGCCGGGCAACGACGTGACGGCCATCGCACATTACCGTGACGACGATCCGGGCCAATCGGCTGTTACAGCTGGCGGCGCAGTGGCTGCTGTGGTGGGCACGACCGCACTGGCAGGCATTGTGGGCGTAAATGCTTATGCACTGGGCACAGAAGCCTACATCCGCTTTGCCATGCCTGCGGGCATCGTTCTTCCGTCCAACCGGATGGAAATGGCGCTGCTGCTCTGGCAGCAGGCCGATAAGCCGGAACCCGCCGGCACCGAGCTGTTTGAGGACATTGATGCAGAGGATGCCGATGCCCAGAAAGCCGCCCGCTGGTGCGTGGAGCAGGAATTGATGAAGGTGGACGAAGATGAGCTCGCCGCATTCCACCCGCGCAGGGCAGTCACCCGCCTGCGTGTCTGCCTGACCTGGCATAAAGCCAAAGAAAAAGGGCTGATTGGATAAAACCGGCCCATCCCCCTGACGGCAAGCCTCCTGCTGCACATTCCCCATGCGGCAGGAGGCTTGCCTCTTTTATCTGTGGAAATCGGGCGCAAAAATAAACAGCGCAGAAGGCTTTTGTTGAAAACTGCCTTCTGCGCTGTTTGCGTATGTCCCAGACAGGAGTCGAACCTGCGGCCTTCCCCTTAGGAGCAACATTGAATGCTGTAAACCCGTGATAAAACTAGGTAATATATTTAACTTTGCGTCAACAGATTTTTGTTTGTGCTGTCAATTTGAGTAAATATAATCGAACCTATTCTAATCTGAGTAAACGTGCGTTCATTAGCTGGAAATTAGCTGGCTAATGAAAAGCGTGCGCTCTATTGTAAACGTAACGCCTTTATTAGCTGGAAAGGGCGTGGCTGTTCATAGGCACCAGAGGGACACCAGTTGCAAAAAACAGCTGAAAACTGATTCTGGACTTATGGTACCATGTCGGAATCACAGTTGCAATAGGAACATGGCCAGAATACGTTGTGAAAGGATTCTGACCTATGTAGTAGGAAGGGCTTCATCTTGTAAATAGAACGATTTTATGGTATTCTTACCTTAGACAAGGAACAGAAAGCAGGTGAACCGATGGCAGAAGTCAAAACACAAAAAGACCTTGATTTTGAGCGCAAGCATGAGGAAGATCTGCGGCGCATCCGCGACTTCCGACTCATGGACGATAACTTCATGAGCAAGGTCTTTGAAGATAAGCCGTGCGCAGAATTCCTGCTCCAGATCATCCTGAACCGGGATGACCTGAAGGTCAAGGAAGTCCATGGTCAGCATGACTTGAACAATATACAAGGCCGTTCCGTGCGGCTTGACATTCTGGCAGTGGATCACGAAAACCGAGCCTACAATGTCGAGGTGCAGCGCAGTGACAGTGGAGCAGTTGCAAAGCGGGCAAGATATAACAGCAGCTTGCTGGATGCCAATCTGACCCGAAAGGGCGATGCGTATGACGCACTGAACGAGACCTATGTAATCTTTATCACAGAGAACGATGTGCTCCATGGCGGACTTCCCATTTACCATATCAACCGCATCATCGAGGAAATGGGAAAATCCTTCGGAGATGAAGCACATATTATCTATGTAAACTCTCAGATCAAAGATGATACCGCATTGGGAAAACTGATGCACGATTTTACCTGCACGAACCCGGATGACATGAACTATCCTGTTCTGGCACAGCGGGTGCGTTATTTCAAAGAAGACACGAAGGGAGTGGCAACGATGTGCAGAGCATTTGAAGAAGTGAGAGAAGAAGCAGCGCGTGAAGCTGCGGAAAAAGCAAAGCGGGATCAGTCAATTAAGATTGCAAGAAAAATGCTGAAGACGGGTATGGCCTACGAAGAAATCGCTGACATGGTTGAACTTTCTGTTGATGACATCAAGGAATTGGATACGAAAAAGCCGGCATAACACTTATGAGTAGAATATTTGATGAAATCAGAAAAGAAGTAGCACATGAGTGTAGCGTTGAAATTGCAAAATCTCTGATAGAAGTTGGAAAAATGACCTATGAAGAAATTGCTCGGTCGGTTCAGCTTCCTGTTGAAGAAGTGAAGGCACTGGATACAAAGAAACCCGCCTGACTTTGATTTAGCCAAAATACTTTTAAAAACAAACAGCGGCAGTTTTCCAAATCGGAAAGCTGTCGCTGTTTATGTATAGGGGATTATAGGTTCTTTGCAAGGTTTTTGATGAGTGCTGCCATAGAGGGGTCAGCCAGCAGCTTGGTAAGTGCTGCTGCCGCATCGGTATCGACTGCACCAGTTTCGAGAGCGGATTGTTCTGCATGATTAGGCATTTGGGGTTCAACGCCATGCTGCTGATAGAAGAAATCTTCAAAACGTTGTGCATTGAAGCGACGATCATCATCCAGAATGTGTGCATACTGTTCGGTGACCATCGAAGCCTGTGCATGGCCAGAATCGCCCTGCACTGCTTTGATGTCACCACCATTCAGTTTGAGCTTGTATGTAATGCTGGAGTGTCGGAAGCTGTGAAAGACCACTTTGGGAAGGTTGTTTTTCTTAATCAAGCGACTCAAAGCAGTGTTGACGGTGGTGTGTTCGGTCGGCAAACCGAGCGGCCCAGCAACAACCAGATTATAGTCGGTGTACTCGTCACCTAGGGCTTCTTTGACATTGTCCTGATCGGCTTTGTAGGCAACCAACATTTCAGCAACCGTTTTGGGCAGGAATACAGTTCGGATACTACTGTCCGTTTTGGGCTTTTTCAGAATCTGAACTGTTGTGCAACGGGAAGTCATGGCAGGAAACCGCTGAATGACCTCCTTGTCCTCCAGAGTGTCTAAGACTGAAACATTGACACGCTGCAACTCCTTATTTATGTAAATGGATGCCCGTCCTGCATCAATGCTTTCAGGAGAGATATCCACACAATCCCAAGTCAGACCGAGCAGTTCGCCCAAACGCAGGGAGCAGGAGAACGAGAGGTTGATGCAAAGGCGGAGCCGCGGATCATCGCATACTTCCAAAGCATGGAACAGCGTTTCGGCTGTCCAAATCTCACGCTTTTTCGGAGTGTACTTTGGCAACGTTGCATGGATGCAGGGATTCTTTTCAATCAGTTCCCATTTGATTGCCTGCTCAAAAGCACTGCGTAGAACCTTGTGGATATCACGAATCGTGCTGGGAGAAACATAAGTGTGCTTGCGTGTACCGAATTTTGGATCAACAGCTTCATATTTGAGCAGTCGCTGGTAGTATCCCTCAATCACACGAGTGGTGATATCATGCAACTTCATCGAGCCGATGAGCGGCGTTATGTAATTTTCTATGCGGGCAATGTTGGATTGATAGGTTGAAAAAGCCCACTTGCTTTTTCCGTAGAGAGAAACGTATTCGGAAAGCAGATCGTTCAGGGTCTTGCATTGGGGAACTACAAAGGTTCCAATGGATTCCTTATACTCGATCTCCTTCTTACGAGCATTGGCATCGGAAAGTTCGGGAAAGGTTTCCCACTTTTGCTTTGGGGTGCCATCGACATCTTTATAAGAATAGACAACACAGAAGTTGTTGTTACGTTTAACAATGCTGGCCATTATGTAGCTCCTTCCACTTTGCGTTTGGATTTTAGAACATCATCAAAAACATCTTTTCGGACACGCTTTGCCCGACCAACATCAATTGTGGGGATGTTTTCTTCACGAATCCAACGGACAAGGGTCGTGCGGCTGACACTATAGAAATCCTGAATCTCCTGAAAACTATAATACTTTCCGCTTTTAGGACATTTCAGTTCTAGCGGTGGTTCTTCATTCGCTTCCATGACCTGTTCTTGGAGTCGATATGTAGATTGGCTGTTGAGCCATATTTCAAAACTTGTTTTGGTAACGCGCCGCCTGTCAGCCACGCGCTCAATAACGAAACAGTCTCGGTATTTTTTACAGTCGAGAATCCAGTAGACCTTTTCTCTTGGAATACCGAGCAGTTTTGCCATTTCCGGGATAGAGATGGTTTGCGTTTCAATCTCCCGGTCGCGCTCCCGATCAGCCGCAGTGCGGTGACGACTTTGTGACTGGTACCAACGCTCGAACTCCTCTTTCGGAATCCGCATCCAGAAGTCTACCGTTTCTGTTTTCAACTTGCCCTGACGGATGAGTGTATAGACCGTTTCAGAATCTACCTTTAATATTTCAGCGACTTCGGGAACGGAATATGACCGCTTGCAAAGTTCCTCGCCCGGTGGAGGGCCATTGACCTTGTGATATTTGACCTGATTGGCATACCATTTCTCAAAGCTGGAAATGACGATACGCATTTTGTCGTTTATCAGAATGACTTCAAAGAAATTCTTATGAAGCAACCAATAGCTTTCCGTTTTTCCGAGGCCGAGAAGATGTTGCATCTCACGAACCGACATGGTGGTTTTAGTAGTAACAGGTTCGATGTTTTGCGCCGAAGCCTTCTGCATATCATCCATGAAGGACACCTCCATCTATGTAAAAATTTAGCCGGGATTTCTTGTCCCGGCTAAAGAATAGCAGATTTTGTTTGAAATGTTGAGGATGTCAAATGACCGGATTGGGTTCAATAATACCATCGTTCAGCCACGCATCGAAGCTGGTTTTGGAAATGCGATAGGCACCGCCAACTTTGAACCAGCGGAATTCATTCTGTTTCAGCAGACGATAAACGGTAGGGCGGCTCAAAAGCAGCATGGCCATCAGATCTTCTACGGTGTAGCAGCGGATACCTTGTTCTGCATTCGCAGGTGGGGAAACAACGCTGGAGGACGGTTCTTTATAGCTTTCCATTGGATAAAACCTCTTTGATTATACTTCGAGTTAAAACTTGAGCGGCAATGCTGCCCGGCGGCTGCCACCATTATAAATAGTATAGACCTGCTGAAGGTACTTCGTCTTGCCGGGAAGGTTTACTCCTGCGGTTCGCGCAAGGCGAAAAATCGTGAACGCATCGACCTGCCGCAACTTAGCAATCAAGCGGCCTTTGTTGTATTCAGAGTGATACAGTTCTACAAAGCGGCAGATGCCGAGCAGGTTTGCGGAACTCATGGAATCGGGTTCTCCGTTCCAGGCGTTCAGCAAAACATCGAGGGCTTCGATATACAGTTCCGGCCCCAGCCGGATGAACTCATGATAGGCGGTTGCGATGCAGCTGATCCGCCGTTTGCCACGACCTTCTTCAAAGGAAAGATGGACGCCAGCCAGTTCGGTGGCCTGCTGAAAAGCAATGGCGGCAGGCTCTCCTGCGAAAATCAGAGCACGGAGTTTCTGTCCAGCACTCAGCCGTTCAGAAATGCCTGTCTGCTGTGCAAACAGGAGGGCTTCTTCCCGCTCGGTCATGCCAAAATAAACCTTGCAGCGAATCTGCAAATCCTCGCCGCCGTTCAGGAACTTCCGGGCAGCGATGGTATTCTGTCCATCCATCACATAATAGTGACCATCCCGGAAGCTGATCTTCGGTTCATTGGCAACACGCTCGTCAAATTCTCTGGCGATGCGGGCAACACGGGCAGGATGGAGAGCGCGCTGGTAAGTATCGCGCGGAACAATCAGTTCACTGCTGTTCAGGCACATTTCGTGGTACGGTTTTACAACTGCATTCATAAGGGAACCTCCTTTTTCTTTTGCAGAAAATCAATTCCGAATTGGATAATCGAATCAATTTTCTTCTTTTCGTTATCGGATAAGCGGCAGCTGGAATATCGTTCATAGCAGATATTCCAGCGGAACATAAGCGATTGAAGTGCATCGTCCAGTTCCGCGACCATGAATTCAACAGAAGATTCTGTTGATGTGGAAAGCATCCCTTCCGATATTTGCTCAATGCTATGTAGATCGCCTTTTGTATGCTTGGCGAGAGCAGGGGGCTGACTGTTCAGCACCCGAAGATTTTGAAACTGCTGGGAGAGAAGTTCTTTTGCAGCAGCAACCACATCTTCCTGCGGAGGCGCAGAGAGATAATTTCGGAATGTTTTATAACCGATAAAGCCAAAACTGTATTGCAGACACACGGACACCTGCCGCATTTCATATTTGGACAGGTGCCCAAGGTAGCTTAACACTCTGGATTTATCTGCTGGCCGCGGACTTTCGCAGATTGCCATGGACGGCGCGCTCAAAAAATGATTATGCAGAATAAAGTGCGTCGGCATATTTCGTTTTTTGATCTGCGTTGTCAGCGGAACGACCAGAAGAACTTTGGAGAAGAAATTTCCATCATCGTTCTGCACGACAATGGCCGGTCGGACACCACCCTGCTCGGAACCGCTGTAAGGGTTCAGATCCATCATGTAGACATCACCGCGCTTGTACATCCAGTTCGCGGGCATGGGCGGATATTCTTTCTCTTTTTTGCCTCGTGTGGCCAATTTGGATTGCTCCTTTCTATCCGTGTATGTAACAGCGGACTGTTCGCGCAGCCCGCCCTACTATCTCAAACAGCATAAATGCTGTGATTTATAGTTATAGACTTTTCCGTACTTGTCCCCGACGCCCCCGGAAAACGAAAACTCTGTTTTCGTGTGGGAAATCTTTCAGCCGTTCGGCAGCGTACCGAATCCATAGGAATCTCACCTCTCCGTGGTTCTCACCGAGCTGCCCGAAGGCAGAAGTATCATTATTCTGTGATGGCTCTTAGCTATGGAGAAGCTATCATCCATTTACCGTCAACCTACCGCTCATTCCCTCAGTGGGAGATCATCGCATTTGTTACGGACGTGGCTCATCATCACAGGAACGTGACTGAAGAATGCGTGTTCAATTTTCAAGGGGCGGGTGCCAGATGTTGTCTGGCTTGCTTATAGTATAACGGCTCAAATTGTGAAAGTCGTGGACCTTGTACGTCTACTTTTGTAGACCTATCAGGTCTACTTTTTACAAATATTTCCAATTCGGCAACAATCAAAGCGTTTCGAGTGTGGCTAATACGGAATAAAGTTCGGAACGAATCTTTTCTTTGGCAGAATCGTTGGATGGTCTGCGACCGATTAAGAGATAGTCAGTGGAGGTATGTAGGACCTCGGATAGTTCAATTAACAGTTCAAGAGAGCAAGCACCTATACCGCGCTCCAGCCGACTGATGTGGTCTTTGCTGGCATTTAAGATATTAGCGAGTTCCTCTTGCGTAAGATTGTTCTCAATGCGGGAATTACGGATTCTGGTACCAAATTCTTTCGTGGAAAACATAATGAGTGTCCTTTCCGCTGGATGCGGAGGTTGAGGACACTTCACTGCGGGACAGATCGTGGGCTTTTCTTGGCAACAAAAAAGAAATGCACGAAAGAAAAGGGTACCGATACCTTTCCATCCAAAAATGGAAAGCAGTATAAGTATCCTCGGCCTTTAATGCATCTCAGGCTTTCGATATATTTTTAGATTTCGCAAGTCGAAAGCCGCTGTCTGAAAAAAGGAAAAAAAAATAACCCCCCGTGGCCAGATAGCAAGGCTTAAACCTGCCTTGCTATCATAGCACACGAGGGTCTCATGAAAGTCACATAGGAGTCTCACGAAAGTGATATAGAGGTCATTTGGCCCCTTTTTTAGGATTTGCTAAAAAATTTTATGTGTTATGAAAGTCTTATGAACATCTCACGAAAGTCTTATGAGAATTATTCTTGATTGTTTGTAAGCAAATCCAACAAATCGTGGTATTCACCATCCGTTAGATTTTGCCTTGCTAAACGATGTTCGTTTGCAGCCAGCTCATTCATTCCTTGAGCTTTGAGAGAACGAATCAGCCAGTAATATCCTCTGGAATTTTCAGGAGCAATCGTTAGAGACTTCATTGCGTACTGGTTTAGTAGATCGTAAGAATGTAGAGAGCCTAATTGTTTCAAAAGTTCATTTGCTGCACCAATATATGCAATATGGTACTTCGTTGCAAATTGAATAAGCCAGTGTTCACCCTCCGCAGAAGAGAGGATTTTTCCATTGTAGAGGTCAATAGCACTTTTTAATAATTCCACTCGATTGATAATGGAAGATGCTGCAGATGCCAATCGAATAAACTCATCAAATTGTTGATAATCAGTGATAATATGGATTTTAGGGTTGAATTGGTAGCCGGAAGCTGTAGACACAATAAGCTCTTCGTCAGAAATAAGACCGAATGTTTGCCGGAGACGATAAATTAAATTTCTCATATTTTTGGCAGGATTGGTCGAATCATCTGGCCAAAGAGCTTGTGCGATTTCAAGCGATGAATGCGCTTTTTCACTTGAAATCAATAAATAAGTAAGCAACTGACTGATACGCGGAGAATTATAGTCGGATTCTTTTAGCGTGCCGTTAGATGTACTGATTTGAAGCTGCCCAAAGAGACTAATATAAATGTCGGTATTATTTTTGATTGCTGCTGGAACACACACCATTTGAAGGCGGTTTAACATTTTTTGTTCATTATAAGAGGCCAGTAAAACGTATGCAAGAACGCGAAGCATACTGGTTTGGTGAAGATAGCGTTTAGGGTTTCGTACTGCAAGCAAGGCAATGGGACGTGGTTCCAATGAAACAGCCATGACAGACTTAATACCGAGACGCTGATATAAGTTGTACTCTGTAGGGTGGGAATCCTTTACAATGGTGGCATCCGGAACAACCATTGGTAGATTTTTACGAACAGCAAGTACCCAGCGATCAAGGAAGTCCGCTGATTCAAACTCTTCAGTCAAAATTGTAGTTTTATCTTCTGCACCAGTATTATGCCACCAGAATGGCGTCCAAAGTCTTAAATCTAAATCAACCTGAATCAGTCCGCACCAGTCGGCGTTATAGAATTTGCACGCTGCTTCCAGAATCCGCTGAGCAGTATCTTTAGGAGCGGAGCTTCGAGACTGCAAAGGAGATTCCAATTCATCTATAATATGCACAATGTCAAGAGCACATTGGATGCGATCAAAATTGTTTTGCTCAAATTCTTCGGTTGGTTGCATAGCGTAATACCTCTTATGAAACAAAAACAGCGTACAAGGAATATCCGCTCTATACGGAGAACCTGTACGCTGTTTTGTTATGTTGTGGCAGCAGAGCGAATATGCTGATTCACGGCAAAGTTAATTGTGCTGTGATCAAATAGATTGTTCAAAAAACAAGAAAAAAGCTAATCGATGCGATTAAAACGGAAAAGCAAATCACACTTATGCTATTGCGAAGAGCGACAAAATCATCGTATGCGTGTTTTCCGGCCGAAGTTGCTCTGATCAACATTTTAATGCCGATGGCAGCCACTATGGCTGCAACAATGAACAAAAAAGGATAAATCGATACAGACATAGAAATGACTGCCTCCTTAAAAATTAGTTTAGAATGTCGCCCAGCACGCTCTGACCGTCCAGCGCAGAGGAATCCACACCCAGATACTCGCAGATGGTGTTTGCGATTGTGCCGAAGCAGAGCTTGGTGCCGAGGTCCACACCCGGCTTGACGCCCTTGCCGCAGATGAGGTAAGGAACATACTCGCGGGTGTGGTCGGTGGTCTTGGTATAGGAGGGGTCACAACCGTGGTCGGCAGTGACCATCAGGATATCACCCTCCCGCATACCGGGGATGAAGTCTGCAAGGAACTTGTCAAACTCAGTGGCTGCGGCGGCATAGCCTGCCACATCGCGGCGGTGGCCGTAGAGCATATCAAAGTCCACCAGATTCACAAAGGCCAGACCGTCAAAGTCGCGGGTCTGCAGGGCCTTGGTGAAGGCGATGCCATTGGTGTTGCCGGTGGTCTTGATCTTCTCGGTGACACCCTCGCCATCGAAGATGTCGAAAATTTTGCCCACTGCAATGACGTCCTTGCCGGCGTCCTTCAGCAGATCCAGCATGGTCTTGCGGGGCGGCTTGAGGCTCAGGTCGTGGCGGTTGGTGGTGCGGTAGAAGGTGTCGGCGGTATGGCCGAGGAAGGGGCGGGCGATGACACGGCCCACGCCGTACTCGCCCTTGAGCATCTCGCGGGCGATCTCGCAGTAGCGGTACAGCTCATGCACGGGCACAAGCTCCTCGTTTGCGGCCACCTGAAAAACGCTGTCGGCGCTGGTGTAGACGATGAGAGCATTCTCCTTCATAGCCTGTTCGCCGTAGTCCTTCAGCACCTGCGTGCCGGAATAGGGCTTGTTGCACAGCACCTTGTGGCCGGTCTTCTCCTCAAACTCGTGGATGAGCGCATCCGGGAAGCCGTTCGGGAAGGTGGGCAGCGGCTTGGGGCTGACCACACCGGCGATTTCCCAGTGGCCGATAGTGGTGTCCTTGCCCATGCTCTGCTCCTGCAGGCGGGCAAAGGAGCCGATGGGGGCGGCGTCCTTTTCACCAGTGGTCACGCCGTCGATGTTGAACATACCGAGCTTTTTCAGGTTGGGGCAGTTGAAATTGGGATGCTTGGCGATGGCACCGAGGGTGTTGGTACCCTCATCGCCAAAGGCTGCGGCGTCTGGCTCTGCGCCGATGCCGAAGCTGTCCAGAACAATCAGAAAAACGCGCTTTTCCATTTTTACCTCCTAAAGTAGTTTGATTGGATGTGTTTGAATCGAAATGAACGAATTGCAAAAAACATTGTAATGAAAAATTATATAAGATACACAATGAATTTTGACGTTGGATATAGTATACTCCAAAATGGTATTTTGGTCTAGTGCTTAATACCAATTTTACAAAAAATATACCGGAACGTGGTTTTCAGGAAAAAGATGTAAAGCTATAATGAAAGCCGTGGAGCGGGTGAAATGTGAAAGGAGTGCTTCACGAAGTGAAAATCGAACATATCCGAGTCAGACACGCAATCGACTATTCGCCGCATCATCATGCCTACATTAATCCTTATAATGGCTGTTCGATGAATTGCCCGTTCTGCTACTGGTTGGACAATCCCGAGTGGGAAGGGCGACTGCAAGTTAGGGACAATATTGTTGAGATGCTGCGGCAGGAGCTGGCGCAGTGGGATGTAAAAGAACGCATTTATGTCGGAAGTATCTGCGACCCATTCTGCGACGAGGAACTTCACACCGGCCTGACGCGGCAGTGTCTTGAGCTGCTGAAAGAGCATAAGATGCCGGTTTTGTTGACGACCTCCGCCACAAATCGAGTCATCCGGGACTATCTTCCACTTTTGATTGAAATGCGAGAACAACTGACTGTTGTGGTGGAATTGGCACGGCCTCCGTTTATGAAAGCAATGAAAAGTGGAGAGCATCATCCGGGCATCGAAAACGCAAACCTGCTCCATCGGAATTGCATCCGTACTTGGACGACCTACGCGCCTATTATTCCGGGCGTAAGCGATTTGGAAGGCGTGCTGGAAGCGCTGGATGAGGAAATCCCGGTTTATGTGGAAGAGCTTTTATGTAAAGAGGGGACGACGCAGGCTGAGCGGGTGAAAAAGTGGGTTAAACGCGACTATCCAGAAGCATATGCAACGGTCAGGGAGATGATAGAAACACAAGACTATACTGATTATAACGGTCTTATGAAAGAATATGAATGGAACGAAAGAATTTTACACTTTCCGTTTCGCATATAAAACAAGCCGGAATGGTAATACTTTATGGCAATGTTGTACATTTCGCACAAAAACGATGGTGCTTTATGGGCAATAGGATGAAAAAATTAAATTTGCTTGAAAAAACGCGAAAACAGGCGTAATATACAAAACATAAAAGGTATGCTTGTTAATACCAGTTTACCAGAGAAGAAGAGAGCCATACACGATAACAACAAAATAGGAGGACACTATGAAAAAGATTTCGCGCCGCAATTTTCTGAAAGTAACTGCTGCGGGTGCAATGGGTGCTGCTGCACTGGGTCTGACCGGCTGTGGCGGTTCTAAGGATAACGGGACCACCGCTGGTTCCACTACTGCAGCATCTGGTGCCGAGAGCAAGGGCTACAATCTGGAGGCTGTTGACTCCAGCAAAAACACCGAAGTTGTTCTGTGGCATAACCGTGGCGGCAAGGCCGGCGAGCTGCTGGAGCAGACCATGATTCCCAAGTTCAACGAGACTGTTGGTAAGGAAATGGGCATCACCGTCACTCCCGTTTACCAGAGTTCCTCCGATTTGATCAGCAAGGTCAAGGCTCTGATTCTGGCAAAGGATGTGGACAACCTGCCCGATATGGTTCAGGTATTCGCAGGCGACGCCGAGTACATGAGCACTGTGCCGTATGTTGTACCTGCACAGAGCCTTATGGAGGCGGATGAGAGCTTCGATGGCAGTGAGTTGCTGCCCCAGCTGGTAAACACCTATACTCTGTCCGATACCCTGTGGAGCCTGCCTTTCCATGCTTCTACGATGGTTATGTACTACAATAAGACCGCATATGCTGCTGCCGGCCTTGACCCGGAGACTCCTCCCACTACGCTGGCAGAGTTTGCAGATATGGCTGCAAAGCTCAAGAGCAACGGCCAGTACGCCATTACCTTTGGTATCCAGAACACTTATCTGAACCACTTCATCGGCGGTCAGGGCGAGTACTCCTTCATCGGCGACCACGAGAATGGTCGTGCGGGCCGTATGACCAAGGTCGTCTTTGATGAAGAAGGTACTATGAAGAATTTCCTGACCGAATGGTCGAAGGTTCTGGCCACTGGCGCAGTCCAGACCACGGACGAAGGCACACAGGCTCGTGACGAATTCATGGCAGGCACCAGCGCTACCCTCTTTACCAGCAACAACGTGCTGGAGAGCATGATCAGCACCTTTGCAGAGCAGGGTTGGGAGCTTGGTGTTGCCGATCTGCCCAAGGTGCAGGCTTCTGATAAGGGGGGTGTTTGCCCGGGTGGTTCTTCCATCTACGCACTGGATCGCGGCGATGCACAGAAGGTCGCAAAGAGCTGGGAGTTCATGAAGCAGTGGGTCTCTGCTGACTACCAGACTGAGTGGGCGCTGGGTACCGGCTGCATCCCTGTCAACCAGAAGTCTATGGACACCGACGACATGAAGGCTTATGTCGAAAGCCGTCCTGAGTTCGATGTGGCATTCAGCGCCATGATGAACTCCAACCCGAAGGTTCAGGAGCATCTGGCTCCGACCCAGCAGGCTTTCACCACTACTTTCAAGGAAGTTGGCGCACAGTTCACCGCTGGCTCTCTGTCCATCGATGACTGCGTGGCCGAAATGGCAAAGCAGTGCAACGAGGCTCTGGACGAGTACAACCGTGCAAACCCCGTTTAAGTAACAATCATAAACCCTGAAAAATCAGTCGGAATTTGGGCAGTCAGCAGTTCTATAGCTCTAGGGTAGAGCTGTTGACTTTCCTTTTTCTCTAGTTTTTTCAGAGAAAGGTCAAAAAATGGCTATTAAATTAGTGGTCAGTGACATTGACGGGACGTTGATTGACGGCACGGAAGCGATTGCGCCGGAGTTGGTCGAAGCTGCTCAGAAGTGCAAAGAAAATGGCGTGGTATTTTCGTTTGCTACAGGTCGAACCAAAGAGCTGGTAGCTCGTTTGGTAAAGACAGTGGGGATCACTTCTCCGTATGTCATCTCCAATGGTGCCTGTATTTTTCAGGAAGAAAAGTGCCTTGTCTCACACAATTTCTCGGTAGAGCCTATTTTATCCATCATTCGCAGAGCAGACGCTGAAGGTCTGACTGTCACCCTCTCCGACGAGCGGACGGAGCGCGCGCTGCGGCTGACGGATTATGTTAAAGAGCATCAGAAGTTTGGTGATCGGTTTCAGAACTTTATCGATTTGGACACGCACGATTGGAAAAATGCGCGTTTCGTAAAGGTCATGTTCATGGACGAGCACCACACCGGAAAAATCAAAGCGTTCCGCGAGGAGCTGAAACGGGATTTCAGCGAACAGTATTGGATAACGACTTATGCAGATGCTGCGGTTGAGCTTGGCCCCTGCGGCTGCAACAAAATGACCGGTGTCAAAGAGCTGATGGGACTTCTGGGCGTCCGGCAGGACGAAGTGATGGCCTGCGGAGACTTTGAAAACGACATGGAAATGGTTGAGTATGCCGGAGTGGGTGTTGCCGTGGATAACGCCAGCGACAGTCTGAAAGCAAAAGCTGACTATGTGGCCTCCAAACCCTATGCCTATGGTGTAGTGGAGGCGATTGAAAAATATTGTTTTGGAGGTGTATGAGCAATGAAAGACAGCGGCTCCAAAGTGTTCCCCGCGAAGAAGCAACGGCGTGAAAACAAACTCACACCCTATCTGTTTTTGCTGCCGACCATCCTGCTGATGGGAACTTTCATTTATTATCCGTTCGTCAAAACCATCGGAACGAGCTTCTTTCTGACCAACGCCACCGGTAAAGCGGTGGAATTTATCGGTCTGGAAAATTACCAGAAGATATTCAGCGACAGTCTGTTTATCCAGTCTATCAAGAATACCTTTATCTACGCGCTGATTCAGGTACCTGTGACCATTGTTCTGGCTTTCCTGATGGCGATGGCTGCAAACAAGAAGCGGAAAGCGTCATGGTTCTATGAACTGACATTTGCATTCCCGATGGCAGTTTCCATGTCGGTGGCGGCACTGATCTTCAAACTGATGCTCAACCCGCAAATCGGCATCATCAACCACATCTTTGGTCTGGATGTGCAGTGGTTCAACGGTGAAAAGACTGCACTGCTTTCCGTGATTATTCTGGGTATCTGGCTTGGTCTTGGCATGGATTTCCTGTATCTGCTTTCGGCAGTGCGAAGTGTGCCGGATGACCTCATCGAGGCCGCTCGCATCGACGGTTGCCCCAACTGGAAGTTGATGTTCAAGATTTATCTGCCAATTATGTCGCCTACGGTGTTCTACCTTATCTGTACCAACCTCGCTACGGCTATGATGATGTCTGGCCCGGTCATGGTTCTGACAAAGGGTGGCCCGAACAATTCGACTTCCACTATTATCTACTATATGTACCGCAAGGCATTCGAGATTTACAATTACGGTCAGTCTTATGCCGCTGCTGTTGTTGGTTTTGTGATCGCCTTTGTTATCATCCTCATCAGCTTCAAGTTTGAGAAGAAGGGAGTGACTTACGACTAATGAACATGACTGAGAAAAAGAAAGACCAAATCACGAGTGTGCTGATTCAGGTCGTATGTGTAATTTTGGGCCTTATTATCATGGCTCCGGTACTCTACTGTATCTCGGCGGCATTCATGAAACCGACTGAGATTCTTTCCTCGAATCCTTCTCTTTTCCCGAGTGGATTTTATCTGGACAACTTTATCCAGGCGCTGAAGATGACCCAGATTCCACGCTTTCTGGTCAACTCTCTGTTCGTCTCTCTGGTGTGCAGCGTCATGCGTATGATGATTGCCTCGATGGCTGCATATGCATTTGCATTCTTTGAGTTCAAGGGCAAGAACATCCTGTTCTATCTGGTGCTGGGAACCATGCTCATCCCCGGCGATGCGACTATTGTCACCAACTATATGACCGTTTCTGGCATGGGTCTTGTAAATAACTATCTGGGCATCATGATTCTCTACTTTGTCTCCGCCGCGAACATCTTCCTGATGCGTCAGAACTTCAAGACTATTCCCAAAGAGCTGAAAGAAGCAGCCGACATTGACGGCTGCAGTGCATTCGGGTTCTACTGGCGCATTCTGCTGCCCATTGCAAAGCCTGTGATGACCACTGTGTTCATCTCTTCCTTCGTCAGCACTTGGAATATGTATCTCTGGCCTATGATCATCACCACGCGCAATGAGATGCGTACGGTTCAGGTCGGTATCACCATGCTGAACTTCTCGGAAGAAGCCGCTTATGGTGCTACGATGGCAGGTGCGGTTATCGTTCTGATTCCGTCCATCATCGTCTTTATCATCTCGCAGAAACAAATCGTCAAGGGCATGACTGCAGGCGCAGTCAAGGGCTAATTTCAGTAGGAGGTTTTATATGAGACTGGGTACATCTACCACGATGGGCTTCAATCGCCCGCATGGAGTCAAAGCCGACATTCCCGATGTTGTCCGCGTTCTGGCAGAAGCTGGATTCAAGGTGCAGGATATGAATTTTCACGACTGCTCCACCTTTCCGACGCCGTTGCTGACCGACAAATGGGAAAGCTGGGTAGACGACATTGGCAACACTGCTGCAAAGTATGGCGTGGAGTTTTCCCAGTCACATCTGCACTTCTACGAGCACATGACGGCAGACGCCGAGACTGCAAAGTGGAAAGAAACCATTATTGAGCGGTGTATGCGTGGTTCGGCGGCACTGGGCGTCAAGTGGGCGGTCACTCATGCAGCGACGGCTCCCGGGCCTCAGATGCGGGGCGACTCGCTGAAAGGTAATGTAGCATATTTCCAGAAGAAACTGGAATTTGCTGACAAGCTGGGCATTGGCATCGCCATCGAAAACCTCTGGGACTGGAACATCGCACCCCGTAAGCGTTACACCAGCCAGCCGGATGAGCTGGTAGAGCTGGTTGATACTCTGAATGCTCCAAACGTGGGCATCGCGTGGGATTTTGAGCACGCATCCATTATGCAGCAGGATCAGGTGTCTGCACTGCGGTATATTGGCAAGCGGCTCAAAGCTACCCATGTCTCTGACCAGTACGGCATCAAAGCTGACCACCAGATTCCGTACTTCGGCGAGACGGATTGGGAGAGCTTCATGTGGGTGCTCTCAGAAATCGGTTATGAGGGCGACTTCGTCTACGAGACACATCGTTACACGCAAAATATGCCGGATGATTTAATGCCTGCTGCGCTGCGCTTCAGCGTAGAGGTAGGCAATTATGTCATGGCATTGGCAAATCATAAGAAATGAGGAGAGCAATTATTATGGAACAGAAATTCGATAATGCAATGAGACGTCAGGTGTACAGTATCCCTGAACTCATCACTCAGCAGTACGACCTGATGGAGCCTCGCATCCGTGAAGCACTGTCTTTTCAGGAAATTTTCTCCCTCCAGCACATCATCATCACCGGCTGCGGTGACTCGATGGCTGCAGCAATGGCCGTCAAGCAGGCATTCGAGCAGTTGACCAAGATGCCTATTGAGGTACTGCCTGCCATCGACGTGGCACGCTTCTACCCGGCAAAGCGCTGCGGCGGTGCTCCCAACGATCCGCTGGTCATCACTGTCAGCAACTCTGGCAAGGTCTCTCGTGTTAAAGAAGCCATCATGCGGATGAATGAGCTGGGCGCACTGACGCTGGGTATCACCTCTGGCAAGACCACTCCGCTGGGCGAGGTCTGCCAGAAGGTCATCGACAGCAGTATTCCCAAGTTTGAGAGCGCTCCCGGCGTGCGCGGCTTCTTGGCATCTTTTGAGGCACTGCTGTTGCTGGCTATCCGCATCGGTGAAGTCAAGGGCCGTTACACGATGGATCAGGCAAAGGCATATCGTATGGACGTCAAGCACAGTGCTGAAAAGCTGGCTGCTGCGCTGCCTGCCATTGACGAAAAGGTCTACAGCATTGCAGAGCAGTGGAAGGATTTCCCCGGCTTCGATTTCGTGGGTGCCGGTACGGATTATGCTTCTGCTTGGTACTCTCATGCTAAGATGATCGAAGCAGCAGGTCGTTATTCCATGCACATCAATACTGAGGAATTCCTGCATCTGGACTTCTTCTTGGCTAATTGTGAGCATACGGGAACCGTCGCCTTTATCGACGATGCTAATGCTTCGATGGGCCGCATGAAAGAAGCCTTGCACTATATGCAGGTGATGGAGCGCCCGCTGATGGTGGTGAGCGATGCCGACGATCTGGATGTGCCGGAAGCATCCCTCGTCAAAATCCCCAAGACCGAGTACGAAGTCACCTCTCCCATCATGAGTTTCATCCCGGGCGCTCTGCTGGCTGGCTACGTCAGCAGTATGTCTGGCGAGCCGTATAGCCGTGGCTTCCGCACCCACTGGCAGTTTGCCGAGGACGCTTCTGCAATCCATAAGAGCAACATCGAAATCGTAAAGTGAGGAAATCATCATGAAAATTGAGCTGAAAAAATTCAATATTGAGACGAAATTCAACGATGTTGTCAAACTGACCGATGACATCAAGGCTTTCGTAGAAAGCACGGGCGTGAAGGAAGGCCAGTGCATCATCTTCAATCCGCATACGACTGCAGGTCTGACCATCACTTCGTTTTGGGATCCCAACGGCTTTGAGGATATTCAGAACGAGGTCTGCCGCCTCATCCCCACCCGCATCGACTTCAAACATCAGCATGACACTCCCACCGATGCAGCCGGCCATGTGAAGTCTACCCTTATCGGCGTGGATCTGCCGCTCATCATCCACGACGGCAAGCTGCTGCTGGGCGGTTCGCAGGGTATCTACTTCCTCGAGTTTGACGGTCCCCGTAAGCGTTCGTTCTATGTGCAGGTAATGGGCGAATAAGCCAAAAAGCCGATTTCTTTGTTGTGCATAATATTGATGGAAATTTAAGGAATGGTATGATATAATTAACTGATAGAACATAGGAAAGACGGTTGATTGTAACATGAGCAATTTGCGTGCCATTGCGAAAGACTCGCCGATTCCCGTATTTTATCAAATCTATGTTGATATCAAAAAGAGGATTTTGGCGCACACGATTCAGGATGAGGAACAGAAACTACCCTCGGAGCGCGACCTTGCGGAGGAATACGGGGTAAGCCGTGTGACCATGCGGCAGTCTTTGGCGGAACTTGAAAAAGACGGCATCATCATTCGAGAAAGAGGGCGCGGCTCTTTTGTAAATGAGAGGCCTCGGCCTATTTTGCAGCAGCTAAAGCTGCCCTCGGATAAGATTATGCAGTCCGCCCGGAGTTTTGTAGACCCGCACCCGGAAATTGTACAGCTGACGAAATTTGAACAGACGGACCCGGAAATCGGTGAGAACCTGAATTATGATGGCCCGATTTTCTACATCAAACGAATTTTCCGGGTCAACGGGAACCCCATCGCGGTCAATCGCATCTGGCTGCCCGAAAAATTCACGCCGCAGCTCGACATTGTGGGGCTTTGCGTGGACAACTCGCTGTCCAAGACCCTGACGCAGCATTATGGCATCAAAATTCTCCATCGGACGAACATTGTCGAAGCGGTGCGCCCCTCGCCGACCGAAGTGGATTTGCTCAAGATTACCTATGACACCCTGATTCTTCAAATCTCGAGCACCAGCTTTACCGAAAACAATGTGCCTTACGAATTTTCGCGCACATCGTGGATAGGCGATGCAATCCGCCTGAAAGTGGACGTCACAGATATTGAGCACAGCTTGGAAATTGCCACCTGAAAAAGCAGAAGACCTTCCGATTTGATGTTCGGGAGGTCTTTTTTGTAAGTAGAAAGGAAATTTCGATGGCACATCCAAACTATATTAAAATGCACATCCGCACCGTGCCGGAACTTCTCCGAGAGTGTGCGGAAACAATGTATCAGCGTGTAAAAAATACACTGGAAGATGCAAAAATCGAGCAGACACAGATGGTGGTAATGACAGGCTGCGGCTACTCGTATGCAGCGGCCTGCAATGGCGCGGAGTTTATTGAAAAAATTGCAGGCATCCCGGCAAGGGCGCTTTACTCAGTGGATGCCTCCCGCCACCAGAGTCTGGATGTTCTACCCAAAGGGGAGCAGACGCTTTTTATCGGGGTAAGTGGCTCCGGCGTGGTGGCCCGTGTTGCAGAAGGGCTGATGCGCTTCCGGGCAAAAGGTGCGTATGCTGTAGCGTTCTCAGGTGATATTCAGTCGAAATGCGCTCGTGCGGCACAGGTGACGGTGGATATTTCCACACCGCCGGTGAACATTGAACGCGGTTTGCCGCTGAGAGGTTATGCAGCGACCCTGCTGGCTTTTTGTGGTGTGGCATGGCGCATTGCGATTTTGCAGGGTAGAAAAAGTGAAGCGGAACGGTTGGCGTTCTATGAAGAGCTGGTAGTTTCCGCCGATGAACTTCAAAAGACTCTGCCGGAAATCGAACATCAGGTGAGTAATTTTGCCCGGAAAGTGTACCAGACTGCATCCATTTATGAGCTGGTCGGCTCTGGGACAGGTTTCACCTCCGCTTGGCTGGGGCGTCAGGAGCTGGTGGGACAGGCAGGAGTATTTGGTGTGGAGTGCAGCGCAGAAGATTGGCTCCACTCCACCTTCTTTGCGGCAAGGCCGGAGACAATCCCCACTGTGCTGATCTCGCCGCCGAACTCACTTGCCCGCAGCCGTCTGGAAGAGGTGGAAGGATATATGGCATATCTGCAGCGTCCACTCTGCGTGATTGGTCAGAGCATCAGCGAAGCGACAAGTGTGATAAACCTGCCTTATACCGACAACGAGCTGCTGAATCCATTTTTGGAGCTTGTGCCAGTGTCGTTTCTGGCGGGAGAAGTCTGCGAGTTGATTGGCGAAGAGTATTCGCGCGGATTCCGGGAGCGGTGGGATTTCAGCAAGGGCGGAGCAGCCACCGAAAACAGTGAAATCGTGATTTTGAACTGATTGAAAAGTTTTCGTTGACAAATCTCACGAAAATCGGTAGGATAGAGGCACGAGGTAAAATAATTTAACAGATTGAGGAACGATCGTGAAAGTCAAAGCAAAGGATATTGCAAAAGCCGCAGGTGTTTCCACGACAGCAGTGTCGCTTGTGCTGAACGGAAAGGATTCCAGAATCTCGGAAGCGACTAAGGAGAAAATCCTCCGCATCGCACGAGAAATGGCTTTTCAGAGTGAAATTACAGTACAGCCGGGTGGCAGTCAGCGAGTAAAAACACTTGGTCTTGTCCTTCCTGATTTGAAAGACCCTGTGTTCTATAAGCTGCTGATTTATATTCAGGAATATGCGTTTCAAAAAGGATATATGGCTTTTTCCTGTGCCTGCGGCGATGACGCGGAACGCTGCTGTACTGCAGTAGAGAGCCTCGTTGTAAAAAACGTCGATGGCTTAGCTGTGGTGGCACCGAGCACACTGGAAAAAGACGATAGCCTGACCAAAACGCTTCATACGGTACAGGATAATGGTGTGCCTCTTGTACTGCTCGACCGTGCGGTTTACTCGATCTTTAGTGATTTTGTTACAACTGATAACAAATACGGTGGACGCGCTGCGGCAGAAAAACTTGTGCAGGCAGGGGCGAAACAAATCGGTTGTATTCTGGGGCCGACGCAGGTCTATACGACAAAAAAACGCTATCAGGGTTTTCAGGAAGGTGTTGCCCTCATCAAGGCACATTACCGGGAACAGGATGTTTTTCACGGAAGCTTTACCGAGGAATCTGGGCGCACCGCGTTTGAAACGCTGTATGCACAGGGCTGCGATGGCTTTTTTGTGGAGAATGATATGATGGCGAAGGGCGTGTTGGCAGCGGCTAAAGAAAAAGGCATCCATATCGGTGAGGACTGCAAATTTGCCGTCTACGATTACGAAGGCATAGAAAATGTTATTTCCGTGCGTCAGAACCTTTCGCTGATGGCCGAAAAGGCTGTAGATCGACTCATTGAGCGAATCGAAGAGCCGGAAAAGTTGATGCCAGCCGGAAATTTCTATATCACACCGGTAGTCGAAAACTGAAAAACAGAGCAAGTCCCGCATTTCGCAATTTTTTGCTGAAATGCGGGACTTTTTTGCATATTTTAACTTGATTCTCTGAAGAAAACATGGTATTATTTATCAAACGGTAAAAGTTTACCAAAAAGTTTACCAAATGAGCTTTTGGATTATGAAATCGGTTGACGAAAGAAAGGAAGATTCTCATGGACAAGAAAAAAATCATTCTCGACTGCGACCCGGGCATGGACGATTCGATGGCCATTGTGATGGCCTGCAAATCGGAGGCACTGGATGTTCTGGCGGTGACCACGGTGAATGGCAACTATCCCGCCGAAGTGACCTGCGTGAATGCACTGAAGGTGCTGGAAATGATTGGCCGCACGGATGTTCCTGTGGGCAAAGGCATGGTCGCACCGATGGTTCGCCCTACCCCGAAAGATCCGTTCTCCCATGGTGCCGACGGTCAGGCGGAGAACTTCCTGCCTGAGCCGAAGACTCTCCGCAGCCCGAAGCACGCTATCGACCTGATCATTGATCTGGTCAAGGCAAACCCCGGCGAAGTGACCCTGATTTCTACCGGCCCCATGAGCAATATTGCAATGGCTATGCGCAAAGAGCCGGAAATCATCCCGATGATCAAAGAAATCATCGCTATTTCTGGTATGTTCGGCCTGAATAAGTACGCTTTCGCCAACTGTACCGGCGACACCCCGCAGAGCGAGTGGAATGTCTTCGTGGATCCCGAAGCTGCAAAAATCGTATACGAATCCGGCGTTAAGCTCACCTGTCTGGGGCTGGATGTTGCCACCCATTTCGACGTCAACCTGACCGATGATGACATTGCCGCTCTGGATGCAAGCGATAAGCCGGAGGCAAAGTTCCTGCGTCAGGCTATCCGCTTCGTCAACAACCGCGGCTTCGAGGCTTACTGCACCAGCATCGACTGCATGGCTGTGGCCTACGCCATCGACCCCTCCATTGTGGAGACCTTTGAGGGCCATGTCGGTGTGGAGACGAAGGACGGCCTGACCCTTGGCATGACTGTGTTGGATGCCCGTCACCACTTTGTGTGGGAGCAGCTTCCGGTGGTTCATATCGGTCGCAAAGCAGATCATGCAAAGTTCCTGCATCTGCTGATGGAGCTGGTTTTGCAGTAACATAAAGAGAGGGGAAAACACGATGTACGACTGGCAGATAAAATTATTTAGCAAAGAGAAGCTCTATCTGGCAGGCCCGGAATGCTTTTATACCAACGGCTACACCCTGTGGGATGCCATGCGCCGCAAAGCAGAATACAATGGTTTCGGTGTGACTATGCCCAGTGACAACCAACTAGATATGAGCAGCCCTGATCTGCGCGACCACGCAAAGGCGATTTTCCAGAACTGCGCCAACTGCATGAACGAGTCTACTGCAATTCTGGTGGATTTGGAGAACTTCCGTGGCGCAGAGCCGGACGGCGGTTCCATTTATGAGCTGGGCATGGCTTATGCACGGGGGATGCGCTGCTACGCATATACGCGGGATAAGCGCGCACTGACTTGGAAGGTTCAGGGCGCACACCTGAACAATGACGTCGTCTGCGGCCCGGACAATAAGCCGCTGCCGTATGCAGAACTGCCGTTTGCCCCAGCCGTTGTGGGCGCGTGCAAAATCATCGAAGGTGATTTTGACGACTGCCTCAATCTGTTCATGACGGAGCTGAATGAAGAGTGCAAGAACGAGACACTCGGCATCAAAGTACAACCGAAGCCGATTCTGCCCGCAGTGCCGCACGAAAAGCCACTGGTTTATCTGGCCGGTTTTGAGCGATACGACGAGGATGCAACCGAGAAGTATAACGAGATGAAGGCTATCTGTGCAAAGTATGGCTTCGATGCGGTGTCCCCTATCGATATGGTGCGGAACGACATTGTGGTGGACACCGACAACCCTTATGCGGTGGCCGCACAGCTCTTCAACCGCTATCAGCAGCACGTCCGCGATTGTGACATTGTTCTGGCAAATCTCAACGATTTCCGCGGCTACGAGCCGAGCAATGACGTCAGCTTTGAGTGCGGCATGGGCTATCAACTGGGCAAGAAGCTGTTCGGTTACATGGACGATGTGACCCGAATGAAAGAGCGCATCCCGAACTACGGCGAAACTCGTGAGTTCCGTGACGAGTGCGGCCGCAATGCAGAAAACTTTGACTATCCTATCAACCTGATGTTCTCCGGTTCGATGCCGATTTTCGAGAACAGCAGCTTTGAAGCTGTGGTAAAACAGATGGCTGAGGCTCTGAAATAATTACAAGAAGGAGAAGTTACAATGAATCCGGTGTATGAGAAACTGCAAAGCTGCCTGAAAAGTGTCCGTGCAAAAACGGATTTTCAGCCGAAGATTGCGCTGATTCTTGGCTCTGGTCTGGGAGACTACGCGGATGGCATTGAAATTGTGGATACCATTGATTACAACGAAATCGAAGGTTTTCCAATTTCTACTGTCAGCGGCCATAAGGGCCGGTTCGTGTTCGGATATGTTAAGGGTGTTCCGGTGGTCATCATGCAGGGGCGCGTTCACTACTATGAAGGCTATCCGATGACAGATGTGGTGCTTCCCACCCGCCTGATGGGCATGATGGGAGCAAAGGTCTTGTTCCTCACCAATGCTTCGGGCGGCTTGAATCCGAATTTCCATGCTGGAGACTTCATGGTGATGGAAGACCAAATTGCCAATTTTGTACCGAGTCCGCTGATTGGCACAAACATCGACGAGCTTGGCCCCCGTTTCCCCGATATGAGCGAAATCTACAATAAGGCTTGCCGGGAGCAAATCTTTGCTGCCGCAGATGCACTGGATATTCCGGTTCAGAAGGGTGTTTATGTCCAACTGACTGGTCCCAACTACGAGTCGCCTTCCGAGGTGAAGATGTGCCGTCTCATCGGCGGCGATGCTGTGGGCATGAGCACTGCGTGCGAAGCCATCGCGGCAAATCATATGGGGCTGAAGGTTTGCGGTATCTCCTGTATTACCAACATGGCAAGCGGTATTTCCAAAGTTCCGCTGAGTCATATTGAGGTAAAGGAGACGGCTGACCGTGTAGCACCGCTGTTCAAGAGTCTGGTCACGGAATCCATCGTCCGAATTGCAGCAACGCTGTGATTCATTAGAAAGGAAAAGGTGCGTGCGTGAAACAGGCAAAACGATTTGCTATCTATCTCATTGGCCTTATGATACTAACCTGCGGACAGCGATTGTTCGTGCAGGCGGGTCTTGGTGCAGGTGCTTTTGACTCGCTCTGTGTAGGCGTTTCACAGTATAATTCCATTTCAGCAGGTACTTGGGTGACAATCGGTTCTTTCATCCTGATGCTCGTTTCTGCAGCACTGGAAAAACGGCGACCTGACTGGTGGGTTATGCTCTCATCTTTCGTGTTCGGTATCTTTTTCGATATGTGGGGTGCAGTATTTTCTGCTACACTTCCTTCTGAGCTGACGTTAATACAGCAAATCCTGCTTTACATTGTCGGTCTGATGCTGGCACCGCTTGGAACGGCAGTCTATTTCACGACAAACATTTCCAAAAGTGCATATGATGAAATTATCACGGCTCTTCACAATGCGCTTCGCTGGCCGGTTTGGGTCTCCAAGAATGCAACAGAGGCGACCATGTTGATTTTATCACTTTTAGTCCGAGGGCCGGTCGGAGTGACAACGGTTGTGACAGCTTTTGCATTCGGCCCGGTACTGCAAAAGTATATGGAGCTTTTAGACAAAAAGAAGTTTAAGATCCTTCAATGGGAAAAATTTTGATGAGGGAGGTTTTTATGCAGGCAGAAACATTGAAACAGCAGATCTCCGCTGCAAAGGGAGAAGTGGATGCAGAGCTTGTACTGAAACGTGCAAAAGTTGTAAATGTGTTTACTAACGAAATCGAAGAGGCCGATGTGGCCATCCATCACGGGAAAATCATTGGTGTAGGAGAATATTCCGGCCAGAATGAAGTGGATTTGGACGGAAAATACGTCTGTCCGGGTTTGATTGATGGTCATATTCACATCGAAAGCTCCATGCTCTGTGGGCCGGCATTTGAGCAGGCTGTCCTTCCTCATGGCACAACGGCAGTCATTACAGACCCGCATGAGATTTCCAACGTAGCAGGCACGACTGGACTCAACTTCATGTTGGAAACGACACGGAATCTGAAACTTTCGGTCTACTTTATGCTGCCGTCCTGCGTTCCTTCGACCGATCTGGATGAGTCTGGTGCGGTTCTGGAAGCAAAAGAACTTGCAGCGTATTATCGCAGTGAGCGTGTTCTGGGTCTGGCAGAACTGATGAATTCCTACGGTACTGTCAACGGAGATGCCAAGATTTTGCAAAAAATCTGCGACTGTATCGCCGCAGGCAAAAATGTTGATGGCCATGCCCCCTTCTTGAGCGGGAAAGATTTGAACGCCTACATTACGGCAGGCGTCCAGTCTGACCATGAGTGTTCTGACGTCAATGAGGCGCTGGAAAAGCTCCGTCGTGGCCAGTACATTATGGTGCGCGAAGGCACAGCGGCGCAGAATATGAATGCTCTACTTCCACTGTTCAAAGAACCGTACTGTGACCGCTGTATGTTGGTGACGGACGACAAACATCCCGGCGATCTGCTTCGCGGCGGACACATTGACTATATCATTCGCAAAGCTATTGCGGCTGGCGTGGAACCTACAGTAGCCATCAAGATGGGTACTCTTATCCCTGCAAAATACTTTGGACTGAAGCAGAACGGTGCCGTTGCACCGGGTTATGCGGCTGATCTCATTGTGGTATCGGATTTGAAAAATTTCACAGTTGAGAGTGTTTATAAAAATGGCGTGCTTGCAGCAGAGAATGGAAAGATGCTGGAGCCGACAGCACTTTCTATCAATGAAATTGCCTTTGCACGAGTGCTCAATTCCTTTAACATGGATGAGATTACGCTGGGCGATTTGGAACTGCATGAGACCGGAGAAAATGAGCGTGTCATTTGCCTGACGCCGCATGAGCTGCTGACTAGCGAGAAAATCATTCCTTTCCAGAATCATCCGGGTACGGCTCCGGGCGTCGATGTAGAAAACCAAATCGTAAAACTGGCGGTCTTTGAGCGTCATCATCACTCAGGACACGTCGGACTTGGTTTTCTGGGCAACTACGGCTTGAAATGTGGAGCAGTTGCGTCAAGCATCGCACATGATTCCCACAACCTCATTGTGGCAGGAACGAATGACGCCGACATGGTACTGGCAGGCAACACAGTTCGTAAAAATAAGGGCGGTCTTGCCTTTGTGCTGAATGGCCGAGTTGTCGGAGAGCTTGCCCTGCCGGTCGCTGGTCTGATGAGTATGGAGAGCGCCGAAGAGGTTGAGAAAAAGCTGCAGGCACTGAAAGCTGCCCTCAAGGAAGCCGGAATATCGGAAGAAATTGACGCATTTATGACACTTGCCTTTGTGAGTCTGCCTGTTATCCCCAAACTCCGGCTGAACACATATGGTGTCGTGGACGTGGAACAGCAAAAAATTGTTCCTGCTATTTTTTGAAAGGACGTGTGAATATGGCTTATTTTTACGAAGAACCCTCCCGTACCTTTGGCGAGTACCTGCTGGTCCCCGGCTATTCCTCTGCGGAGAATGTGCCCACGGCGGTCAGCCTGAAGACCCCGCTGGTCAAGTACCGCAAGGGCGTGGAGAACTGCCCGCTGCAGATGAATATCCCCATGATCAGCGCCATCATGCAGTCAGTCTCCGGCGATAAGCTGGCCATTGCACTGGCTCGTCAGGGCGGCGTCTCCTTTATCTATGGCTCTCAGAGCATCGAGAACGAGGCTGCCATGGTGCGCCGCGTCAAGAACTTCAAAGCCGGTTATGTGGTGTCCGATTCCAATCTGGCTCCCACTGCCACCCTGCATGATGTGCTGGAGCTGAAGGCATGCACCGGCCACTCCACCATCGCCATCACTGCCGACGGCACTCCTAACGGCAAGCTGCTGGGCATCGTGGCTTCCCGCGATTACCGCGTCAACCACACCCCGGACGATGCCTGTGTTACCACCTTTATGACCCCCGTTGAAAAGCTGGTCACCGCTCCGTCCAACACCTCCCTGCACGACTGCAACAACATCATCTGGGACAACAAGATCAACACCCTGCCGCTGGTGGATGCTGAGGGCAATCTGGTGTATATGGTATTCCGCAAGGACTACGATTCCCACAAGGCAAACGCCAACGAGCTGCTGGATAAGAACAAGAGCTACGTTGTAGGCGCCGGCATCAACACCCGCGACTACGCCCAGCGCGTGCCTGCTCTGGTGGAGGCCGGTGTGGATGTCCTCTGCATCGACTCCTCTGAGGGCTACTCCGAGTGGCAGAGCCGCACCATCGGCTGGATCCGTGAGCACTACGGCGACACCGTGAAGGTGGGCGCAGGTAATGTCGTGGATGCCGAGGGCTTCCGCTTCCTCGCAAAGGCTGGCGCTGACTTCGTGAAGATCGGCATCGGCGGCGGCTCCATCTGCATCACCCGCGAGACCAAGGGCATTGGCCGTGGTCAGGCTACTGCCGTCATCGAGGTCGCCAAGGCCCGTGACGAGTACTTCAAGGAGACCGGCATCTATGTGCCTATCTGCTCCGACGGCGGCATCGTCCACGACTACCACATCACCCTTGCACTGGCTATGGGCGCTGACTTCGTCATGCTGGGCCGCTACTTCGCCCGCTTCGACGAGAGCCCCACGAACAAGGTGCGTATCAATGGCCAGTATATGAAGGAGTATTGGGGCGAAGGCTCCAACCGCGCCCGCAACTGGCAGCGCTACGACCTCGGCGGTTCCACCAAGCTGAGCTTCGAGGAAGGTGTGGACAGCTATGTTCCTTACGCCGGTCCGCTGGCCGACGGCGTCCAGACCACCCTGTACAAGGTGAAGAGCACCATGTGCAACTGCGGCGCTCTGTCCATCCCTGAGCTGCAGCAGAAGGCCAAGCTGACCGTTGTTTCCTCTACCTCCATCGTTGAGGGCGGTAGCCATGATGTTGTTGTAAAAAGCCAAGTAGGCTTTAATGTAGAGCGCTGAAAAGGAGAATCATTATGAAATTCTTTATTGACACTGCAAATGTGGACGAGATCCGCAAGGCAAACGACATGGGCGTGATTGCTGGTGTTACCACTAACCCCAGCCTTATCGCAAAGGAGCACAAGGACTATGCCAAGACTTTGGCCGAGATCGCAACCATCGTCGATGGCCCGATTTCCGGTGAGGTAAAGGCCACTACCACCGACGCAGAGACGATGATTAAAGAGGGCGAGGCTATCTATGCCCTTGACCCCAAGCACATGGTCGTCAAAATCCCGATGACGGTGGAGGGACTCAAGGCTATCAAGGCTCTGAGCGCTAAGGGCATCCCCACAAACTGCACCCTCATCTTCTCTGCCAATCAGGCACTGCTGGCTGCGCGTGCCGGTGCTACTTACGTCAGCCCCTTCCTCGGACGTCTTGATGACATCAGCCAGCCCGGTATCGATCTCATCCAGACCATCAGCGAGATCTTCAGCAACTACCCGGATATTCATACCGAAATTATTGCGGCTTCTGTCCGTAATCCCATCCATATCACCGACTGCGCATTGGCCGGCGCTGACATTGCCACCGTGCCCTACAAGGTTATTGAGCAGATGACCAAGCACCCACTCACCGATCAGGGCATTGAGAAGTTTAAGGCCGATTATGTTGCGGTGTTTGGAGAATAATTCATTTTCAAAGGCAATCAGTGTGTTCCACGGAGCATTTTGTAATGTGGAACACATTTCTTTTACTATAAATGTAAAATCAAAGTCAAAAAAATGTAATTTTTAATGAAATTATGTTTTAGTTGAATTTATTCTTGCAGGGAAGGAGTTTTTGTGAGATGGCAACTTCAATCTACGATACGCTCCATATCACGTCGAGCGTATCTGTAATTGTTATATCGGTAGCACTGATGCTTATCTCGGGTTTTGCCATGACCCGAATAACCAAAAAGCTACGTCTGCCCAATGTCACGGCTTATATTGTGGCAGGAATTTTGATTGGCCCATATTGTCTGAATTTGATACCGGCCAGTGTTGTGGATGGAATGAGCTTTATTGCAGATATTGCACTAGCTTTTATCGCGTTCAGCACAGGCGAATTTTTCAAATTCTCGACACTAAAAAAGAGCGGTGCAAAGGCGATGATCATAACGGTGATGGAAGCCTGCCTCGCATCGGTTTTGGTTTTCATCGTTGTGTATTTTATTCTGGGACTGGAATTGAATTTCGCCATCGTTCTTGCTGCGCTGGCTTCGGCGACGGCTCCGGCTTCGACTGTCATGACGATTCGGCAGACCCATGCAAAAGGCGATTTTGTTGAGACGCTGCTTCAGGTGGTCGCACTGGATGATGTGGTCGGACTCATTGCATACAGCATTGCAATCTCAGTGGCACTTGCCTCGATGACCGGCGATTTCCATGCAGGAAACATTATAAAGCCTATCGTGCTCAATATCGCCGTGTTTGCTCTGGGCGGTGTTTTCGGGCTGTTTCTCAAACTTCTGCTCCATAAGCGCTCGACGGATAACCGCCTTATAGTTTCGATTGCGCTGCTGTTTGCATTCTGCGGCATCTGCGCCGTGCTGGATGTTTCACCGCTTCTTGGCTGTATGTCCATGAGCATGATCTACATCAACCTGACCGACGACGAACGACTGTTCAAGCAGCTGAATTACTTCAGTCCGCCCATTCTGCTTCTGTTTTTCGTTCGCTCCGGTGTGAACTTCGATTTAGGAGCGCTGATCAACAGCTCCGAAAGCATCGGCTCAGTTTCGCTGCTCCACATCGGTGTTATTTACTTTATCGTGCGCATTATCGGCAAATACATTGGTGCATTCGTTGGATGCGCGATGGTGAAGAAAGATAAGCTTGTCCGAAATTATCTTGGCCTTGCGCTGATACCGCAGGCCGGTGTGGCAATCGGTCTGGCCGCGATGGGTGCGCGCACGCTGGGCGGCGAGACCGGCGATGTGCTGGAAACAATCATCCTTGCCTCAAGCGTTCTGTATGAGCTGATAGGCCCTGCCTGCGCAAAACTGTCGCTCTATCTTTCCAAGTCGTATTCGAACAAGCTGGAGGATATTGTCGAGATCCCGGAGGAGGATGAAGCACTGCAGAAAACAGAAGTTGAGTTGTTGATAGAGCGAATCCAGGCTATCCAAAAGGAGCTGCCAAAGCATGATGACCCATTTTATGAGGATGAGCAGGCGTTTTCTGAAGCAGCAGAAGAGCATTACGCCATGACGACAGCACCGCTGACAGCCTCGTTCAGAAGGAGGAGCAGAGCATGATGAATATGAACATCACATCAGACCCGATCGCCACATTTTTGGGAACGTGGTCGATTGAGTTGAACCCTTACTCTGTCCTGCTGAGGATTTTTCTGGTTGTTTTGCTGGCATCCATTATAGGTTGTGAGCGTTCAAGCAAACGCCATTCGGCAGGTCTTCGTACCTTTGTCCTGATTGCATTTACATCCACTAGCGCAATGATTCTGGATTTGTTCCTGATGAATGCCTATCCGGTCGGTCTTCCGCTGCTGTCGGCAGCGACCGTTGTCGCAACGGCAATGCTGTCCGGCAACTCGATTCTGTTCAGCTCCCGCGGACAAATCAAGGGGCTGACCACATCGGTCGGTCTGTGGTCATGTGCGCTCCTTGGTTTTACCATTGGCGCAGGACTGTACACGATAACGCTGATTGTTTTCCTGTTTCTGTTGTGCATCCTTACCTGCTTCCCGTCGTTTGAAATTTATCTGCTGAATCGTTCGAACCATTTTGAAATTCATCTGGAACTGAAAAGCAGCTTCTATCTGCGTGATTTCGTAACAGTGAGCCGGAAGCTCGGGCTGAGGATCGACGATATTGAATCCAACCCAGCTTATTCCGGTTCAGGACTGAGCGTCTACACCATAACCTTTACAATCTGTAGTGCAGAACTGAAAAAGTACAAAACACACCATGAGATTATAAAGGCCCTGAGTTCGCTGGATTACATTTACCACATTGAAGAAATGCGGTAATTGCCAGTTCGAAAGAGCAGAAAAGGAGATCATGAAATGAACAAAATAGATGTTGATGCTGTAAACGCCCTGCGTGTGCTTGCGGCGGATGAGGTGCAAAAAGCAAACTCCGGACATCCCGGTCTTCCGCTGGGCGCTGCACCTGCAGCATATACGGTCTGGGCATACGAAATGAAGCACAACCCCAAGAATCCTCGCTGGGAAAATCGTGACAGATTTATTCTGTCCGGCGGACATGGATCGGCACTACTTTACGCGCTGCTGCACCTGTTCGGATATGGGCTGACCAAGAATGACTTGGAAAACTTCCGTCAGCTGGATTCTCTTACGCCGGGTCATCCGGAATACGGCCATACCGTAGGCGTCGAGGCGACTACAGGCCCGCTGGGGGCAGGTATGGGTATGGCAGTCGGCATGGCCATTGCAGAGGCACATCTGAGTGCTGTGTTCAATCGCCCTGGATATGATGTGGTGGACCATTACACCTTTGTTCTGGGCGGTGATGGCTGTCTTATGGAGGGTATCTCTTCGGAAGCATTCTCTCTGGCAGGTACACTGAAACTGAACAAGCTCATCGTTCTGTACGATTCCAACCGCATTTCCATTGAAGGCAGTACCGACATTGCCTTTACTGAAGATGTGGGTAAACGAATGGAGGCGTTCGGCTTCCAAGTCCTGACGGTGGAAGATGGCAATGATGTGGATGCTATCCGTCAGGCTATTCAGCAGGCAAAGGCGGACAAAGAGCGTCCTTCGTTTATCGTTGTGAAAACGCAGATCGGTCAGGGCTGTCCGGCAAAGCAAGGCACGGCCGCCGCGCATGGCGAGCCGCTGGGTGAGCAGAACATTCAGGAGATGAAGAAGGGCTTTGATTGGCCGAGCATGGAGCCGTTCTTTGTCCCGGAAGAAATCTATGCGCACTATCAGACGTTGACGGCGGACAGCGTGGCAGAAGAAGCACGCTGGAACGAAATGATGGAGGCGTACAAGGATGAGTTCCCGGAGCTGAAAGCAAAATGGGAGACGTACCATTATCCGCTGCAGGCCATCAACACCTATAACGATGACAGTTACTGGGAGTTTGAGGACAAGCCACAGGCAACCCGAAACCTTTCTGGCGTGATGATCAACCGCCTGAAAGACATTCTGCCCAACCTGATTGGCGGTGCGGCCGATTTGGCACCCTCTACCAAGACCTACATGAAAGGCGAGGGCGATTTTTCCAGCACAAACCGCGCGGGCAGGAACCTGCACTTTGGTGTTCGTGAGCTGGCAATGGCGGCTATCGCAAATGGCATTGCACTGCACGGCGGCCTGCGTCCGTATGTCTCAACCTTCTTCGTGTTCAGCGATTATGTAAAACCGATGGCGCGTCTGTCAGCGCTGATGAAGCTTCCGGTGACTTATGTGTTTACTCACGACAGCATCGGTGTGGGCGAGGACGGCCCGACCCATGAGCCTATCGAGCAACTGGCAATGCTGCGTGCGATGCCGAACTTCAATGTGTTCCGTCCGGCGGATGCAACGGAGACAGCAGCGGCGTGGTATTATGCAGCAACAGCGACCTCTGCGCCGACAGCGCTGGTACTGAGCCGCCAGAACCTTCCGCAGCTAAAAGGCGCAAGTCGGCTGACGCTGCGCGGCGGCTACATCCTGCAGGATTCGGAAAAAGAAGTTCCGGATGCTATCCTCATCGCCTCGGGTTCGGAAGTTCAGCTTGCCGTTGCGGCAAAGGCCGTGCTGGCAGAAGAGGGCATCGATGTTCGCGTAGTGAGTATGCCCAGCATGGATGTGTTTGACCGTCAGGTGAAAGAGTATCAAGAAAAAGTCCTGCCGAACGCTGTGCGCAAGCGTGTTGCAATCGAAGCACTAAGCGGATTTGGTTGGGGCAAATATGTTGGACTGGATGGCAAGGTCATTGCGATGCCCGGTTTTGGTGCATCCGCTCCGGCAAATTTGCTCTTTGAAAAATTCGGCTTCACGGTGGATAATGTTGTTGCCACGGTAAAATCAATTCTGTAAATAGAAAAGGAAGGCGCGCCTGTGCTTTGCATAGGCGCGCCTTTTCAGAAGATAAGGAGGCAGAAAATGGCCCTATTTCATGGTGTTATCAATTCAAAGGCTTTAATGAAAGACACGACACTCTCGATGATCGTTCCATCGGATGATCGAAAAAATATTGGCTTCCAAGGGCAGCCACAGCTTTTGATTTTGCTACATGGCGCAGGTGGAAGCAATTATACTTGGTCAAAGTATTCATCGATTGAGCGATATACTGAGCCGCTGAACCTGATCGTTTTGATGCCAAACATTGAATTCAGCTTTGGCCTCAATATGACGAACGGCCTGAACTACCAGTCTTATCTGGGCGAAGAACTTCCGCAGTGGGCAGAAAAAACATTCGGTCTGAAGCTGAATCGAGAAACGACCACGATTGCGGGCCAGTCGATGGGTGGGTTTGCGGCTATCCATACGGTGCTGGCTTATCCCGACAAATTTGGAAAATGCGGTGTCTTTTCCGCACCATTAGCTCTGGACGAATATCTGACAGGAAAACGTCCGTTGGGAGCAAATATGGCGCATTCCAAGCTCGTCTCCATGTGGAAAGATTCGATTTTTGGTAAGGATGAAACGGACTTGACAGAAGCGAGCATCCGAATGAAACTTCAGGCATTCGATGTGCACCAATGGTCGTTGAAGCTATTCCATGCCTGCGGAACAGAGGATATGCTGTATCAGGATAACAGTTCTTTCGCACAGATGGCAGAGACAAAGGAAGGCTTGGAGTATCAGTATCATGAATATCCCGGCGGACATGATTTTAATGTTTGGGATGAATGTTCAAAAGACTTTTTGATATGGATGCTAAAATAATTTGAAGATGAAGGTTTTAGATTGAAAGGATGCGTAGTTGCCGCAAGCAATGGTTTTGTCTATACAAAACCGATTTGCGTTGCAAAATGCTTGTTGGGAAATTCCCAAACCCTTTCAGATCTGTACCGTTCCGATGCAGGCTACGCATTCCTGAGGAATGCTTCTGCGGCGTGTCAATGCACACGTTCTCTGAAAATTCAGCTTACTTTTTGGTGCAAGCGTCAATGGCGCGATCCGGATGTTCGTGGTAAAATGAGTGCGTTGTGTGCTTGACACCCAGAACGGAAAGGACGATGCAAAAATGGAGCAGCTTTATCTGCTTCCCGGCGAGGAACGCTACACCAAGTTTCAGGATGAAAATGGTGTGCTGAAAATCCGGTATACATACTGCTCCCTGCATGGCAGACTGTTTAACTGCACTTGCCGCACAAAAGATGAAGCCCAGCGGCTGTGCGAAGATTGGCTTGTGACGCAAGACCGTTGCTACATAAACTAAAAAAGCCGCCGAGGACTCTTCCCCCAAAGGGAAGAATCCTCGGCGATATTCGTTTATCGGGCCTGTTGCTTTTCCTGCTTGTTCTTTTCCTCTGCAAAGAACAACTCCAAATTTTTCTGTGCTTTCATCAATTTCTGCATCTCGTTCCGCGCTTTGCGATAGTCCGGATAAGCTGCTTTCTTTTTCACTAGCAGGGCGGAGTATTCGATGTTCAAATCTTTCACCTTGGGCAACTTTGTCAGCTTTGCATCGTTAAAGGCCGCTTTTGCGGCCTTGTGCAGCGTAATTTCTTCCCGATGGGTTTCTAAAAATCTTTTGCTATACCCGGCTTTGCGGTAAGCATCATAGACTGGGCGGGTCTTGGCATAGTTAATGATATGCGTTTTCAGCACAGAGATTTCTGCCATCCGTGTTTCTGCCGCCTTGATGGAATCGCCCAGTTCGTGATAGCGTGCAGTGGCCGCATCAACACGCTCCTTCAGCTCGTCTGCACTGGTTATTTTGTGTTCCTGCAAGAAAATTAGGGTCTTTGACATTTCTTTCAGGTTATATTTTTTTGCCCAGCGTGTGTACCCATCGCCTTTGCCTTCGACCAATTTAGCCTGAATGTCCACCAGAAATTGGAAAGATTGTTCTTTGGGTGGCTGCTTCCGATGAGGCTGGTGTTCCATTTCTCCTGCGATAACAGCTTTCAGTTCTTCTTCGCTGTATCCTGTACCCAAAGTGCGGAAGCGGATGAAGCGTTTCTGCTGTGCGCCCTTGACAGAAGTATAATTTCCGCGTTTAACCTCGTAGCCTTGCTGTTCCAGCTTTTGCAGAAATTCTTCGTAATTCTTGGGCTTTTCAGCCAGAATGCTGTCAATAATGCTACACAATCTGTCGCGGTTGCTTTCTTTCGGCAGATAAGCGATTCGTTTCTGCCTGTCCCGATAGGGCTTATAGGCAATGGTGGATAGCTGGTGTTCCAAGCAAATTAGGTCACTTAGACGTTGAACAGCAAGGTACGAAAGCCAGAAATTATTGAATTTATGGGTTCCGTCCAATGCAGTTGAATTGAAGATGATGTGGTTATGAATATGCGCACGATCCACATGAGTGGCCACGATAAATGCGTGCTTTCCTTTTAGAAAACGCAGGGCAAATTCATAACCGACTTTGTTGGCTTCCTCCGCGGTGATTTCGCCCGGACGAAAAGATTGTCGCACCTGATATGCAATCACATCCCGATCACGACCGACCGTCTGTTCATATAACTTCTTGGTCAATAAAAATTCCTCGTCCACAGTCAAAGGACTACACTCATAAGAACTGACAAGTTCACCTTGCTTGGTTTTATCAGGATTTTGAACATAGGCTGTGTGGCAGTGCAGGCAGGCCGCAAGCGATTTGCCTTTATTCTTTCGCATCGGTATGAGGCGTGTTGCAGCCATGTGGAATCACCCCCATAAAAGAAAAATGCCGCCCAAAGGCGGCAAAAGATTGAAAATATTTCTTACAGATTACAGTTCAGCAAGCCACTCACTGAATCGCCCGATGCCCTCGGTGATGGCAGTTGCACCAAAAAAGAGGACGAAGCAGACGAACTCGGCTACCAGCAGGATAAGGAACTGATCCCAAGTCTGGCGGTAGGCAGTATAGATGCCACAGCCGAAGATGTAGAGCATCAGTGGGGCAACTACATAACTGGACAGGGTCAGCAGCCACTTTGCCATCAGAGCCAGAAAAGCCACAAGGAGAGAAATCGGGAAAAGAATCATCTTTTTCAACATATCGGACACCAACCTTTCTTTCGCCTTTATTATAAAGGTATCGACTACTGTGCTGCAAGGATGTCAACTGTTATGTACACCGCAGCCTTTTAACTGCGGATTTATTTTGATGTTTAGAGTTCGGCCAGTTTGGAAAGGATTTGTCTGCCAATATTGATCAGTTCATCCAACCGGGTGCGCAGATCGGCAAGGTCGGCAGAATAGATTTTGCCGCTTTCGTTGGCGCGCTTTGCTACCTGATTCAGATTGTTGCTGCAATTCTGGAGCAGGTAGGCCATCCGACGCAGCTGCGGAAGGTCAAGATTCAGGCAGTAGCCATCCAGTGCCATTTTGCGGATATAGGCACTCAGGCTGCGGATGCCCATGCTGAACATCTTTTCATAGATGCGGTTCTTTTCTGTTTTGGTCAGGCGCAGGATGATGGTTTCATCCCGCTTTTCTTTCATCGCGCATCACCATCCTTATCATAATAGCTGCGGAACGGTTTGACAGGTTCCGGTTGGTTGGCCTTTTCCTCCAGTGCCGCCAGCACGGACGGACGAGCTGCAGGGGCTTCGGTTTCCACAGTTTCTTCGGGAGCATCCTGCGAGGAACTGTGGTCACGGTCGATGTTCAGCAGTGCATTCAGTTCGGCAAGGCGGGCAGATTTTTCCTGCAATTCTTCTTCCTGCGCGAACGGTTTTGCCACTTCGATCTCTGCGGCCTGCTTCTGCTGCTCAAGATTTTGCAGGGCGTTTTCTGCATCGGCGATGCGGTCAGCAAAATTGTCGATAGCGTTGTCCAGACGGGTGATATTGCCGCGCGCATCATCGCCCAGCGATACCGGGTAACTCAACTCTGCCCGGAGAACGGCCTGATGCTCGTTTTTGAAGCTATCGAATCGAATGTTCAGTTCAAAACCGCGGTAGGTACCCAGCAGCATCATGTCGGCATTGGGCATCTCCTGCCGAGCCAACAGAAGCCGTTCGCCAGCTGCTTTTTTGTCATCAAATACCATGCCCTTGATGGTCATACCGCAGAAGTTTTCCTTATCCTGCGGGTGTGTGGCCGCAATCTGTGAATCCTGCTGCAAAGCTGCAATGCGGGTTTTCTGTTTCTGGATTTCTTCCGGAAAAGTTTTGAGCAGCTTATCTTCCAGACGGTATTTCTGATTTTGAAAATCACCGCGCAGCACTTTCAATTTTGCCACCTGCACGTCCAAGTCCATCTTTTCCCGGATGCGTGGGTCACCGGCACACAATGCTTTGATTTCTGCATAAGACAAAGCCTGTTCGTCAATATCATCGCAGGAGCGCATGGGCGATTTGCTCGTCATAATCTGCGAAATAAACTTTTGCTTATTCTCAAGGGTCTGATAGAGGTAGGCATCAAATGTAGATTCGGTGACGTAATTATAAACGTAGACCTGTTTGTTCTGGTTGCCCTGTCTGATAATTCTGCCATTGCGCTGGGTCATATCGGAGGGACGCCAGCCTACATCCAGATGATGCACGGCCACAAGCAGCGTCTGGACATTGGTGCCCGCGCCCATCTTGGCGGTACTACCCAGCAGCACACGCACCTGTCCGCTGCGCACTTTGGAGAAAAGCTCTGCTTTCTTGTTCTCCGTGTCTGCATTGTGAATAAATTCGATTTCCTGTTCGGGTACCCCGGCATTGAGCAGCTTGGAACGAATATCATCGTAGACGTTGAACGAACCGTCCCCCTTTGGAGTAGACATATCACAGAAAATGAGCTGGGTCAGATTCTGCTCCTTAGTGTCGTTCCAGATGCGCAGGACGTTGTTGACGCAGGCATTCAGCTTGCTGTTTGGATCATCGGGCAGAGCCGAGTTCATCAACCGTTGGTCAAGGCCAATCTTGCGGCCATCCGACGTGATTTTCAACATATTGTCCACCGAGGGGTCAACGGAGCCGCTGTGAACTTCGGCGGCACGTTCGCTCAGTGCCTGCACCATATCTTTCTGAATATCCGAAGGCTTGACCACAACGGTTTCAAATTTGGCTTCGGGTACGGGCAGATTCAGCTGGTCGCTGGTCTTGATATCCGCCGCTTCCTTGAACATCGCCATCAGTTCGGGCAAGTTGAAAAACTTTGCAAAACGAGTGCGCGCACGGTAGCCGGTGCCCTCCGGAGCCAATTCAATGGCAGTAGTAGTTTCACCAAAAGTCGATGCCCACGCATCGAAATGGGTCAATCCTTTCTGCTGCAAAGTATTGTACTGGAGATAACGCATCAGGGTGTACATCTCGGTCATGCTGTTACTCAGGGGTGTGCCCGTTGCAAAGATAACGCCACGCCCTCCGGTGATCTCATCGAGGTAGCGGCATTTACCGAACATATCGCTGGACTTCTGAGCCTCACTCGTACTCAAACCAGCGACATTACGCATTTTTGTGTATAAGTAGAGATTCTTGAACGCCTGACTCTCGTCCACAAACAACCTGTCTACGCCCAATTGCTCAAACGTGACCACATCATCCTTACGATCGGTGGCCTGCAGCTTCTCCAATTTCTGCTTCAGGGTCTTGCGCAATTTTTCCAGCTGTTTCACGGTGAAGTGCTCGCCAGCCTGCTCTTTTGCTTCCTCGATGGCCTCCTCAATCTCATCCATCTGTTCCTGAATCAGCCGCTCCTGCCGCTCTGCGGACAGTGGGATTTTTTCAAACTGGCTGTGGCCGATGATAACGGCATCATAGTCGCCGGTGGCGATGCGGCTGCAAAAGGTCTTGCGGTTGCCGGGTTCAAAATCCTTTTTGCTGGTGACCAGCAGTTTTGCATTGGGATAGAGATGCAGAAACTCCGAGGCCCATTGTTCCGTCAAGTGATTGGGTACCACAAAAAGACTTTTCTGGCATAAGCCCAGGCGTTTCAGTTCCATAGCGGAAGCTGCCATCTCAAAACTCTTGCCGGCACCGACTTCGTGTGCCAAAAGGGTGTTATGCCCATACAACACATGGGCAACCGCATTACGCTGATGTTCTCGCAGATTGATCTCCGGGTTCATACCCACGAAATGAATGTGGCTTCCATCATACTCGCGGGGCCGGGTGCTGTTAAAAAGCTCATTGTACTTTTTCACCAGCAGGGCGCGCCGCTGCGGGTCTTTCCAGACCCAGCCAGCAAAAGCATCCTTGATGGCCTGCTGCTTCTGCTGGGCGAGAGTGGTTTCGTTCTGGTTCAGCACACGTTTTTCCTTGCCATCCTCCTCAATGGTATCATAGACGCGGCTGTCGCGCAGGTTCAGGGTGTCCTCCAGAATTTTATAGGCGTTGGCCCGGCGGGTGCCGTAGGTTTCGGTGGACATAATGTCACCGTAGCCGGTGGCGGACTTATTGCTGATCCGCCATTCAGAAGTATAAGGAGAGTAGCGGACGTTGATGGCGTTGTTGTAGCGGATGCGGTAGGGCGGCTGAAAAGTTTCCATCATGAACTGCTGTATGATAGAGGGGTCAAGCCATGTGGCACCCAACCGCACATCAATTTCAGATGCTTCCAGATCTTTGGGCTGGGCTTTTTCAAGTGCGTCCACATTGACCTTAAACTCCGGGTGGCTTTCTGCAGCAAGCTGTGCCATGCGCAGCTTATCGCGCACATTGCCGGAAAGGTATTCGTCTGCGGTCTGCCAGCCAGCTTCCGGGTCGTCTGCATCAGCGGCAGGATCTTTGAAAATCACACCAGATAGTTCAGCGGTGATACGCGCATAATCACCGGGTGTGCCCAGCAGATCAGCCATATAGGGCAAGTCAACCTTGCCATGCTCCCCGATGGACACCGCCAGTGCTTCGCTGGGAGTATCCACACTGGTGACAACACGTTCCGGGCGAATCGTCCGCTTGGTGAACATATCCGCCTTGGACTTGAGATTTTTATTCTCGTCCAGATTCTCCAGCGAGCAGAGCAGATAGTAGGAACTATCATCATCGAACAGGCGGGCGTTTTTCTTGTCGTTGATCAGACCGTATTTTGCAGTAAAGGCATCGTAGGCGGCGTTCAGCTTTTCCTGCGATGCCTTGATATCCTCATCCGGGAAGTCGTTCAACTGCTGGTCAATTAACTCGTTGACGATCTGCCGGAGTTCTACCATGCCAGCCACACGACCTTTGGCATTATCGGACAGTTCAATCTGCGTCATAATGGAGTTTTCGCGGTAGTAAATGTCACCGTCCACCACGGTGTAGCTGAAATTCTTCACGGCGGGGTCTGCGGGCAGCGTTTTGCGCTGTGCTTCTGCATCTGCCACATCCGGGGTGGCGATTTCTGCTGCGGTATACTGTCCATCAATGTGCTGCACCGCTTCGGCAAGCTGGTCTGCAAGGCTGGCACCCTCGATTGGTACAACAGTCAGGTCATGGCCGTACTGGGTGCTTTCCAGTTCCAAATTTCCCAGCACCATTTCCGGGTGGTCTACAAAATACTGATTGATATTGAAGCCATCTTCGGTCTGCCCCAGTTGCACCCATGCAGGTTCAATGTCCGCAGGGCGGTCACGCTTTTGTAGGAAAATAATGTCGCTGACAACTTCGGTACCTGCATGGGCCTTAAAAGCGTTGTTGGGCAAGCGGATGGCTCCGAGCAAATCGGCACGTTCCGCCATATACTTGCGGGCGGTGCTGTCTTTGCTGTCCATTGTGAAGCGGCTGGTTACAAAGGCTATCACGCCGCCCGGTCTGATCTGGTCGATGGCTTTGGCGAAAAAGTAGTTATGGATGGAAAATCCCAGCTTGTTGTACGCTTTGTCGCTGACCTTGTACTGGCCAAAAGGCACATTGCCCACAGCAAGATCATAAAAATCTCGGCGGTCGGTGGTTTCAAAGCCGGCAACCGTAATATCAGCCTGCGGATATAGCTTTTGGGCGATGCGTCCGGTGATGGAATCCAGTTCCACACCATACAGACGACTGCCGGCCATGTGGTCGGGCAGCATCCCGAAAAAGTTTCCCACGCCCATACTCGGCTCCAGAATGTTACCGCTGCGGAAGCCCATCCGCTCTATGGCATCGTAGATGGCGCGAATCACAGTAGGGCTGGTGTAGTGGGCGTTCAGCGTGGAAGCACGGGCAGCGGCATACTCCTCTTCGGTGAGCAGTCCTTTCAGCTGGGTGTACTCGACAGACCAATTTTCCTTGTTCGGGTCAAAGGCATCCGCCAGACCACCCCAGCCGACATACTGCGAAAGCACCTGCTGCTCCTCGGTGGTGGCTCCACGATGTTCCTGCTCCAACTGGAACAGTGTGCGGATAGCTGCAATGTTCCGGGCAAATTTCTGCTTGGGGCCACCAACACCAAGGTTATCATCCGTGATGTGAAAATTCCCTGCAGCTTCCTGTACAGGTTCAGCGTTCAGGGCTTCGTCTGCGGCAGCAGCGTTCGGAAAGGTCTGCCATTCTCCATTGACTTCTGCAGAGATCGGCAGTTTGTCCAGTTCTTCATCAAGTGTAGGTTCATCCTGCCGCAAACCGTCCTCGAACTGCTGCTTATTGAGTACCTCGTTATCCCACGACTGTCCATGTGCGCTGGTGTCGATGCGCACATCGGTTTCACCAACATAGCCGATTTTGCCCTCAATGGTTCGAGTGGGGAGGTCAACAACAACTTTGTCACCGACCTTGTAATCAACAGCCTTTTCAGGAGGAACGTCAACAATTTCATCTTGCTGCTGTTCATACAGTTCCCGGATATGAGGCAACCGCTCAACCCGGAAGATAGGCTGTCCACTGTTGGTCAAGTTCATGTCCTGTAAGCTGACGGATTTGAACATGAAGTTGACGTGATCTACACGGAAGTCCCGGCCATCCAGCTTGATGATGCTTCCGATTGGCAGATAATCTTCCTCTCGCAGATATTTTGTCTGATGATGGGTACCATCTTCATTCTGCCCGGCCAGATAGATGCTGTTACCCTCGGCCCACAGCTTTTTTGCTTCTGCCGCCCACTGCTCAGCAGGAAATCCGGTGACTTTGACCCGGCCCAGCGCATTTTCCTGTGACAACAAATTAGAGCGCAGAACTTCTTTTACAGTAACCGCATCACTGCCGTAGAACAAATAGTTGCCGCCAAGTTCAAAACCAATCAGGGTATGGGGGGTACTGTTCTTTTAGAGCGTTGTATTCGGCAGCAACGTCACCCTCCAGCATGGGGAGCTGGCGTTCCGTTTCCTGCACGGCGGCACGATGCTCTTTTTCTTTGTCCGTAAGATAGCGGTCAGACTGAATCATTAGGTCGATATATTTCTCGACCTGCGACCAGCTTAACATGAATTTCTGATGATCCGGGTAGCGGTCAAATTCAAGGCCTTTCCCATCATGATTTACAAAACCGCTGCTGCCATCCAGAAAATCGTGGGAGTGCCCACCGATGCCATATTCTGCTGCCAATGCTTTAGCACGGAGTTTGCGGTCAGGCTGCGTCTGATACAGTTCGATGATTCGCTGCTTGCCATCCTGAAAGCCGGAACCATGCTGGCGCAGTTCGTTTTCAATCTCGGCCTGCGATAAAACAAAAGCGGAGGGCGATTTTTCGCTCTCCGCTCGGTCGATCTGTTCGATTTGCTGGGCTTCGGTGGGGATGACTGTATCCAGAAAACTTAACTGTAAATCAGTTCCGTCCGAATCACTTCCTCGACCTGCTCCTGCAGGCTGTTCATGTGCTGCACCCACGCCATCTGGTTTTTCTCCTTCTCCGGAGCCGGGTTCTTCGTCAGCAGGTCGGTCATCATCTGTTCCTTCATCGCCGCTGCGGTCTGCTCCAGTTCGTTCAGGGTCGGGTACAGGCTCCCGTTCAGGAGCATCGTATGGTACAGCACCGGGTGCTGCTGTTTCAGAAAGTTCAGGCGCATCCTGCCGTACTTGCCCAGCGGGGTCTTTGGCTGATGCAGGGTCAGGTTCGGGAGAAGATAATCCCCGGTCTGCGTGTAACTCAGCTTGCTGCTCATATTCATGCTGGCTCCTTTCATTGTTTCGGCGGCGGATGGTCGTTTTGACTGCCCGTTCCACGGTGCGCAGAACTTCGCGGCTGATGTCGCTAACTGCAGCGCCGAGGGCATAGA
>JBNMHZ010000006.1:0-113858 GCA_050873025.1 Faecalibacterium sp. | reverse complement strand
TGATTTTTGCAAATCCAAGCGAGAACTTCTTCTCGACTTTCAAACGGGAGCGGCATCGTGGAGAAAGAGATTTCGGGATGTTCCTGAACGATCTCATAACGATTGTGGCCGTCAACAAGGGTGTTGCCCCAGACGATCAAAGGAGAAATCAGCATACCCTCTTTCAAGATGTTTTCTTCAAGCTGATAATATTCATCATCGGTCAGAGGAGGAATCTGGGACTGAAACTCCGGGTCAATTTTCAGATTGATCATACGCACACTCCTTTATCTCTCCTGCTGCATCTGTTTTTCCTCCCGGAAATAGGACGCAACATTCTGTTTCGCGGTTTGCAGTTTGAGCAGTTCGGTTTTAGCTTCCTTGTACTGCTCATAGAATTTTGCCTTTTCGGATGCCAGCTGCGCGTACTCTGCTTCCAACTTTTTCAGGCTGGGCAGCTTGGTGATATTGTTCGCCTTGAAATAGGCTGCTGCCGCCCGATACTGTGTCAGCTCTGCACGGTGCTGGTTCTCAAAATCGGCAGGCCGTTTGGCAGTCTTTAACTGCTGTGCGGCCTTCTTGGTGCTGGTGTAGATTGCAACGTTGTAGCGCAGTTCCCGGTTCACTTTCATCCGATTTTCGAGGTCTTTCGCCACATCCGACGATTCATGGAACTTACTACTAAGTTCTTCGATTCGCTGGTTGAGCGCGTCCTCATCGGTCAAGCCCTTTTCTTGCAGAAGCAGCAGAGTTTGTGCCATGGCTTTGAGGTTGAACTTTTTCGCCCAACGCTCATAGCCTGCGCCCTTGCCCTTAGCCAGCTTTGCCTGAATGTCAATCAGTTTCCCGATGGCATCCTGCTTGAACTGCACCTTGGGTTTACGCTCAGCGTTTGCCTGCAACGTAGTAAGCACGGCTTCCTTGTCGAACTTGTCACCAAGATGTTTCGCTCGGATGAACTTCGTTCTGCCAGAGGGCAGATAGCTTAGGCATCCTCTGCTTTCCTTAACGGTGATGCCATACTGCTGCATGAGCTTGTCGGAAAATTCTTCAAAGCTCGTAGAGCGGTACAGCACCGAAGAAATTTGTTTCCGTAAAATATCTTTCACGGTTTCAAATTTCTTCTGCTTGGGCTGCTGTCCAGTTGCGGTAAGGGCTGCGTTCTCACGGTCAAGTTTCATTTGGCCGCGCCTGCGCGCCCAATACTCTGATTCGCTCACGCGCTCTTTCGAGCCGTTGAGCAGGTCGATCTGGTACAGTCCGGCACTCTCGCACATTTCCATGACTTCGACACGCAGGTGCCGCATGGTTTGGGCTGTGCTGGAGTGCTTCATGCCCTCGCACCAGTCGCGGGGCTTCTGCATATAGGGCTTGCGTTCCACTTCTCGCGTTCGGATGCTTCCGATCACAATGTGGACATGGATGTTTCCCGAATGGTTGTGCCCATCGGGGTGAGTGCAAACGATGGCAGGATGACCGGGGAAATTTTCAGAACAAAACTTCAGGCCAAGTGCCTGTGCCTTTTCCATAGTCAAGCCGTTGTCGGCTGCATCGCGCGGGTCGAAGCTGATGATATATTGATGGCTCTTAATATCATCGCGCTGAGTGTTCTTGCCATACTTACGGTTTGCCTGCAAACAGGCCGTTGCAAACGAGAAATCGCCACACTCAAGCGTGTCGAGAATGTACGATTCTCGCAGCATGGGTTGGCCTTGTTCGTCCAGAATTACCTTGCCGGAAAATTCATCGTGCTGGTAAACCAGATAGGCTTCAATCGCGGAGTAGTCCGAGTTCTTAGAGCTGATATGCTTGAGCGTTGCCATACAGTTCACCCAAAACTTTCTCGGCATTCAGCCGAAATGCAGTCAGGTCTGCAAGTTCGTCAAGAATTTTCGCTCGTATCTGCTCGGTGTCTGCACCGCCAGAATTGAAGTGCCTTGCAAGTTGGTTGAGGTTGCCGCCCACCTTGCTGCACTGGGCAAGCAAGGTGGAAACAGCAGTTAGGGTTTCTTCTCCGCTGCTCGCAACGATGATCTTTTTCTCAATCTTTACGTTGTGAAGTGCGCGGCGGATGAGAGTGGAGAGGGAGAGATTTAAGAGTTGTGCGGTATGTTCGAGTTCCAGTTTTTCGATTTCCGTTACTCGAAACTTGATGAAGTGCGTTTTGTTGTTCGGCGTGTCGTGGTGCTGGGTCGTGCTGGGGGATGCGATATTTTTCTTCTTCTGCATTGTACCTCCTGTCTGTTCGATAACTCCTCGGTGAAGTTATGTAAACACGATACGCCGTTGCTGTTCGCACCGTCAGGTGCGAACTATGAGCAGGGTTTGGGGCAGGCACGCCCCAACAAGATCACTTTGAAAACTCGCAGGAGTTTGAGAAGTGAAGTCCCGGTGGAGCACAAGATTTTCAAGAATTGAAAATTTGTGGCCACGGGACGGTTCTTGCCCTCCACCGCTGCGCTCAAAATCGTTTCCGGGTAATTGTTTCCGAATTGTTAAGGCACAAAAAATAAGTAGAGGGATTCTGCTCATGTATGTGAATCACCGTTTGCTCCGAACGAAGTTCCTGCCCCTGTTTGTGCAGCGGCGTTGCCCAGTTCACGGAAAATGTGAGGGTCATGGTACGGTATCACGTTCAGACGGCTCATGAAGTTATCAAGGTGCGTGTACAAAAATATAGCTAAATAAATTTAACTACATTTTAGCGATAGCATAGCACAAGAACGATGATGCGTCAAGTGCAAAAAGAAAAATACCGCTCCGCAAAAACAAGCGATGGATTTTGTCGGGTGAATCGGCGGCAAAATGAATCGGGTGTGTTGCGGGGCGGTAAGTTCTTTCGTGGGCTTTTCCTCACTGAAGTGGTGGGTCTCACGGTGATAACCACCACTTCCTGTGGCAGTGTTCAAAATGAACACGACCACATCTTGTGGATGGCTTTAGACCAATCCACAAAATCAGTGGGATTTGTGACAGAGAATATCATAATTCGCAGAGTACGTCAAGATAGTTTTGGAAAATTTATTGCGGTAAAGTGGCGATAGTAAGACTTATATCAAAACACAGCCCCACCTTGGCGAAGGAGAAGCCAAAGTGGGGCTGTATTGATGAAGGAGAAATGAAGGGAATATCGGATTACAGATTCAGCTCAAACTGTTCTACTGTAACAGTCACCTTACCATCAGCGGCAAAGGCGATGCCATCGGCAGACTGCGGGGTGTAGATCCATGCTGTCATGGTCTGCTCGCCATCGTTGGCAAAAACTTCGATGCTGTTTTTGTCCAGCAGGATGCGGAGCTTGAGCGCACCATTCTGGCTGCGCACCTTACAGCTGCGGCTGTGAACAATATCGGCACGGGAACCGGCATAGCTGCGGTCAAGGGTCAGCATAGAGGTGTACGGGTCATAGGTCAGGCTGGTGTGGTAGTCTGCATCCGCAGCCAGCTTGATGGTAAACGAGCGGTACTCACCCGGCGCAACGGCAACGGTCAGGTCTGCGATACGACCACCGATGCCATCCAGAGCGGTTTCCTTCTGCACGATCACATTTTCGTGCAGGGTGCGCTTGCCGCGGACTGCATCCAGCTCCCGTACCGGGGTCTGAATGATACGGCCATCTTTCAGGTGCAACTCACGCGGGCAGATGGTCTGCCCGAACCACTTGCAGCCCTGCGGTTTGTCTTCAGTATCCGACCATGTTTGCAGCCATGCGGTCATGATTCTGCGGCCATCCGGTGCAAGGGTGGTTTGGGTTGCATAGAAGTCGATGCCGCCATCCATCAGCTGCACATCCTCTTTTGTAAAGGTGTGCGTATCCTTGTCATAATTGCCGATAAAAGCAATGACATCGTGGCCGTTGTGGAACTCACCTTTCGGTTTCATTTCCATGGGGCCAAGCATCAGGATCTGCTTGCCATCCAGTTCAAAGAAATCCGGGCACTCCCACATTTTGCCGTATTCGTTGTTGCAGCGTTCCAGCACCGTAACAAAGTGCCAGTCAAAACCATCGGCACTCTGGAACAGCACCGCTGCACCGCTTCCATCTTCGGCAAGGCAGACTGTGACAGCCGAATAGGTTCCATCTTCTTCCCGCCAGATCTTCGGGTCGCGGAAATCGAACTTGCTGAATCCTTCCGGCAGGTCTTTCTGGGTCAGGACGGGGTTGCAGGCAGGCTTTTCGTAGTTCAGACCGTCACCGATGGCAATGCTCTGGGTCTGGATGTCACGCATCTCGCCATTGGGCTGCTTTTCGGCAACCACGCTGGTATAGAGCAGAAGCTGCTTGCCATCGTCCATCTCCGTTGCAGAGCCGGAGAAGCAGCCGGGGCCATTGTCCGCCGGGGAATCCGGGGCGAGAGCACAGGGCAGATAGTCCCAGTGCAGCAAATCGGTGCTGACTGCATGGCCCCAATGCATCGGGCCCCAGTGGGTCGCATAGGGGTTATACTGATAGAACTGGTGATACTTTCCCTGATAGAACGAGAATCCGTTCGGGTCATTCATCCAGCCTACATAAGGAGTCAGGTGATAGGCAGGGCGTTCCTCCGAGGTGATAGCCGTACCATGTTCTGCCTCATAAGCACGGGCATTCTGTAAAGTCAAATCGTTCATGGAACCCTCCAAAGGAAAGAATTTTTATGCGTAGTAAGCATCCAGATATTTCTGCATGATGCTGAGATAATCGGACAGACCATAGGCTTCCAGTTTATCCAGATACTCATTCCACTCGGAATCCGTAGTACCGTTTATGATCCAGTTGGCCTTCTGCGTGTTCATATAGGTTTGCAGGTCAGCCTGCAGGTTGGAAACCTGCTCCGTATCCTCATTGCTCATGAAGACATTGGGATAGACATAATCGTTGTTCATGTCCGGGGTGTAGATGTCCTTGATCCAATCCAGACGATACTGTGCATCGTCCGGGCAGGTGACGTACACACCGTAGTAATCATCCAGAACTGCCAGAGGTCCGCCGACACACTGAGCCTCACGGACTTCCACAGGAGAAGCGTCTCCCAGAGGAGCGTGCTTCAGCATGGGCTCGCCCTTATCGTTGGTGGACAGCTCAAAGATGTTGAAGCCTTCGGCATCGCCGTAAGTGCCCCAGTTGTTCTGCGGAGACTGGAGAGGTGCATACATCTGATCGAGCCATGCGCAGACCAGTGCGGGGTTGTCAGCCTTTGCGGTGACAACGCACTTGCCGCGTGCAAAACCGCTGGTGAAGGAGCCATTCTGCGGGGTGATGTTGCGGGTGTCGGCAGTCAGAGCGGGCAGCGGTTCCCAGTCGGTCAGATTGTCAATGTTGGCAACGTCCCAGCTGAAGCAGACACCATAGCGGCCAGCCTTGCCCTTGGAAACATAGGTAGACCACTCCTGCGTGAAGCACTCCGGGTCGATCAGATTCTCAGCATACAGCTTGTGCAGCCAGTCCAGACCATCGCGATAGCCCTGCTGGGCTGCAGCGCAGATGACCTTCCGGTCGTTGGTAACAGCAATGTGGCGATCCTTGTCCGCATCACCGTAACCTTCGCCAAAGCCATTGATGAGGATGCTTGGGTCCTGATCACCATTGTTGACAATGCAGGACATGGGGATGATATCACCATCAATGCCATACTCTGCTTTGATGGAAGCAGCGTTATCACGGAATGCAATCAACACCTGCTCAAACTCATCCACTGTGGTGGGCATCGACAGGCCGAGGAAGTTCAGCCACTTGGTATTGATGAAGCTCATGTTGCCGATGGTCTGGATTGCCGTTTTTTCTGCACCCAGCTGCTCAATCCAAGGAAGTGCCCAGATGTGTCCATCGCTGTCGGTGCACATGGTGCGATACTCCGGGTACAGCTCAAACACCTTTTGCAGATTGGGCATATTGTTGTCGATGTAGTCCTCCAGATTGAGGATAACGCCCTGATCCGCATAACGCAGCAGGTTACTGTCACTGAAGTCAGCAGTAAAGACGAAATCCGTCAGGGTGTTGGGATTAGACATATTCAGAGTGATCTTATCGCTCCACTGGTCGGACTGGATCGCAGTCCAGTCGATGTGTACATTGGTCTGCTCCTCCAGACGTTTGAAAATGGTGCGGTTGTTCGGCTCGGACTCACTGCCCACAGGGAAGCTGGTCATGCCAGTAAAGGTAACCTTTTCCGACAGAGGAAACTCAACAGCACCCGTTACATCCACAGCTGCGGCAGCGGAATTGCTGCTGCCGGTGGATTTGCCGCCGCCACAAGCGGACAGAGCAGCGGCAGAGCCTGCCAGAGCGCAGACCTTGAGGAAGTTGCGGCGGGAAATCAGCTTTTTCATGGTATTTTCTCCTTTTTTCTTTTTCGTGTGATGGATGAGCGTACAAGCCCATAAAATTTTAGGATGCTTTTAGCCTTTGATGGAACCAGCCATGATGCCGGCATCAAAATACTTCTGGAAGAAGGGATACATTACCAGAAGCGGCAGACTGGAAACAATGATCGTTGCATACTTGAGCAGTTCTGCCATTTTTGCACGTTCGGCAGTGCTCTGGATATCCGCGATCATGCCGGATTCCGGCTGGCTCTGGATCAGGATGGAACGCAGCACCAACTGTAATGGCTGCTTCGATGCGCTGTTCAGGTAGATCATTGCATCAAAGTAGCTGTTCCACATCGCCACGAACTGCCACAGGGCTAGAACCGCCACCACCGGCATACAGACGGGTAGCAGAATTTTGAAGAAGTAGAGCATCTCGCTGGCTCCATCCACATCCGCCGCTTCTCGCAGTTCACGAGGGATGCCTTGATAATAGGTACGAGCGATGATCATATTCCACACACTGAATGCACCCGGCAGAATGACTGCCCACATGGAATCCAGCAGGCCCAGATTGTTGATCAGCAGATAAGTAGGAATCAGACCGCCGCTGAAAAACATCGTAATGACAAACAGAGTATTGAAGATTTTTTTGCCCTTGAAGTCCGGCAGCGACATGGGATAAGCGGCGAGCATGGTCACCGCCACTGAGATGATGGTGAAAATGATCGAGTAAAGCACCGCATTCTTGAATCCAACCCAGATTTGCTTATCCGAAACGACACGCTGGTAAGCATCCAGACTCCACTTGCTGAAATCAAAGGAAATGCCTTTGTTCTGCAAAGTGACAGGGTCCATAAAGGATGCAATGACGATGTAGATCATCGGGATGATGATTGCAAGCAGGAACAAGCCCAGCAGTGCGTAGCCGCAGTACAGGATGATCTTATCTTGTCTGGTGTAGAGGGCCATTTTTGATTTTTTCTGTTTTGCCATGGTAAAACCCTCCTTACAAGCCCTTGCCATCGTTCATTTTGGCAACGATCTTGTTGACTGCAATCAGCAGAATGACATTGACAACGGTGTTAAACAGACCGACCGCTGTGGAGAAGCTGTAATCACCGTCCAACAGACCCTTTTTATAAACGTAGGTAGCGATGATCTCCGCAGTATTCAGGTTCAGGTCAGTTTGCAGTGCATAGGCTTTTTCAAAACCAATGCTCATGATGTTGCCGGCCTGCAGGATAAACTGAATGACCACCATATCCTTGATAGCAGGCCACTCGACCGTCATGATCTGCTGAATCAGGTTTGCACCGTCAATCATAGCGGCTTCTTTCAGGTCTTTGCTGGCGTTGGAAAGGGATGCCGTGTACATGATGGATGCCCAGCCAGCACCCTGCCAGATACCGCTGATGATGTAGATGGGGCGGAACGCTTCCGGCAGTGTCATGAAGTTGATGCTGGTGTGAAGTAAACCGTTCACCGGACCTGTGACACTCAGCAGCACACGGACGATACCGCACAGCACGATGACCGAGATAAAGTTGGGCATATACAGCACCAGCTGCACCTTCTGCTTGATCTTCTTGCTCTCAATGCGGTTGAGCAGGAATGCCAGCAGGATGGGGATTGGGAAGCCCCAAAGCAAGCCATAGACGCTCAGCTTCAGGGTATTGATCAGATAACGCTGGAAATCTGGTGAGGACATAAAGCGGGTAAAATTTTTGAAACCTACCCATTCGCTGCCCCAGATGCCCTTGAAGGGATTGTATTTCTGGAACGCGATCAGCACACCCCCCATGGGAGCGTACTTGAATACCAATGTCAGCACCACGGCAGGCATCAGGAACAACAGGTAGAGCTGCCAATGCCGCTTGATGTAGACCCATGTGTTGTGCAGCTTGCGTTCTGCTGTCAGCACAGCCGTTTCTGACGAGGCTGTTTTTGCTTTCATGAATCATTCTCCTCCTTTTGATTTGATTGCCGACTGTTTCTTGTTTTACGTTTGCACTTTCGGGTGTTACGTTTTTAGCTCGTATTGTGCAAATGTAAAACTCTGTGATTCATTTATACCATCCGCACAAGCAAATGTCAACGATAATTTATGGTATACAACAAAAATTACTGTTGATTTGTACGGATGCACAAATTCAGAAGTGTGCAAATGTACAAATTGATGATTTGCATTTTTACATTTGACTAATTTGTGCATTTGCACTATACTAGAGTCATAAAGAGAAAACAACCAATCGTCATCAGACATTATAATAAAGACCGACTTTCCATCCCGCTTATGATAGAAAAGAGGATGATTCATGTCCGCAAAAGTTACCATTCAGGATATCGCCAACGAACTCCAACTTTCCCGCAACACGGTTTCCAAAGCAATCAACAACACTGGTGTGCTGGCAGATGCCACACGAGAAAAAATCCTGCGCAAAGCCGCTGAAATGGGTTATAAGCAGTTTGCCTATCTGCCGTTGTTTCAGGAAGACACCGCAAAAGCAGCAGAGCCTTCCATTCTGCCGAGTGATAAACGAGAGATTGCCATGCTGACGACCCAGTTTCTGAACAGCTCTCACTTTTCCTCCATGATGCTGGATCGTTTCCAATCTGAGATCAACCATCTGCACAGCTGCATGACGATCCACCGCATTTCCCCGACAGAATTAGCCGAAAAGAAGCTGCCTTCCTCTTTGAATCTGGAGCGCACAGCCGGCATCATCTGCTTTGAAGTATTCGACTACGACTACGCACAGCTGCTGTGCAATCTGGATGTTCCGCTGCTGTTTGTAGATACCCCTGTGATGGATATGCGTCCTCCTTTGCACGCTGACCGCCTTTATATGGAAAACCGCATTGAGATTCAGAATGTGGTGGCCCACATGGTAGAGCGCGGCAAAAAGCGCATCAGCTTTGCAGGCGATAAAAATCACTGCCAGTCGTTCTTTGAGCGTTACATGGCCTATAAGGATGCCGTGGAACACTTTGGCCTGACCGAAGGACTGCAAACCTGCGCCATGCCCAATACGCAGCAGAACTACCCGGAGCTGTTGTACGAAACGATTCGCCGCTTCAAAATCATGCCGGATGCTTTCATCTGCGCCAATGACTTTGTTGCCATGGATCTCATTAAAGCATTGCATGAACTGGGCTACTCTGTCCCCGATGACATCTGGGTCTGTGGGTTCGATGACAGTCAGGAAGCGTCCTACTTTATGCCCCATCTCACTTCCATCCACATCCATGGGCAGATCATGGGTTATACGGCTGCCAATCTCCTCATGACCCGCATCGAAGAGCCCTCTCTGAACTACCGCACAGTTTATACAGAAACCAATCTCGTCCTGCGCGAATCCACAGGAGACTGAACGAAAGGAGAACCCCATGCGTGACCTGTGCAATACGGACAAGCCGCTTTTTTCCGTTTTGACAAAACTGACTTACAGTGCCTATCTGAACATTCTGTGGCTGCTGTGCAGTCTGCCGATCGTCACAATTGGTGCTTCTACGACTGCGCTGTTCTATGTCACGCTTAAAATGGCCGAAGACCGGGACGATGGTCTGACCCGGATGTTTTTTAAAGCCTTCCGGGAAAATTTCAAACCGGCTACGAAACTGTGGCTGATTTTGCTGGCAGTCGGCTGCTTTTTAGCGGTTGATGGATTTGTTCTAAGCCGTATGTGGAGCGAGAATATTTTTTGGACTCTGCTCACCGCAGTGCTCATTGGTGCAGCTGTGTTGTACTGCATTGTTCTGCTCTATGTATTCCCCTTGCTGGCCCGATTTGAAAACACCACGTTCGGCATCCTGAAAACAGCGTTTCTTGTAGGTGTCCGGTATCTGTTCTGCACCCTGTTGATGGCAGCGATCTATGGCATCATGGGGTATATCATTGTATTTGTATTCACGCCTGCGTTCCTGTTGGGCATGGGTTTCTGCGCAATGCTGTGCTCTTTCCTGATGCTCCGGATTCTTTATCTCATCGGTGGCGATCCCGATGCAGTTCACGAGGAACAAACCTATGACGAACACTGATTTGGATACGCTGCGCTCTCTCCATGGACGCAAGAGATGGGAGCATATCTGGGCTTATTACAAACTGCCCATCGTCATCGCGCTTATTATCGTCTATATCTTCGGCTATGCAGCCTACCGCCATCTTACCAAAAAAGAAGATATACTTTATCTTGGTATGGTCAATGTCGCTACCGGGGCAGACCTGACAGAGCAGCTCACTACCGGTTTTGCCGAAAACCAGCAACTGACGCAGAAGCAGCAGGTTAACTTGTTATCCGGCCTGTTGGTGACCAAAAGCGAAAATGCTGATGAGCAGTATGTATATGCCTCTGAGATGAAGCTGCTCGGTGCGGTCAGCGCACAGCGGATGGATGTTATTCTGATGGATGCTGCCGCACGAGACGAGCTGTTGGCGGATGACTACTTCCTCGATCTGCGGACGTTGGATGCTTCTTTCAGTGATCTGCCCGGTCTGAATGAAAACGGAACCGTGCTTGACATTTCCGATACGCTGTTTATCAAACAGGCAGGCTTCTCTGGCAGGGTGTATTTGGGTATAGTACAGAATGCGCCGCATCCGGAGCGTGCAGCCGCTTATATTCGTTATCTGTTCCAGCGATAACCGTTGGTTTTATATCAATGATAAGAAGGATAAGGAGAACAATCATGGACATTTTAACGATTGGCGAAGTTTTGATTGACCTGACCCAGACCGGCAAGGATGAGCGCGGCATTCCGCAGTTTGCAGCAAACCCCGGTGGTGCTCCGGCAAATCTGGCCGTGGCCGCTTCCAGACTGGGTGCACAGACTGCCTTTATCGGCAAAGTAGGCGCGGATGCCTTTGGCCGCTACCTGAAAGACGTTCTGGCCGAGAACAAGGTAGATGTTTCTGGCATGGCCGTAGATGCAGACCACCCTACTACCATGGCAGTCGTGTCGGTGGATGCCACCGGCGAGCGTGATTTCAGCTTCTACCGCAGTGCCAACGCCGATGTGATGCTGAGCAAAGAGGACATTCCGGACGAGGCCCTGAAAGCTGCGAAGATCGTGCACTTTGGCTCCGTCAGCCTGACCGCTGACCCTTCCCGCACCGCTACGCTGGATGCCGCTGCCCGTGCCAAAAAGATGGGTGCAACCATTACTTATGATCCAAACTATCGTGCAAACCTCTGGAAGAACAAAGAGGAGGCCGTAGCGCAGATGAAAGCCCCCCTGCCGCTGGTGGATGTTCTGAAAGTATCCGATGAAGAACTTCCCCTGCTCACTGGCACCACCGACTGCGAAAGCGGCACGGCACAGCTGGCACAGAACGGCATCCGGCTGATTTTTGTCACACTGGGTCCGGACGGTGTGTTTTACCGTTTCGGAGAAAAGACCGGCCATGTGGCAGGCGTGCCCTGCAAGGTTGGCGACACCAACGGCGCAGGCGACACCTTCTTTGGTGCGGCGCTGTCTAAGCTCTATAAAGAAGATCTGAACACCCTGACAGTGGACAAGTTGGAAAGAATTCTGGCCTTTGCCAACAAAGCAGCCAGTATCACCACCAGCCGCCACGGTGCGATTCCGGCCATGCCCACGCTGGCCGAAGTGGAGGGATGAGCGATGGCTGCAAAACAGGAGTTTGCCCCTCGTCTCGCAAAGCATAAGGACGAGCTGGAATGGCTGTTCATGGAGCTGTATCACGACCGGAATGCTCTGCATACACTGGAAGCCGAGATGGAACAGGCATGGAACGCCCGCAGCGCAGAGTTGAAAGCGCTGGACAAAACCCGCATCGCTGACCCGGAGTGGTACAAGCGCGGCAATATGTTCGGCATGACGATGTACACCGACCTTTTTGCCGGAAACCTGAAAGAACTGGCAAAGAAGCTGCCTTACCTCAAAGAACAGAACTTGACCTATCTGCACCTGATGCCCCTGCTGCAAATGCCCCATCCGCACAATGATGGCGGCTATGCGGTGGAGGATTTTGATACCGTAGACCCGGCTCTCGGCACAAACAAAGACCTCGAAAATCTGACCCGTGAACTGCGCAAGGCTGGTATCAGCCTGTGTCTGGATTTTGTCATGAACCACACCGCCAGCACCCACCACTGGGCAATGGCAGCAAAGGCCGGTGACAAAACCTATCAGGCATACTATCATGTTTACGATGACCGCACCATCCCCGACCAGTATGAACAGACCGTGCCGCAGGTGTTCCCCAACACCGCACCCGGCAACTTTACATGGTGTGAGGAAATGCACAAGTGGGTGCTGACCACCTTCCACACCTACCAGTGGGATCTGAACTATGCAAATCCAGCTGTGTTCGTGGACATGACCAAGAGCATCCTGCATCTGGCAAACCTCGGCGTGGAAGTGTTCCGTATTGATGCGGTGCCCTATATCTGGAAGCAGCTGGGCACGACCTGCCGCAATCTGCCGCAGGTGCATACCATCGTGCGGATGCTCCGCATGGTACTGGAATGCGTCTGCCCTGCGGTCATCCTCAAGGGCGAAGTGGTCATGGCGCCCAAGGAGCTGGCAGCTTATTTCGGCACACCGGAAAAGCCGGAATGCCACATGCTGTACAATGTGTCTACCATGGTCAACCTGTGGAGCGCATTGGCCAGCCGGGATACCCGTCTGCTGAAAGCGCAGCTGGATGCCCTTCACGCCCTGCCGAAAAACTGCTGGTTTGTAAACTATCTGCGCTGCCATGATGACATTGGCTGGGGTCTGGATGAAGCCGTGGAAAATCGGCTCGGCATCGACCCGCAGAAGCATAAAGAATATCTGTATCACTTCTATGAGGGCAACTTCCCCGGAAGCTGGGCAAAAGGCGAGCTGTACAACTACGACCCCGCCACCGGCGATGCCCGCAGCTGCGGCACCACTGCCAGCCTGTGCGGCGTGGAGCAGGCTCTTGAAAAAGGCGATAAAATCGCACTGGACTATGCCGTGAAGCGTGACTTGCTCCTGCACACAGCAATGGCTTTCTTGCAGGGCTTCCCCATGCTGAACTGCGGTGATGAAATTGCGCAGCTTAACGGCTGGGACTACAAGTCTGACCCTGACCGTGTGGAGGACAGCCGCAATCTGCACCGCAGCAAATTCAACTGGGAGAACGCAAAACAGCGCACCCGGAAGGGTACGCTGCAAAACGCCTTGTGGCAGGGTATGGAAGAGCTGCGTAAAATGCGGGCAGACGAGTGCTTTGCTCCAGATGCGTGGGTAACAACTTGGGACAGCCACAATCCCGGTGTTCTGGCATCGGTGCGCAAGCGCGGTGAGGAAACACTGGTGGGACTGTTCAACTTTACCGAATACCCGGCAGGAGCCAGTCTGGATGCACTGGGCGGCGAATATCAGACTGCGGATGGAACTTCCGTCTGGCTGGCTGATGTGGAGTTGGAACCGTATCAGGCTTTGCTTGTAAAAAATGTATAGCTCTGGAGGCACACAAAAATGATTGTTCGGAAATATGAAGAAACTGATCTTCCGGCTATGGTTTCCATCTGGAATCGTGTCGTAGAAGATGGTGTAGCATTTCCGCAGGAAGAAACGCTGACCTCAGAAACTGGCCGGGAGTTCTTTGCGGCACAGTCTTATTGCGGTGTTGCTGTGGATGGGGAAAGCGTTGTGGGGCTTTATATCCTGCACCCGAACAATATCGGTCGCTGCGGGCATATCTGCAACGCCAGCTATGCCGTGGATTTCGACCATCGCGGAGAACACGTCGGCGAAAAGCTGGTGTCGGATTGTCTGCGTATGGCAAAAGAGTTGGGCTTTGGGGTGCTGCAATTCAACGCCGTTGTGGAGAGCAACATCCATGCTCGCCACCTCTATGAGAGGTTGGGCTTTGTTCAGTTGGGCACAATTCCCAACGGTTTCCGCATGAAGGATGGCAGTTATGAAAATATCTGTCCTTACTATCACGGGCTGTAATATGGTTGCAATCAAGTTTGCAAAGTGATAACTTGATTGGGAAGCACAAAAACATTTTCAAAATAATTTCCTCGGTACTTTTTTGCAGAATATAGAACTTGCAATCTCTTGTAAATTGATATATACATTGTACGAAACATTGCTCTGATAAACGTATTACCGTTCAATGATGTATAAAGAGAGGTGCTTGCCGTGACCGCCGTAATCTACGCCCGCTATTCCAGCGATAACCAGCGTGAAGAATCCATCGAAGGGCAGATTCGTGAGTGTACCGCCTACGCAGAGAAGAACGGCATCACTGTGGTCAAGCACTACATTGATCGTGCCATCTCTGCCAAGACAGACAATCGCCCGGAGTTTCAGCAGATGATAAAAGACAGCGACAAGAAACTGTTTGATATTGTGCTGGTCTGGAAACTCGACCGCTTTGCCCGAAACCGCTATGACAGTGCCCGGTACAAGACCCAGCTAAAAAAGAATGGTGTCAAACTCATGTCGGCTACCGAGGTCATTTCGGATGGCCCGGAAGGTATTATCTTAGAATCTGTTCTTGAGGGCTATGCCGAGTATTATTCGGCTGACTTGTCCGAAAAGGTCGTGCGTGGTATGACGGAAAACGCCCTGAAAGGCAAGTTCTCTGGCGGTGCTATCCCTTTCGGCTACACTATCAATGCAGACCGCCGCTTTGAGATCAACCCTCTGACTGCTCCCTTTGTGGCAGAAACTTTCCAGCGGTACAATGACGGTCAGACCATGCGCGAGATTCGGGATTGGCTGAACGAAAAGGGCATCAAGAACAAACGCGGTGGGCCGATGAGCTTCAATGTTATCCAGCACATGTTGAGCAACCGCCGCTACATCGGCGAACTGAAATACCGCGATATCCTGATTCCTGATGCCATCCCACCTATCGTATCGGTGGAACTTTTTAATGATGTGCAGGAGAAGATGTTGAAAAACAAGAAAGCCCCTGCCCGGAGAAAGGCAGAGGACGATTATTTGCTCACCACGAAGCTGTTCTGTGGGCATTGCGGTGCGCTGATGTTTGGCGAAAGCGGCACAAGCCGGACAGGTGAAGTTCACCGCTACTATAAATGTGCCACGGCCAAGAAGCATAAGGGGTGCAAGAAAAAGACTGTCCGCAAACAGTGGCTGGAAGATTTGGTGGTCAACCAGACGATGCAGCTTGTCCGGGATGATGCCGCTATGGAATCCATCATCGCCAAGGTGATGGAACTGCAAAACAAGGAGAACACCAACATTCCCCTCTATGAGAAGCAGCTTCGGGATGCGGAATCTGGTATCCAGAATATGCTGAATGCGATTCAGGCCGGTATCCTGACCAGTTCCACCAAGGAACGGTTGGAGCAGCTCGAAGAAACCAAGCGGGAGCTTGAAGCCCGCATTGCGGAAGAAAAGCTGGCGAAGCCGAAAGTCACGGAAGATTTTATTCGCTTTTGGCTGCTGCGGTTTCGCAAACTCAACATGAACCAGAAAGACCAGCGGCAGGCGTTGGTGGATACATTCATCAATTCAATTTATCTGTATGACGATAAGGTTTTGATTACCTTTAATTATAAAGAAGGCACACAGACCATTCCTTTTGAAAAAGTAGAGGAATCCAATGCAAAGGGAAATGGTTCGGATTTTGATTGCGTAACTGCACCAAGAAAACTCAGTACATTGTACTGAGTTTTCTTTTTTGTGCGGATAAGAGGACTTGAACAGGGCGGCGGCATTCATGCCGCAACCAAAGCCCCAGTGGGGCTTTGGTTAGCCCGCGGTTCCCAATGGCTAGGAACGTCTACCGGGAGACCACTCTTTCCCAGCGGATAAGAGGGCTTGAACAGCACGTGCCGAAGCGCAGCGAAGGCAAACAAAGCAACAGTGTGGCTTTGTTTAGTGCTCCGGGTTGCGGCTCCCTGCGTCTGCTTCGTGCCTTGGGCGGCACTCGCATCCTGCAGGCCGCGGTCGTCGCCGTTGCAGTTCCCAACCAGTAGGAATGTCTACCGGGAGGACTACCGTTATACAACAACAGAGGGAGTGCCCCATTTCAGGGTACTCCCTCTGTCTTTGTCCCAAAATGTTATTCTTTTTCCCGCAATGCCTGTTCATTGGTCTGGCGGGTGGCTTCCAGTTCTCGTGCCGTGCCGATTTTGCGCGCTACATTGGCATCATAATCTGCTGCAAAGCAGATGGAAAACAGCACATTGAGAATGAACAGGATGGAGGTTTCCGTTCCAAAGGTGGAAATTTTGCTGTACAGCCGTTCATAAGAGGAAATGCTCAGCGTATAATTGGCCTTCTGGCGCAGAAGATTGTCACCCACACTGGTGATGCCGATAATGGGCACATTGCGCCGTTTCAGGGTGGGCAGAACGCTCAGTGCACCCGTCGTTGGGGAGTTTCCGGAATAGGAAATGATGACTGCACAGTCGTATTTGTCCAGCGAGTGTGCCAGCAGACCCGCATCACCGAGGTTCGGCAGTTCCACCTGCCGCCCGATGCTGAGCATTTTGCGTTTGAACAGCTCGGCCAGTGCCAGATTGGGATTCAGGCCAAACATGGCGACCCGGCGGCTGCCCAGCAAGAGGGCGGCACACTCGTCCAGCGGGGCATCGTCCAGCAGGTCGGCGGTGTCCAGCAGGCTTTCCACCTGCAGCGAGCAAAGCTGATTGATGATGTCCTGACGGCGGCTCTCCCTGGTAAACGGAAAGTTTGCATCAATATCGGTATAGTGCTGGGCTTGGTATGCCTGTTCTTCGGTAAATGCCTTGACGAACTCTTTCCAGCCGGAAAAGCCCATGGCCTGTGCAAAGCGCACTACCGCCGCCTTGGATGTAAAGGTCTGGTCTGCAATTTCCTGCAGGCTGTACTTGTGCAGACTGTCTTTTTCTTTCAGGATAAATTCGCCGATGCTGCGGCGGGAGTTTCCGCCGTACTGCATCATGGTTTCTTCCACTTTATGCAGCAGATTCATACAAAAACCTCCGGGCGTGCTTTTCTTCTATCATAAAGAAAGGCACGCCCGGTTGTCAATCTATTTTTTCATTTACCCTGTAAGGAATTTGCTTATTCGCCCAAGTCCTCGCCATTGGTGGCAATGACCTGCTTGTACCAGTAGAAACTGTCCTTGCGGCTGCGGCTCCTGCTGCCGGAACCATCATCGTTCATGTCCACATAGATGAAGCCATAACGCTTGCTCATCTGGCCGGTGGAGGAAGCCACCAGGTCGATAGGGCCCCATGTGGTGTAGCCGATCAAGTCCACGCCGTCCTCATTGACAGCCTGCTCCATGGCCTTGATATGCTCCCGCAGATAGTCGATGCGGTAGGTATCGTGGATGGAACCGTCCGGCTCCACGGTATCCTTTGCGCCCAGACCGTTCTCCACGATGAACAGGGGCAGCTGATAGCGGTCATACAGGTTGTTCAGCACGATGCGCAGGCCCAGCGGGTCGATCTGCCAGCCCCACTCGCTTGCTTTCAGGTGCGGGTTGCGCAGGGTCTTGGCGGCGTTGGTGGTCTGCATGGCACCGGTCTTTTCCGGGTGGGCGGAAATACAGCGGCTGGAATAGTAGCTGAAGGACACAAAGTCCACGCAGCCTGCCCGCAGGGTCGCTTCATCCTCCGGATCCATCTTCGGGGTCACGCCCTGACGCGCCATTTTTTTCAGGGCGTAGGGTGCATAGTAGCCGCGCACCTGAATGTCGCTGAAGAAGTAGTTCACATGGTCCTGCTGGATGGCACTGAACACGTCCTCCGGGTCACAGCTCCACGGGTAGTAGGTGCCGCCCGCCAGCATACAGCCCACTTTTGCCTGCGGGTCGATGCTGTGGCACAGGGCCACAGCCTTGGCGCTGGCTACCAGCTCGTGATGGGCGATCTGGTACTTGACTTTGTCCTTATCTTCGCCAGGCTCGAACACAGCACCCGCACCGCCGAAAGGCAGGTGCATGAGCATATTGATCTCGTTGAAGGTGAGGTAATACTTGACCTTGCCCTTGAACCGCTTGAACACGGTTTCGCAGTAGCGGGTAAAGGCATCAATGGTGCGGCGGTCTTTCCAGCCGCCGTACTTTTCCAGCAGAGCCATGGGCAGGTCGAAATGACAGAGGGTGATGAGCGGCTCAATGCCATAACCGTGCAGGGTATCGATCAGTTCCTCATAGAAATTCAAGCCTGCTTCGTTGGGCTGGGCATCCTCTCCGGTGGGGAAGATGCGCGTCCATGCGATGGAGAAACGGTAGACCTTGAACCCCATTTCCGCAAAGAGGGCAATGTCCTCTTTCCAGCGGTGGTAGTGATCGATGGAAAGGTGGCTGGGGTAATAGGCATCCGCCGGAACGTCCTTGTAGCTGATCTCGCCGCGCAGCACGGCCAGTCGGTCGGGGCCTGCGGGAATCACATCCACAAGGCTGGGGCCGCGCCCATCGGCATCGTAGCCGCCCTCGCACTGGTTTGCGGCGGTTGCGCCGCCCCAGAGAAAACCTTCCGGAAAACGATTTGCCATTACGCATTCTCCTTTTTCTCAAACTTGATGGATAGTGCCCAGGTGACGATGGCGGTGACAATGGCGGTGATGACCAGAGCAATGATGATGTTGATGAAGCAGGTCATGCTGTTCTCACCGATGTACAGCAGCACAGCGGGCAGGCCGGAAGAACCGGTAGCGTAGCGGTGGGTGTGGGTCAGGCCTGCGTACAGGCCGCCGACACCGCCGCCGATCATGGCAGCGATCAGGGGGTACTTTTTAGGCAGGTTCACGCCGTACAGAACCGGCTCGGTAATGCCCATCAGAGCGGTGATGCCGCCGGAGGTTGCCAGCTGCTTCACCTTGGGGTCGTGGGTGCGGATGGCCACCACCAGAGCGGCGGTGCCCTGTGCAATGTTGGAACAGACGCAGCCGGGTCCGAAGATGCTGTCATAGCCCAGCTGGGACATCTGCATGACGCCCAGAGGAGCCACGCCGTTGTGCAGGCCAAACATGACCATCGGGGGCAGGAAGGCACCGATCAGAACAGCGGGTGCCCAGCTTGCATTCTCGCTCAGGAAGGTGAAGAAGATGGCCAGATAGCTGCCGAGGAAGTTGCCGATGGGGCCGACAACAGCCATGGCCAGAGTGCCCATGACAAGGAAGGTGAGCATGGGCACGAACACGAGGTTGACGGACTTGGGAATGATGCGGTTGAGCAGCTTTTCCACCTGCGCCTGCACCAGAATGACCAGAATGATGGGAATAACGGTGCCGGAGTAGTTCACCAGACGGAAGGGGATGATCTCAAAGAATTTGACAGCTTCACCGGCAGACACCAGAGCGAGCCAGTTGGGGTGCATCATGATGCCCGCCACGGTAGCGGCCAGAATGGGGTTGCACTTGAGCTTTTTGGCTTCGCAGAAAGCAATCAGGATGGGCAGGAAGTAGAAGGCTGCATCTGCGAAGAAGTTGAAGATGTAGTAGGTCTGGCTGGAAGTATCAATGAGCTTGAACACCACCAGCAGGGCCATCAGAGCTTTCAGCATACCCGCACCGGACAGGGCCGGGATGATAGGCTGGAAGGTGCCGGCCACAAAGTCGATCACAGTGCTGACGACGCCCTTCTTTTCCGCAGGGGCTTCGTCTGCTGCGGCCTTTTCGGAAGCATCCGATACCCCGCACAGAGGTTCCAGCACGGCGAACAGGTCGGCCACATCAGTGCCGATGACCACCTGATACACACCGGCGCTGCGCATGACCTTACGCACACCGTCCAGTTCTTCCAGTGCCTTATCGTCTGCCTTGCTCTCATCGGCCAGTGTGAAGCGCAGGCGGGTCTGGCAGTGGCGGACAGCCTTGATATTCTCTTTGCCGCCGACCAGAGGGATGATCTGCTCGGCAAGCTGCTGATAGTTCTTCTTTGCCATTTTGATTTCTCCTTATCTCAAGACGTTCAGCGGGAGATGTTCCGGACCACCGTCCCTTTGCTGGTACAAGGATAGCACGAAACTGCGCATAAAATCAAGATTTCGGGTTTCAGCCTGTTCCGGGATACAAGTTTGAAAACGGTACCGGATGAAACAGCGTGAAACGCCGAACATTGCGCAGAAAGGGCAGACTCTTTATAATATAGGTGATAAAAAACAGGAGGTATGAAACAGTATGCAATATACAAAGCTTGGAAAAACGGACATTGAAATTTCAAAGGTCTGCGTGGGCTGCATGAGCTTTGGCAAAGCGGGCACCATGCACGACTGGACGCTGGACGAAACCGAAAGTGAAAAGGTCATCCGCCACGCACTGGACTTGGGCATCAACTTTTTCGATACGGCAAACGGTTACTCCGCAGGCACCAGCGAGGAATATCTGGGTCGTGCCATCCGGTTGAACATTCCGCGTGAAAAGGTGGTCATTGCATCCAAAGTTTATTTCAATCCCGGTCGGCTCTCCTGCGAAGCGATCCATCGTGAAATCGATGGTACGCTGAAGCGGCTGGGCACGGATTATCTCGACTTGTATATCATCCACCGCTTTGATTATGAAACGCCGATTGAAGAAACGATGGAAGCTCTGCACGAGCTGGTCAAAGCCGGCAAAGTGCGGGCATTGGGCGCATCGGCAATGTACGGCTACCAGTTCTACAATATGCAGCTGGCTGCACGGGACAATGGCTGGACACCGTTCTCTGCCATGGAGAACCACTACAATCTGCTTTACCGGGAGGATGAGCGGGAACTGATCCCCATTTGCAAACAAATGGGTGTTTCGCTGATGCCGTACAGTCCGCTGGCGGCCGGGCACCTGACCCGCCCGACATGGGATGCCGACACTCTGCGCAGCAAGACCGACCGTGTGGCACGCGGAAAATACGACCGCATGGAGCAGGAAGACATTCATATCGTGGAGCGGGTGGCGCAGCTGGCCGAAAAGCACGGCTGCAAGATGAGCCAGATCGCACTGGCGTGGCAGTGGGCAAAAGGGGTGGCTTCCCCTATCGTGGGCGCGACCAAAGCAAACCATCTGGATGATGCAGCCGGTGCGCTGGATGTGCAGCTGACCCCGGAGGACATTGCATCGCTGGAAGAATGCTATGTGCCGCACCCCATTGTCGGTGCCATCAATGCAAACCCGCCGCAGGGCGTGATGCTGCTGGACGAGAAAAAATAAATTTTTTGAGGAGAAAATCGTGTTTTCCAATCAGGACTTAAAAAAGCTGATCGTTCCGCTGTTTCTGGAACAGCTGCTGGTGGCACTGGTGGGCATGGCGGATGTGTTCGTCATCGGCTTTGTGGGCGAAGCAGCCGTGTCCGGCGTATCGCTGGTGAACAGCTTCAACACCATTTTTCTGAACCTGTTCACCGCACTGGCGGCAGGCGGTGCAGTGGTCATCAGCCAGTACATCGGCAGGAACGAAAAAGAACTGGCCAGCCGTTCGGCCTGTCAGCTGGCGTTGGCAGCAGCACTGTTTTCGGTGGCAGCTGCGATTCTGATTTTACTGAACTGTGAGCCGCTGCTGCGGCTGCTGTTCGGCAAAGTGGAGCCAGAGGTCATGGCCGCCTGCATCACCTATCTGAAAATCTCGGCCTATTCCTACCCGGCACTGGCGGTATATAATGCCGGTGCGGCACTCTACCGCAGCTTTGGCAAAACCAGCACTACTATGTACATCTCCATTGCATCCAACTGCATCAATGTGGTGGGCAACTGCATCGGTGTGTTCGTGCTGAAAGCCGGTGTCGCCGGTGTCGCGTGGCCTTCCCTGATTGCCCGTACTTTCTCGGCAGTGGTCATCACGGTGCTGTGCTTTTCCAAAAAGAACCCGGTTTCCTACGGCTGGCAGTGGCTGCTGCGGCTGGAAAGCAATTTGCAGGCCAAAATTCTGCGTATTGCGGTGCCCAATGGCTTTGAAAGTGGCATTTTCCAGCTGGTCAAGGTGGCACTGAGCAGCGTGATCTCGATGTTCGGAACTTACCAGATTGCAGCCAACGGTGTGGCACAGAGCTTCTGGAGCATGGCGGCGCTGGTGTGCGTGGCGATGGGGCCGGTGTTCATCACGGTCATCGGGCAGTGTATGGGTGCAGGCGACACGGAAGCAGCGGAATATTACTTCCACAAGCTGCTGAAGATCACGCTGGTGTTTGCAACGGCGTGGAACCTGTTCATCTTTGCGCTGACCCCGGTGGTTCTGCACTTCTACACTCTGGAACCGGAAACCAAACATCTCGTCATCTGGCTGGTGCTCATCCACAACATCTTCAACACGGTGGCCTTTCCCTTTGCCGACCCGCTGGGCAAGGGTCTGCGTGCCTGCGGCGATGTGGGATTTACCACGGGCATCTCACTGTTTACCACCATTGGCGTGCGTTTGGTATTCTCCATGCTGTTTGCCGTTGTTTTGAAGATGGGCGTGATCGGCATTGCCTTTGCGATGTGTCTGGATTGGAGCATTCGCGGTGTGATCTTCTGGTGGCGGTTCAAACAGGGCAAGTGGAAAAATCTGCAAGTGATTTGATCCACTGGCAGGTAAAAAAGAAGGAGCAGACGCCGCTGCCATGGAAACGCCGACAAAAGCGAGGGCCACCAGTGCCATGGCGTAGCTGTGGCTATGGGAAGCGAGGGCCATGCCGACGATGAGCAGAGCAAGGTCGAGATGGATGGTGAAACGACCCAGCTTGCCATAAATTTTGCCGAAGAACAGCCGTCCGATGCAGCTGAACAGGCTCATCATGCCGGAAGCCATGCCTGCCTGTGCCACGGTGCCTCCCAACGTGCCGGTGACCCAGAGCGAGGTGTTCGACCACGTGACCTGAATCAGCATGAACGCTGCCCGCCAGCACAAGGCCGATGACATTGGAAAGCTCCTTCGCACCAGATCTTTGCACAGGAACTTTCTGTGCCGTTCGGCTCAGACACCATCCTGAAAAACGTGAACCAGCTGGCCACCTGCGTTTATATCATCAAAAACGAGCTGCAGGGGACGGTCGTGTCCACTTCCCTGCTGCAGGAGTTTGGCCTGACCAAGCGGGAGCTGCAGCTGGCGGCATTCGTGGCCGAGGGCAAAAACAACGCTGAAATTTCGGAGCTGATGGGCATCAGCACCAACACGGTCAAAACACACTTGTCCAATGTTTACAAGAAGCTGGGCATCAGCTACCGCACCGAACTGATGAACCTGCTTTATAAAATGGACGAAGAAGCCCGGCTGAAATGAACGTGATCTGCGAAACCGTATACGCAAAAAGACTGTTTCCGTTTTTACGAACAGAAACAGTCTTTTTTGCGTATAGGCGTTTTACCTCATTTTTATGCTCATTTCCAGCCGCGGGCAGAAGGATCCAGCATTTCGGTGGCAGAGTAGATGAGGGCGTTGCAGATGGCTGCAGCCACATTGCTGCCGCCCTTGCGCCCCATGGCCGCGATGGCGGGCACACCGTACTGTTCGCAGGCGGCAAAGAGCACTTCCTTGCTTTCCACCACATTCACAAAACCCACCGGCACCCCCACCACCAGCGCGGGCCGCAGGCCGTTTTCCATTTCCTCCGCAATGGTCAGCAGGGCCGTGGGTGCATTGCCGATGGCCAGAATGGCCCCAGGGTGCTCCTGTGCTGCGCGGTGCATGGCGGCCACGGCCCGGGTGGTGCCCACCTGCTTTGCAGCTTCGGCCACGGCAGGGTCGGCCATATAGCAGATGGCTTCGCAGCCCAGCTTTTTGAGCCCGGGCTTCGTGATACCTGCCAGTGCCATATTGGTATCCGTGACGATGGTCACGCCCCCGTGCAGGGCCTTGACGGCGGCTTCCACCGCACCGGGGGTGAACCGCAGATTCTTTGCATAGTCAAAATCTGCCGTGGTGTGAATGACCCGCTTGACCACGGCGGCAGTTTCCGGCGGCGGGGTCAGGCCCAGTGCTTCCAGTTCAGCCGTGATGATGGACATACTGGTGCGCTCGATGTCGGCGGGCAGGTGATGCTGCGGCGTCATAGCGTTTCTCCTTTCTGCAGGCCCATGGCGGCGTAAATGGCGGGCATGTCCAGCGCTGCGCGCACACCGCTGGCAAGTTTATCAAACTGCCGCTGGCGGTACTGCTCCATGGGGATCAGATCGGCCCCGGCGGGGTCGATGCCCTTCCGTTTGCACAAAAATGCGGTGAGTTTTTCGGTCAGTTCGCCGGTGTCGAACAACCCATGCAGGTAGGTGCCGAACACATTGCCCTGCACGCAGCCCTCCGGCGTGCCGTCCGTAAGGGTGCAGAAGGCTTCGCCCCGCACTTCGGTGCGGCCGGCGTGAATTTCATAGCCCGTGAGCTTTGCCCCTGCAAAAGGCCCGGTGGTCACGCAGGCTTCGGTCTGGGTGAGGTGCTTTTCGGCGTTGAAGGTGGTAACCGTGGGCAGCAGGCCCAGCCCCCGCAGGGTGCCCGGCGTGCCGCTCTCCTCCCCTGCCGGGTCGTGCAGTTCCTCGCCCAGCATCTGGTAGCCGCCGCACACGCCCAGCACCGGCGTGCCGCTGGCCGCCAGCTTTTGCACAGCCGCTTCCAGCCCGCTCTCCCGCAGCCAGCGCAGGTCATCCATCGTGTTCTTGGTGCCGGGCAGGATGACGAGATCCGGTGCGCCCAGCTGGCGGGTGTTCTGCACATAGCGCACACCCAGCAGCGGGTGCTGTTCCAGCGGGATAAAATCGGTGAAGTTGGAGACATGCGGCAGGCGCAGGATGGCGATATCCAGCGGCTTCACCGCAGATTTTGCGTCCAGTCGGTCCGAGAGCGAATCTTCATCCTCGATCTCCACCCGCAGATACGGCACCACGCCCAGCACGGGCAGGCGGGTCTTTTCTTCCAGCATGGCAAGGCCCGGGCGCAGGATCTCCACATCCCCCCGGAACTTGTTGATGACAAGCCCCTTGATGCGCACCCGCTCGTCCGGCTCCAGCAGCGCCACGGTACCATACAGCTGGGCGAACACGCCGCCGCGGTCAATATCGCCTGCCAGCAGCACCGGTGCATCCACCAGCTTTGCAAGGCCCATGTTGACGATATCGTCCGCTTTCAGGTTGATCTCCGCCGGGCTGCCCGCGCCCTCAATGACGATGATGTCGTTCTCCTCTGCAAGGCTGTTGTAGGCTTCCAGGATATCCGGGATGAGGGTGCGTTTCATTTTAAAGTAATCGGCGGCGGACATCTGGCCCCGGGCCTTGCCGTTCACGATCACCTGACTGCCCACATCACTGCTGGGCTTGAGCAGGATGGGGTTCATGCGCACATCCGGCTCCACACCGGCGGCCTGTGCCTGCACCACCTGCGCCCGGCCCATCTCGGCACCGTCGCGGGTGACAAAACTGTTCAGGGCCATGTTCTGGCTTTTGAAGGGGGCCACACGGTAGCCGTCCTGCGCAAAGATACGGCATAGTGCCGCACACAGCAGGCTTTTGCCCGCGCCGCTCATGGTGCCCTGCACCATAATGCATTTTGCCTTGCTCATCGTGCCACCTCCGGCAGGGTCTCGGCCAGCAATGCCAGCAGCTGACGGTTCTCATTTTCGGTGCGCACGGCGGTGCGGTACCAGCTGGCGTCAAGGCCCGGGTAGTTGCCGCAGCTGCGCAGCACGGCACCCTTTTGCCGCAAAGCTGCGCCCAGCGCTTCCGGTGCGCGGAACAGCAGGTAGTTGGCTCGGCCTTCGATCACCCTCAGGCCCAGCGCCCGCAGGCCATCGGCCAGCAAAGGCCGCTGTTTTTTTATCAAATCACGCACCCGGGCCACATAGTCCAGCTCATCCAGCGCGGCGATGCCCGCCGCCTGCGCCAGGCTGGAAACGGCCCAGGGCTGGCCCGCCGCCTGCATCCGGGCAAACAGAACTTCATCCGCACACAGGCAGTAGCCCAGCCGCACGCCCGCCATGCCGTACAGCTTCGTAAATGCCTTTAAAATCAGCAGGCTTTTGCTGTTTTTCAGCAGATGCTTTGCGGAGAGACTTTCCCCTTCCGGTAGAAAATCGAGGAAACACTCATCCACCACCAGCAGCGCCCCTACAGCTTCGCATTTGCGCAGCAGCTTTTCCACAAGGGCGGGTTCTGCCAGCTGGCCGGTGGGGTTGTTGGGCTGGCAGAGGAACACGATATCCGTGCCCGGATGCACAGCGTCCAGAATGCACTCGGTCACCGCAAAATCATTTTCTTCCCGCAGAAAGTGCCGCTCCACGGTGCAGCCCACGGTTTCAAGGGCGGTGGCATATTCGGCAAAGGTAGGGGCCGTTACCAGTGCAGTGCGGGGCTTTGCGGCCAGCACCAGCCGGAAGATCAGGTCCGCCGCGCCATTGCCGCAGAGCAGCCACTCCGCAGGCACATTTTCAGCCACCGCCAGCTTTGTCCGCAGGGCACGGCACAGCGGGTCCGGGTAGCGGTCAGCCGTGGCAAGGGATGACGTGATGGCCTTTGCCACCCCTTCCGGCAGGCCCAGCGGGCTGACGTTGGCCGAAAAATCCAGCGGGTCGCGGCCAAACTCGGCGCGGTAGCCCGCCCAGTCGCCGCCATGGGTCAGTTGTTTCATGCAAGGAACCCCCATATTGCAGCCCCCAGCGCCAGCGCAAAGCCGCTTGCCACATACATCATGCGGTTGGCCCGCAGGATGTCCTCCGGTTCAATGGGACGCGTGGCATCGCCGATGGTGGGTTTGGGGTAGTATTCGCCAAAATAGTAAGCAGGCCCGGCCAGCTGCACGCCCAGCGCACCGGCGCAGGCGCTCTCGGTCTGGGCACTGTTGGGGCTTGCGTGGTTGCGCCGGTCCCGCCGCCAGATGCGCCACGCGCCTTTTGCATCATTGCCGGTAAAGGCTGCAGCAGCTACCCATAACAGCGCTGCCAGGCGGCTGGGGATGTAGTTTGCCACATCGTCCAGCTTTGCCGGGATGCGGCCGAAGTAGAGATATTTTTCGTTTTTATAGCCCAGCATGCTATCCATGGTGTTGATGGCCTTGTAGGTCAGCGCCAGCGGTGCCCCGCCGATGAACATATACAAAAGCGGCGCGATCACGCCGTCGCTGGCATTTTCGGCCACGGTTTCCACAGCAGCCTTGGTCACACCCTCGGCGGTGAGGTTTTGGGTGTCGCGGCCCACGATACGGCTCACGGCTTTGCGGGCGGCAGGCAGGTCGTTTTTGATAAGCTGGGCATACACATTCGCGCTTTCCTGTACAAGCCCTTTGGCGGCCAGCGCCTGCCCGCACCAGAACATCTGCACGGCAAGGCCCAGCCACGGGCTGAGTTTTTCCGCCAGCAGGCACACAGCGCTTGTGACCAGAAAGGTGCCCACCGGCAGGCAGAACGCCACGATGCCGCCGCCCAGCAGCTCCCCCTGCGGGGTTTTGGGCAGGCGGGCACGGAGGAATTTTTCCAGCCGGGAGATGCATCTGCCCATCAGCACCACCGGATGCGGCAGCCACGCCGGGTCTGCAAAAATGCTGTCCAACACAAAGCCGCCCAGCACAGCCCACAGGATCATCGCTCGGCCTCCTTCGTATACTGGACAGTTTTAACAAGGTACAGCACACGTTTTTCCGCCCAGTCCTTCGCGTCCAGCACAAAGCCGCCTGCGTTGGGGCCGCACCACGCGTAGTAATCTTTATGGGGGATGGCGTACCGTTCCATGGCCGCCATCTGGGTGCCGCCGTGGGCCAGAATGACCAGCCGCTCTTCTCCTGCGGCAAGGGCCTTGTCCACAAGCTTTGCAAAGGTGCGGCAGATGCGGTCCGAAAAATCGGCCTTGCGCTCCCCGTCCGGGCAGGAGCTTTCGCAGTTGGCCTGCACCCAGGCCTGATACTCGGGGTCTTTTTCCATCTCGATGAAATTGCGGCCCTCAAAGCTGCCAAAGCACATCTCCTTCAGCCCATCCACCGGCACGAGCTTTGCATCCGGGAACAGGATGCGCGCCGTCTGGCTGGTGCGCTGCAAGGTGGAAACATAGACCACATCGGGGTCAAAATCAGCCCGGCGCAGCTGGGCAGCGCCTTCGGGCGAAAGCGGGATATCGCGCTGGCCCTGATAACGCTTCTGGGCGTTGTACTCGGTCTGGCCGTGGCGTAACAGATAGATCAGCATTGGGGCAATTCTCCTTTCAAAACCGTTGGGATGCCGCAGAACATCTGCACCACGCAGTCGGCCCGCGCCGCCAGCAGGCAGGCAAGGCGGCCCGCCGCTTCGCGGTCTGCACGCTGTTTGGCATCCATCGGTACAACACCGCCGCCCACTTCGGTGGCGATGAGGATATCATATTCAGAAGCAAGCCGGTCGGCCAGCCGTTCAAGAGCTTCGCGGTCAGAAACATCTGCCGCCAGCTCCTGCACGTCCGCCCGGCACCTGCCTGTCAGTTTTTGCGCAAAGGTACGCTTGCCGCTGTAGAGCGGCCCGGTGATGAAGATCATAACAGCCCTCCCCACTGACAGGCACACAGCGCCGCCAGCATCCAGAGTTCGGCCTTCTGCAAAAACCACCCGGCCAAATCGCCGGTGATGCCGCCGAACTGCTTTTTGCTCATCTTATAGTAATAGAGCAGCACCGCCAGCGCCGCCAGCACCAGTGCCCAGCCACCCAGGGCGGTCATGCCCGCGGCCAGCACCACGGCCAGCATCGCCAGCACCCGGCGCACAGCCGCTTTGTCTGCCGCCGTGGCAAAAGTGTGGGCAAGGCCGGTGTTCTTTGCCATGGGGAAAGATGCCACCGCAAGGCCGGAAAGGGCCCGTTCCAGCACCAGCGCCAGCACCCACAGCGCACCCACCTGCGGTGAGAACCGCACACAGGTGCACAGGGCAAAATAAGCTAAAAAGTAGCTGCACAGGCGGATCACCGCAAAGGCACCACAGTGGGGGTCTTTTAAAATTTCCAGCTTTTTGGTGCGGTCGCCGTAGCTGGAAAGAGCATCACAGGTGTCGGCGTAGCCGTCCAGATGGATGCCGCCGGTCACCCACACCGGGATGAGGGCAAAGCCTGCGGCCTTTGCAAGGCCCGGCAGGGGCAGCGCCCCGCACACGCACCACGCCGCACCGATCACCAGCCCGATGAGCGGGAAGGCACACATGGCATAGCGCATATTCTTTTCGTTCCACTCGAACTGCGGCACCGGGATGGCCGAGAACATGGCAAAGGCCACCGCGACGGTCTGCAAAACGATCATTTTTCCACTCCTTTATATCGCAATTCAATTTTTATACTCGTTGGCAACAGCATTGAATTGCATATCGCAGTGATGCAAGCTTGCGCGGTTCACTGCATGTCTGCCTTGCGATAATACACCGGAACACCGCATACCACCCGCACCACATTGTCGGCCCGGGCGGCAAAGGCGTTGTTCACCTGCGCCAGTGCCAGCAGATAGCGGCCGGTGTCCCCTTCATAGTCGGCCCCGCCGCTGAACACCTCATTGGAGACCACGATGAGGTGTTCGCACTGAGAAGCAAGGCGGTCCAGCCCGCGCAGGATAGCCGCTGCGGCGTCCTCCCCTGCTCCCGCCGGGTCGTACAGCTCGTTGGCGGCAAGGTTGCCGAGATCTTCCAGTAACACCGTGCCCCGCACAGGCAGGCGCACCGTTTCCAGATGCAGGGGGCACTCCACCGTCTCAAACTGTTTTGCGGCACGCATTTTGCGGTGCTTTTCCACCCGGGCGGCGCACTCGGCGTCCCATACCTGCATGGTGGCAAGGTAATAGCGGGGGCCGGTGGTCTTGAGCACAAGGCTCTCGGCATATTCACTTTTGCCGCTGGCGGCGCCGCCCAGCACCAGCGTCAGCATTGCGGGGTATACGGCGTGATGCCGCCCTCCGTGAAGGAGTAGCACCCGCCGTACACGGCCAGCGCCATATCCCACAGCGGGATGCTTGCCACCGCGCCGGTGCCCTCGCCCAGGTGCAGGTTTGCCGTAATGAGGGGGGCTTTGCCCAGTGCTTCCAGCACAAGGCGGGCCGCAGGTTCTGCGGAACAATGGCTTGCAAACACGGCCTTTGCCGCCGCCGAGCACAGGCGTACAGCGCACAGAGCCGCCACCCCGCTGATGAAGCCATCCATCAACACCGGCACACGAGCCAGCGCCCCGCCCAGAAAGACGCCGCACAGGCCCGCGATGTCAAAACCGCCCAGCTTGCTGAGTACATCCAGCGCATCTTCCGGGTTCGGCTCGTTTTTCAAAATGCCGCGGCAGATGGCATCCACCTTGCGGGCAAGCCCCTCGTCCGAAAGACCCGCACCCCGCCCGGTCATCAGCTCTACCGGCTGGCCCAGCAGCACCGCCGCCACCGCGCTGGAAGTGGTGGTGTTGCCAATGCCCATCTCGCCGGTGGCGATCAGTCGATAGCCGTCTGCGGCCAGCTCCCGGGCAAGGGCAATGCCCTCCCCAATGGCCTGCACCGCCTGCGCCCGGCTCATGGCAGGGCCGGTGGTAAAATCTGCCGTGCCGGCGGCGATGCGGCAGTTCCGCACACCGGGCACGGGATCGCCTGCCATGCCCATATCCACGGGCACCACATCGCAGTTTGCCGTGCGGGCCATCTGGCACACGCTGGTGCGCCGCGCCGCAAGGTTCTGGGCCACGGCACGGGTCACTTCCTGCCCGGTCTGGCTCACGCCCTGGGCCACCACGCCGTTGTCAGCGCAGAGCACCGCCACCGCCCGGCGGGAAAAATCAAGGTCTGCACTGCCGGTGAGGGCGGCGGCATCTTCCAGCATGGTTTCAAGGGTGCCCAGCCCGCCCAGAGGTTTTGCAAGGCCGGCCCAGTTGGCGTGCGCCGCCGCGCGGGCGGCTTCGTCCGGGGGCGTGATGGAAGCAAGCAGGTTTTTCAGTTCCGTTTCGGTCATAGTCATTGTCCTTTTATATAGCGTTCTGCCGCACACACAAAGCGGCCCGGCAGGGGCGTGCCCGCCCAGTATAAATGCGGGAAACCCGCATAGAAATTCCTGGTTGCAAAACCGCACTCCCACTGTGTTTTTTCGCCTTTGAGGGCAGTAAATGCAGTGCCGTTTGCGGTGGAATCCCAGTGGTGGAATTCGTGGATGGGCAGGTGCTCTCCGGCGCGGAACAGCATACTGTCCGCCTTTGCGGTAAGCGTGGCATAGCCAAAGCGTACCAGCCTGCCCACCCGGATACCATCGCCCGGCAGGACACCCGCCATGGGAAAAGATTTGCCGTCGGCGTCCTCAAGGCTTTGCCCGAGATACAAAAAGCCGCCGCACTCCGCCACGGTGGGCAGGCCGGCGCTCACCGCCTGCCGAATGGCCGAGAGCATGGATGTGTTTTCGCTCAGCTGCTTTGCGTGCAGTTCCGGGTAACCGCCGGGCAGGTACAGCCCGCAGACATTTTCCGGCAGGGCGGCGTCATGTACCGGGCTGAAAAAGGCGAGTTCGGCCCCGGCATCCCGCAGGGCATCCAGCGTTTCGGCGTAGGTGAAGCAGAAGGCTTCGTCCCGCGCCACCGCGATGCGGACAGGAAAGGTTTCCCCATCACGTGAAGCCTTTCTTCTTGGGGGAAGGTGGCGCGTCAGCGCCGGATGAGGGGTATCAGTGTACAGATTTCGTTTATCGGAAACGCGTGCCGAAGATAACTGCCCCTCATCCGTCACCTGCGGTGACAGCTTCCCCCGAGAGGGAAGCCTTTCGCTTTCCGGCTCCGGCTTCTCCGTAATTTCCGCCAGCTTCTCCCAGTCCAGCACAAGGCTTTCGGCCAGAAGGGCGATCTTTTCCTGCAGATCGGCGATCTCCCCTGCCGTTTTCAGGCCCAGATGGCGGCTCTCCACCGCCGCCTGCGGCAGATGGGGCAGATAGCCCAGCACCGGCAGGCCGGTCTCGGCTTCCAGCAGGGGGGTGAGCATTTTGTACAGTTTTTCCGAGCAGTCATTGAGCAGAATGCCCGCAATATGGCTGTTTTTGCGGAAGTGCACAAGGCCCTGAATCTGAGCCGCCAGCGTCACACTGGCCCCTTTGGGCTGCACCACCAGCAGCACCGGCAGGCCCAGCGTATCCGCCAGCTCCCAGGCGCTGGCCCGGGTGGTCAGGCCCTGCCCGTCATAAAAGCCCATGGCACCCTCACACACGGCGGCACCATGGCCGGCGGCATAGTGGGCATACAATTCACGCACAGTGAATTTTTCCGATAAAAAAAGATCCAGATTGTGGCTGTCCACTTGCAGGGCGGAGCGGTGGAACATGGGGTCGATGTAGTCCGGCCCGGATTTGAAGGCGCAGGGATCGGCCCCGCGCTGTTTCAGCGCCGCCAGCACCGCACAGGTGACGGTGGTCTTGCCGCTGCCGGAACACGGCGCGGCGATGAGGAATTGCATCATTTGCGTGTACCCGTAATGAGAAAGATGGGGTTGTTGGCCATGAGCAGATGCAGGCGGCCTGCCGGTTTTGTGCGGCTGATGGCAATTTGTGTCACCTCAGCGGTCATTCCCCGGGCCGTGAGCGCGGCAATGGCGGCACTCAATGTTTCCAGCGCAATGGCCGAGATGCAGATGCGCGCATCCGCGTTTTTGCTGAGCACTGCATCCAAAACTGCGTCCATGCCGCCCTTGGTACCGCCAATGAACACGGCGTCCGGCGCGGGCAGGCTTGCCAGTGCATCCGGCGCACGGCCCTCGATGAGGGTGAGGTTATAGGCGCGGAACTTTACCCGGTTTTTGCGGATGAGCGCACAGGCGTCCGGCTCACACTCCACGGCATACACACGGCCCTTGGGTGCCGCCAGCGCCAGTTCCACGCTCACACTGCCGGTGCCCGCGCCCACGTCCCACAGGGTATCAGTGGGCTTCACCGCCAGCTTTGCCAGCGCAGCGGCACGCACCTCCTGCTTGGTCATGGGCACCTCGCCACGGATAAACGCATCATCCGGGAAACCGGGTGCACGGAACTGCGGCAGGTCGAAGTTTTCCACCAGAAGCACGCTGAGCGGTGCAAAACTCTGCCCGGCCAGTTCGGTGGCAGAGCCGTAGCGGATGGCCTCGGCTTCGGTGCCAAGGTTTTCGCCCACAACGCCGTGGGCTTCGCCCATGCCGGCATCGGCCAGCTTCCGGCAGAGGGTGGCCGGTGTTTCGGTGCCGCCAGTGAGGAAAAACACCGAATGGTTCATCATGCACTCGGCCACCGGATCGCAGGCACAGCCGTGGGCAGAGACCAGTTTCCAATCCTGCCACGGCCTGCCCAGTGCTGCCGAAAGCAGCTGAATGCTGGAAACGCCCGGGTACACCCGGGCCGGGATGCCCAGCGCCCGCAGGGGCGTGAGCAGGCCGGACGCGCCGGAGTAAAACCCGGTGTCGCCGCTGTAAAGCACGGCAGCGTCCTGCCCGGGGTTCTGAGCCAGCGTTTCAAGGATCTCCGCAGGCTGGTAAAGGGCGAACTGCCGGGCGGTACAGTCTGCGGGCAGGCCCGCCAGCAGACGCTTTGCACCGAACACAAGGTGTGCGCCGCGCACGGCAGCCTGTGCCTGTGCGGAGAGGGCTTCCCATCTTCCGCTGCCCATGCCGATCAGTGTGACCATTGCAAAATCTCCTGACAATGCGTGAATAATTGTTCTTCGGTCTCGCCCACTTCCGGCGGGCGGCGCAGCACCACCAGCTGTGCGCCGGTGTCGGCTGCGGCCCGCACTTTTTCGGCAAAGCCGCCTGCCGCACCGCCGTCCTTGGTGACAAGGTATTGAATGTGGAACTGCTCCATCAAGGCGACATTCAGCGCAAGGCTGAACGGCCCCTGCATGGCAATGATGTTCCGGTGCGGGACACCCGCCGCTTCACAGGCGGCGATACCCTCCGGCGTAGGCAGAACGCGGGGGTAGAGCCGGGCCGGGTCAAGGGCCGCAAATGCGGCCAGTTCTTTGGCACCGGTGGCAAGCAGGACATTGCCCACTGTTCCGGCAAGGTACTCTGCCGCCTGTGCCGCCGTCTCAAACACTGCACAGCCCTCCGGCAGGGAGCTCTGGGCCCGTAGCAGGCGGCGGTATTCCACGCCCGCCTGTGCTGCCGCCGCGCGGATGTTTCTGGTGGCATCCACCGCGTAGGGGTGGGTGGCGTCCACGCAGAGGTCAGCGCCCGCCAGCAGTGCCGCCATGGCGTCCGGCTGCAGCCGCCCGGCGTGCACCGTGATTCCCGCCATCTCGCCCTGCTCCTCGGCCCCCAGCGGCGTTGCCACGCACACGGTCACCTCAGCCCCAAGGGAAGCCAGCTTTTGGGAAAAGCGGCGTCCCTCGGTGGTGCCGCTGAATACCACCGCCTTCACCTGCGGTACCCCCGGGGCGTGACCATCCGGCCCGAAAGGATGCGGGTATTGCCGTTGCCAATGTATACGGTGGTGAACATATCCACCGGGGTATTTTCCAGCTCGGCCAGGGTCAGCACGCGGCTGCTCTGACCTTCGCGGCCAATGCTGCGCACAAGGCCGCAGACCGTGTCCGAGCCCTTGCCGTTTGCCTGCAGAACACGCACCGCCTTTTGCAGGTAGTCCGGCCTGCCTTTGGAAGAAGGGTTGTAGAGAGCGATGCAGAAATCCCCCTGCGCCGCGCAGGCCAGCCGCTTTTCGATCACTTCCCAGGGCGTGAGCCGGTCGGAAAGGGAGATGACGCAGAAATCGTGGGCCAGCGGCGCGCCCAGCACGGCCCCGCCGCTGAGGGCGGCCGTCAGGCCCGGCACCACCTGTACGGTGACATCCGGGTACTCTTCGGCCAGTTCCAGCAGGGGGCTTGCCATACCGTAAACACCCGCGTCGCCGCTGCACACCAGCGCCACCCGCTTGCCGGTGCTGGCCTTTTCCAGTGCCCAGCGGCAGCGGTCGATCTCCTTGGTCATGCCGGTAGAGTAATATTCCTCACAGGGGAACTCCGGCTCGATCAGGTCAAGATATAGTTTGTAGCCGCAGATGGCGTCCACATTTTCAAGGACATTCTGGGCTTCCTGGGTCAGGTAATAGGGGTCGCCGGGGCCGATGCCAACGGCATAGACGATGCTTTCCGGCTGGTCAAGATCAAATTCCATCGGGTCAAACATTCTGCCACCTCCAATCCGGGGCAAAGGGCCGCACCGCCAGCGCAAAGGTCACGCCGGTGCGGGCAAATTTGTGGAAAACAAGCGGCCCGCCTGCAGCCAGCACCGCTGCCCGCTCACAGACGTTGTCCACGCCGGTGATGCTCTGCACAAAGGCCGAGGGCGTAAAGCTGCCGGGGGCGGCACGCAAAGCTTCGGCGGAGAAAAACTCCACCGGCCAGCCGTGCGCCTGACAGAACGCCAGCAAACCCGCTTCATTCTGTTTCAGGTCGATGCTGGCCGCCGCCGTGATGCACTGGGGGGCAAGCCGGTTCTCGGCGCAGAAGGCCGCAAAGGCTTCGGTCAGCGTGTCAGCACCGGTGCCGCGCCTGCAGCCCACGCCCAGCACGCCGATGCGGGGCACCAGATGCAGCGCATCGCCTGCCGGGCGCAGGGTGAGGGCAAACGCCGGGGCATCCCCTGCCATGATTCCGGCAGGCGGCGTGCCCGCGATGGGCCAGTCGGATGCAAACTGCACCGTTTGGCCTGCCAGCAGCGCGCCGCTGACCAGCTTGATGCGCTCCGGCTCCAGCACGGCGCAGTTCTGGCGCTTTGCCCATTCGTCCACCGCAAACACGCCGTTGGCATCGGTGGCGGTAGTAATGACCGGCACCGCGCCGCACACAAGCGCCAGCGCCCGGGCAAGGTCGTTGGCACCGCCTAAATGCCCCGAAAGGATGGGCACCGCAAAATAGCCGCACTCGTCCAGCACCACCACAGCCGGGTCGGAAGCCTTGCTTTTGCAATAAGGTGCGATGGCCCGCACCGCAATGCCCACAGCCCCCACAAAAATAAGGGCGTCACTGTGTGCAAACTGCTGTTCCGTCCACGCCGCAAGGCCCACCTGCCCGGGTGCATGGCCGCAGCGGGCCACACTGCCGGGGTATGCTGCAGCCAATTTTTCGGCCAGTGCAAGGCCCTTTGCCGTAAAGGCAAGGTAGGCCCGGGTCACTGGTCTGTCCCCTTGCGGAACTCGGTGGTAAAGGCCGGGTCGTAAAGCTTGCTGCGCTCGTAGTTCTGGCCCAGAAAACCGCCCACCACGATGAGGGCCGTTTTGGCAATGCCCGCCGCATGGACACTCTGGGCCAGCGTGCCCACAGTGCAGCGCACAGTTTTCTGTTCCGGCCAGGTGGCCTTATAGACTACCGCCGCCGGGGTTTCTGCCGTGTAGGCACCGCCTGCAAGCAGTGCTTCCTGCACCTTATCCACAAGGCCGATGGACAGGAAAATGACCATGGTGGCCCCGTGGGAAGCCAGCGATGCCAGCTTTTCTTTTTCCGGCACCGGCGTGCGGCCCTCCATGCGGGTGATGATGACCGTCTGGCTGACGGTGGGCAGGGTGTACTCGGCGTTCAGAGCCGCCGCCGCGCCGCAAAAGCTGGAAACGCCCGGCGTATCGTCGTAGGGGATGCCCTCGGCGTCCAGCACATCCATCTGCTCCCGGATAGCTCCGTACAGGCAGGGATCGCCGGTGTGCAGGCGCACGGTGGTCTTTCCGGCGGCTTCCATCTGGCGCATCACATCCAGGACCTGTTCCAGCGTCATTTCGGCACTGTTGTAAACGGCACAGCCCGCCTTGGCAAGGCCCAGCAGAGCCGGGTTCACGAGACTGCCCGCGTAGATGATGCAGTCGGCGGTTTGCAGCAGAGCCGCGCCGCGCCGGGTGATGAGATCCGGCGCACCGGGGCCTGCGCCAACAAAATGTACCATAACGTCACTCCTTTACCAAAACGGTGGCAAAATAGCCTGCCTGCAGCTGCGGCTGTTCGCGGGAAAGTTCCGGGTAAATATGCTCATCCGGCAGGCCGCAGTTGCACACAAGGGCACTGTTTTCCAGTTTGCCGGCCTGCTGCAGGGTATCCAGTAAGGCAGGCAGCTGCCTGCCGGATTTCATCAATACTTTGGTGCCGGGCGTTTCCAGTACCCGGCCCGCCCAGCTTCCGGGCGCAATGGTGAGCGGCGTATCCATGCCGCCGGTGAGGGGCACGTTCAGCCGCGCCGCCGCTGCACAGAAACTTGGCACGCCCGCCGCCATGGCAGTGGCATAGCCGTCCGCCTGCAAAATTTCCTGCAGGTAACCAAAAGTGGCGTAGATGGAAACATCGCCAAGGTTCAGCATGGCAACGTCCTGCCCGGCATCCAGAAAAGGCCGCACCGCCTGTGCCGCCTGCCGGTGGGACGCCGCCAGCACCGCCGGGTCGCGGCTCATGGAAAAGTGCAGCGGAACGATGCTCTTGCTATCCAGCTCAGCGCCCAATGCACTGCGGGCAATATCCAGTGCCAGCATCTGGCCGGAAGAAGTCTGCGGTGCGGCCAGCACCGGGCACTGCCGAATCAGCCGCACCGCCTGCAATGTGAGCAATTCCGGGTCGCCGGGGCCGACACTGACGCCGTAAAAGGTGCCTTTCAATTCTGCCATTCGTTCATCAGCTCCTTTGCGGTTTTCGTTTCGCCCAGCGGGCCGTGCTGGTTGGAAAACAGCACCGCCCCCACCCGGAAGGCCCCGCCTGCCCGGCGGTCAAGGTGCATCTGGATGGCCGCAAGGATGCTTTTCAGCACCGGCGTGCGCAGGCCGGCGGCATCCAGAATGTCCAGACAGGCGTCGGTGGTGGCGGCATCCATCAAGGCAGTGCACACCTCGCGGGAGGCACCGCACAGCGCCGCATGGGCGCAGAACACCTCCGCACGGCCATCGGCGGTGTGGGAGTGGGTGTTCATAACGCCCGCCGCAAGCTTGCAGAGTTTGCCCACATGGCCCACCAGAAGCACTTCTTCAAATTTTGCCGCCGCAGCCATATCCAGCGTGTCACCGATGAAGTTGGAAGTTTTGACCACCGGGAAGCGCTCAAACTGCGGCAGGGCGCTGGCAAGATAGTCCAGCCCGTAGTTGCCGGGAGCCAGCACCAGCCGCCGGGGGCCAGCGGCATTTTGGGCACGTAAAGCGGCCTGGTTCATTTCCAGCTGGATGGTATCCAGAATGGCCTGCTGGCTCATGGGCTCCACAATACCGCTGGTGCCCAGAATGGAAAGCCCGCCCTCCACGCCGATGTGCGGGTTGAAGGTGCGCTTTGCCACTTCGGCACCGCCCTCCACGGAAATGGTCACCGCAAAGCCGCCGGTGTAGGCGGCATTCTCGGCCTCCCGTTCCAGCGCTTCGGCGATCATCCGGCGGGGCACATGGTTGATGGCAGCTTCGCCCACCGGCTGGTCCAGGCCGGGTTTTGTCACCCGGCCCACGCCCGCGCCGCCCAAAATGCGCACGCCGGGCGTGTCCGGTTCCAGCACCACCGATGCAATGACCGGCAGGCCGGTGGTCACATCCACATCGTCGCCGCCGTCCTTGCGGATGGCACATGCCGCGCCGGTGTCCGTTTTGCGGTACCAGATGGGGGCCACCTCCACCACGATGCCTTTGGGCGTGCGCAGAGCTACCGTTTCCGGTTCGTGCCCGGTGAGCAGCAGACGCGCCGCGCCTGCCGCACCCAGCGCCGCACAGGTGCCGGTGGTGTAGCCGCAGCGCAGCAGCTTCTGCCCGCTGCGGACGTAATGTTCAAATTGGGGTTTGTCCGGCTTCGGCTCAGCCGGGACCGGTTCCGGCTGTTCGGATTTTGGCACACCAAACAGGGCGGTGTATTGCTCCTCCGTCAGGCCGTACAATGCACGGATGTTCTCCGGCGCAAAGGCTTCCTTTGGCGTCAGCACGCCGGAAACGCCGCTGGGCGAAACGCACACCACCGTATCCGCGATTTTTTCTGCCAGTTCCAGCTCGTGCAGGCTCAGGATCACGGCAAGCTGCCGGGTGTGGGCCAGCTCTTTTAAAATGGTCAGCAGCTCAATTTTGCCCTTGATGTCAAGAAAGGAAGTAGGTTCGTCCAGCAGGATCACCTGCGGCTGCTGGCACAGGGCCCGGGCCAGCAAAACGCGCTGGCGCTGGCCGTCGCTGATGCAGTTGAAGTCCCGGCCCGCAAGGTGGGCCGCGCCCACCAGTTCCAGTGCGCTTTCCACCTGCCGCTTATCCCCCGCCGAGAGGATGCCCAGCCGCCCGGTGTAGGGGTAGCGCCCCGCCGAGACGAACTCAAAGCAGGAGGTCAGCTCCATGCGGCGGCTGTGAGGTGCCATGAGGGCAAGCTTCTGGGCCCGCTGGGTGCCGGTGTATTCCGCAAGGCTCTTCCCATCCAGCAGCACCGCACCGCCCATGGGGGCCAGCTGGCCCGCCAGCGTGCGCAGCAGGGTGGATTTGCCCGCGCCGTTGGGGCCGATGAGGGTCAATATCTGCCCCGGCTGCACCCCAAGGGAAATATCCGTAAGCAGCGGTGTTTTGCCATAACCGATGGCAAGGTCGTTTGCCCCGCAGAGAACATTTCTTTCGCTCATCGTAACCCCTCCTGACTGCGCCGCACCAGCAGCCAGATGACCACCGGTGCACCGAACACCGCCGTCACCGAGCTGATGGAAAGCTCTGTGGGCGCAAACAGGCTGCGGGCCAAAAGGTCACACAGCAGGCAGAATGCCGCACCGCCCAGGCAGCACCCGGGCAGCACATGCAGCGGCTTTGCGCTGCCCAGCAATTGCTTTACAAGGTGGGGCACCGCGATGCCCACAAAGGAGATGGGCCCTGCAAAGGCCGTGACGCAGGCGGCCAGCAGGCTGGAAAGCAGCACCAGCGCCGCCGAGAACGGCTTGACATTCACACCCACGCTGCGGGCGTATTCTTCACCCATCTGGTAGGCAGCCATGGGCTTGGAAAGCAGGAAGGAAGCCGCCAGTGCGGGCAGTGCCACCAGCGCTGCCGCCTGCACATTGGCCCAGGTCATGCCGGAAAAGCTGCCCTGTGACCAGTTGTGCAGGTTGACGATGTTGGAATCCTGCGCAAAGGCCACCACAATATCGGTGATAGCCGAGCAGATATAGCCGATCATCACGCCACAGATGACAAGGATGCTCATGCGCTGCACCCGCCGGGCCACCGCCAGCACAAAGGCCATGGCTGCCATGGCACCCGCAAACGCGGCGACAATGAGTGTGACCGAACCGGTGAGCATTCCACGGTTCAAAAACACCACCATGGTCAGGGCCACTGCCAGCTTGGCACCGCTGGAAATGCCCATGACGAAGGGCCCTGCAATGGGGTTTGCAAAAAAGGTCTGTAAAAGGTAACCCGCTACACTGAGGGCTGCGCCCAGCAGTGCGGCCATCACAGCCCGGGGCAGGCGCAGCTGCAGGATGATATTCACCGCAAGCACGTCCTGCCCCTTGCCCAGCAGTGTTGCCAGCACTGCGCCCGGCGCAAGGGACACACTGCCCCAGAACAGGTTCAGCGCAAACAGCACGGCCAGCGCCGCCGCAAGGGCGATATACGAAGCCGCAAGGCGTCGGGTACGGGTCATAGGCTTTCCTTTCTGTAAAGTAAAATGAAACTGCTACGATATGTACTGCAAATGCACCCTCATCCGGCGCGTTTGCGCCACCTTCCCCCGACCGGGGGGAAGGCCAAAAATACTATTCAACGTGGACGAGGAATTTCAGTTCACCGTCAGCGGGCACGCCCTCGGTGAACACTTTGTTCATATCAAGAATGAGGTCTGCCAGCTCCATGCTCTGCTGGAACAGGCTCTGGGTGGTGCACCATACCTGCCCTTCCTGCACAGCCTTGAACTCGCTCAGCAGCGGAAATTTTTCGGTGAGCTGACTCACGGAGGAAATGGTGCCCTCAATGGCGCTGTTGTAGATGAGCACATCCGCGTCTTTGGCACCGGCATAAAAATCTTCCAGCGGCAGGTTCATGGTGGCAAGGCTGTTGCCATTGTCGGTCAGATCTGCAAACACATAGCTGCCGCCGGCCATTTCGATCATCTTTGCCACATAGTCATTGCCCTTGCGCACCGTGGCAAGATTGCCCGAGGTGAGCGAGAAAAATGCACAGCTCCTGCCGGTGGGCTCCTGCGCAAGAACGGGCTGAATGGCCGCTTCCTGCGCGGCAAACACCTGCTCGGCCAGTTCTTCTTTGCCCAGCAGGATGCCGTACAGCTTGATCCACTCCATGCGGGCCAGCGGGCCGCTCTCATAGCTGGAGCGCTCCACCAGCACCGGGATGCCGAACCGTTCCAGCTGTTCCTTCACCTCCGGCGTGTGCAGGATCATGGTGTTCTGGATGGAAAGGCCGCAGTTTGCGGCCAGGATCTGCTCGTAGTCCGGGGCACTGTACTTGCCCGCATAGGCAATGCGGCCCTCTTCCATAGCCTGCTGTGCTTCGGGCAGATACCAGCCCTCGGCGCGGGTTCCGGACAGAGCAATGCTGTCCAGCCCGTCCAGATGCACAAACAGATCCATCACCGAGGTGGAGACAAGATAAATGTTCTCCACCGGCTGGCGCAGCACGGTCACATCGGCGGGCAGGCCGTCCACCTCGGCGGCATCCTGCGGTACCACGAGAAATTTCTCGTCCGAATCCGGGATGTTCACCATGGTATAGCCGCCCTCATAGCAATCCGCCGTGAACTGCTGTGCATAATCCAGTGGGTAGGAATGCGAGAAAACAAGCCCTTCGGTATTGGCCGGTTCCGATTTGCTGCCGCAGCCGGTAAGTGCCAGCGCTGTGGCAGGAATCAATTTCAAAAACTGTTTGCGGGTGATCTTCATAATTTGAAAAACTTTAATCTTTTAGAAAAGCTGTGCGTACAAGGTCAGCGGCCTCGCCCTCTCAGTCTCGCTCTACTCGACAGCTCTCCCAAGGGGAGAGCCAAGAACGTTTCGGTCAGGCTCTTGCCTCTCCCTTTGGGAGAGGTGGATGCGACCAAAGGGAGCAGACGGAGAGGGCGAGCAGGCTAAAAATAAAAGAGGATCACTTCAAACTTGCCGAATCAAAGGTCAGCGTGTACTCGATCTCGTGCGGCGTGCTCATGGCCACCGTGTCGGCGGTCACATCCAGCGCAGTGTCCAGTGCCGCCACGGGGATCTCAAAGGTGGAGTTGCCCTCGGTGTTGGTGGGCAGATACTTCTCGCCGTCCACGATCATATAATCGTAGTTGGGGCTGCTCCACACGATGGCGGCGGTCATTTTGCCATCGGCCACGGTCAGGGCTGCAGGGCTTTCCACGGTGGCACGGCCGGAGCCGCCCTCCAGGGTCACCTCGCAGGTGTAGGTGCCGTCAGCGGGCGTTTCGGCTGCAGCCTTTTCCACAGCATTGCGCACACTGACAACGTGATCGTACCACTTGCCCTTGGTGCCCAGAATGGCAAGGTCAAAGTCTGCATCCAGCGCAGACACCGGGATGTCAAAGCCGTACACCTCTTCGGAAGTGCCGTCGGAGTAGGTGACCGTATCGGTGGTGGGCAGCAGCCAGTCGGCCTTGTTGGCTTCGGCGTCAGCGGCCTTGCCCGGATACAGGTTGACGATGTGGGTGGAAGCCAGGCTGACGTGGAAGGTCATCCGGCCGTTTTCTACGGTCAGGGTGCCCTTGCCGTCGCAGGCTTCGTTGGCGTGGAACATGCTGCTGTCGGTATCAAACTCGGCAGTGTACACGCCGTCCGGCAGAGCGGCGGTCTCCACTACAGAAGAATCCACAGAGGATGCAGCATCCGAAGAAGCTGCGCTGGAAGCCACGGACGAAGCCGCAGAAGAAGCACCGCAGCCAGCCAGCAGGCTCAGTGCCAGAGAAGCGGTGATAACACAGGAAAAGACGCGTTTCATGGAAAATACCTCTACATTATAAAAATCAAGTATTATTATAGCACTTTTTTACAGCAATAAAAAGAACCCTCTCAGTCTCGCTTGCGCTCGCCAGCTCTCCCGAGGGGAGAGCTTTGATGCGGCCTTCAGGTTTCATCAAAACCTCCGCCTTCGGGGGAGGTGGCAATGCGAAGCATTGACGGAGAGGGTTCGTTCTATTAACCGTTCAGAGAATCAATAGCAGCCTTGGTGTGAGCGACATACAGGTTCTGGATGTCCTCGATCTCGCCCAGACCGGCGATCTGGCAGTCGATGCTCTCAAATGCGCCGGAAGCGGTGAACTGGCTCAGCCAGGAATCCTCATCGGAACCGGCCATGTCGTTGTTGGCATGGTCGCCTGCAACCACCATCAGCGGGCGCAGCACCACCTTGGTGTAGCCGGCAGCCTTGACAGCCTCGATCACGTTCTCGCAGGCAGTCTCTTCGGGCTCGCCCTCAACGGTGCCGATGAACACGTTGTCGTAGCCCAGGGTCTGCATGGTGGTCTGCATCTGGCTGTAGCTCACCTTTGCGGTGTGGGAGGTGCCGTGGCCCATAAAGACGAAGGCGACCTTATCCTCAGCAGCAGCGTCCAGGCTGTCGTAGCCGGCTTCCTTCACGGCAGCAGCGGTGACGGCCTTGGCAACATCTTCCTTGTCCTGGTTGATGACGGTGGCGTCGGAACCGACCTCGCCCAGCAGGGGCTCAGCCACGGCGACAGTCTCGAAGTGATCGCGGTACTCGTCGATCATTTCCATCATCTCGTCGTACTCCGCACCGTGCATCAGGTGGGTGGGCTGGACGACCAGGTTCTTCACGCCGTTGGCCACAGCGCGGTCCATGGCCTGCTGCATGTTGTCGATCTTCTCGCCGTCACGGGCCTGCACATGGTTGATGATGATCTGTGCGGTGAAGGCACGGCGCACGGACCAATCGGGGTAAGCGGCCTGCAGAGCATCCTCGATGCCCTTGATGTCCTTCACACGGCTGTCGTTGAAGGAGGTGCCGAAGGACACCACCAGCAGCTCGTTGTCGCCGATGTTATCCTCGTTGCGGCTGTCATCCTTGGAAGCGTCGCCGGTGTCGCGGCCAAAATAATCAGGGTCGGCGTTCTCGCCCTCCACCAGCTCCTTCTGGGTATCGGTCAGCGCATCCCATGCAGCTTTGGCGGCAGCGCACTGCTCATCGGTGTTGTCGTTGCGCTCCTGCACATAGATAGCGTCGATCAGGTCTGCCACGTTCTTTGCTGCCAACTCGTCAGCCTCCTCGCTGCTCACCTCGCTGGATGCAGCAGACTCGGCGGTGCTGGCGCTGGATGCAGTGCTGGAAGCAGCACCGCCGCAGCCGGTAAGCACACCGGCGCACAGGGCCAGAGCCGTAACGGCCGCAGCCAGCTTTTTGGTTTCGATCTTTCTCATGTTCTTGTCCTTTCCTGTGGATAAAATTGCGGTTCGAACCAAACAAAGGGTACAGGAAAGAGAGGTGAAAAAAGAGGCCTTTCCGCCTGCAGGATTGCATGACAAAAAGACCTCTGATTTTCAGGGCTTTTTGGTACAACCAATTCCTCGTGATCTGGGGCCAGAGCCCCCGTACCAACAGCAGGCAGGTTTCCTGGCTGAAAGATCGCCGCCCGGCGCCGTCTTCTCAGAGCAAAAGCTCCAATGACCGGTGCTCAAGGCACCCAGACGCGGACTCCCTTATCACAGTGACGAGATCGTGCGGGATTTGCACCCGCTTCCCTTTTACCCTTCCCGCCGTGCAAAGTACGGCAGAAGGCACCTGCTGTTTTCTGTTCAGTTCGCTGAGAATTATAGCATAGTTCTGCGCAGAATGCAACAAAAAACGGCATCCTTCCGCTGCAGGGAAGATGCCGCTGCTTCTATTTTATCCCTCAAGCGCACGGATCGCATCGATCGTGATCCGGTACTGCTTTGTTACGCTCTCAAACAGTGCTCCCGTGCCTTCCAGCCTGCCCGCACGCAGTACTTCGGTAAGGTCATAGGTGGGCTGATAGAGGTTTGTAAACCCCAGGTTCTGGCACACGCCCTTGAGGGTATGTGCGGCGCGGAAAGCTTCCTTTACATTCTGCTCCTTCAACGCCTGTTCCAGTTTGGGGTAACTGTCATCCTTTAAAAACATCAGGGCAAATTTGCGGATCATGCCCTCACTGTACAGCCGCTTGAGCACATCTTCGTAATCCGCACCCATCTGTTTATAGCATTCCTGAATCGTCATCGCTTGTTGCTGTGCCTTTCTTTTCCTTCTTGTCTGCCCGTCGGTAAAACGCCGCTCCGGTTTGTTGCGCATTTGTTACGGTGGCAATACTATATCATACCTCTTTCGGTTTTTCAATCGGGAAACGAAAAATCTTGCGTTTTTCACATATTTCTTCGAGTTTTTCCGGCATTTCGCCCCAGGATAAACGAGACAGCAGCCTTTGACAGGCCGTATTCGGCACCGGATACCTTATTATAGGTCGTCCGGAAGTCTGCCTGTGCTGTGCAAACTGTACGCAGATGCTTTTTGCTCTGCCCTTACATCCCGGCAAAAACTTTTGCGGAAAAAGTCAAAAAACAGTTGACAAAAGCATTCCGGCATGCTAAAATAAGCAAGTCGTCCGGCAGGGCGGCACAAAAGAATATGGGCGTGTTCCCGAGTGGCCAATGGGGACAGACTGTAAATCTGCTGCTTTCAGCTTCGGTGGTTCGAATCCACCCGCGCCCACCAAAAAGACCAGCGTAGTAATTGCGCTGGTCTTTTGTTTTACACGAAATCTTGAGTTTCACCCTCGCGGGTGGATTCGAACAGTACCGGCCCGCCTCTCTCCCCTGCACTCCATATAAAAATCTTTGCCATCTTCCAAAAAATGGGTCTTCCCCACTTGACAAATGGGAATAGCCTTTTTATAATATTTTCTGTCGGTTAGTGAATGCTAATGCAGCCGATTTTCTTTTGCGAATAAAGTTAGTATATCCTAACAAACCGGCTGCAAAAAAGAAAGGAGTGTTTTCATGAAACCGAAGAAACTGATTTCTCTGCTGCTGAGTGCAGCAATGGCCTTCAGCCTGCTGGCTACGGCTGCGTTTGCAGCCGCTCCCGAGGAGACTGAGAACGGCTTCCTGGACGGTCTGTTCTATACTTACCTGTACGCTGCTCTGGATTGGGACGAGTACTGGGCAAATGAGAATGTGTATGCCGCCGGCAACACCACTGCTTCCGCTCAGCTGGACAGCCACGACGAGCACGACATGGGCGGCTTTGATGCCGTGTCCCGCGCTACCACCAACCACGGCCTGCACCGCGGCAGCTTCCAGCAGACCGCTGTGATCTACGCCACCGATGGCAGCAGCTACACCGTGTCTCACTGGTCCGATGACGGCAAGACCTTCTACACCCCCGATGGCACCGCTTACAGTTGGAACAAGGGCACCGTCACCAAGCCCGACGGCACCACCGCCAAGATGGATCATTATGAAGTGACCGGCGTCAAATATGTACCTGTCCGCGTTGCAAAGGCGGATCTGGCTGACTTCTGCTCCAAGTACGCTGTTGTGAAGAACGGCGGCCAGTTGGTCGGCGGCTACGCTGAAAACAAGCTGCCCACCTATGCACATACTGCCGCTGTGGATGCCAACACCAACGGCCTGAAGTACGCCACCAAGTCCGGCGACAGCTACACCTTCTCCGCTGCGCACCAGGGTTCCGGTTCCGGCATCGCAGGTGAGGCTCAGAAAGCTGCCAGCGACCTGATTATTACCGTGAAGAGCGGCGACGATGTGGGCAGCTTCGGTGAGACTATCCGCGTTGATATTACCGGCAACTACGGTGACTTGGCCGCTCATATGCAGTCCGCAACATGGACCTACTACGGCGATGACAGCACCTACACCAACGCAAAGGCCACCTACGGCACCAAGTTTGCTGCCGACAACTGGATGCACAAGGTCAACGGCATCCAGCTGGGCCTGACCGATTCCGTGCGCTTCCAGCTGCCTGAGGGCACCGATGGCACCGGCTACTGGGCCATCACCATCCACGCTCTGGGCTACGCCGATACCGTCATCAAGTTCCAGACCACCGCTGACAACCTGGCAAAGCACGAGTTGGCCAGCGACGCTGACCGCGCTGCTCTGCAGAACGTTGTCAACCAGGCACAGGCCCTGAACAAGGCAAAGTACACTGCCGCAAGCTGGGCAAACCTGGAGACCGAGCTGGATGAGAGCGTTGAGCTGCTGGCAAAGAGCACCCTGTACAAGGCTGCTGCTCTGGAGCAGGTCGGTCACCTGGCCGAGGCCATTCAGGCTCTGAAGTGAGCTTTGCGCCCGTAAAATAGCAAATGGAAAGAACAAGGTCGCTCCCTTACGGAGTGACCTTGTTTTCCGTGTCTGAGAGGGGAATTCAATGAGGGAAACAACCATCGTGAAAAAGCTGCTTCCTCTGGTGCAGCTTCTTCCCGCCGTCGTGGTGTGCGCGGCCGTGCTGATCACACTGCCGCACACCGGCCCGGTGCTGGGCGCTGTGCCGGAAAAACTGCCGGAGCCTGCCGTAACGGCATCGGCCAGCGAAGCCGCTGCCGACGAGCAGCCGGAACCGGAAGAAGAACTGACCGCCAAACTGCCCTATGCCGACGGCGTGTACACCGGCTCTTCCCGCGGGTACGGCGGCAAAGTAAAGGTGCAGGTGACCATGGAGGACGGTGCCATCACAGATGTGCAGATCACCGATGCACGCCATGAGACCAACGCCTTTCTCAAGCGCGCCCGCCGCCTGCTGAGCATGATTCTGGACGCCCAGACCTGGGAGGTGGATGCCATCTCTGAGGCCACCTATACTTCCCGCGGCATTCTGGGCGCGGTGAAGAACGCCCTGACCGGCGAGGTGGTCAACAACCCGCTGCCGCCCCAGCCCAAGCCTGCCGAGCCACTGGTGGAAGAGGAATTCACCGCACCTTCCGCCTATCTGGACGGCGTGTACACCGCATCGGCGCAGGGCTTTGGCGGCCCGGTGGAGGTGCAGGTGACCATCACCGGCGGCGTGATCGCGGATATCTCGGTGGGCAGCCATGACGGTGAGACCACGTCTTACTTCTCCAAGGCCCGCCGGGTGATCCCCACCATTCTGGAAACCGGCACACCGGAGGGCGTGGACGCTGTATCCGGTGCCACCTATTCTTCCACCGGCATCCTGAACGCGGTCAAGCTGGCCCTTGCCAAGGCGGCGAACGAACCGGCCCCCGCCGAGGAACTGCCCGCCGAAGCACCGGCAGAGTCGGTGCCGGAAGAAACCGAAGTTGCCGCCCCCACCGTTGAGGTGGCGCAGCCCGAGCCCCGGCAGGAAAGCTTCTGGGATCAGCTGCAGGATGTGTGGCATTCCCTGTTCCCGGAAAAGGCCGCTTCTTCGGAAGCCGCTTCCAGCCCGGAGTTTTTTGCTCCGGCAGCGGAACCGGCTGAACCGGCAGATTCGGAAGCTACAGATGAAGCGGCAGAGCAGCCTGCAGAAAGCGCGGCAGCAGAGCCGGAACAGCCCAGCGAAACGGAGGGACAGGCAGAATGAAATACCGCAATTTTATCCTGCGCGCAGTGAACCTTGTGCTGATCCTGGGTGTGCTGTGGCAGTACCAGAACACCGCCCTGCTGCGGGCCGACGCAGTGGCCCGGCGCCAGAAGGAAATTTCCGAGGTGGAAGCCTGGAACGCTTCTGTGCTGCAGGCCCAGCAGGCTGAGCAGGAAGCCGAGGAAGAAAAGCCCACCGGCCCAAAGGACGGCACCTACGAGGGCAGCGCCTACGGCTTCGGCGACCTCATCACAGTCTCGGTCACCCTCAAGGACGGCAAAATGACCGACATTTCGGTGCTGAGTGCCGACGGTGAGGACAAGCCCTACTACAAGCAGGCCGTCAGCGTGCTGAACGAAATGCTGGAAGCCCAGTCCACCGAGGTGGACACGGTTTCCGGCGCCACCCTGACCGCAGACGGTCTCATTGATGCAGTGGCGGATGCCCTGGGAAAGGCGGTGCAGTGATGGAAAAGACCCAAACCAAACCGCAGACTGCGGCACAAAAGCGCCAGCAGGAGCTGCGGCACCGCGCCCTGCTGCGGGCCGTGATCCAGGCCATCTTCTTTGTTGCCATGCCCGGTGCCTTTGTGGCGGGCTTCAATGGCGTGAAGCAGCTGTTTTTGCGCATCGGCACCGGCAGTGTGCTGAGTTTGGACAGCTTCACCCTCTCGCTGCTGGGGCTGTGCGGCTTCACCATTCTGTTCGGCCGTTTCTTCTGCGGCTATGTGTGCGCCTTTGGCGACCTGGGCGATTTTGTGTATTGGCTGTCCGGCCTGGTGCAGAAAAGGGCGCTGCACCGCAAAAAGCAGTTCAGCCTGCCGCACAAGGCGGTGCTGTGGGGCCAGAAGCTCAAATATCTGGTGCTGCTGTTCATCGCAGCAATGTGCGCGGCAAACCAGTACAGCAAACTGAACGGCACCGACCCATGGGAGGTATTCTCCCGCCTGACGGCCCTGCGCACCCCGCCGGAGGGCTTTGGCATCGGCATTGCACTGTTCGTGCTGATTTTGATTGGCATGGCCATCCAGCCGCGCTTTTTCTGCCAGTTTTTGTGCCCGATGGGTGCAGTTTTCGCCCTGCTGCCGGTGCTGCCCTTTGCACAGCTGCACCGCAATGGCGAAAACTGTATTTCCGGCTGCAATGCCTGCGCAAACCGCTGCCCGGTGGATTTAAAGCTGGACGACGAAAGCCTGCGCAGCGGCGAGTGCATCAGTTGTGAAGCCTGTGTGGGCACCTGCCCGCGCAGCAACATCACCCGGTGGGACACTGCTCTTGGCGGGCGCTTCTGGGTGGGTGCCGTGGCAAAGGCCGTGCTGTTCTTCATCATGGGCGTGTGCCTTGGCTTCTGCCGGTTCTTCTGACCGAAGAACAAAACGATTTAAAATTGTCTCCGCTTCGCTCTGACAATATTTAATGTAATATTATTTTAGTTTAGCAACAACGGACGGCCTGCGGGCCGTCCGTTGTTGCATTTTCACGAAATGGGGTCGCAAAGACTACCGGCATTTGCCGCCGCTTGTTTCCTACGGAAACAGCCGCACGGCATTGGAAATCGTTTTGAGTCTGACCCCTCTCAGTCTCGCATTCGCTCGCCAGCTCTCCCGAAGGGCGAGCTTTTTGCCGCTTCCGGTCTGGGCCCCTCCCCGTGAAAAAGCAACCAGGCCAGCCCCGCGGAACTTGTCGGGGCTGGGCCCCTCCATCTTGCTGACGCAAGAACGTTCTGCCGCTTGAAAGCCCCACTGGGGCTTTCATTGCTACACAACCGCGGTCTGGCTTGTTTGCAATCCTAAAAATAATCTTTCCTCTAATCATGGCGCAGCGCACGCGGAGCCATTCTAAATCGTCAAGCCTGCAAACTGGAATCTTTTTCAATTTTCCGCTGCTGTTGCCATGGCAACCGACACCGGCGGGGTTTTCTGATAAAATGCTCTTCGGTTGGTTATTACTAACTAACCACCAGAAAAATTGAACCCTGTTTTTATAAAGGAGTATCCCATGAAAAAGATTTCCCGTCGTTCGTTTCTCACTGCCGTTGCTGCCGTAAGCGCAGCCGGTGTTCTGGCCGCCTGCGGCTCTTCCAGCAGCACGGCTTCTTCCGTAGCTTCCTCTGCCGCAGCTTCCAGCGAGGCCGCATCCTCTGCTGCTTCCGTGGATGAAAACGGCACCCACACCGTCGTGGACCACGGCGGCAATGAGGTGGAAGTGCCCAACAAGGTCACCCGCGTGGTCATTGACCAGATCCCCATCCTGTCCACCTACATGGCCTACTTCCAGGGCAGCGCCCCCTACATCGTGGGTTACTGCGGCTCCTTCAAGTCGGTCATTTCCGACACCGTGCTCAAGAACATCGCCCCGGAGCTGATGGAATCCAGCGACACCGTCTACGCCCAGAGCGACTTGAACATCGAGGAGATCATGAAGCTGAACCCGGACGTTGTGCTGTACAACGCCGGCAACTCCGCCCATGCCGAGATCCTCAAGGCCAGCGGCATCCCCTCGGTGGGCTTTGCCACCGTGGGCGCTTCCACCGAGGCCGACCCCCTGGAGCGCTACGAGCAGTGGCTCAAGCTGCTGGAGGATATCTTCGGTGAGCCGGGCAAGACCGAAGCTTTCGTTGCCGCCGGTGACGAAATCGTGTCCGACGTGGAAGCCCGCATCGCCGAAATTCCCGAAGAGGGCCGCCCCAGCGCACTGATCCTGTGGAAGTACTCCGACGGTGTGCCGCAGGTGTCCGGTCAGGGCACCTTTGGCACCTACTGGATGAAGCATCTGGGCGTGACCGACAAGGCGCTGGAAGCCACCGGCTTTGCCCAGACCAGCATGGAGCAGGTTTACAGCTGGGACCCCGATATCCTGTTCCTGGACGGCCCCGGCCTGCAGCCCCTGCGCACCGACGACGTGCTGAGCGGCAACGTGGACGGTGCCGACTTCTCCACCCTGACCGCCGTAAAGAACGGCCGCGTGTACAACACCACCCTGGGCATGTGGAACTGGTTCACCCCGAACCCGGACGCCCCGCTGGTGCTGGCATGGCTGGCCTGCAACACCTATCCGGACGCCTTTGCGGATTACCCGCTGGGTGACACCATCAAGGAGTACTACAAGACCTGGTACGGCTATGATGTGACCGACGACGAGCTGGAGGAAATGCTGCTGTACTGATGAACGACACCATCTGGATCAAAAAAGGCCGCTTCACGCCGCTGGCCGTGGTGCTGATGTTCGCCCTGCCCATCCTCACCTCTCTGGTGTGCCTGTGCTTTGGCCGCATGAACGTGCCGGTGGGCGAAGTGATCGCCGCCCTGCGCACCGCCCTTACCGGCGGCAGCGCAGCCAACGTACAGAACTACTCCATCGTCATCAACCTGCGCCTGCCGCGCATCCTTATGGCCATCATCGTGGGTGCGGGCCTGACCTGTGCGGGCAACACCTTCCAGTCCCTGTTCTCGAACCCCCTTGCCACCCCGGACATTCTGGGCGTGACCAGCGGCACCTGCGTGGGTGCCATTCTGGCCATCATCCTGTCCTGCAGCATTCTGGAAACGCAGCTCATTGCACTGGTGTTCGGCTTGGCGTCGGTGGTGTTCACCTTGAAGATTGCCGGCAAGAACGACGGCCGTTCCATGGTGTATCTGGTGCTGGCCGGTACAATTGCTTCTTCCCTGTTCAATGCCATCGGCTCGCTGCTCAAGTACACCGCCGACCCGCAGGACAAGCTGCCGGAGATCACCTACTGGCTCATGGGCAGCTTTACCAGCGCCAGCTATCAGAAGATCCTCATCGGCTGTCCGCTCATCATCGCAGGCATCGCGGTCATTTATCTGCTGCGCTGGCGGCTGAACATCCTCTCGTTGAGCGACGATGAAGCCCGTGCCAGCGGCATCAACATCAAGCAGACCCGGATGATCTTCATCCTTGCCTCCACCCTTATCACCGCTTCCGCCGTTTCCATGTGCGGTCAGGTGGGCTGGATCGGCCTGCTGATTCCTCACTGCGCCCGGATGCTGGTGGGCAGCAACAACCGCTATGTGGTGCCGGTGAGCCTGAGCCTGGGTGCCAGCTTCATGATTTTGATCGACACCCTCTCGCGTACCATCAGCATCATTGAGCTGCCGCTTTCCATCCTCACCGCCATCATCGGCGCGCCGGTATTCATTTCTCTGCTGAACAAGACAAGGAGCAATCTGCGATGATCTTAGAAGTGCAGAACGGCTGCTTCGGCTACCCCAAACAGCCCGTCATTCTGGAAAACATCAACCTGACGCTGGACGAAGGGCACATCCTTGCCATCCTGGGCCCCAACGGCATCGGCAAGACCACATTGCTCAAGTGCATGATCGGCCTGCTGCCGTGGCACAGCGGCAAAACGCTGCTTTACGGCCGGGACATCCACACCTTAAAGCCCAAGGATATCTGGAGCACCATTTCCTATATCCCGCAGTCCCACGGGTTTGCCTTCTCCTACACCGGCCTTGAAATGGTTTTGCTGGGCCGCAGCGCCCATCTGGGCATGTTCCAGCAGCCCGGCAAAGAGGAGCTGGAAATGGCCGAGGCCATGATGGAGCGGGTGGGCATCACCCACCTTGCAAACAAGGACTGCAACCGCATGAGCGGCGGCGAGCTGCAGATGGTGCTCATTGCCCGCGCCCTCATCAATGACCCCAAACTCATCATTCTGGACGAGCCGGAGACCGGTCTTGACTTCCACAACCAGATTCTGGTTCTGAACATGGTGGAGCGCCTTGCCCACGAAGGGGGCATCAGCGCCATCATGAACACCCACTACCCTACCAACGCCATGAGCGTGGCCGACGAAGCGTTCATGCTCAACCGCAAGGGCGAGTTTTTCTACGGCCCGGCGGCGGACATCCTGAACGAAGCGAACATTTCCTATTCCTTCGATGTACAGGTGATCGTGGACGAACTGAACTATCAGGGCCGCTCGGTGCGCAGCATCGTGCCCGTGGCCCTGCGCGGGAACACCGCCGTATAACACATAAAAAGGAGTTTTTACTATGAACAACGTCATCAAAGCAGGCCAGCCCACCGAGCTGAAAGACCTCATTTCCTACGAGACCGGCAGCATTGCCAACCTGGATATCGTCCACGCCGACAACATGAAGTTCGTGCTGATGGCCTTTGACGAGGGCACCGGCCTGACCCCGCACCGCGCCCCCGGCAATGCTATCCTGACTGCTCTGGAAGGCAAAGCCGTCATCGGTTACGAGGGCAAGGATTACGAGCTGAATGCAGGCGAGAGCTTCCGTTTTGATAAGAACGGCCTGCACAGTGTCACCCCGCAGGGCAAGTTCAAGATGAGCCTGCTGCTCGTCATCGAATAACGCTTTTCTCTTTCACAACTGACGCAAAGAACCCGTCCGATTTCCCGGACGGGTTCTTTGTTTGTGCAATCTTTAGTTTTGGGTGTTACAGCACCAGCCCCAACAGCGCCGTGATGCCGCCGCAGATGGCGGCGAGCAGCAGGCTGGAAGCAAGACCGATGAAGAACCACTTCCAGTGGAATGCATAGTCGTGGTAGGCCGCTGTCATATCCTCGGTGCCGGGGATGACCCACCACTTGGAGTGACAGAACCAGATGGTATCGATCACCAGTGCATCGAACAGGGAGAATGCGTTGAAGAAAATATAGGACTGCCAGAAGCCCGCCCAGAAGTCGCGCTCCCCGTTGACGCCGCTGATGAACACAACGCTCAGAAGCAGCATGACCAGCAGGCCGGGCAGCTTGTTCTTTTTGGCGTTGGCATCCATCTCCGCCTGCGTGGTGATGCCTTTTTCGATGGCCCGCTTCTGAATGGCAGGCGGGTAATTGTAAAGCTGATGCCGGGCCCCCTGCTTTTTGAACAAAAGCAGCATAAACGCCGTATACAGCAGGGTGTAAGCAACGGCTTCCAGTCCAATTTTTGTACTCATGATCCTTCCCCTTTCTTTGGGCAGCTGTCCGAGTTAAGTATAACATACTCCACTGCAAAATTCCATCGTTCTTCCCCTTGTGCAAAAAAGTCCCGTGCACTGCAGCGGTTCTTCTGCAGGCACGGGAACTTTTGGTTTTATAACCTGCTGTTTCAGCAGTAATACAGGAAGGAACGCAGGCGGCTCCATGCCGTCTCGTCCCAGTCGTTGTCCAGCGAAAGCTGGAACAGCGGGGCTTTGCAGGCATCGTGCAGCCCGCGCATATCCAAAATCATGGCGGCGTTCTCGTACCGGGGTGCGAGGGTCAGCACCGCATTCACGCGGGCGGAAAGCTCCACAGCCTTGGCATAGCGGTAACGGCCATTGCCGCCCGCAAAGTGGGGCAATGCGGCTTCCGCCAGCGGGAACAGCGCCGCCGGGTCTGCCGCAAAGGCGCTGTGTTTGCCCAGCTCTGCGCCCAGAGCCTGCATTTCCCCGGCCATCCTGCCCAGCCATGCGGCGTGGGGCTGGTTCGCGTCGAGGTTATCCTGCCACAAAAACCACAGGTACTCGCTCAAGGGTGCCCGCAGGATGTGCTCGCCCTCGGCTTCCAGCGCTTCCAGCACGCCGCTGTCCAGTTCGGTCAGGCACAGGGGCGTGCCCACAGCGGCAATGCGGCGGCCTGCGGCGGGCATGGCACCAATAGCCTTTGCTGCCGCATGCAGCTGTTCCCAGCCGGGCAGGCCGGCCAGGCGGGCAGCAAGCTCTGCCCGCTTTTCCGCCGGGGCGGCATACAGAAGATCGCCCGCCAGCAGAGCGCGGAACAAAGCATCCCGGTCCTGCGCGGTGCCGGGCAGAGTCTCCAGCATGGGGCCCACCAGCTGTGCACCGGTCTCGTCCCGGCGGTCCAGCACGGCCCGGATGACCCGGGCATACTGGCCGTCGGCCTCGGCACCCTGCGTCTGCGGGATGAGGAACTGTGCCGGGGTGCTGCTTTCTTCCCGCCGGGCAAGGATGCTGCCCAGCAGCGCCGGGAAGGGCAGATATTCCTTGGCGCTGGTCTCGGCGCGGCCAAGGCTGAGGGCGTGGTCGGTAAGGTGCGGCAGAGCCTTGGCGTCCACGCCCTGCTGGCGGAAATACACTGTCAGATAGGGCGTGTAGGCCCCCAGTGCAGGCAGGTACAGCGGCAGGGCCTTTTCCGGCGTGTGGGCGATGCGGCAGGGGCGGAGTTCCACCTGCTCAATGGCAAAGTCCTTCGGCAGCGGCTGTGCCGGGCGGTGCTGCAGGCTGTTGAGGAAGGCTTCGATGCGGGTAATGACGCCCACATTGGAGAAATGCTCGTCCACTTCAATTTGCAGATACGGTTTATCGCCCATTTCCTGCTTGAACAGGTGGGAGAGCATGGTATCCGGGCCGCAGCCGTGGTTCGTGAGGTAGACGGCGTAAAGGTTCGGGTGGTGGGCCACCAGCTTTGCGCCGGATAAAATATGCTGGCCGAAGGGATAGTAGAGGTTGTCGTACTCGCCGGAGATGTCCAGCGCATGGCCGGGCAGGTGGCTCAGGGTGATGACCTTGTAGCCGCGTTCCAGCAGCAGCTCCGGGATGCCCATGTTCAGGATGGGGTCGGACACGCCGTAGTTGCGGGTGATGAGCACCAGTACCTTATCTTCCGGCTTGAGGGTGGCAAGCAGAGCTTTGCCCTGCTTTTCCACGGCAGCGGTGTGGCGGCGCACGGCCATGGCACCGCTGAGCAGAGCCTTGGCGCACAGGGGCTTGGGGATACCCAGAATTTTGCCCAGACCCAGCATGGCCGTGGCCATGGCCTCCTGCCCGAAGTCCAGGTCGAACACCGGGCTGAGCAGCGCGATGCCCTTGCTTTCAATATCCAGCGCCTTTGCCACGGACACCGCCGCCGTCTGCATATACACACAGCCGTAGTTATGCTTTACGCGGCTCTTCTCGTGCTTCATGGTGTGGATGGTGGGCAGGAAGATGTAATCCACCTTCTGATCGATCAGCTGCTGCATGTGGCCGTAAATGAGCTTGACCGGGAAGCAGGTCTCGCCTTGGGCCAGCTGCTGGGAAAGGCGGATGGTCTCCTCGCTGGTGGGGTCGGTGAGGATCACGTTGAAGCCCAGCGAAGTGAAAAAGGCATTTGCCATGGGGAAAAACTTGTGGATCATCAGCGCAAAGGGCACGCCCACCGTTTTTTTGTTCGGGTCGCGCTTGCCGGTGTAGCCATCCAGAAGCAGCTTGTCCGCCTGCTTGTAGAAATCGATATTTTTCTGGATCTCGGCAGTCCTGCGGTCGTCCGCATCCTGAGCGGGGCTGTCGAAGCCCACAAAGCGGCTGGGCGCATCGCCCACGGCCTCCTGTGCCAGCAACGCCGCGCCATAGGCACCGCTGATGGAGAACACCGGGCTCACCTGCACGCGTTCCCCGTAGGCCGCCTGGAATGCCGCCACGATGCCGGGGTTGTAATCCACGCCGCCCTGCAGCACGATGTGCTGGCCCACCGGCTTGGAACCCACCACTTTGTGCAGATAGTTCTGCACGATGGAGTGGCACAGACCGGCGGCAATTTCGGCCTGCGAGACGCCCTCGGCGGCGGCCGAGGCAATGGCGGTCTCGATGAACACAGTGCAGCGCTCGCCCAGTGCGGCCGGGTGCTCTGCGCTGAGGGCCAGCGGGCCGAACTGTGCCAGCGGGATGCCCATACGCGCGGCCTGCTCCTCCACAAACGAGCCGGTGCCGGCGGCACAAATTTTGTTCATCTGGAAGTCCACCACTTCGCCGTCTTTGATGCTGATGTACTTGCTGTCCTGCCCGCCGATCTCAAACACGGTGTCCACTTCCGGCACCCAGTGGGCGGCACCCCTGGCCTGGGCTGTGATCTCGTCCCGCACGGCATCGGCACCGATGCGCCTGCCCACCCGCTCACGGCCGGAACCGGTGACGCCTACAGCGGTAAAGCGTACCTCGCCGAACCGCTGGCGGATACTGGCAAGGCCCTTGCGGACGGCACCTTCCGGGTCGCCTGCGGTGCGCAGATACTGGAAGTCCACAAGCGCTCCGTCTGCACCGATGAGCACAAGGTCGGTGCTGGTGGAGCCGATATCAATGCCCAGCGCACAGCCGCCTGCCGGGATGATGCCCGTGGCTTTCGGCTCCGAAAGATCGGTGCCGGGGCGGAGCTGCAGCTTCGGCAGGGTACCGGCTGCACGGTGGGCGGCCAGCGTGCCGTCCAGCAGAGCCGTGAGCCGGGCAACCGTAAAGCGGCCCTCAGCCTTGTGCGCGGCACCGAGCGCCGCTTCAAACCGGGCGGCTTCCGGCACGATCAGCTCGTTTTCCGCAAGGTCGAACACCTCCCGGATGGCACGGGCCACACCGCTGTTGCAGGTAACGCCGCCGCAGAACACCACCGGCTTTTCCACCGGCAGGCGGCGCACGATGGTGGCCTTGTAGTTGCGGATCATTGCATAGCACAGGCCCAGCAGGATATCCGGCGTGGAGACGCCCTCCTGCTGGCGGTGGATGATATCCGTCTTGGCAAACACCGCGCACCGGCCGGAAAGGCGGGGCACGTTGCGGGCCTGCTCCACAAGGGAAGAGTAATCCTCCAGCTTGCAGCCCACGCGGGACATCTGATCCTCAAAAAAGGAGCCGGTGCCGCCTGCACAGTGCTCGTTGGCGGCAAACTGCGGCGTACGGCTTTGCAGCCCGGTGATGAACCGTGCCCCCTGACTGCCGATCTCGATCACCGAACCGGCACCGGGCACCAGACTGCGCACGCCCTCCACGATGGCGGGGATATCCCCCAGCTGCGGCAGGGCGGGCTCCCGCTCTAAAAGAGCTTCGGCATTGCTGCCGGTCACACAGACGGCAAGCTCTTCTTCCGGTGCAAGGGCCAGCGCTGCCAGCCCATCCTGCAGGCAGGCAAAGGGCCTGCCGTGGTGCACAGCCATCCACTGCTGCTGCACCGTGCCGCGGTGCAGCAGCACCAGCTTGACGGTGGACGCACCAAGATCCATTCCCAACGAACGCATTGTGTCACTCCTTTAAAAATCAACCCTACAAGTCGTAGGGTTTGACAATTCAAACTTTATACCGTATAATAATGCTGTCCATAAATTAGACAGCCCTAACCGTCAGTTTAACACAACTACCTCAATGTGTCCGTTGTTATGGCAACGGCAAATGCAATTTTAGATTCAACATGGAGCAGTATTATTCAATTTTAAAACAGTGCGGCATGTTCAATGGCATCCAGCCGCGCAAATATAACGAGGTGCTCACCTGCCTGAACGCCAGCGTGCGCCAGTACCCGCGCAATGCCCACATCGTGGAGCTGGGCGAACAGAGCCACAACACCGGCGTGCTGCTGGACGGCAGCATGGAGGAATTCCTCTACGATGAAAACGGCAATCAGGTAAGCATCTGCAGCTTTGCCGCCGGGCAGGTGTTTGGGGCCGAACTGGCCTGCACCGGCTGGACCACCAGCCCGGTGTGCCTGCGTGCCGCCAGCGACTGCACCGTGATGCTGCTGGATTTCAGCGCCCTGATGTCCCAGCAGACCCTTACCTGCCCCTGCCGGATGCAGGTGACGGCCAACCTGATGCAGGACATGGCCCGGCAGCTGCTGTTCTTCAACACCAAGGTGCGCATTCTAGCCCAGAAGCGCCTGCGCGACCGGCTGAAAATTTATCTGCAGACCCTCACGCCGGACGAAAAGGGCTGCTACACCCTGCCCTACAACCGCACCGGCCTTGCGGATTTTCTGTGCGTGGATCGCAGCGCCCTCTCGCGGGAGTTGTGCCGGATGCGGGACGAGGGCGTACTGGATTTTTCCGGCTCCAAACTGCAATTGCTGGACCCGGATTTCCTGCGCCGCTGAGCAAAACAGAACACAGCAAAAAAGAGGAACGGCCCTACACGGTCGTTCCTCTTTTTGGTTTGCACAATTTTAAATTTCGGCCAGGATGGCGTCGCCCATGGCGGTGCAGCCCAGGCACTTGCATCCTTCGCTCATGTTGTCGGCAGTGCGCAGGCCCTTGTCCAGAACCTTGTTCACGGCGTTCTCAATGGCGTCGGCTTCCTCGGCCATGCCAAAGGAGTAGCGCAGCATCATGGCAGCGGACAGGATGCAGGCGGTGGGGTTCACGATGTCCTTACCGGCGATGTCGGGTGCAGAGCCGTGGATGGGCTCGTACAGGCCGCGGGTGCCGTCGCCCAGAGAGGAGGACGGGATCATGCCGATAGAGCCGGTGATCATGGAAGCTTCGTCCGAGAGGATGTCGCCGAACATGTTCTCGGTGACGATCACATCGAACTGGGCGGGGTTCTTGACGATCTGCATCGCGCAGTTGTCCACGAACATCTCGCTGTACTCCACGTCCGGGTACTCGGCCTGCAGGCGGTGCATCACGCTGCGCCACAGGCGGCTGGTGTCCAGCACATTGGCCTTATCCACGCAGCACAGCTTCTTGCGGCGCTTCTGAGCGGTCTCAAAGCCGATGCGGCCAATGCGCTCGATCTCGTGCTCGGAGTAGGGCATGGAGTCGATAGCCTGCTTCTCGCCGTTTTCCAGCGTGTGGGTCTCGTGGTTGCCGAAGTACACGCCGCCGATCAGCTCACGCACGATGATGAAATCGATGCCCTGTGCCACGATCTCGGGCTTGAGGGGGCTGGCCGGGGCCAGCTGGGGCCAGATCTTGGCCGGGCGGTTGTTGGAGTACAGACCCATACCGGCACGCAGGCGCAGCAGGCCCTTTTCCGGGCGCTGCTCACCGGGCAGGCCCTCCCACTTGGGGCCGCCCACGGCACCCAGCAGCACGCTGTCCGCAGCCAGGCACTTGTCCAGCTCGTGCTGGGGCAGCGGGTCGCCATATTTATCAATGGCTTCGCCGCCCATGGCAGCGTCGGTGTAGTGGAAGGTGTGGCCGTACTTTTCGGCTACCTTGTCAAGCACGCGGATGGTCTGCTTGACGATCTCCGGGCTGGAGCAGTCGCCCCAGATAACAGCAATGTTTTTTTCCATTGGTGGTACTCCTTTTATGGAAGATGTAACGTGTAAAGGCTTCACCCCTTGGGGAACGATTTCCCCCGGTCGGGGGAAAATGGCGTAGCCAAAAGGGGGATTGCTGTCGCCGCAGGCGACTGATGAGGGGTATACGTTCAAGCATTCCTGACGGCGCGCCCTCATCCGGCACTTCGTGCCACCTTCCCCCGACCGGGAGAAGGCTTTATTTCTGCTTCGCTTTGATCGACTTCATCAAACCGCCGGCAGAGATGATCTCCTGAATGAACGGCGGGAACGGTTCGGCGTGGAACACCTTGCCGTTGGTCTCATCGGTGATAACACCGGTATCAAAATCCACGCTGACGATGTCGCCCGCATTGATGGCATCCACAGCTTCCGGGCACTCCATAATGGGCAGGCCGATGTTGATGCTGTTGCGGTAGAAGATGCGGGCAAAGCTCTTAGCGATGACCACCGAGATGCCGGCAGTCTTGATGCACAGAGGGGCGTGCTCACGGGAGGAGCCGCAGCCGAAGTTCCAGCCGCCCACCATGATGTCGCCGTCCTTCACGTTCTTCACGAAGTCCTTGTCGATATCCTCCATGCAGTGGCTGGCCAGTTCCTTGGCGTCCTGGGTGTTCAGGTGGCGGGCCGGAATGATGACATCGGTATCCACGTTATCCGGGTATTTGAAAACAGAACCTTTTGCGTTCATTGTTGTGCTCCTTTCGGGTCAGACCGTGCGGGGGTCGGTGATGTAGCCGGTCAGTGCGCTGGCAGCGGCGGTTGCGGGAGAAGCGAGGTACACTTCACTCTTCACGTGGCCCATGCGGCCCACAAAGTTGCGGTTGGTAGTGGAAACGCAGCGCTCGCCCTCGGCCAGAATGCCCATGTAGCCGCCCAGGCAGGGGCCGCAGGTGGGGGTGGACACGATGCAGCCTGCATCGATGAAGGCGGTGGTCCAGCCGCGCAGGATGCACTCCTTGTAAACGGCCATGGTGGCGGGGATGATGATGCCGCGCACGCCCTTGGCGATGTGCTTGCCCTTAAGCACGTTGTAGGCGGCTTCCATATCTTCCAGACGACCATTGGTGCAGCTGCCGATTACCACCTGATCGATCTTGATGTTCTTGCCCTCGCTGGCAACGTGGGTGTTCTCCGGCAGGTGCGGGTAGCTGACGGTGGGCTCCAGCTTGTCGAGGTCAATTTCAATGGTCTTTTCGTACTCGGCATCCGGGTCGGCTTCATAGAACACCGGCTCGCGCTGGCTGCGGCCCTTGAGGTAAGCCTTGGTCACATCGTCTACCGGGAAGATGCCGTTCTTGGCACCGGCCTCAATGGCCATGTTGCAGATGCACAGGCGGTCGTCCATGGTCAGGGATGCAACGCCCGGGCCGGTGAACTCCATGGATTTATACAGTGCGCCGTCCACACCGATCATGCCGATGATGTGCAGGATCAGGTCCTTGCCGGACACGCGGGGGCCGAACTTGCCCTTGAGTACAAACTTGATGGCGGAGGGCACCTTGAACCATGCCATGCCGGTAGCCATGCCGGCGGCCATATCGGTAGAGCCCACGCCGGTGGAGAAAGCGCCCAGTGCACCGTAGGTGCAGGTGTGGCTGTCGGCACCGATGACGCAGTCACCGGCGGTCACGATGCCTTTTTCGGGCAGCAGGGCGTGCTCAATGCCCATCTGGCCCACATCGTAGAAGTTGAGGATATCGTATTTGTTGGCGAACTCGCGGCACTGCTTGGACTGGGTAGCGCTCTTGATGTCCTTGTTGGGCACAAAGTGGTCCAGCACAATGGCAATGTGCTCTTTGTCGAACACGCCGTCAAAACCGGCCTTTTCAAACTCGTTGATGGCGACGGGGGTGGTGATGTCGTTGCCCAGCACGATATCAAGCTTTGCGTTGATGAGCTGGCCTGCCTTGACCTCGGCAAGCCCGGCATGTGCGGCAAGGATCTTCTGCGTCAGGGTCATTCCCATGGTGGTACTCTCCTTTTATTCTGCGTTGCGATGGCGGTATAAAGGCTTCCCCCTCGGGGGAAGCTGTCGCCGCAGGCGACTGATGAGGGGTAGTTATCTTCTGTATCCGCTCTGACAAAACGAAATCTAATTGCAGCTTCCCCTCATCCGGCACTAACGCGCCACCTTCCCCCGAGGGGGAAGGCTCATGCAGCGGCTTCTTTACTTATTGTTGATGGCGCTCACCAGAGCCTTGATACCGGCCACGATGATATCGGTATCGGTGCCGGCGCCCCAGGTGACGGTGTTGTCGCCCCAGGTCAGGCCCACATACGATGCAGCGCGGGAGGTGGAGCCTTCGTCCAGGCTGTGCTCGGAGTAGGTTTCCAGATGGAACTCCATGCCGGTGGCGCTCTGGATGGCGTTGGCCACGGCATCCAGACGGCCGTTGCCAACGGAGGTGACTACCTTGCGCTGACCGTTCAGGTCGAGAGTGACGGTGGCGGTGATGCCGCCCACCTGTGCAAAGTGTGCTTCAATGACATTGAGCGGCTTGCAGCGGTTGAGGAAGGTATCCTCGAAGATGTGCAGCACCTCGTTTGCGCTCAGCTCCTTGTGGTTGTGGTCGGAAACGCTCTTGACCTTGTAGCCCAATGCTTCGCGCATCTTCGGGGGCAGGTTGTAGCCGAAGTTCTGTTCCAGCACAAAGCCGATGCCGCCCTTGCCGCTCTGGCTGTTGATGCGGATGACGTCGGCGTCGTAGGTGCGGCCGATGTCGTGGGGATCCACCGGGATGTAGGGGCAGGTCCAGCGGTGCTCATTGTGCTCCTTGCGGTAGGCCATGCCCTTTGCAATGGCGTCCTGATGGCTGCCGGAGAAGGCGGCGAACACCAGCTGGCCGGCATAGGGGGTGCGCTCATAGATGTGCATCCGGGTCACGCGCTCGTAGGTGGCGCAGATCTCCGGCATATTGGAGAAATCAAGCTTCGGGTCTACGCCGTGGCTGTACATATTCATAGCAAGGGTCACAGCGTCCACGTTGCCGGTGCGCTCGCCATTGCCAAACAGGCAGCACTCCACGCGCTGGGCACCGGCCAGCACGGCCAGCTCTGCGCAGGCAACGCCGGTGCCGCGGTCGTTGTGGGGATGGGTGGAAATGATAACGCTGTCACGGTACTTGAGGTGCTTGTCGCAGTACTCGATCTGGTTTGCGTAGACATGGGGCATACTCATTTCCACGGTGACCGGCAGATTGATGATCATCGGGCGGTCCGGGGTGGGCTGCATGATGTCCAGCACGGCGTTGCACACATCCACAGCGTAGTCCACTTCGGTACCGGTGAAGCTCTCGGGGCTGTACTCGAACAGGAAGTTGCCCTCGTACTCCTGGCTCAGCTGCTTGACCAGCTTTGCGCCGTCGGTGGCGATCTTCTTGATCTCCTCTTTGCTCTTGTGGAACACCTGCTCGCGCTGGGCCACAGAGGTGGAGTTGTAGAAGTGGATCACCGCGCGGGGTGCGCCCTTGACGGCCTCAAAGGTCTTGCGGATGATGTGGTCGCGGCACTGGGTCAGCACCTGAACGGTGACATCCTCGGGGATCATGTTCTTTTCGATCAGGGTGCGCAGGAACTCGTACTCGGTGTCGCTGGCAGCCGGGAAGCCCACCTCAATCTCCTTGAAGCCGATTTTGACCAGCATCTGGAAGAACTCCAGCTTCTCTTCCAGGCTCATGGGCACGATCAGGGCCTGGTTGCCGTCGCGCAGATCCACGCTGCACCAGGCAGGGGCCTTTTCAATGTGATCCTTCTTCACCCAGCTGTCATAGCCGGCGGGTACCGGGTAGTAACCCGGAGCGTACTTGGTTGCGTCCATCATCTTTCTCATCCTCCTGAGCGTTCTGAAGCCTTCACCCCTTGGGGGGAAGGTGGCATTGCGCCAGCAATGACGGATGAGGGGAAACCCGGACAGACAGCGTTCTGCCTGCGCCCTCATCCGCTTCACTTCGTTCAGCACCTTCCCCCGTCCGGGGGAAGGCTTTTGCGCTTCCGAAGCGTCTGTGCGCGAAACATACGAAAAGGCTCCCGTCTTTCAAGGCGAAAACCTTGAGAGACGAGAGCCTGTAAAGTTCAAACTACAGGGCACCCGTGGTACCACTCTCTTTGCTGCGCCTTTGGGCACAGCCGCTTTGCACGATCGGCTTTTTGCAGCGAATCGCTGCCCCGGTAACGGTGGGCGTCCGTCAGGGCCTACTCTCTGTTCAGCCCTGCCGCTCAGGGGCCAGTAACCGAAGCCCTCTGCACCCGCCTTGCACCAACCGGCGGCTCTCTGTACGCAGAAGAAAATCGTTTTTTCCCCGTCAACGCATTTGTGCTTTTTTCAAAGTAAAATCAGTTTAGCATAGTGCGCGGGCACTGTCAAGCAGTTTGGCTCATAGGTAGGATGAAACAATTTCACAAAGCATCCGGCAAAATGTGCCAAAATTTGAAGTGCATTCCGTTCGATGCATTTTTCTGTCGATTCGTGCCGCAGTTTCGATACGGGGGGGGGGTAAGCATGTATGATAGTGCCAGAGACATTATTAAAGGAGGAATTTTCCCATGAAACCTCGCATCCGCAAATTTCTGGCCGGGGTGCTGAGCCTTGGTATGCTGCTGCAGGCAGCAAGCCCCCTCAGCGCACTGGCGACAGACGACGGCAGCAGCGCGGCAGACAGCGGCACCGCGCCCACGCTGACAGTCACGGTAAATGACCAGACCTACCCCATCGACAGCCAGACCGACTCCATTACGATCAACTATCAGAAATATTCCAATTCTGTGTTGACGGACTACACTGCAACGATCGGGGTTGCTTTTTCCGACAACACTTATACGTTGACCGGCACTTTCCCGTCGGTCAACACCACGATCGACGGCACCGGCAACCCGAACCTTGTAATGGACGGTGAGGGTGAAGCGGCGGCAACTGCCGATCGTTTTACCGTGAACGGCATCCATGATTTTACAGGTATTTCCACTTCAACTACAACAAGCGCATTTGGCAAGTTGTATCTGACTTGCACCGGCAATATTAAGATCACTTCTCCCAGCACATGTACCGACTGGCTGGGCGTAAAAAGCGGACAGAACGTAGAGCTGATCTCTGGCGGTCAGGGCACCGGCTACGCTAATGTTGCGCTCCAGGGGGCAGATATCGTCTGCTCTGGCAATGTAACACTTGAAAACACACATCCTACCGGCGCATTGTCCAATTATGAGGTAGGTATCACGACCCCCGGCATGGTCACGCTCAGTTGCAACAGTACACGTGTTATGACGAGTTATAGCAGGGACTATCGTTCTTTCGTTACCTCCGGCGGTCTTATTATGAAAAACCCCTCCGGCCCGTTTGGTAAAGTCACTTTTCAAAAACATGCCAACAGCACGGATGCTCTTCTTATCAACGTAGGCAGCAGCGCGAACGACCTGCATCCTCAGAGAGGTATTACGGCCAAAGATACTTCGTCCAAGTATCTCGATTCGAATGACTACACAGCTGATTACCGGCATTATTTGAGCATTATGCCGGGCGAATATGAAGAGTACGATGTTTATATCGATGAATACTCTTATTCCAGCAACAAAGCAAAGCTTTCGAACCTGAATAAAGACAATTACAAACTGTACACCACCGTCTTTACTTACGACCCGGACCATGATATTCTGACCGCTCAGAATGACATTTCCGGCCGTGCGATTCGCTGCACGATCACCGGCACCGGCAAAACAGCCGTCAATCTGAAAAATTCTGCTTCCAATGTAACGGTGCAGAAGGTGTCTGATCTTGTGATCGACGGCGGTCTGTCCGTCGAATATGACGGCAGAAATTCCCATACTCTGAAGGTCTCGGACTGCACCGGCAATGTGACCATCAATGGCATTGTGACGGGTGATGCGTTCGTTGAAGCTGACGGCAATGTGAAGATCATTGGCAGCAGCACTACTGCGCTGGTCGGCGAAAGTGATACTTATGGCAGCACCTTCAAGACCAAGAGCCTGCTGCTGGAAAACGACGGCGGCGGCAGCCTTGGCCGAATGACCTTTACAAAACTGGATTCCTCCAAGACCTACCTTGTGACCACCGGCAAGAGTAGTGATTCCTCTACCCGCCAGACTGAGACCATGTCCGGCAACACCTACTCCATTACCCGTAACGACGATATTTCTTACCTCTATATCCGCGAGGTCACCCCGCCCGCAGCCGAAACGCTGACCGTCAAGGTGGACGGCACCACCTACAACATCAACTCCTACAGCACTGCCATCGGCGATACCGGCGTGGCCGTGGAGTTTGAGAACGGCACCTATACCCTTACCGGTGCGTTTGGCGAAGGTGCAGCGGTAGAGATCATCGGCGCAAACACCCCGGATCTTGAGCTGGATCTCACCAGCCAGCTGAACAAGCTGAATCTGGTCGGACTTGGCGACGTGAACATTTCCAGCACGGCCGCAGGCGCTGTAACGGCAAACGGCCTGACCGCCAGCGCCAAGAGCCTGACCGTGAACAACACCGTTGGCATTGTGGGCCGAGTGGTGTTCACTCCCATCGGCAGCGGTGATTACAAAGTGACCACCGGCAGCAGCGAGACGAACACATACGAGCCCGAGCCGCTGCAGAACGGTGCTTATAACGAAATTCTGAACCTGGGCTACCTGAGCATCTCCTCCGGCAAGGTCTTTGCAGACCCGCAGCTCATTGTTACCGTGGACGGCACCAAGTACGAGCTGAACCCGGAAAGCACCACGCTGGCAGATAAGGTCACGGTTGCCTACCAGAACGGCGTCTACACCCTCAGCGGCCATCTTTCCGGTGACGTGACCATTACCGGCAAAGCCTACAAGGGCACCCTGCCCGGCTTGAAATGGGTGGGCACCCCCAACGGCAGCATCTACTATGATATCGTTGGCTCGCTTACTGTAAAAGATGTGGACAGCTTCCAGTGGAACATCAACTATTACGGTGCAAAAGCGCTCACGCTGGAAAACTGCGGCAATGTGGATATCATCGGTTCCGGCTTTGTAACTACCGGTGAGACCATCATTGACGGCGCAGAGGATGTTACCCTCACCGCCAAGGCCTACAACGGCGATGCTCTTGGCGGCGGCGCAGGCAATGTTACCATCACCTGCAGCGGTGATGTGACCCTGACAAACGAGGAAGGCGGCCTGACCGGAAACGCCCTGACCATCACCACCCCCGGCACTGTGACCCTGAACGCCAATCGCAACGGCACCACCAGCACCGTGACCGGCGGCCTGACCATTACCGCACGCAAGCTGATCGTGGATAACGAGGGCAGCTCTTCCATCGGCACCGTTACCTTCAACGGCGCAAAGGCTGATTACATTGCCTGTGTCAGCAAGAAATACAAAGCGAATACCATCGACATCCCCAACGGCACGCATGTGAAGAACCGTTACCTCTATGTGGGCCCGGAGAGCGAATACGTACCCGTGCCCGTAAGCGAGCCCACTCTTACCCTCACCGCAGACGGTAAGACCTACACCCTTGATTCCGAGACCACCGAGATCGAAGAACTGGGCATCACCGTGCAGTACGGTAACGGCGAATATACCCTGATCGGCGGCTTTACCAAGGACGTTGCGATCACGGGCACACCGTACAACAACAAAAAGCCCAGCGTCATCCTGCAGAACGAGAACGGCACCATCGTTGACGGCAGTCTGACCATTTCCGGCGTGGAAGATTTTTCCGCCGAAGGCAGCGGCATCGTGACCGGAAGCCTGGATGTGGCCGCCAGCGGCGAGGTCGAGTTGGATGCCGCCAGCGGCTCCATCGTGGGCAGCGGCAACAAGCTGACCGTGAGCACTACCAGCAGCGTCAGCCTGAACGGCAGCAGCACCGACGGCATCCTGATCCCTGCAGATGCATCTGCATCCATCAAGGCCGGTAAGCTGACCGCCCAGAATGAAGGCGGCAAGATCGGCACCATTATCTTTACCCCGGCAAGCCGCGGCGACTGCCTTGTGAACGACCGAAAGACCGAGCTTGACGAAACCGGCACCATTATCGTCTCGGACGAGGATATCTCGGCAGAGGACGGCGAGACCGGTCTGGTCGTTGAGATCGACACCAGCACCATCCCTTCCGACAGTTCTTCTTCCGGCGGTGGTTCCGGCATCGGCGGTGCCGTTGCCGCCGCTATGGTCGGCAGTGCAGCCGTGTGGGGCGGCTACCAGATTGCCACCCGCGTGATCCTGCACAATATCCTGCCCGAGGGCACAGCCATCCCCGCCACCCGCGGCGAGCTGGCACTGCTGGTGTGGAACGCCGCAGGCCGTCCGGAGCCCGCAAGTGCCCCTGCCTTTACTGACGTGGCCGACGCCGACATGGCCAAGGCTGCACAGTGGTGCGTTGAGCAGGGCCTGCTGGACGCCAAGACGGAAACCACCTTCAATCCCGACGGCCTTGTGACCAAGGTAAAGGTCATTGAGGTTTGGAACAAGACCTTCCCCAACAAGTAACACTCAAATTTTAAAAGGGAGAGCGACGAAAGCCGTTCTCCCTTTTCTTGTGCCTGTTTGTTAAGAAAATGCGAATTTTCCAAAAACTTCCCCTTGATTTGCTGTTCCGGCGCTTTTGGCTGTGCTATACTACGCATATGAGATCGAACCAAAGGAGGAATCACCCCATGAAAGAAGTCAAGCCTTCCAAAAAGCCGCTGGCCATCTACTATGCCATTGTGCTGGTGATCCTGCTGCTGCTCAACTTTGTGCTGGTGCCGTGGATGAGCGAGCGTCAGGTGAAAGAGGTGGACTATGGCACCTTTATGTCCATGACCGAAGAAAAGAACATCGGCCGTGTGGACATCGAATCCAACCAGATCATTTTTACCGATAAAGACGAGACCCAGGTCTACAAGACCGGCCTGATGAACGACCCGAACCTCACCGAGCGCCTGTATGATGCCGGTGCACAGTTCTCCAGCGAGATCGTGGAACAGGCTTCGCCGGTGCTCAGCTTCCTTGTCAGCTTTGTTCTGCCCATCGTCCTGTTTGTGTGGCTGGGCAATTATATGAACAAAAAGCTGATGGAAAAGGCCGGCGGTGCCAACTCCATGATGTTTGGCGGCGTGGGCAAATCCAATGCCAAGGTGTATGTGCAGTCCACCCACGGCATCCGCTTTGCGGACGTGGCCGGTGAGGACGAAGCCAAGGAAAACCTGCAGGAGATCGTGGATTACCTGCACGACCCCAGCAAGTACGAGAGCATTGGTGCTTCCATGCCCAAAGGCATCCTGCTGGTGGGCCCTCCGGGCACCGGCAAGACCATGCTGGCCAAGGCTGTGGCAGGCGAATCCAACGTGCCGTTCTTCTCCATTTCCGGCTCGGAATTCGTGGAGATGTTCGTGGGCATGGGCGCATCCAAGGTGCGTGACCTGTTCAAGCAGGCCAAGGAGAAGGCCCCCTGCATCGTGTTCATCGATGAGATCGACGCCATCGGCCAGAAACGCAACAGCGGCAATATCGGCGGCAACGACGAGCGTGAGCAGACCCTGAACCAGCTGCTCACCGAGATGGACGGCTTTGAGGGCAACACCGGCGTCATCATTCTGGCGGCCACCAACCGCCCGGATTCGCTGGACCCTGCCCTCACCCGCCCCGGCCGCTTTGATCGCCGGGTGCCCGTGGAGCTGCCCGACCTCAAGGGCCGCGAGGAAATTTTGAAAGTGCACGCCAAAAAGGTGGCACTGGCCCCCGGCATCGACTTTAACACTGTGGCCCGCATGGCGTCCGGCGCATCCGGCGCCGAGCTGGCCAACATCGTCAACGAAGCGGCTCTGCGCGCCGTGCGTGCGGGCCGCAAGAGCGTGACCCAGGCCGACCTGGAAGAGAGCATCGAGGTGGTCATTGCAGGCTACCAGAAGAAAAACTCCATCCTCACGGATAAGGAAAAGTGCATCGTGGCCTACCACGAGATCGGCCATGCACTGGTAGCGGCAAAGCAGACCAACTCCGCCCCGGTGCAGAAGATCACCATCATCCCCCGCACCTCCGGCGCACTGGGCTACACCATGCAGGTGGACGAGGGCAACCACTACCTGATGAACAAGGAAGAACTGGAAAACAAGATCGCCACCCTCACCGGCGGCCGTGCCGCCGAGGAAGTGGTGTTCCACTCCATTACCACCGGCGCTTCCAACGACATTGAGCAGGCCACCAAGCTGGCCCGTGCCATGCTGATCCGCTACGGCATGAGCCCGGATTTTGACATGGTGGCGCTTGAGACCGTGAACAACCAGTACCTTGGCGGCGACACCTCGCTGGCCTGCTCCGCCCAGACCCAGCGCGAGATAGACCAGAAGGTGGTGGAGCTGGTCAAGGCCCAGCACGAAAAGGCCATTGCCATCCTCACCGAGAACCGCGCAAAGCTGGACGAGCTGGCACAGTACCTGTACCAGAAGGAGACCATCACCGGCGAGGAGTTCATGGACATCCTGAACCGTCCGGAAGAACCGAAACCGGCTGAGTGATTTTGTAAAACACAAAAGGGACAGAGCGTTATGCTCTGTCCCTTTTGTGTTTATGAAAGATCAGTCCTTCTTCTCTGCTGTGCGGGCAAAGAAGTTTGCGAGGATAGCACCGGAAATGTTATGCCACACCGAGAACACAGCGCCCGGGATGGTTGCCAGAGGATACTGTGCAAAGTGGGCTGCAGCCAGGCTGGTTGCCAGGCCGGAGTTCTGCATACCTACCTCAATGGAGATGGCACGGCACTTGGTGGAGTCCAGCTTGAGCAGCTTGCCCACGCCAAAGCCGGTGAGGTAGCCCAGCAGGTTATGCAGGATAACGACCACAAGGATCAGCAGGCCGCTGGTCATGATCTTGGCGGAGTTTGCAGAAACCACAGCGCAGATGATGAGCACGATGGCGGTGGTGGAGACCAGCGGCAGCACGCGGACAGCGGCCTGGGTGAACTTCTGGAAGAAGTGGTTCACCACAAAGCCCAGTGCGATGGGCACCAGCACCACCTTGACGATGGAAAGGAACATGCTCATGGGGTTCACGTCCACGCGCTGACCGGCGTACAGCAGGGTGAGCAGCGGGGTGAGGAACGGAGCCAGAACGGTGGAAACTGCGGTCATGCCAACGGACAGTGCAACGTCACCCTTGGAAAGGTAGGTCATAACGTTGGAGGAAGTGCCGCCGGGGCAGGTGCCCACCAGAATAACACCGATGGCCAGCTCGGTGGGCAGGTTGAACACCCGGGTGAGCGCCCATGCCAGGAAGGGCATGAGGGTGAACTGTGCAATGCAGCCCACGATGACATCCTTCGGGCGGCTGAACACCACCTTGAAGTCGTCCGGCTTGAGGGTAAGGCCCATGCCGAACATCACGATGCCCAGCAGGTTATTGACCCATGCCGTTTTGACCACGCTGAACGGGCCGGGGAAGAACAGGGCACCGGCTGCCACCACAATGACGATGGCGGCCATGTACTTGCCCACGAAGTCGCTTACTTTTTCCAATGTTTTCATGATAAACTCTCCTTTTCCTAAACAAAAACGCCTTTGTCCCTTACGGTTCGTAAGAGACAAAGGCGTAAAAGTTCCTCTGCGGTACCACTCTTATTGCCAGCAAAAACTGGCCCCTCAGTGCACGTCCAACAACGCGCGGCCCTTGATAACGGAAGCCTGCCGTTCCCGCTTACTGGGACTTTTTAAAGTCCATTCAGCCGGAAAGCTCGGAGAGGATCTTCCCACGGATGTCCTGCACTGCCTTGCACCAGACGGCAGCTCTCTGCAGCATTCTTTCCGGGTACTCTTTCTCGTCATAGCCGAAGTATTTCTGATGGCATGGAGTATACTCTCCTGCGGCGGCAAAGTCAATAGAAACGGGCCTTCTGTTTTTTCATGCAGTTCATTTGAAGAGTGAAAGTTGTTCAACCGATGGCAAAGCAGGCCAGCATCATCCAAAAAAGGACGTTTCCAGCATCAGGCACAGGCAGTGATAGATGGGCATGTGCAGCTCCTGAATCTGATAGGTCTCCTGCAGCGGCACCCGGATGCACGCATCGCACAAAGGCAGCAGCGGGCTGTCCGTTGCGCCGGTCAGGCCGATCACCTTCATGCCTTTGGCCCGGGCCGTGACGGCGGCATAGAGGATGTTTTTGCTTTTTCCGCTGGTGGAGATGGCCAGCAGCACATCTTCTGCCCCGCCATAACCGTTCACCTGCTGGGCAAAGCAGAGCAGCGGGTCGCAGTCGTTCAGGTAGGCGGTGGAAAGTGCCGGGTGGCCGTCTAGCGCAATAGCAGGCAGCGCCTGCTGCAGATGTGCCGCAAGCACCGGGCCAAGCTCCGGGCTCTCGGCAATGAGCCGTGCCTGCAGTTCCGCATCCAGACGGCGCGGCTGCTTGAAGCTTTTCATCAGCTCGCCCACGATGTGTTCGGCATCTGCCGCCGAGCCGCCGTTGCCCGCAATAAGCAGCTTGCCGCCTTCTTCGTAGCAGCCGCACAGGAGCCGGTAGGCGCGTCCGATCTCCGGCCGCAGCGGGGCCAGCAGCGGATAGCGCTGCAGCAGGATGTCCAGCTGTTCTTCGGCACGGCGGGCCGCAGCTTCCCTGTCGTTTATCCTCATGTGTTCTCCTTTTCTCCGCACAGCTGCCGCACAAAATCCAGCAGCGAAGGCACCGTGCAGTCCTGCCCGCAGTCCGGCGCATCTGCTGCGCCCAGCAATGCCGTATGGCAGCACGCATTTTTGCCGGCCAGAACATCGTTCTGCCCGTCGCCCACCATCCAGGAAGCGGCAAGGTCGATGTTGAACCGCTCTGCTGCTGCCAGCAGCATTCCGGGCTTCGGCTTGCGGCAGCTGCAGTTTATTTTCAGCTCCGGGCGTTCCCCGGCAAAGCCCTTGTCCGGGTGGTGCGGGCAGTAGTAGATGCCATCCAGCCAGGCACCTTCCCGGCCAAGAAGGGTCTCCATCTTGCAGTGGATGCGTTCCAGTTCCGCTTCGGTCACTTCGCCCCGGGCGATCACCGGCTGATTGGTGACAACAATGGCCAGCCAGCCGTTCTCGTTCAGGGTGCGCACCGCCCGGGCCACGCCGGGCAGCAGCTCAAAATCATCGATATCCCGCAGAAAGCCCACATACCGGTTCAGGGTGCCGTCCCGGTCCAGAAACACCGCGCGCTGTTTGCTGCGCAGATTGCGGGCCGCCGCATAACCGCTGCTCACCTCCCGGCAGACGGCGGCGTAGCGCTCCGGCGTGCCCATGTCCTTGACGTATTCGGGGCTGTCGTAGCAGTAGAGCTGCCCGGTGCCCGCCAGCGGCTTGAGCAGCTGCCGGTCTAAATCTACTTTGCCCGCCGGGATCTCCCCGGCCAGCAGCTTGGGGCTGAGGATGTGCAGCCCGGCATTGACCCGGTTGCGGTAATACTGCGGGCGGGGTTCTTCTTTGGTCAGCCATGCGGTCACCCGCTGCTGCGCATCGGCCATCACAAGGCCGCTGTCGTAGGGGTGGCCGTTGGGGTGGGTGAACAGGGTGGCAAGCCCGCCGCACTCTTTGTGGTAAGCGGCAAACCGCTGCAGATCCACATCAAACATCACGTCGCCGTTCAGCAGCAGAAAATCTTCGTCCAGCCAATCGCGGATGCGGTAGAGCGCACCTGCATTGCCCAGCGGCTCGGTCTCCACATAATAGCGGATATTCACACCAAAGGGCCTGCCGGTGGCGGGCGAAACGCCGCTGCCATCGCCAAAATATTCCATGATGGCGGGGGCCAGATAGCCCACCGTCAGGATCACATCGGTGATGCCCTGCTGCCGCAGGCTTTCCAGTTCCCGCTCCAGCACCGGCACGCCGTCGATGGGCAGCATGGGCTTGGGGATATCCCGCGCCACCGATGCAATGCGGGTGCCGCGCCCTCCGGCCATGATGACTGCTTTCATACGGGTTCCTCCTCCGGTGCATAGTAAATGACCCGGGTACCGCTGTTTTCGAACCGCACCGGGATATAAAGCAGCTTTTCCATGGCTTTGCGCACCGCCGCCTGATGCTCCGGCCGCACATAGAATACCAGAAAACCGCCGCCGCCCGCGCCCAGCAGCTTGCCGCCCAGTGCACCGGCCGCGATGCCTTTGGCATACAGCTCATCGATGCAGCTGGTGGAAACAGCCGAGCCGGTGCCGCGCTTGAGTTTCCAGGTGTGGTCCAGCATCCGGCCAAAATCGTCCAGGTCGGCCTGCCGGTCGGTGAGCAGAGCTTCGGCTTCGTCCACCAGCGTCAGCATCTCCCGCAGGCGGGCCGTTTTGTCCGCACCGGCACTGGCATTGTTGAGCTCCTGCACCTCCGCCGACGACCGGGTGAAGCCGGTGAAGAACATCATCAGGCTGTCGTTCAGCTGCTGCTTGCGGGCGGGCGAGATGAGCACCGGGTGCACCTGATAGCCCTCGGCACCAAAATCGATGCGGTTAAAGCCGCCGTAAGCCGCTGCGATCTGATCCTGCCAGCCGCCGGCCTCGGCGCAGAGCACACGCTCCAGCCGGATGGCTTCATCGGCCAGTTTCTGTTTGCCCACATACTGGCCTTTGAGCGCATGGAAGGCATTGAGCATCCCCACCGCAAAGGAGCTGGACGTGCCAAGGCCGGAGCGTGCGGGCAGGTCGGCTTCATAGGTCAGGCGGATGTGATGCATATCCAGCATCTTCATGGCGTTGCGGATGGCCGGATGTTCAATTTCATCCAGACTGGTCACACGCTCGGTCTTGGCATAGGCCAGCTCTGTGGAATAATCAAAGAAGGGCGGCAGGTGGCGCACGTTCACATAGCAGTATTTATCAAAGGTGGTGGAGAGCACCGCGCCGCCGTTCTCCCGGAAAAAGCTTTCCATATCGGTGCCGCCGCCAAAAAAGGACATGCGGAAGGGTGTTTTTGTAATAATCATTCCGCCTTGCCCTCCCTTTTTACAATGTCCAGAAATGCGTTTGCGCAGCGGTTCCAGGAGAAGTCCCGCGCAATTTTAAAGGCGCTCTCTTCCAGATCTTTTTCGTCCGGGTAGGGTGCCAGCAGCCAGCGGGCCACGGCAGCGTCATCCTCACACAGGCAGTGGCCCTTCATGCCGTTCAGGGTCACCGAGGGGCCGATGGCCTGCACCGCCGCCACCGAGGTACAGTAGTACACCGCTTCCATGATGGCCATACCGAAAATTTCGGTGTAGTTCATATTCACGTAGTAATCCGAGATGTGGTAAATTTCCCACATCTGGTCGTAGGGCACGTTATCGAACAGGGTCACTTCCGGTTCCAGCCCGTTAGCTTTGATCTTTTCTTTCAGCGCATCCCCCAGTGCACCGTTGCCGATGATGATGAGCTTGAAGGGCTTTTTGCCCCGGATGGTCAAAAACAGGTCAATGAGTTCCAGCGGACGCTTTTCCGGCGAGAGGCGGGATACATTGCACAGCACCACATCCTCCGGTGCAAAGCCGTATTTTTTGCGCAGGGCCAGCCGGTCGGCCGAGCGGAAGTCCCTGTGCAGCACGGCGGTATCCAGCCCCACCGGTGCCACCGTGATATCCCGCACGCCCAGCGCTTCCAGCTCCGCTTTGGCGGAGCTTGTCTTGGCCAGCACCGGGTTGTGCAGGTAGATGCGCAGGGTGCCCGCCGCAAACAGAGTGTTCATCACTTTGCCTTTCAGCCCGATGCCCAGGCTGTGGGCCGTGCCGATGTAGGGTACAAAGACCGCACCGTGCCTGCGACACCAGCGGTAGATGTGCGGCAGAAAGATCTGCTGGTCGCCAAAGCAGAACAGCGCTTTGGTCTCCGGGTCCAGCTGCCCGGCAGGCATCCAGCCGTGGGCACCCAGATGCCGCATGGGCAGGTACCACACGGTCAGGCCGCTGGCCGGGTGCACTTTTTCCTCTTTTTCGGAAGGGTCGATGCCCTTATAGATGGTCACCTCGTGGCCCATGGCGGCCAGAGCACGGCCAAGGCCCACTTCCTGGCTGTTGTAGTAGCCGCGGCGGCCAAAGCCGTTGATCATCGTGCACAAAATGCCCAGCTTCATTTTTCCACTCTCCTGTACTTCCACGCCATGCGGAAGATCTGCAGATCATCCACAAAATACCGCCGGAACAGCCGTTTTGGCTCCCGGAAAAAGCGGTAGAGCCATTCCAGCCCGTGGTCACTGAGCACTTTGGGTGCACGCGCCACGTTCCCGGCCAGAAAATCCACCGTTGCACCGGCGCACAAAGTCACCGCCGCACCACAGCTGCGGTAGTTCTCATATACCCACTTTTCCTGCTTGGGGCATCCAAAGCAGGCCAGCAGGATATCCGGCTCTGCCTGCTGCACCACTGTGCGGATGGCGGCCAGCTCTTCGGGCTTTTTTTCAAAGCCCATGCTGGGCGAAAGCGCACCTGCCACCACAAGGCCCGGATAGTCCCGGCGCAGGTTTGCCGCTGCCTTGCGGGCAGCATCCTCGGTGCCGCCCAGCACGAACACCGAGCGCCCCTGCCCTGCGGCTTTTTGCAGCAGCGCAGGCACAAGGTCGGAGCCGGAGACCTTCATCTTGACCGGACGGCCGTACAGCTTTGCCAGCCACACCAGCGGCTGGCCGTCCACCAGCGTCAGGTCTGCTTCGTCTGCGATGCGGCGCAAAAGTGCGTCACTTTCCATTTTTACTGCAACGTCCACGTTCACTTCCACTACGTAGGCCGGTATGCCCTGCTGTACCTTCTGCAGCAGAAAGTCTACGGCTTCGTCCAGCGTAACGTTGTTCACGCGGGTATTCAGCAACTGAATTTTTTCCATCTTCATCAGCCTTTATTTCTCATTTTACGCACATAGCACGCGGTCTCCCGGGGGCCAAGACCCACCAGCACCAGCACCGGCAGCAATACTGCCAGCGCTGCCACGCCTTTGCCCAGCAGCGCCGCCCAGCCTGCCGCCGCAGGCAGCACCCGGCGCAGCACCGCCGCCGCTGCAAAACCTGCGGCCAATGCCGCACCGCTGCGCGCCAGCGTGGGGTAAAAGGTGCCCAGCGGCAGCTGCAGGCAGTGGGCCGAGTACAGCGGCGCATCCACAAAGTGCACCATGCTGATCACCAGTGTGGTGAGCACCACAGCTTCGGCACCAATGGAAGTATAGCGCAGCAGCAGATACATGGACGCCACGTTGGCCGCGCCCGCCAGTATGGTGATGATGCAGGGCAGGCGCAGCTTTTTGGTGAGGGTATACACATAGTACAGTGGCTGCACCGCGCCGGTGGCAATGTCACTGAGCAGCACGATCATACCCACGCGGTACAAAAAAGCCGTATCCTGCCCCGGCAGCCACAGGCGCAGAAAATCGTACCCGCAGACAAAAAAGCCCAGCACGATCAGACAGCAAAAGCTGCCGGTCAGCTTCATAGCAGTGCGCAGCAGCGCTGCCAGCTCTTCGATCTTTTCCTCTGCATACAGCCGCAGGCACCGGGGCCGGAACGCCGAGCTGAGCTTGAACACCATGGCAATGGCAATGGTCTCCAGGTTTTTGGCCACCGAGATCTGCCCCATGACCGTAACGTCCAGCATGAGGTTTGTGATGAGCAGGTCAAGGCCGCTGTTGAGCACATTGCCAAGGTTGTTCAGCGCCGTCCAGCTGCCGGTGGAAAGCACTTCCCACACGGCACGGGGCGAGAAATTTTTGGCTTTGAACCGCAGCCCCGGGGTCAGGCGGCGGCACAGCACCCAGTTGCCCGCCAGCAAAAAGAGAGCACTTGCCGCCGAAGCTGCCCCCACATACCACACATGGGGCTGCAGCCATATACACATGCCAAGCAGCAGCGCCGCCTGCAGCAGGTAGGCAATGCTCTGCAGCTGCTCGGCAAGGTCGATGCGTTCCGCAATAAAAGCTGCCGTATCAAAGGCAGTGCGCAGCAGCGTGAGCAGATACCGCACCAGCACGATGAAAAACAGCAGCCGCACATCCCCCACCAGCTGCGGCGGCACCTGAAACAGCTTTGGCAGGTTTGCGATCACCACGCCGCCGCCCGCCAGCAGCAGCACCGCCAAAATGAGGTCTGCCAGAATGGTGGAGGAGTAATAGCAGTTTGCCTTTTCCGGCTTGTCCTGATGGTAAGCCATGGCGATGAACCGCCCGGCAAAGGCGTTCAGGCCCACAGCCAGAATGTCCACATAGCTCACAAAAGTGTTGGCCAGCGCCACAAAGCCGTAGGCTTCCACGCCGATGTTGTTGGTGACATACGGCGTGATGAGAAAATTCATGAAATAATTGATGAACAGCGAAAGCAGTGACCAGAGCATGTTCAGCAGCATCCGGCGCTGCGCATCCTTCAGGTTCAGCCGTGTTTTCTTTGCCATGCGTTATGGTATCCTTCCGCGAGGCATTCTGCCGAATGCTCCCAGTTGTATTTTTCCTGCACCAGTGTGCGGATGCACTCCTGCCGGGCCGCATATTCCGCCGCCTGCCAGTCTGCCGCCTGCAGCATGGCTTCTTTCAGGGCATCCGGGTCCTCCGGCGGGTACAGGATGCCGGCGGCACCGCCGCTGGTCTCCTCTTCAAAGGCCGGGATAGCGCTGGCCAGTACCGGCTTTGCATAGCTGTAGGCCATCAGCAGCGCACCGCTGCCGTAAATCTCCCGGTAGGGAAACAGGCAGAAGTCTGCATCCCGGTACAGCCCGTCCAGCTCGGCTTCCGGCACATGGCCCAGCCGCAGGGTCACACAAGGTTCCAGCTGCTTTTCCCGGATGACGGCGGCGTAGTCGGTGGCATCCAGCTTTGGGTACTGGGCCCCCGCGATGGTCACATGCACCCGGCTGCGCTGGGCATCGGTCATGCGGGCCAGCGCTTCCAGCAGGATGTCCACGCCCTTGTAGCGGCGCAGCACGCCGAACTGCAGGAACTCCACCGGGCCCGCATGGGGGAATGCTGCCGCTTGTGCGTGCACCTGCGTGTAGCTGCCGTGAGGCGTGACGCAGATCTTTTCCGGCGGCACATGGTATTCGTCCAGCAGCAGCTGGCGGCAGTACAGATTGTGAACCACCAGTAGATCACAGGTAGCATAAAACTCACCGTAAAGTTTTTTATCCTGTTCCACGGCTTCGTGGGGCAGAAGGTTGTGCACCGTGTGCACCAGCAGACCGCAGTGTTTTTTGGCCCGGCAGAAAAGTGGGATCTCATACCGCGCATCTTTGAAGTTCTGCACGTGGATCACATCGTAACCGCCGGTGCGCATCTCCCGGGCAAGAGCTGCAAGGCCCGCGCCATAGCGCAGCACCGCTTCCGCTTTGCCCTTGCCGCCGGCGTAGAGCTTGTCTTTCCACTGCACGCCGTCCAGCGGCACCGGCCCGCCTTTGCGGCAGAATACGGTGAGCTGCAGGTCCCTGTGCAGGCGCAGCGCGCGGCAAAGTTCCAGCGTATACACACTGTCCGGCAGGAACTGTTCTACCATCAGGATCTTCATTCCATCCTCCCGCCTATGTTCAGCAGCCGGAACAGCCCGTAGCCCAGCAGGGCGCCCAGGGTGTTGGCCAGGATATCGTTCACGTCGCACTGCCCGGCTGCAGCCAGCAGCTGGGTGGTTTCGATCATGGTGGAAAGCGCCGCACCGCACAGCAGCGCATAGGGCCAGGTGCGCAGGCGGCGGTGCATCATGGGCAGCAGTGCCCCCAGCGGTACAAACAGCGCCGCATTCAGCACCATATGCCGCAGCACTTCCGTATCGTGGGCCTGCAGTGCCTGCCACAGTTCCAGCTCCATGATGATGGAGGTGTTGTGCACGCCCCGCCGGGACAGCAGGGTGATGAACAGCACTGCCGCCAGATAGGTAAAGAACAGCGCAGCAGCCCCCTTGTTCAGCTGCCGCAGATTGCTCAGCACAAACCACACCAGCCAACCGCACACCGCCACACCTTCCAGCATGAGCAGTGCCAGCAGCACCATACTGCTGTTTGGCATGGTCTGCATCAGCACAAACAGCACCGCGCCGACGCAGAAGAATAAAAATGCCACCACTGCCGCCAGCGCCGGCACGGCGCGCGGGTTGCGGTTGCGATGCAGCAGCGCCCCCAGAACGGCCGCATAGCCGATGCCAAGCAGCACCACAATGAGCAAAAGCTGCATTCCGCCGTGTGTATTCATGTTTCCTGCTCCAATCTTTCCCTGCGTCTGCTCACGCGGCGCGGCTTTTTGCAGGCCGTGCCCATTGCCATGAACAGAAACAGCATCTGGTATTCATAGGTAGACATCGAGCGTTCCGTCCAGCCCAGGATCATGAACCACAAAAGGTATACGGCGCAGAACAGGTAATCTGCCCGCGCCAGCCGGTCCATCTGCCGGAAGGATGCCAGAATTGCAATCAAGTAAGCGCCAACGCCAAACAGGCCCACATTGAGCCAGAATTCCAGCAGCACATTGTGTGCGCCGGTGGTCATGGTGCCCATAAACGAGTTGCGCCGGAAGGCCGTGTGCAGCAGCGCCACAGCCTGCCGGTCGCGCCAGAACATGCCAAAGCCATACCCCGTAAAGGTGCGGCTGTTGAGCATGACCTGAATGATCTGCCGCCACAGCGGGATGCGTCCGGTGATGGTGGCGTCCTTGCCAATGGCGTTCAAAAGCGGTTCCAGCATGGGCAGGATGGTGAGTGCCGCCATCAGGAAGCCCACGCTGCCCACCACATACAAAAGCCCCAGCGGCAGCCGCCACGCCCTGCCGCCGCGCCCTTCCACAAACAGCAGGTAAAATGCCGGGATGGCTGCGCAGAACAAAGCACCCTTTGCGTTGCACAGCACCAGCATCATGCCCTGCACCACAAACAGCAGCAGCTGCCCGCGGGAAGCTGCCTGCCGCCGGGCACGCTGCAGCTTGAAGTGCACCAGCTGAAACAGCATACAGACCGAAAGTTCGGCTGCCTGATTGTTCTTGGTGCGCAGAAAGCCGATAAAATCGTGCTGGCCCTGTTCTTTGGAAAAGATGGTGCCCGGGAACAGCACACAGTACACAAGGGTCAGTACCACGAACACCGCCTGCGCTGTGCAGATGAGCTGCAGCAGATGCTCTGTATCGTAGTTATCTGCCAGCCACAGTGCAAACAGGATGGTGACCGTAAAGCGGATGCAGGACACCAGCTGTTCCGAAGGGTAGCGCGTTACCAGCATGGAATCCGCAAAAAAGACTGCGGCCATGCCGTAAATGGCAAAATACTTCGGCTTGATGTCCAGAAGTTTGATCTCCATCACGCCGCCTTTTGTGCTGGCAAACAACATCAGTGCCAGCTGCAGGCCAAAGGCCGCATATTCCAGCAGGGTGCTGCTGGCACCGCCCAGCAGGCGGGTATACTGGCCGGGGAAGCCCATGCTCACCAGCAGGATGCCCACCACCACCAGGTCGATCAGCTTCTGGCGGCGCTCAGTGCTTCGGTTTCGTACGGGAGCTTCTGAAGCCAAATCCCCGGCGGGTGTGCTGTCTGCTTCCGGGGTTTGCGTCATCTGCGCTGTGCTTTGCGGGCTGTTCCGGCTTGGGCTGTCCGGCCGGTTCGCGTTCCGATTCGGGTTCCGGTTCCGGCTGGGGCTCGGGCTCCGGCGCAGGCTGCTGTGTCTGGGTGTTTCCATCTTCCTGTGCCTCCTCGCCATTCGTCTGTTTCCAGCTGCCGTCCGCCCCCATGCGCAGCAGCTCCCACATCGCCTCATCGTCGCTCAATGCTCCGTGCCTGCGGTTCAGATCGTCGGTCAACTCGTCCATCACACTCTGATTGTGGTCGGCGGGCATCCAGCTGCCGTTCTGTTCGCCGCTCTTTTCTGCCGGACGGAACAGATCCTCCGGCATGGGCGCATCGTCTGCGGCGGTCTCTGCCTTTGTTTCGGCCTTCCGGGCCGCTTCCGGCTTGTCCTGCCGGAACTGGAAGGTGCCAATGGACTGTGCACCATTCACCACGCAGCCCAGAATGCGCACACCGGATTTATCCAGCTTTTCAATGGCATCCTGTACAGCAGGCAGCGGTGTTGTATCGTAGCGCACCACGAACAGCACATTTTTTGCCAGCTGGTTCAGCCGCAGCACGTCCGAAGTACGGCCCACCGAGGACGCATCGATGACCACGTACTCGTAGGGCTCCATGATCTTTTCCAGCAGCTCGAACAGGGTGCCGTCCAGCGGCACGGCGTTGCGCTCCAGAATGAGCGGCAGCAGGTCCAGATGGCCGGTCAGCGAGATGATTGCCTCCTGCTCCGAGCTTTCACCCTTATACAGTGCGTTTAAGGTGCGGCTGTAATCCACATTCTGTAAAAACAAACCGCTCAGGCTGGGGGCGCGGGTGTTCAGGTCCAGCAGCAGGGTGCGCTTTTCCATATCGGAAAGCTGCAGCGCCAGATTTGCCGCCACGGTGCTCTTGCCCTCACCATCCTCGGCAGAGGTCACATAAAAGCGGTGCTGTTTTTCTTTGGTGCCGAAGCGGTTGCTCAGGATATAGGCCGCCGATGCAAAGTTCTGCACCGCACCGGCATCGGCAGGCTTGTCGCTGAGGAGACGGGTATTTCTGGTAAAATAAGCGTCGTCCCGGGGCACGATGCCCAGCGTTTCCAGCCCCAGCACATCCTCCACGTCCTTCAGGTTCAGCAACGTGGGCCGCATGATGAGCTCCAGCACAGCCACGCCCACACCGGCCACCACACCCAGCAGGCCAAAGATCAGCCACAGACTGGAGTAACCGCCGCCGCCCATCAGGTAGCTGGCAGCGGGCGGGTCGATCACCGACACAGAGCCCACCATCAGCGTTTCCGGCAGCACCTCCTTGCAGGCGTCCAGCAAAGCGTCCATCAGCCGCACACCGGCGTCGGCATTGTTCCAGTTGAGGGTCAGCTGCAGGATCTGGGTCTCGTTGTAGCGGCTCACATCCAGATTGCGGGCAACATCCTTCGGTGTCACGGACACGAGCCCTGCGCCGTCAATGGCGGCCTGCAGCACCCGGTCGCTCTTCATCACAAAGGTGGAGGCATCCACAAGGTCCTGCGCCAGATAAAAATCGTTGGGGTTCAGGTAGCTGGAATTGCCGGTGAATGCACCCGTGGCCGACTGGGAGGTGATGGCAATGGAGCAGTCGATCTCGTAGCTGGTGTAGTTGCCCTGCAGGTAAGAGATGCCGCTCAGCGCAAAGCCGCAGGCAAAGCCCATCAGGCCCAGCGCCAGGATCATTTTCCAGCGCTTGAGCACTGCATACAGCAGATCACCCACACGGATCTGTACATCGTTCATGCGTTGTCACCTTCCCTTACGGCTGTTTGTTCTCCGGTTCGTCGGTGTTTTGGGCGGCGTCTTTTTTGGCCTTGCGGCGGCGTGCCAGCAGGCCGAACAGAAATACCAGCAGCCGGAGGATGCCTGCCGCCAGCGCCGCCATCACGGCCAGCGCAATGCCGCTGCGCAGGGTGAACACCGGGATATTCCACTCCTGCTGGCGTGCGGTATCCTGCACGGTAAAGCTGTAGCGCTTTGCGTTCTCGCCGTTGTCGGTGCCGCGCACCACGTAATAGTCGCCCTCGGTAAGGGCCGTGAACATCTGGCCCGCACCGTTCGTAGTCCAGCTGTTCACCAGCTGATCCTGTGCGTTGTACAGCGACAGGGTCTCGCCTTCAATGTCGCCGCGCAGCACCATATCCACTGCGTGCACGGACACCCGCAGCATCCGGTTGGTCAGGGCCAGCTGCGCTGTGCTCTGGCCGTCGATCAGGCCGTTGGCGTCCACCGTCAGCTCATAGTCATTGGCGTCAGCACGGTAGTTTTCCAGTGCCTGCTGCTGACGGATGTGATAGGTGGTGTTCTTGTCAAGGTCGGTCAGCAGGATGCTGCCGGAGGCGTCGGTCTGCACCGTCTGCACGGCACCGGTACGCTCGTTCGTTACGGTAAAGGCCGCGCCTTCCAGCTTCTGGCTCGTCAGCTCGTCGGCAAGGTTCAGCAGGATCTTAGTCTTTTCGGCCGTGATCTCATGCAGTTCGGGCAGCTCGCCGTTCTTCTTTTCCACCGTTACATCCAGGCTTTCCTGCATGGTGGTGTAGTAGTTCGGGGCCGAGAGCTGCTGCACGGTGTAATTGCCCAGATACAGCTCCTTGCTCTCGCCATAGCCGGTATCGTCGCAGGTGATGATGTCCACCTGCTGCCCGGCAGAATAGCGCAGGGTGCCGTCTTTGGTGATGATATCCTCCGCCGCCAGCACCCGGAAGGTTCCGCCGCCCACCGGTTCTTCGGTCTCGGCGTCGTTCATCTGGATGCGGATGATGTTCTTGCAGGGTGCCACCCGGATCTGCACCACGTAGGGGTCCGGCCAGTCGTACATGCGGTTCACATCATAATAGGTATCCGCTGCCGCATCGTAGCCTTCCGGCTCGGTGAGCTCGTGGAAATAATAGCTGCCCTGCCAGATCTTTTCCGGCAGGTAGAACACGCCCTCCTCGGTGGTCTCGTACTCACGGTAGTTGATCTTTTCCGGGTAGTAGGTGTTCAGGGTCTGCAGCGTACCGTTCTGCAGGTGGGTGGTGTCGGTGCGGTACAGCTCAAAGCGCACGCCCTGTTCCTGAATGCGGCGCTCGGTCTCGTCGTCGATCAGTTCCACGAACACGGCGGTCTTGATGCCGTCCTCGCCGTAGCCGCCGCCACCGCCGGACTGGATGATCTGCTCATCGTATTTGCCATCGCCGGTGCCGTCACCGGTGCCATCGCCGGTGCCGTGCTGGTCGTCATGGTACCAGCTGCCGTGTGCATCATCGTCGTCCACATGGCTGGAAGCCGCCTGCTCGCTGGAAGAAGGCGCTTCCTCGTAGCCGGTGTAGTCGCTCAGCAGGTACAGGCCCAGCAGTGCAATAATTAAAATCAGCACGAACACAAGGCCGCTCATCATATCGGTGGCCGGCTGCCAGAAGTTGTATTCGTTTTCCGGTTCGTTTCTGCGTGTTCTTCTACTCATCCGGCATGCCCCACTTTCAGGATCGTGGCAAACTCACTTACCGAGAGCGGCCGCGAGAAGAAGTAGCCCTGACCCTCGGTGCAGCCGCACTTGCGCAGGGCATTAAGCTGTTCTGCGTTCTCGATGCCCTCGGCCAGCAGCGTCAGCCGCAGAGAACGGGCCTGTGCAAAAACAGCGGGCAGGCTGGCGGTCTTGTGGGCCATCTCGGCGCTGCGCAGGTCCAGCTTGAGCACATCGGTGCCGATCTCACCCACAGCACTCAGGCCAATGTAATCGCCGTCAAAGCCGTCCAGAATCACCCGGAAGCCCATCTGCTGCAGCTGTGCAATGGTATCGCCCAGCGCACCGTGGGTCTCAAGGTAGGCAGATTTTGCAATGTCGATATACAGGTACTTGGGCGGGATGCGGTATTTCTTGAGCATATCCGAGAAGAACTCGGCCACATCCATGGCAAGGATGTCGGTCTTGGTCACGTTCACCGAGATGGGCAGCGGGCGGATGCCCTGATCGATCCATGCACGGATGGTCTGGCACACCTGCTCCCAAATATACTGATCCAGCTTTGTGATATAGCCGTTGCTTTCCAGCACCGGGATGAACACCGAGGGCGACACCACGCCCAGCACCGGGTGGTTCCAGCGCACCAGCGCTTCGGCACCGATCACCTTGCGGGTGTTCAGCTCGTACTGCGGCTGCAGGAAGAAGGTGAACTCGTTCTTGCGCAGTCCTTCCAAGATCTGCGGCATCAGCACCCGCTCGTTGCCGCCGGCCCCATTCATGGCTTCGCCGGACAGCGGGTTCGAGCTGTTCTTGGGCAGACGGTCCAGCAGCTCCAGGATCTGGCGCACTTCGCGGCGGCTGCTGTAGCGGGCCTGCTCGTCGGTGGTGGGGATGACCGTTTTGTGGAAGTTTTCCAGAAACAGGCCGGTCTCGCGGTTCATGATATTGCGCAGCACGTTGTTGATGATGTTGAACAGGATGGACAGAATAACGCCTGCAATGGAGGTGTAGAACGCCGTATCGATACCGGCCAGAATGGACTGCACGCTGCCAAGAGCGGCTTCCACCGTGATGAAGCTGATGTTCCGCAGGCCCAGCAGCAGGCCCACAAAGGTGCCCAGAATGCCAAGGCCGGTCAGGGTGCCGGGAATTTGTGCAATGACGCCCCGCCAGGTATAAAGGGCCAGCACGTCCTCGTTGAGCACTTCATCAATATCGCTGACGATCTGGCCGGTCTCACGCTGATGCTGCACCTTTTCGCGGTATTCGGCAAAGAGCTTATCCAGCGTTTTCTGCTTGAAAAAGCGCTCGATCTGCAGCGCGGCCACCCAGGTGGAAGTGCCCTCGGTGCCGGATGCCTTGCGGATGCTGCTCTGGCCGTTGAGCAGGCCGCCGGTAAACGAGATGGTAGGCAGCAGGCCGTAGATGCACCCCGCCAGGGCGATCATGCACATAAAACCCACGATCACCATGGAAAGCATATCCGGCGAATACGCCGTAAGCACCACGCCGCTGCCCAGCAGCACCGCCACGGACAGGTAAGAAAAAAGCCTCATACTTCTTCATCCTTTGCTGTTTTTATGCAGGGGCAGCACACCGTGCAAATGTTCTGCCGCTGCGGGTATTTTATCTTTGCCCGGGCCGCTGTGCGTGTGGACAAGCTGCCCGGTTCTGTGTTATGATACAAAAAAAGATTCTTCTCCCCGAAAGGAGTTTTGTGCCCATGAGATCCTGCACCATTGCCATTGCCGGCACCGGCTATGTCGGCCTTTCCATGGCTGTGCTTCTGGCACAGCACCACAGGGTGCTTGCTGTGGATATCGTGCCGGAAAAAGTGGACCAGATCAACCGCCGCAAGTCCCCTCTGCAGGACGAATGCATCCGCCGGTATCTGGCCGAAAAGCCGCTGGACCTTGCCGCCACGCTGGACGCCGCCGATGCCTACCGGCAGGCAGACCTTGTTGTGGTGGCAACGCCCACCAACTACGACAGCGAGCTGCACCGCTTTGATACCTCTGCCGTGGAGCAGGCCATCGAGCAGGTACTGGCCGTGAACCGCCACGCCGTCATCGTGATCCGCTCCACCATCCCGGTGGGCTATACCGAGAGCATCCGCAAAAAGACCGGCTGCCGGAACATCCTGTTCAGCCCGGAGTTCCTGCGGGAGGGCCGGGCGCTTGAAGATAATCTGCACCCCAGCCGCATCCTTGTGGGCACCGATCTAAAGGACCCGGCGCTGGTGCAGGCCGCGCATGAGTTTGCCGCCCTGCTGGCTGAGGGTGCGCTGGATACGGATATTCCAACCTTGTTCATGGGTTTTACGGAAGCGGAAGCCGTTAAGCTGTTTGCCAACAGCTACCTTGCGCTGCGGGTGGCCTACTTCAACGAGCTGGACACCTACGCCGAGAGCCGCGGGCTGGACGCCCGGCAGATCATTCAGGGCGTATGCCTGGACCCGCGCATCGGCAACTACTACAATAATCCCAGCTTTGGCTACGGCGGCTACTGCCTGCCCAAGGATACCAAACAGCTGCTTGCCAACTACGGCTCCATCCCGGAAGAACTGATCGAAGCCATTGTGAACAGCAACCAGACCCGCAAGGCCTTTATTGCAAAGCGTGCGCTGGAACTGGCTGCAGCGGCCGGCGGCGGCACCATTGGCATCTACCGCCTGACCATGAAGAGCAACAGCGACAATTTCCGCCAGAGCTCCATTCAGGACATCCTGCACATCCTGCGCAGCAAGGGCGCGGCCCTTGTGATCTACGAACCCACCCTGCCGGACGGTGCCAGCTTTGAGGGCATCCCGGTGGTGAACGACCTGCCCGCTTTCAAGCGCATGTGCGCTCTTGTGCTGGCCAACCGCTACGACGCCTGCCTTGACGATATCTCCGGCAAGGTGTACACCCGCGACGCCTTTGCGCGGGATTGACATGTCTTTCCGGGAAAAGACTGAAAACGTTTTCTTTTCCGTATTTTTCATTGTATCACGACAGCTTTCAAAGAGCAATCATTCGCGGAAATTTTCAGCCTGCCCTATACAGCAAAAAGGCCGCTCATTTTGAAAATGAGCGGCCTTTTTGATTGGTTGCTTATAAAAGGGGCTTATGCCTTGATGAACTTGGCTGCTTCCTCAGCGCAGATATAGCCACTGTCGATGCACAGGCCATAGCAGAAGCCGGGGATATCGTAGTAGGGGCTGTAGTACAGGCTGCCGCTGTCCGTACCGGCAACGTACAGGCCGTCGATGGGCTGGTTGTCGATGTCCAGAGCACGGCAGCAGTCGTCGGTGCGCACGCCGCCGAAGGTGCTCCATGCGCTGGGCTCGCACTGCACAGCGTAGAAGGGGCCTTCCTTGATGGGGCTCAGGTACCACTTGTTGGCGCCAAACTGCTCATCCACGCCCTTCTCGCAGTACTCGTTGTACTGGGCAACGGTCGCTGCCAGATTGGTCAGGCCGAACTTCTCGCCCAGTTCTTCAATGGTATCCGCCTTGGCCAGCCAGCCTTCCTTCAGGCCCTCTTCAATGTCGCTGGGCAGGTTGTCCAGGATGCGGCCCTTGAAGTAGTTGCCGATGAACCAGTTCTCGCTGGTAGCACCCTTGGCGGTGGTGTACTCGTACAGGCCCTGAGTTGTCATGGCGTCCACATAAGCCTGATCGACGATGCCGTACCAGGGAGCGTTCAGCAGGATCTGCTCGGAGCCGTAGCTCATGGGGTAATCGCACAGCAGGCCCTCATTGATGAAGCGCTTGCCCTCGGCATCCACCAGCAGGTTGCCGTACAGGCCGAACTTGAAGCAGTAGTTCTGATCGTACTTATCCTGCTTTGCGGGGCGGCTGGCCTTGCTGTTGGTTCCGCCGTACTCGCAGGGGCAGTAGCCGAAGGTCTTGCACAGCTCTGCGCCTGCGTCATTGGCCATCACGATGCCGTCGCCGGTGCACAGGCTGTTGCCGCCTGCAGCTGCATTCAGCTTGCGGGTGTGCAGGAACTTCTCCTGCAAGTCACGGTTGCCCAGGTAGCCGCCGGATGCAATGATGACAGCCTCGGCGTGGACGGTGATCTGGGTGCCGTCCTCCTTCTCAGCGGTGAAGCCGCTGATCTTGCCGTTCTCCACGATCAGGCTCTTGGCAGCGGTGTTGTAGATCACCTGCACGCCGTTGTCGTCCAGAGCCTTTTCCCACAGCTGCACGCGCTCATCCAGAGCGTTGGTGATGAGGTGGAAGCCGCCCTTCTCATCTTTGAACGGAGTCTCGAAGCGGAAGTTTGCTTCCTGCATCACATAGCCGATGCCCACCAGCTCTTCCACAGCGTCCTTGGAAGTTTCCAGGCAGCGCTTGATCAGGCTGGGGTTCGGGGTCCAGTGGGTGTACTCCATGGCATGGTGGAACACCTCATCCACGGTCAGAGTGGTGCCGCCCTCACGAGCGTGCAGCACGCTGGTATCCACAGCGAAGGGGCCGGAGACCTTGATGCCGTTGACGCCTGCCACACTGCCGGCCTTTTCCACGGTGAGCACCTTCAGGCCCTTCTTGGCAGCCACGATGCTTGCCATAAAGCCTGCTGCGCCGCAGCCGATGACGGCCACATCCACATCATACTCTTCGTCTGCACCTGCGGTCTTTGCCACAGTCTTGGCCAGCCATGCCTGACGGTCGCCGCCTGCCTGGGCAACACAGTCTGCAATGGCTTCCTTGACGGCACGGCTGGAATTGGTCGCACCGGTGATGCTGTCCACGCCGCCTGCCTGGTTGTCCAGAATGGCGGGGATCAGCTCATCCTCCACCTGGCTGAACAGCACGGGGGTCTCGTTCTGGCCAATGATCTTGACATCGGTCAGGGCAGTCTCGGAGAAGGTGCACTCCAGCTCGATATCAGAGATGTTGCCGTAAGCCTTGGCGGTGTAGGTGCCGGGCTTGAAGGTGAACCCTGCTTCCGAAGCAGCGCTGGCGGCTGCAGAAGAAGCGGTGGAAGATGCGGCTGCGCTGGAGGCGGCAGAGCTTGCGGAACTGCCGCAGCTGGTCAGCACACCGGCAGCAGCAGCGCCGACAGCACCGGCAGCAGCCTTTTTCAGGAAGTTGCGGCGGGAAATACGGTTTGCCATGGTAGGTTTCTCCTTTGCTTTTTTCTTCTCTTTCTTCATGTGTACGATGTTTTCCGGTCGGACACTGCCGGGCCGGGGCTTCGTTTGACATTTGACGAACAAAACTTTACAGCATAAACCGGGTTTAAGGTCAATACCTGTTACTATTTTGAAACTTTGTTTGGCATTTAACAACAAGAAAGCCCCTGTAAGTTTGTGCAAACTCTACAAGGGCTTTGGCTTTTATTCCATTGTGCTGCTCAGATCACCGGCAGGATCACGGTCTCCATATCCTTTCCGCAGCCGTCCAGATTCAAAAAACCGGGCTGTATCATCATTTTTTTCCGCATATGGTAGCCGTGGGCGGTCATCCAGTCAAAAAGCGGATCAAAATTCTCCTTGCGCACGCTTTCCTCCCGGGTCAGGCTGCGGTGATACACGATGCACTTGCCCAGGTTCAGCCGGTGCACATGGGTGCGGTCGTAATCCCCCAGCCACCACTCCTCCGACACCGGGATCGAGTTGACGTAACTGGGGCTGATCTCTGCGCCCGGCTGGCTGAACTGCGCCGTTTCAATGATGCGCGCATAGCTGGAAACCGATAACAGCTCCGCAAAGCGGGTCAGCGTTTCGCCCGCCTGCGCCGCCACGCTGAAATCCCGCCCATAGGAAGCATGGACATACAGCCGGTCCGGAACGTCCTGAATGCAAAAGTCTGAACCGGGTTTCAGGTTCAGCAGGTCCAGTGCCTCGTCCAGCGTTTTCAGGCGGTATTCCAGCAGCTGCTTTTCATGGGTCAGGGTCTCCCGCTGCTGCAGAAGGGAACTCTCGAACCGCTCCGACTGCTGCTTTTCGTCCAGCATCCGCACCGCTTCTTCAATGCTGAAGCCATACCGCAGCAGGCAGCGGAACGCATTCACCCGGAACGCATCCTCCGGGATGAACCAGCGGTAGCCGTTTTTCATCCGCTTGGCTTTGAACAGCCCGATCTTTTCATAATACCGTATTTTGCTCTGCGGCAGGCCCGTCATGCAGGAAAATTCCCGGATGTAGTAGCCTTTTTCATTTACGCTCACGCTGCTTCCCCCTTTGCACCGGTTCTTTGCCATTTCTTAGCCAGCTCTATTGTAACATACTTTTTATAAAAAGCAAAAGGCCGCTGCGCACAGCAAAGCCCCCGGAACAGCTTGCGCCATTCCGGGGGCTTCATTCTGCTTTATTCAGATCAGGCGCTTCTCTTACAGAGCGAAGTAACGCTTTGCGTTGTCGAAGCAGATGCCCTTGACGATCTTCTCCAGAGCCTTATCGTCGTTGGGATACTCGCCGTCCTCGACCCACTGGCCGATGACGTTGCACAGGATGCGGCGGAAGTAATCGTGACGGGTGTAGCTCAGGAAGCTGCGGCTGTCGGTCAGCATACCGACAAAATTGCCCAGCAGGCCCAGGTTTGCCAGGCTCTTCATCTGGTTCTCCATGCCGATCTTCTGGTCGTTGAACCACCATGCGGAACCGTGCTGGATCTTGCCCGGCACCTCGCTGCTCTGGAAGCAGCCCAGAATGGTGCCGATCTGCTCATTGTCAGCCGGGTTCAGGCTGTAGATGATGGTCTTGGGGCACTCGTCGGTGTCGTTCAGGGCGCTCAGCAGCTGAGCGATCTGGCCGCCGCAGGTAGCGGTGTTGATCATATCAAAACCGGTATCGGGGCCCAGCAGAGCGTTCATCTTGCGGTTGACGCCGCGCAGGCAGTTGTAGTGCAGCTGCATGGCGATGTTCAGGCGGTGATACTGCTTGCCCAGGTGGATCAGGATGTAGGTCTGGTACTTCTCAGCCTCTTCGGTGGTGCAGGTCTCGCCGGCCATCACCTTCTGGTAAATGGCGTTGACCTCTTCCTTGGTTGCCTCACGGTAGGGGATGTAATCCAGGCCGTGGTCAGAAGCGCGGCAGCCCATCTCGGCAAAGAACTCGATGCGCTTGGTCAGGGCATCGGTGACACAGTCGATGCAGGCCAGCTTTTCCTTGCCCACAACAGCAGCCAGCTTGCCCATGTACTCGGCAAAGCCGGGCTTGTTGATGTTGATGGCCTTGTCGGGGCGGAAGGAAGGAGCCACGGTGAACTTGATGGTGGGATCTTCCTTGATCTTCTTGTGCCACTCCAGGCTGTCGATGGGGTCATCGGTGGTGCCGATGAAAGCAACGTTGCTCTGCTCGATCAGGCCGCGGACGGTCAGCTTGGGATCGTGCTGCAGCTTGTCGTTGCACAGGTTCCACACTTCCTCAGCGGTGTCGCCGTTCAGCACGCCCTCGTAGCCGAAGAAGGTGTGCAGCTCCAGGTTGGTCCAGTGGTACATGGGGTTGCCGATGGCCATGGGCAGAGCCTCTGCGAACTTCTGGAAGCGCTCGCGGTCGGGCTTATCACCGGTGATGTACTCTTCGGGCACACCGTTGGAACGCATCACACGCCACTTGTAGTGGTCGCCGAAGTAGCTGCCGTCCGGGTTGCGGCCGCCCAGCCACACCTGAGCGATGTTGTCAAAGCGGCGGTTCTCGTAGATCTCACGGGGAGGAATGTGGCAGTGATAGTCGCAGATGGGCATATCAGCTGCATAGTCGTGATACAGATGCTGAGCAGTGGGAGACTGGAGCATGAAGTCCTTGTCCATAAATGCTTTCATGGGTCGATAACTCCTTTTTCTGTGATGATGTTTGTTAAATTTCCGTCAAACGTTGTGTACAACGGGACACCCGCCTGCACGGGCGGGTTTGTCTTACCTTTAGTATAGCGGAAAACGCCCATGTATACAACTGAAAAAGTGACAAATTTTCTAGCACACAATTGTGCTTTTCGCTGGAAATGCCCCAAAACGGCACCTTTGGGCTAAAAATATTGCACAAAGCTCTTGACTTATTTGTATACAACAGCATAAAATAAGGATAAGAGACAGAGGGCAGACAAAGCGGCCTTCTGGTGAGCAAAGCAAGTTTATAAAGGAGATCAACAAGATGGAAACTTTGAACTACAAGGTTCTGGAAGGCACCGGCTACAACGGCTACATCCTGAAGGACGCACCCGTCAAGGTGATGCAGTTCGGCGAGGGCAACTTCCTGCGTGCTTTCGTGGACTACTTCTATGATATCGCAAACGAGAAGGCCGGCTACAACGGCAAGGTCAAGCTGGTGCAGCCCATTGCCAACTTCCCCCAGATGGCTGACTGGATCAACGAGCAGGAGGGCCTGTACACCCTGTACCTGCGCGGCAGCGAGAAGGGCCAGAAGGTCGATGCCAAGCGCGTGATCTCCTGCGTGTCCGACTGCGTGTGCCCCTACCTGGACGGCAAGTGGGACGAAGTGCTGGAGCTGGCACGCTCTGCCGATCTGGAGACCATCGTCTCCAACACCACCGAGGCCGGCATCGCTTACACTCAGGGCGACAGCGAGTTCGATCAGGTTCCCCCCAACAGCTTCCCCGCAAAGCTGACCCGCGTGCTGTTTGAGCGCTACAAGGCATTCAACGGCGCTGCCGACAAGGGTCTGGCTATTCTGAGCTGCGAGCTGATCGACAACAACGGCAAGGAGCTGCAGAAGTGCTGCAACAACTACGCTAAGGACTGGAATCTGGAGCCCGCCTTCATCGACTGGATGAACAACGCAAACACCTTCTGCTCCACTCTGGTGGACCGCATCGTTCCGGGCCGCATCCGCGATCCTCAGGAGCTGGCTGCTCTGGAAGAGGCCAACGGCTACCACGACACCGTTCTGGATGTCGGCGAAGTGTTCGGCGTGTGGGTCATCGAGGGCCCCGCTGAGCTGGAGGACAAGCTGCCGTTCAAGAAGGCCGGCGTCAACGTCATGGTCGTGCCCGACGTTACCCCCTACAAGAAGCGCAAGGTCCGCATCCTGAACGGTGCACACACCGGCTTCGTTCTGGGCGCATATCTGGCCGGCTTTGACATTGTGCGTGACTGCATGCACAACGATACCATCCGCGGCTTCATGAACAAGATGCTGCACGAGGAGATCATTCCCACCCTGCCTCTGGACAAGAAGGATCTGGAAGACTTTGCTTCCGCTGTGGAAGACCGCTTCAATAACCCCTTCGTCAACCACGAGCTGATGAGCATTTCCCTGAACTCCACCTCCAAGTGGAAGGCCCGCAACATGCCTTCCTTCCTGGCTTATATCGATGAGCAGAAGCAGCTGCCCAAGTGCCTGACCATGTCTCTGGCCGCTTATATCGCCTTCTACTCCAACGACATTCAGGAGCGCACCGCTGACGGTCTGATCTGCAAGCGCCCCGCCGGCAACACCTACAAGATCCAGGACGACGCATGGGCTCTGGACTTCTACTATGCACACAAGGACGACACCGCTGCTCAGCTGGTGCACGCCGTTCTGACCAACACCCAGATGTGGGATCAGGATCTGACCAAGATCGACGGTCTGGAAGCCGCTGTTCTGGCCGATCTGGAGAAGATCCGCACCGAGGGTGCCGAGGCTGCTTACAAGAGCTGCCTGTAAGCCTACCAGAAGAACTTTCCCGCACAAAAGAGGGCTGCTGCTTTGGGCAGCAGCCCTTTTGTGCTTTGTATGTCAATAAGGAGAATTACTATGCCGCAGGCAATTCATATCAGCCCCATCGACAACGTGGTCGTTGCTCTGCACCCCATTGCCAAGGGCACGCTGGTGGAAGTGGACGGCCTTGCCGTGACTGCTCTGGAGGATATCCCTCAGGGCCACAAGATGGCGGTCAAGCCCATCAAGAACGGTGAAAACGTTATCAAGTACGGCTTCCCCATCGGCCACGCCACCGCCGACGCCCAGCCGGGCACCTGGATGCACACCCACAACGTGCACACCAACCTGTCCGGCGAGGTGGAGTACAGCTACAATCCCTCCCCGGATCTGGCTCCGCTGCCCAAAGTCGAGCCGGAGACCTTCATGGGCTTCCGCCGCAAGGACGGCCGCGCCGCCATCCGCAATGAGATCTGGATCATCCCCACTGTGGGCTGCGTCAACGACATCGCCAAGAAGATCGTTGCCGACAATCAGGATCTGGTCACCGGCACCATCGAGGGCCTGTACACCTTTACCCATCCGTTTGGCTGCAGCCAGACCGGCCACGACCACGCACAGACCCGCAAGCTGCTGGCTGCGCTGGTGCGCCACCCCAATGCTGCTGCCGTTCTGGTGCTGCATCTGGGCTGCGAGAACCTGCAGCACGACCAGTTCGTGGAAGAGCTGGGCGAGTACGACCACGACCGCGTGAAGTTCCTCACATGTCAGGATGTGGACGACGAGTTCACCGCCGCCCGCGATATTCTGAAGGAGCTGGCTGCTTACGCCGGTCAGTTCAAGCGTGAGCCCATCCCCGTGTCCGATCTGGTGGTGGGCATGAAGTGCGGCGGCTCGGACGGCCTGTCCGGCATCACCGCTAACCCCACCATCGGCCGCTTCTCCGACATGATGGGCCAGCGCGGCGGTTCCACCGTGCTGACCGAGGTGCCTGAGATGTTTGGTGCCGAGGGCTTCCTGATGGATCGCTGCATCAACAAGGATGTGTTCGTCAAGGCCGAGCACATGATCAACGGCTTCAAGGATTACTTCATCAGCCACAACGAGGTGGTCTACGACAACCCCTCTCCGGGCAACAAGCAGGGCGGCATCACCACCCTGGAAGACAAGAGCTGCGGCTGCGTGCAGAAGGGCGGCACCGCCCCCATCATGGACGTGATCGGCTACGGTGACCCCGTTGTCACCAAGGGCCTGAACATGCTGTACGGCCCCGGCAACGATCTGGTGTCTGCCACTGCCATGACCGCTGCAGGCGCACACCTGATCCTGTTCTCCACCGGCCGCGGCACCCCGTTCTCCGCCCCGGCTCCCACCCTGAAGATCTCCACCAACACCCCGCTGGCAGAGAAGAAGTCCGGCTGGATCGACTTCAACACCGGCGTGATCGCTGACGGTGAAAAGACCATCGACGAGGCCGCAAGGGACCTGCTGGATCTGGTCATCCGCGTTGCAAGCGGCGAGCAGACCAAGGCAGAAAAGCACGGCTTCCGCGAGATCTCCATCTTCAAGGACGGCGTCGTTCTGTAAAAGACAAAGGCTGCTGAGCGGTTCGCGCCGCCCGGCGGCCTTTTTATGCATCTGTAAGCCACAGAAAGGATGTGTTTTTATGGCTATGACCACCCGCATGATGATTTATGCGTTCCTGTTGTACGGCGGCATTTTTGCCGCTATCGTGGCCGTTATTGCAAGGGTCATAAAATACCTCATCCGCTATGGCATCAATTACTATTTTGAAAAACTGGCTGAATACCAGAAACATAAGGAGGACTGAACTATGAATCAGATCACCACCCGTTACGTCACCGAAAACGGTGCCTGCTATGAGCAGTATGTCATCACCGACGCCGAAGCAAAGACCGAGCTGGTCATCACCCCGGAGCGCGGCGGCATGATCACCGGCTTCTCCCTGAACGGCGAGGAGTACATCTGGACCCGCCACCCCAACTTCTCCGAGTGCAACCGCCCCCGCTTCGGCGTGCCGGTGCTGTTCCCCAACTGCGGCCTGCCGGATAACGGCGTGCACATCTTTGACGGCAAGGCATATCCCATTGAGAACCACGGTTTTGCCGATCTGTGCGCATGGGATGTGGAGAGCGTCGGCCCGGACGGTGTGACCCTGATTTTGGAGTCCACCCCGCTGACCAAGTTCCTCTACCCGTTCGATTTCACCGTGCTGATGAACTACAACCTGGAGGGCAACACCGCCACCATCAACATGACCGTTATCAACGAGGGCGACACCAACATGCCCTTCAGTTTCGGCTTCCACCCCTACTTCAAGGCTTCCAAGCTGGAGAATGTGGACTTTGACATCAAGTGCGCCACCTGCTCCGAGAGCGCCAAGGGTGAGCAGCCTGCCGCACCCGATAAGATTACCCTCACCCGCAAGGAAGGTGCCGACAACAGCGTGCGCCTGCTGACCGGTGTGCAGTTCCCCATGACCCTGACCGACAGCGGCAATGGCCACAAGGTGACCGTGGATGCCGACGACAGCTTCAACAACGGTGTGCTGTGGCAGCAGGATGCCGAGAGCTTCGTGTGCATGGAGCCCTGGAACGGCTGGGCCAACAGCGTCAACGAGGAAGGCAAGCACGAGGTGCTGGAGCCGGACGAGGCCATGACCGCTGATTGGAGCATCACCATCGAGAAGGTCTAAATTTTACAGCGGTAATTATCTTATTACATAGCAAAACAGCCAAGCCTAGAGGCTTGGCTGTTTTGCTATAATTATATAAAAATAAAATTTCCGCTGAATATGCAACGACGACGACCGCTGCCTGCGGCAAAAGACTTCCCCCGGCCGGGGGAAGATGTCGCGTAGCGACAAAAAGGGGAATACAGGGAGGAGTTGTTGGGGCCGTGGCCAGCAGGATGCAAGGCCCGCTCAAGGGCCGTAGCAGACGCTGGGAGCCACAACTCGTCTCAGAGCAACGCGGCGGCCATTCAAAATCGTTACCCTTTTGCCGGAATCGCAAAGCTTTTATTTTCCGCCGGGTCCCAGTAGAGCAGTTCCACCCTGCCGCCCTGTTCCAGCAGCTTATCCTTTGGCTTTTCCACGTTCCAGCAGCGCTCCAAAAGCTTTTCCGGGTCGGCATCTGCCGCCACCTTCTCCGAGCAGAGGGCGCTGCCCTGCCACTTGCCGTCGGCATACAGGCTCAGCACACCGGCACTGCCGGCCAGAATGGCGGCGATATCCTTCTTCATGCGGTCGTAATCGTACTCCACCGCCTTATACTGCCCGTGCCACAGGCCGAAGAACACCGAGAACTCGGCGCACATCTCGATGAGCAGGTCTTCCTCGTTGTGCGGGTTCTTGACCACAAAGGCCACATCCTCGTTTTCCATATAGTCGAAGTCCGGCTCCTCACTGGTATGCACGGTCACATGCTGATTGCTCAGCGCTGCAAGCAGGTCCTCCTGCACGGCGCTGGTATTGGGGATCTCATCGTAGTTGATATTTGCGTTCATCTGCGGGCGCTCCTTTTCTTCGCATCGTTATTTTTCACCAGACTGCACACGACCTCAATGTGCTCACTGTGGGGGAACATATCCACCGGTGTGCTGCTTTCCACCTTGTACCCTTTCCGGGTGAGCAGTTCGAGGTCGCGGGCGAGAGTGACCGGGTTGCAGCTGACATAGACCACCCGCTTCGGGGCCATGCGGGCCACACTTTCAATGAACTGCGGCGTAGAGCCTTCGCGCGGCGGGTCCATGAAGATCACGTCCGCTCGCTCACCTGCTGCGGCGGCTTCACTGATCCACCGGGTGGCGTCGGCGGCAAAGAAGCGGGCATTCTTCACACCGTTGTGCTTTGCATTGCCAATGGCGTCGTGCACGGCGTCACGGTTCAGTTCCACGCCCACCACCTGCTTTGCGCGGTCAGCAGCGGTCAGGCCGATGGTGCCGATACCGCAGTAGGCGTCCAGCACCACCTCTTTGCCGGTAAGGTGCGCGGCATCCACGGCAAGGCCATACAGTACCTCAGTCTGGGCGTGGTTGATCTGGTAAAAGCTGCGGGGGCTCAGGGCGTAGGTCTTGCCGCAGAGGGTGTCCAGAATGAACCCTTTGCCGTAGAGCACCTTTTCCATATCGCCCAGCACCACGCTGGTTTTGCGGTCGTTCACGTTCTGCACGATGGTGGTGATGGTCACTCCCTGCTTTTCCGCTTCGGCCAGCAGGGCTTTGACAAAGTTCTTGGCACCCGGCAGCACCGGCTGGGCTGTCACCAGCACCACCATCACCTGCCCGGTGGCAACGCCCCGGCGCAGCAGGCAGTGGCGCACAAGACCGGTGCCTTTATCCTCATTGAACGGCTGGTAGTGACAGGCGTTCGCCGCCGCACGCACGGCCAGCATGGTCTTATCCAGCACTTCGTCCTGCAAAAGACAGCTTTCCACCGGCAGCACCTTGTGGCTGTTGGCCGCGTAGATGCCGGAGGTGAGTTTTCCACCCCAGCCGGTGGTGAAGGTGGAAATCACCTTATTGCGGTAGTGGTAGGGGTGTTCCATACCGCGGATGGGCTTTACCGGGCCAAATTTGCCCAGCAGCTTTTTCACGGTATCCTCCTTCTGTTTCAGCTGTGCGGCGTAATCCATGCCCAGCATCGGGCAACCGCCGCAGTTTTTGGCACGCAGTTTGCAATCCATAATATCCTCCCGGCCCTTGACAAGGCAAGAAAAAATCACTATACTACAAATAGAAAAGGCACTGCGACAAGCGGTTGGCCCTTTTGGGTTTATGTTTTCATCAGAAAACCGTCACCGTGCAGGGTGGCGGTTTTCGCTTTTTACCTTGATTGTAAATACAAGTCCAAAAATATGGAACGTCAAAGTAATTGGCATGGCTCTCACCTCCTTTCGGAAGTGTGGGCCAACCGCCTGCCGTTATGTGCAGTGCCTTTTCTTTGACATTCTATCATAATTTCTGTCGTAATGCAACGTAAAAGCTCCCACAATGGGAGCTTTTGTTTTTTGCTGCACGGCACTAACCGTAAGGGTCATACAAGTCGTATTCTTCTGCTTCCAGATGCTTTTCTGCCAGCACCTTCATGGCCTGTTCCAGCTCACTCTGGCCGCAGCCGCTCTCGCTCACCAGTGCGTGCACCGCAGCCGCCAGGTCGCCGCCAAACAGGGTATCCAGCCGCTCCCGCATACTCCACACATTGTAGGCGCGCTGGGTGATGGCAGGCGTGTAGGTATTGCGGTTGCCGTCCCTGCCGCGTTTCACCCAGCCTTTTTCTTCCAGCCGGTAGAGGAAGTTGAGCACCGTGGCCGGGGCCCAGCCCTTCGCTTTCAGTTTTGCATCGATGTCCCGCCGGGTGACAGGCACGCGGCAGGCCCACACGGCCAACATCACCTGTTCCTCCGCCGCCGAAAGCGGCTTTACATTATCCGGGATGCCATACATCCTGCTGTTCTCCCTCCTTTCGGCATCTTTTTAAATTTTACATTTGTCTTTGTTTCTTGATTATACCAGTTTTTCCGCAAAAGTGCAAGAGCCGGAACTGCCCATGAAATCAGGCATTTTCGGCATATTTTTATATTCGTCTTTATTTTTGTTTTTCCAGCAAGGACATTTGTGTGCTTTGTGCCCGCACAGGGGCTTTGCAGGCTACATCTTTGTGCAAAGATGCTCTTGTTTTCGCCTTCCAAAATTCTGTATACTACGCTTACAGCAAGAAACAAGAGCATCAAAGTTTTTACACGATGCATCGCGATACAGGAAAAGGAGAGTTCATTATGGCACGAGTATACAACTTCAGCGCAGGCCCCAGCATGCTGCCCGAGAAGGTGCTCAAGCAGGCACAGGCAGAGCTGCTTGAATACGGTGACAGCGGCCAGAGCGTGATGGAGATGAGCCACCGCAGCAAGTGGTTCGATGCCATCATCAAGGATACCGAAGCCACCCTGCGACGGGTGATGAACATTCCCGACAATTACAAAGTGGGCTTTTTCCAGGGTGGTGCTACCCAGCAGTTCGCCATGGTGCCGCTGAACTTCATGACCACCGGCAAGGCCGATTACCTCGTTACCGGCAACTTCTCCAACCTGGCCGCAAAGGAAGCCGCCAAGTTCGGCGAGGTAAACATCGTTGCTTCCAGCAAGGACAAAAACTTCACCTACATCCCGGATGTGAACGCCATCAACTACGATAAGGACGCCAGCTACATCCACATCTGCCAGAACAACACCATCTTCGGCACCCAGTACGTGGAAGTGCCTCAGGTGGAGGGCGTGCCGCTGGTGGCGGACATGAGCTCCATGATCCTCTCCAAGCCCGTGGATGTGACCAAGTACGGCTGCATCTACTTCGGCGTGCAGAAAAACGTGGCCCCCGCCGGCATGGCCATTGCCATCGTCCGGGACGATTTGCTGGGCCACGCCGCTGACAATGTGCCTACCATGATGAACTACACCACCCTGCTTGGCAAGGACAGCATGTACAACACCCCGCCGTGCTGGTGCATCTACATGACCGGTCTGGTGCTCAAGTATCTGGAAAACGACATCGGCGGCCTTGCCAATATGCAGAAGATCAACGAAGCCAAGGCCAAGGTGCTGTACGATTACCTCGACGGTCAGGACTTCTTCACGAATCCCGTGGAGCACCGCTACCGCAGCACCATGAACGTCACCTTCACCAGCCCCAACGCCGACCTCGACAAGAAATTCTGCGCCGAGGCAGCAGAGGCCGGTTTCGTGAACCTAAAAGGCCACCGTCTGGTGGGCGGTATGCGCGCTTCCATCTACAACGCAATGCCTGCCGAGGGCGTGGACAAGCTGGTGGACTTCATGGAGAAGTTCCGCAAAGAGAATGCATAAGAGGGGAATTTAGATATGTACACCATCAAAACTCTGAACGCCATCAGCCCGGTGGGCCTGGCAAAACTGAACAACAAGCAGTTCGATGTGGCTGTGGACACCGATGCCCCGGACGGCATCCTCGTGCGCAGTGCCGACATGCTGAACACCACCTTCAACCCGAACCTGCTGGCCATCGCCCGCGCCGGTGCCGGTGTAAACAACATCCCGCTGGACCGCTGCAGCGAGCAGGGCATCGTGGTGTTCAACACTCCCGGTGCCAACGCCAATGCGGTGGCGGAACTGGTGATCGGTATGCTGATCGCGGGCAGCCGCAACGTGGCCGCTGCCGCCCAGTGGTGCCAGAACCTCACCGGCGACCCCGCCATGGCCAAGACCGTGGAAAAGGGCAAAAAGCAGTTCGTGGGCAATGAGATCAAGGGCAAGACGCTGGGCGTCATCGGTCTGGGTGCCATCGGCTCCCGCGTGGCCAACTGCGCCATCGAGCTGGGCATGGAAGTGTACGGCTATGACCCCTACATCTCCATTGATGCTGCCTGGAACCTGAGCAGCCAGGTGCATCACTGCGTGAACCTGAACGACATGCTGCCCCTGTGCGACTACATCACCATCCATGTGCCCTACCTGCCCACCACCAAGGACACCATCAACGCCCAGACCCTTGCCCTGTGCAAGGACGGTGTAAAGATCTTGAACTATGCCCGCGGCGAGCTGGTGAACACCGAAGCCTTGCTGGACGCCATGGAGACCGGCAAGGTGTCCGGCTACATGACCGACTTCCCGTCCGAAGCCATTCTGGGCAAACCGGGCATCGTGTGCACCCCGCACCTGGGCGCTTCCACCCCGGAAGCTGAGGACAACTGCGCCGTGATGGCCGCCAAGGAGCTGAGCGACTACCTGAAGAACGGCAACATCACCCACTCGGTGAACATGCCGGAGGTCAACCAGCCCCGTGCAGGCGGCAAGCGCATCTGCATCATCCACAAGAACGAGCCCGGCATGATCAGCCAGATCACCGCCCTGACCACCGAAGCCGGCCTGAACATTGAGAACATGGTGAACAAGAGCAAAAAGAACATGGCCTACACCATGCTGGACGCCACCGGTGCCGTGGACGGCAAGCTGGCCGAAAAGCTGAGCGCCATCCCCGCCGTGATCCGGGTGCGCATCCTGTAAGGCCAACCCATTTAAAATGTCCGCCGCTTCGCTCTGGGCATCTTCAGCGGAAAACGATTTTTATTTTAGCAACCCGGAAAAATCTGCGGATTTTTCCGGGTTGTTTTTTCACAGGGAAGGGCTGCGGCGGCAAACTGCATTTCCAAACCAAGTTTTTTACAAACTGGAAATTCTTTCTCGTCCTGTCCGCTGGTTAGTTCACATTTACAAACTGTAGTTTGCCATAAAAAACACGTTAAGATAGCGTTTTCTAACTACATTGCGTACAAAGTTTATGTATATTAACATTCAAGAAAACCCTTGAAAATGGTAAAATCTGTGCTACAATAGGCTCGAAGTGAGGGGCGCGTCTGCCCTGTCCTCCGGCATTTTGGCCGGTATGTTTATCTTACGGGCTCCGCCTTGTGCAGGCCCTCAACCAAGAATAGAAAAGGTAGGGAATTTACTATGAATCTCAAGAAGATCGCTCTGTTCGCCGCTGGCACTCTGTTCGGCTCCGCCGGTTTCAAGCTGCTGTCCAGCAAGGACGCCAAGAAGGTGTACACCCAGACCACCGCTGCCGTGCTGCGCATGAAGGACTCCACCATGGAGACTGTCAGCAAGGTGCAGGAGCAGGCCGGTGACATCCTGGCCGATGCAAAGGCCATCAACGAGGCCCGCGCTGCTGAGGCCGAGGCTGCTGTCATCGAGGATGCTGCCGAGGAGACCACCGAAGAGACCGCTGAGTAATTTTCGGTTTTACAAAGCAATTGAAAGCCTCAGTGTGGCTTTCGAGCCGCCTTCGGGCGGCTCTTTTTTGTGAAGGATATTGTTTTTGAAGCCTCCCCCGGACGGGGGAAGGTGGCGAGCCTGCGAGCCGGATGAGGGCGCACCTCGCCGTCTCACTGCAAAAGAAAGGTCTTTACACAATATGAAATGTATCATTCTGCATGAAGGCAAGGGCCGGATGCGCGTGCATGTGGAGAAGGTCCGCATGACCCTGCACCGCGCCGATGTGCTGGAAGCTTATCTGAACCATAACGATGCCATCGTCCATGCCACCGTCTACGAGCGCACCGGCGATGTGCTCATCACCTATACCGGCAAGCGTTCTGCTGCCGTTGCCCTGCTGGCAGGCTACAAGTTTGACGTAGCCGAGTACGATGCACTGGTCACTTCCGCCGACAGCCGCAAGCTGAACCGGGAGTATCAGGATAAAATGTTCAATCTGGTGGCGGGCCGCTGCCTGCGCAAGCTGTTCCTGCCTGCGCCCATTGCCGCTGCCTACACGGCGTTCCGCTCCATCGGCTTCCTCTGGAAGGGCGTGCGCTGCGTGCTGAGCCGCAAGCTGGAAGTGGAAGTGCTGGATGCCCTGAGCATCGGCGTTTCGATGCTGCGCGGCGACTTTGGCACCGCAGGCTCCGTGATGTTCCTGCTGAACCTGGGTTCCCTGCTGGAAGAGTGGACCCGCAAGAAGAGCCTGGACGACCTGGCCCGCAGCATGGCCCTGAACGTGGATAAGGTGTGGGTGCGCAGCCAGGGCACCGAAGTGCTGGTGCCGCTCACCAAGGTGCGCACCGGTGACGAAGTGGTGGTGCGCAGCGGCAACATGATCCCGCTGGACGGCACCGTGCTGGAAGGCGAAGCCATGGTGAACCAGGCCGCCCTCACCGGCGAGTCCATGCCGGTGCGCAAGGTGGAAGGTTCCACCATTTACGCCGGCACCGTGGTGGAGGAAGGCGAGTGCGTCTTTGTGGCCAAGGCCGAGGGCGGTGCCAACCGTTATGATAAGATCGTGGCCATGATCGAGGAATCCGAAAAGCTCAAGTCCAGCACCGAGAACCGTGCCCTGGTGCTGGCCGACAAGCTGGTGCCCTGGTGCCTGGGCGCAACGGTGGTCACCTATGTGCTCACCCGCAACGTCACCCGCGCCATCTCCTGCCTGATGGTGGACTTCTCCTGCGCACTCAAGCTGTCCATGCCGCTGGCCGTGCTCTCCGCCATGCGCGAGTGCGGCAGCTACCACATCACCGTGAAGGGCGGCAAATATCTGGAAGCCCTCTCCAAGGCCGATACCATCGTGTTCGATAAAACAGGCACCCTCACCCGTGCTACCCCGCAGGTGGTGGACGTGGTTCCCTTCTCCGGCTGTGACGAGCGCGAGGTTCTGCAGCTGGCCGCCTGCCTGGAAGAGCACTTCCCCCACTCCATGGCCAACGCCGTGGTGCGTGCCGCCAAGGAGCGCGGCATCTCCCACGAGGAGATGCACTCCGAGGTGGAGTACATCGTGGCTCACGGCATTGCAAGCCGCGTGGGCGGCGAGCGGGTGGTCATTGGCAGCCACCACTTTGTGTTTGAGGACGAAAAGTGCATTATCCCTGCCGACGAACAGGAAAAGTTCGATGCCCTTAAACCTGAGTATTCGCACCTGTACATGGCAGCCAGCGGCCAGCTGTGCGGCGTGATCTGCATTTCCGACCCGCTGCGTCCGGAAGCTGCTGCCGTGCTGAACGGCCTGCGCGCACTGGGCATCAAGAATACCGTCATGATGACCGGTGACAGCGAGCGCACCGCCGCCGCCATTGCAAAGCAGGTAGGCGTGGACCACTTCTTTGCTGAGGTGCTGCCCGAGGACAAGGCAAACTTTGTGCAGCAGGCCAAGGCCGAGGGCCACACCGTGGTCATGATCGGCGACGGCATCAACGACTCCCCTGCTCTGTCCGCCGCCGATATCGGCATTGCCATCAACTCCGGTGCGGCCATCGCCCGCGAAATCGCCGATGTCACCATCAAGGCCGACAGTTTGGAAGAGCTGGTAGCCCTCAAGGCTATTGCCAACGCCATGCAGAAGCGTGTGCACGCAAACTACCGCTTTGTGCTCACCTTCAACTCGGCCCTCATCGCACTGGGTGCCATGGGCATCCTGCAGCCGGCATCCTCCGCCATGCTGCACAACCTTTCCACCATCGGCATCAGCCTGAAGAGCATGACCAATCTCCTGCCGGAGAATACCGCTCCGCAGCTGAAAGCTTAATTTAAAATATCCGCCGCAAGGCATTAGAAAAGGCGCTGCCCATCACGGGCAGCGCCTTTTTTTCGGTTTTGCTTTTGGGAGATCAGCGGCCGATAATCAGGTCGCGGCGGCTGCGCAGGCCCACATTCAGGAAAGCGCTGCTGCCCACATGGCGCAGGGTCACCTTGGTGTTGGCCTTCTGGCCCTCGCACAGCAGGGTCAGGTTCAGGGTGGTGGAAGTCTTATTGGTGGTCAGCACCACGGTGCTCACACCCTGATTGAGCAAAGTCTGCATATCCTGAATGGTGGTGCGGAAGGTGGCCACATCCTCCGGCAGGGCCAGCGTGAGCACACGGCCATTCTGGCGGGCGGTGTACAGCACCTCTTTGCCAAAAGCGCCCTTGACGGTGTAGCGGGCCTCGCTCTTATCCACCAGCATATCCGAGGGCAGCGTGGTGGTCAGGTCGGAAGAGATCAGCATGATGTCACCCTGAATGGGGTTGCCCTCCGGCGCACCGTAGCCGCCGTAGGTGGGGTCTTTTTCGCCCACGGCCACATCGCCGCTGTGCAGGGCGATATCACCCTGCACCATCTGTTCCTGCGGGGGCAGATAACCGGCAATGGTGGGGTCGTTGACGTCAGCTTCGGCTGCAAAGGCACCCACGCTGAGCATGGCGGCTGCGCCCACCACCACGGCGGCGCAGGTAAAGGTACGGGCAAACTTGTTGTTCAGCTTCATAAGAAAAACCTCCGTTAAAAGCGGCCCATGGCCGCGCATTCTGCGTATTGTCTGCGGCGGCTTTTTGCCGCTTCTGCCTTATATACGGCTGCGGCGGCCGGATTATTGCGGGGATTTTCATTTTTTTGAAAAAACAATAAAAGGGCACCGGGAGTTTCCACGCAAATGGCTCGGGCCATTCCATCGCCCGCCCTATTGCCCTGCGGGCAACAGGGTCCCACCCCAGCGGATCATTTGCTTAGGAAACATCCCAGCACCCTTTTTAAAACAGCATCTTATCCAATCGAAAGCCCTGCTGCCTCTGCGGCAATATCATCCGCCTGCTGCTGGGTGAGGACGCGGCATTTTACCATGCGTTTGAGCACCGTCTGGGTACGCTTGAGAGCCAGCTCCGGGCTGCTGGCATAGGCGGAAGGGGCGTTGGGCAGGCCCGCCAGCATCACGGCTTCGGCGTCGGTGAGCTGGGCCGGTTCCTTGCCAAAGTAGCCCTCGGCCGCTTCGGCAATGCCGTAGTAACCGCTGCCAAAATAGATGGTGTTGGCGTACATCTCAAAAATCTGCTGCTTGGTGTAGCACTTCTCAATATCAAACGCCGCCAGCATCTCCGCTGCCTTGCGGGCCAGATGTTTTTCCTGCGTGAAGAGCTCGTTTTTGGCAAGCTGCTGGGTAAGGGTGCTGCCGCCTTCGGCCATGGAATGGGTGCGCAGGTCGGCCAGCAGGGCACGGGCGATGGCCCCCGGATCGATGCCCTTGTGGGTCATAAAGTGCTCATCCTCGGTGCAGATGACCGCCTGAACGTAGATCTGCGGCAGCTCGTCGTAGGCGGCGTAGTGGGTGCGGGCACGAATGGTATCGTACATGGACGAGACCGGATACCTTGCGGCTGCGCTCTGGTACAGCTGTCTGCCCTGATAGTAAAACCAGCCGCTGGTAAGCAATGCCGCCAGCAGTACAAGACACAGCACCGTGAGCAGCAGCTGCCGCACCGTGTGCAGAAAACGTTGGATCATAAAAACTCCTTTTCGGGGTGTAAAATACGGGTACGCTCCTATTATAAGAAATATTTTTTAAGGTTTTGTGTCTGCACTCAAAAGTTTTTGCCGCGCGGTGCAAAAAAGGCGGGCAGCCCTTTGCTCCTTTGCAAAGAACCGCCCGTCTTGTGTATTTTGGGTATTCCGTTTACTTGGTGCCGTAGATACGGTCGCCTGCATCGCCCAGGCCGGGCACGATGTAGCCGTTCTCGTTCAGGTGGTCATCCTGTGCGCCGAGGTAGATGTCCACATCGGGGTGTGCCTCGTGCAGGGCCTTGATGCCTTCCGGAGCAGCGATCAGGCCGATGAACTTGATGCGCTTTGCGCCGTGCTTCTTGATCTGGGTGATGGCGTCAATGGCGCTGCCGCCGGTAGCCAGCATGGGGTCCAGAACCAGCACATCACGCTCGGCAATGTCCTGCGGCAGCTTGCAGAAGTACTCCACGGGCTGCAGGGTCTCTTCGTCGCGGTACAGGCCGATGAAGCCGACCTTTGCGGCAGGCAGCAGGGTCAGCATACCATCCAGCATACCCATACCTGCACGCAGGATGGGCACCAGAGCCAGCTTGCGGCCTGCCAGCACCTTGGTCTTTGCCATGGTGATGGGGGTCTCGATCTCTACCTCTTCCAGAGGCAGGTCACGGGTAGCTTCGTAGCACAGCAGGGTTGCGATCTCGCCAACGAGGTCACGGAACTCCTTGGTGCCGGTCTGCTTGTTGCGCAGAATGCTCAGCTTGTGCTGCAGCAGCGGATGCTCAACGATCATCGGGGTCATAAAAACACGCTCCTTATTTTAAATAGAACATTCTATCGGATACGGAATCAGCGGTTCTCCAGTGCGGTCAGCTTATCGATGCGGCGCTGATGGCGGCCGCCCTCAAACTCGGTGTTCAGGAAGATATCCACCAGCTGGCAGGCAAGGCCGGCACCTACCACGCGTCCACCCATGCACAGGGCATTAGCGTCGTTGTGGCGGCGGGTGTACTCGCAGCTGAAGCTGTCGGAGCAGCAGCAGGCGCGGATGCCCTTGACCTTGTTGGCAGCTATGCTGATGCCCACACCGGTGCCGCAGAACAGCAGTGCCTTTTCGCACTGGCCGCTCACCACAGCGTCACAGGCGGGCACGGCCATATCGGGGTAATCCACGCTGTCGGTGCTGTGGGTGCCAAAATCGATATACTCAAGGCCCAGCTCTTTCAGGTGTGCCTTAACGGCTTCTTTCAGTTCAAATCCGCCGTGGTCAGCGGCCAGTGCAATGGGTTTTGCCATGGAAAACGTCCTTTCTCTTGTAACACAAAACGCAAATCAAACCGTTTCTTTGTTTGCCGCAGCTTCGGCAGCAAGGCGCTCGGCCCGCTCCCGCTCGGCCTGGCTCAGGCGGTGGTAATCCGGCAGCAGGGCTTCCGGCAGAACTGCCTGTCCGGCCTCAGCCATCTGCTTTGCCACAAGGGCCACCGCAGCGGCACGTCCGCCGCAAAGAGCCCTGGGCGTGTGCAGCACGCCCGGCACACTGCCGTATTTATTATAGCACAGAGACGCGCCATCACCAACAAAAAACAGGGGCTTTTTGCAATTTTCCACAAAATCGGCCAGATCTGCCACCGCGCGGGCATCGTCCTCCAGCAGACGGCTGTGAGTGGCAAGGTCAAATGCGGCGCTGTACACCTGCGCACGGCGGGCGTCCAGTGCGCACAGCACGGTGCCTTCGCCGGTATGCGCCGCTGCCAGCGCTTCCAGTGTGGACACCGGTGCACACAGTGTTTCCCGCGGGAAGGCCAGGCCCTTGACTGCTGCAAGGCCGATGCGCAGGCCGGTAAAGCTGCCCGGGCCGGCGTTGACGCCGTACAGATCAATGTCTGCGCAGGTCATGCCGCACAGTTTCAGGCAGGTGTCGATCATAGGCATCAGGGTCTCGCTGTGGGTCATGCCTGCGTCCAGATAGCACTCGTACAGCAGGCGGTCATCCTGCAAAAGGGCCACACCGGCGGTCTTGCCCGCCGTATCCACGGCCAGAACGTTCATACCTGCACCCCCTCAATGGTGATCTTACGCGTGTTCTCGTCCACCCGCTGGATGTCCACCCGGATGGGGTTTTCCAGCGCCAGCAGGTCGGCAAAGTTTTCGCTCCATTCCGCCGCCACGATGGCACCCTGATCCAGATAATCGTAAAAACCTGCCGCACACAGATCGTTCTCGGTGGAGATGCGGTACAGGTCAAAGTGTGCCAGCGGCTTTGGGCCGCGGTAGTAATTCACGATGGCAAAGGTGGGGCTGGAAACCGGGTCGGTGCAGCCAAGGCCCTCAGCAAGGCCCTCGGTAAAGGCCGTTTTGCCTGCGCCAAGGCCGCCGGTAAAGGCGATGAGCGAACCCGGGGCCAGCACTGCGGCCATGCGGGCACCCAGCGCCACGGTCTCGGCACGGGAATGGGTGATATATTCTGACATGAAGCTTACCTCATTTTATAAAGCAAAAGGGACGGCAGAACTCTGCCATCCCTTAGTATAATATACTTCGCGCAAAAGCGCAATGCCATTTGCTCAGGCCGCAGCATCCACTTCTTCTGCCGTATAGGGGTTGGGCAGCATGGCGCTCCGGTTTCCGCTGAGCATTGCATAGGACGCCGCCGCGTGGGGTCTCTTGCCGCCCTGCTCATTGTACCAGATGATATCGTCGCTGCCGTAGATGCCCTTGGCGTCGTCCACAGCCTGTTCCAGCGTTTCGCCCTCGATCATCCGGTTCACGATGGCCCAGAGCATACTGCGGGAGTAGACCGAGTAGACATTGTTCACGTAGCCCATCACAGCCTTTGCACCGCCGGCCAGCAGGCCGTCCGCCATGGAGGTGTTCATGTGGCCGTTTTTGCCGTAGAATTCGCAGGTCTCGCTGAGCACGATGCCATTGCCCCGGTATGCACTGCGGAAGAAATCACCGTTCACCGCATACATACCGTTCACCTTGACCACCCGGTGGGTCAGCAGATCAAAGCCGTAGCGCAGATCCTGCCAGAAATCCGATTTTTCGGTGAGCAGGATCAGTGGTTCGGTGGTCGTTTTTTTGAACAGCCAGCCGTATTCATAGGTGTAGTACGCACCGTGGGTGCTGAGGATGCACAGGTCGTAATCGCCCATTTTGCGCAGATCGGACACCGTGACCCTGGTATCCAGCCGGGTCTGCAGGCCCACCGAGTCCCAGTAGGTCTGCATATAGGCATAATAGGGGTAGCGGGTGCTGTTGACCGTATTATCAAAAGCGTAGTAAATGACAGCGCTGCCCACCCGCTTGTTTTCTTCGGTGAGGTCTGCCGTCAGCTGCTGCAGGTCTATTTCCGGCAGGGCAGCAGTCTCCTCCTCCGGGTCAGTGAGCAGGATGCCGCCCAGCGCACCGCAGCTGTAGGTAAAGCTTACCATGCCGTTTTCTTCATCGGCATACACCGAGCCCTTTTTTACAAGGCCCTGGGCCGTCAGCTCGTCCAGCTGCTGCAGAGCGGCATCGGTGCGCTCATCCTCACTCATCTGCGCGTAATCATCGCTTTCGGTCAATGCCGTAACGGCGGTATCCGCCTGCTGCATCTCGCGCACATCTGCAGCCGTCAGCGTCTGCAAAGCAGCCTGCTCTGCCGTTTCCTCCGCAAACGCTGCTGTGGGCAGCAGAGCCGTAAGCATAAGAGCCAGCGCACACAGTGCACACACAAAGCGGTGTGATCTCTTGTATTCCATTCCCATTTCCTCCGGGCGCACTCTTCTGCCTTTGCGGCGCTGCGCCTTGTACAACAGGCAGAACATCGCTTTTCCGCCCTGTGTCCATTGTAGATGGATGCCCATGCTTTGTCAAGCTCCCGGCAGGATTTTGCAAAGCTGTCACACCCCGCCGATTGCAAACGCTGCGCCGTCTGTGTATAATAAGGATAAACTGGGTTGGTGTTGCCCGCTGCAGCGGCAGCATCCGGCCGGCATCTGTTCACGAAAGGTGGTGCTTTCTTGCAAAGCATTCGACAATATTTCAAGCGCACGGATAAAATCTATCTGCTGCTGTGCATTTTCAGCAGCACCATGGCCGTGGTGGCTCTGGCTTCCTGGGCCGCAAAGCAGGGCAATGGCTTTGCCACGGACGAGCTGACCGGTGCCATTACCGGCATCGGCGATTACCGCCGCGCACTTGTGCAGGCTGCAGCTGCCGGCATCGGCATCATGATCGCGCTGCTGCTCTCCTGCATCGACTACCGCAGCCTTGTCAAGGTGTGGCCGGTGCATGTGGCCTTTACCTGGGGCCTGGTGCTGCCCACACTGTTCATCCGCAACGTAGCCATCGGCCCGCTGACCATTGGCTACAACGCCGGTGACACCGATAACTACTCCTGGTACAAGCTGGGCGGCTTTACTTTTCAGCCCACAGAGCTGGCAAAGATCAGCTTTATCCTCACCTTTGCCATGCACCTGAACAATGTGCGCAGCCGCATCAACGAGCCCAAAGAGCTGGGCAAGCTGCTGCTGCATCTGGCTGCGCCCATCCTTATCATCCATATTCAGGGTGACGACGGCACCGCCATCATTTACGCTATTATTGGCTGCTGCATGATGTTTGCCGCAGGCCTGAGCTGGAAATATATCATTGGTGCCATTTCCGCCGCTGCCATGGCCGTGGCCGCCGCCTTTGCCTTTTTCAGCGATAAGATCGGCAAGGGATACCAGTGGTACCGCATCCTGGCTGTGATCGACCCGGAAAACACCACCGGCTGGGCCCCCAACGAGGCCACCTGGAAAAACATCATCTACCAGCAGCAGCGCGGCGAGATTGCCATTGGTTCCGGCGGCATCTTTGGCAATGGACTGTTCAGCGGCCGATACTACAGCGTACCCAACGCCCACAACGACTTCATCCTCAGCTGGATGGGCAATGCCATCGGCTTTGTGGGGCTGTGCATCGTGCTGGGAGCCCTGCTGGCACTGGTCATCAAGACCTTTGCCACCGGTGCCCGCAGTGAAGACCTGCTGGGCAGCTATATCTGTGCCGGCATCGGCGGTGCCCTGATGGCACAGATCGCCGTGAATGTGGGCATGAACCTGCGTGTGCTGCCGGTGATCGGCGTCACGCTGCCCTTCTACTCCGCAGGCGGCAGTTCGGTGCTGATGCTGTATATCTGCGTAGGACTGGTTTTGTCGGTCTACATGCACAACACAAAAAGCCTGTTTGGGTAAAACCTGCGTTCTGCACGCTGCATCCGGTGGTTCCGGTTGCAGCGTTTTTTGTTTCAACGGCATGGGCAGCTGGCTCCATTGCATTTTTGCCTGCCGCATGTTAAAATAAGTTCAGAAATCGCAGCAATGGGAGTGGAACATCATGGCGGATACAGGCGTTCTTGAGCAGGCAGAAAAGCACACACTGCCCCACCCCAGTCTGCCCGGCGGCCCGCCTACGGCAAAGCAGCGCGCCTACCTTGCCGGCCGGCGTGCACAGGACATCGTGCTCTCGCTGCTGGCGCTGGTGGTGCTTTTGCCGCTGATGCTGCTCATCGCCCTTGCCATCGTGCTGGACAGCCCCGGTGCCAGCCCCATTTTTGCCCAGCAGCGCGTGGGAAAAAACGGCAGGCTGTTCCGGCTGCTCAAGTTCCGCACCATGTGCCCGGACGCAGAGGAACGGCTGGAAGAGCTGCTGAACCAGAACCAGATGGACGGCCCGGTGTTCAAGATCAAGGGCGACCCCCGCATCACCCGGGTGGGACGTTTCCTGCGCAAGACCAGCCTGGACGAGCTGCCCCAGCTGGTGAATGTGCTGAAGGGCGACATGAGCATCGTCGGCCCGCGGCCTGCCCTGCCCCGCGAGGTGGCACAGTACACCGATTACCAGTGGCAGCGCCTGAGCGTGACACCGGGGCTTTCCTGCTACTGGCAGATAACGCCCCACCGCAACGACCTGGGTTTTGACGAGTGGGTGGAGCTGGACCTCAAGTACATCCGGGAGCGCAGCTTCCTTGTGGACTGGAAGATCATTTTTATGACCGTAAAAGCCATGTTTATGGAATACGGAGAATGATGATTTTCATTCGCCTTCGCTCCGGCTTTTTTCAGCGGAATTATTATTTATAAAACCACCCCGGCAAGGCCTGCGG
>JBNMHZ010000005.1:0-121232 GCA_050873025.1 Faecalibacterium sp. | reverse complement strand
GAGATCCACCCCAATGACGAAGGCTTCGTCAAGTCCGTCACCTGCATCGAGATGGAGCTGGGCGAACCCGATGCTTCCGGCCGCCGCCGTCCCATCGAGAAGAAGGGCAGCGAGTTTGAACTGGATGTGGATACCGTGATCATGAGCCTGGGTACCAGCCCCAACCCGCTGATCCGCTCCACCACCCCGGGCCTGGAGACCAACAAGCACGGCTGCATCGTCACCGATGGCGAGGATGGCAAGACCAGCCGTGACGGCGTGTACGCCGGCGGCGATGCCGTGACCGGTGCTGCCACCGTCATCAAGGCCATGGGTGCCGGCAAGGCTGCTGCAAGGGCCATCGACGAGTACATCCAGAACAAGTAATTTTTGATTTTGTTTTTTAGGGAAAGCGGTTCGGAAAACCATCGGTTTTACGAACCGCTTTCCCATTTTTATACAACTTTCCTGCATTGTCAGCATTTTATTTACATTTCCCTATCGATTATGGTATAATAGTCATATCTATCAAAGATGCAGCGTTGTATCCGGTATGGAGCGGCGCTGCTTTCGTTCTGATTTGGAGGCGACACCCATGCATCCGCTTTTGATCCTGATCCTCATTTTTGATGTGCTCATTGCCGTTTCGTCGGTGCTGAACCTTGTGAACATGATGCGGGTGAACCTGCTGGTGGAAGAGCGCAAGGCTGAAGCTGTCACCGTGCAGCGGGTGCGGGTGTGCAAAGCTGCGGCCGGTAAGGGCGGTATCCTCACCTCTTACTTTGGTGTGTACGCCTGCCCCGGCGAGAGCGGCAAGGGGGAATTCACTTCCACAAACCCCTACGGCAGCGAAGCCGCTGTGCCCGGCACCACCACCGTGGTGCCCATGAAGGCTTCCGGCGTGCTGGAAAAGTGCGATATCTCCGCACATCTGCGCCGCCGTCTTTTGCCGCTGTGGCTCACGGCGCTGGGCTTTTCGGTGCTGCTGGCGGCATTCGTCAATTCGTAAATCAGGCGAACCATTGTATTTTCGGCGTACCGCGCCGGGAAAATATATTCTGTAAAGGAAGGCAATTATGGAACTACTCAAACTACTCGGCATTGTCATCGTCATCGCTGGCTTTGCACTGAAGCTGGACTCCATTCTCGTCATTCTGGTTGCAGCCGTTGTGACTGCGATTGTTGGCGGTCTGGGCCCCGTCACCCTGCTGGAGACCCTTGGCAGCACCTTTGTGGCCAACCGTAGCATGGCGATCTTCATCATCATCATGCTGGTCACCGGCACGCTGGAGCGCAACGGCCTGCGTGAGGCTGCCGCTGCCCTGATCGGCAAGTTCAAGGGCGCGACCTCCGGCCTGGTAATCGGCATCTATGGTGTCATGCGCTCCATCTTCGCCGCCTTCAACGTCGGCTTTGGCGGCGTGGCCGGTTTCGTCCGTCCCGTCATCATGCCCATGGCTGAGGGCGCGATCGTGGCACAGGGCTACGAGCCCAACGAGGATCACGTGGAAGAGCTGAAGGGCATGGCAGCCGGTATGGAGAACATTACCTGGTTCTTCGGTCAGGTGCTGTTCGTCGGCGGTTCCGGCGGCCTGCTGGTGCAGAGCACTCTGGCCGGCCTTGGCATCGAAGTCGAGCTGGCTCCCATGGCCGCCATTGAAATTCCCGTGTGCATCATCGCCACCATCGTTGCGATCGTGTTCTACATCATCAAGGACCGCAAGATGGTCCAGAAGTACTACAAATAAGGGAGGACGGAAGAATGAGCTTTTTTACAAGTGCTGATGTCACCCTGGCCAACAAGGTGATGGAAGTCATCTACATCATCATCGGCCTGCTGTGCATCTACTGCGGCGTGAAGAACCTGAAAGACAAAGAAAACTCTGAGCCTGTGGGCACCTTTATTTTCTGGGCTGTCCTGGGCGTTGTGATCGCACTGGGCCGCTGGCTGCCCGCTCTGGTAAGCGGTATTCTGGTGGTGGTGATGTGCCTGCCCGCCATCTTCAAGAAGGTGAAGAAGGGTGCCGTCTCTGCCGCTACCAAGGCTGAGACCGAGGCTGCCTACGAGAAGATCGGCATGAAGGTCTTTGCACCCACCCTGAGCATCGGCGTCATGGCTGTTATCTGCGCCATCACCGGCCTGGGCATCGGTCTGTCTGCCCTGAACGGCGTGGCTCTGGGCGTGCTGGTATCCATCATCCTGCTGATGATCATGAACAAGGAGAACAAGCCCATCACCTTCCTGAACGACTCCGAGCGTATGCTGTCCACCGTGGGCCCGCTGTCCATGCTGCCCATGCTGCTGGCCTGCCTGGGCTCCATCTTCACCAAGGCCGGTGTCGGCGATGTCATCTCTGATATCGTCAGCCACATCGTTCCCGAGGGCAATGTGAACGCCGGTATCGTGGTGTACGCCATCGGCATGATGCTGTTCACCATGATCATGGGCAATGCTTACGCTGCCATCACCGTTATGACCGTGGGCATCGGTTATCCGTTCGTTCTGGCACACGGTGCAAACCCCACCGTCATCGGTATGCTGGCCCTGACCTGCGGCTTCTGCGGCACCCTGTGCACCCCGATGGCTGCAAACTTCAACACCGTGCCTGTCGCTCTGCTGGACATGAAGAAGCCCATGGGCGTTATCAAGAATCAGGTGCCTGTCGCCATCATCATGCTGGTGGTCCAGATCGTGATGATGATCATGCTGAAGTGACCGTCTCCCCTTTCGTGACCTGTAGTTTTTAAAATTAGATCGAGTGATTGAATGGAACAAGCAATTCAGCACGGTGCCAACATTATTATCAAAGACTGGGTCCGGCTCCGTGCAAGAGAACGTCTTTTGATCGTATCCAGCCTGAATTATGCCGCAGAAGTGCAGGCCATGCAGACAGCGGCCAAAGCGGTGGGTGCCACCGCCGAGGTGCTGCTGCTGGACGACCTGCACGAACAGGTGGGCCAGTATTTTGATGACCGCGAGGACGCCTTTGACCCCTACGATGCGGTGATCGGTGCAACGGAATATTCACTTATCACCACACGGGCGGTCAAGCGGGTGGTGCAGCGGCGGCACCGGTTCCTTTCCCTGCCGCTGAGCACCAGCAACGGCCAGTCGCTGCTGAGCTACGACTTTTTGAACATGAGCCTGCCCAAAAGCCGCATCATGGCCAGCATCATCATGCAGAGCTACCAGAACGCCAGCAAGATCCACGTGACCACCGCTCTGGGCACCGACCTGGACTTTACCATCGAGGGCCGCACGCCGGGCTTTTTCAACGGCTGCTGCCGCGATGGCAACGGTCTGGCCTCTTCCAGCGTAGAGGTGTACGTGGCTCCGGTGGAAACTGAGACCAGCGGCACCCTGATCCTGGATGGCTCCATGGGCTATATTGGCGTGGTGGACAGCCCGGTGCGGGTGGAGCTGCGGCACGGCAGGATCGTGGACATTGAGGACAACGCCAGCGGCCGCAGGCTCAAAGAGTTCCTGCAGCGCTTCAAAGACCCCGACGATATGGTGGTGGCCGCGGAGTTCGGCATTGGGCTGAACACCCACTCCCACTGCGACGGCAACTGCTATATCGAGGACGAATCCACCTACGGCACCTTCCACATCGGCTTTGGGCGCAACATCGCCCTGGGCGGTGTGCAGGATGCCACCGGCCATTTCGACCTTGTCACCCACGACCCCTGCATCTATGTGGACAACCGCATGATCATGGATCACGGCCAACTGACGATCCTTGAACCATCCATTTATATCTGAGAAAGAAGGCAATTCGTTATGAAGATCCTTATCACCGGCTTCAACCCCTTTGGCGGCGAGTCCGTCAACCCTGCTTTTGAGGCCGTGAAGCTGATGCCCGACACCATTGCCGGTGCCCAGATCATCAAGCAGGAAGTCCCCACCGAGTTCGGCCGCGCCGGCGAAGTGCTGGAAGCTGCCATGAACGCCAACAAGCCCGATGTGGTCATCTGCATCGGTCAGGCAGGCGGCCGCTCTGCCATCACCCCGGAAAAGGTTGGCATCAACATCATGGACGGCCGTATCCCGGATAACGCCGGTTATCAGCCCGTGGATGTGACCATCCGCGAGGACGGCGAGACCGCCTACTTCACTTCCCTGCCCGTCAAGGCCATGGTGCAGAAGATGAAGGATGCCGGCATCCCGGCTGGCCTGTCCTACACCGCAGGCTCCTATGTGTGCAACTACCTGATGTACACCCTGCTGTACCTCATCGACAAGAAGTTCCCCGGTGTGCGCGGCGGCTTCATCCATGTGCCCTACGCCATGGAGCAGGTGGTCAACAAGCCCCTGGGCACCCCCAGCATGGACCTGCACCAGATCGCCCGCGGCCTGGAAAAGGCTGTGGAAGCCATCGTGGAGAATGACAGCGACATCTCTGTGAATATGGGTACTACCCACTAAGTTTAAGCAAAGAAAGGCTCCTGTGCATTGCACAGGAGCCTTTCTTTGTTTAGTCTGTAACAACTGCAGGATACCCCGTCCTCACGCACCGCACGGCGCAGCGGGCGCTGCCGCCGGTGGTGCAGGTGAAGAGGGTCAGATCCCAGTCATCCGAATCCTCCGTCTTTTCGGTCATTTTCTCAATCTGGGTAGGCTGCAGGTTCTCCACACAGGACACCTCATAGCTCCACCGCATTCCATCCATATCGGTAAAATAGATCTCGGCTCCCTCGGCCAGCCACTTGATGGGGCTGAAATGCTTGGCGTAGTTATGGGCGCAGACCACCATGTTATCCGCATAGGTAGAGCCGGAGTACCGGCCCGGCGCAATTTTCAGGCCCGCGTAGCTCCACTCGCTCATCACGGGCAGTTCCAGCCCGATGGACGGGATGGACAGATAGCCGATGTAATTCCAACCGTCCAGCTCCACTTCGGTCATAGGCTGCGTGGGGTCCAGCTCCGGCTGCAAAACAACGGTCTCTTCCTTCGTTTTTTTCTCAATGGTCGTGGTCAGGGTCTGCTCCAGCTCGCCCAGCGCCTGCTGTGCAGCTTTGTCCGCACGGGAGGCATCCCACTTGTTATAGGTAAGCAGGGCCGCTGCGGCCAGAATGAGCAGCGCCCCCAGCGCCATGCAGATTTTTCCGATCTTTTGTCTCATAGCAACGTTTCCTTTTTGTTTTGTGCCGGCTCCTGCGCAGAGCTGCGGCCTTTGCTGTGATGTGTTCTTTCTTTTTAAGTATATTCTCAATCCGCACATTTGTCCAGTGGGGAACTCACCGATCCGGCAGCAGGCGGCACACCAGCCGCACCATCACCGGTGTCAACGGCAGCCACACTGCTGTACACAGAACATTGAACAGCGTATGTGCATTGGCGATCTGCCGGGCAATGACAGTACACTCCGGCCCGGCAGGCGAGATCCGCTGTACCAGCGCTGTAAACTGTGGCAGAAGTACACAGCACACCGCCGCGCCGCTCAGGTTGAAGATTGCATGGGTCGCCGCCACACGCTTTGCTTCCCTACCCTGCCCGATGGACGCCAGCACCGCCGTGATGGTGGTGCCGATGTTGTCGCCCAGTAAAACCGGGATAGCGCCCGTCAGCCCCAGCAGGCTGCGCACGCCGTCCGGGCCCGGCCGGGCAGCAAAGCTCTGCAGCATGGCAATGGTGGCCGAACTGCTCTGCACGGTCAGGGTCATGCCAAGGCCCGCCAGCAGACCAAAAAGCGGCTTTTGCTGCACCTGGGCCAGCCACCGCCAGAGCTGCGGGCTTTCGGCCAGCGGCTGCAGAGCACTGCCCATGACCGTAATGCCCTCAAACAGCAGGCCAAAGCCGAACAATGCTTCGCCCGCGCAGCGCCCTTTCTGCCCCCTTGCAGGCAAAGCAGAGCAGCACCCCGCAAAACAGCAGCAGGTACCGCCACTGTTCAACCTGAAATGCCAGCAGCTGGGCGGTAACGGTGGTGCCGATGTTGGCCCCGAACACCACCGGCACGGCCTGCCGCAGCTGCAAAAGCCCCGCCGCCAGAAACGCAATGACCATCACGGTGACGGCGGAGCTGCTCTGCACCACAGTTGTGACCACTGCACCGGTCAGCACCCCTGCCGCAGGGTTTGCAGTGCAGCGTGCCAGCAAACTGCGCAGCCGCTTGCCCGCACCCAGCTGGACAGCACGGCTCATGCTGTCCATGCCATACAAAAACAGCGCAAGGCCGCCAAACAATTGCAAAATCACAAAGACATTCTGCATCCGTTTCACCCCGTTCCTTCTTTTATGTTTATGCGGCGGCACGGTAGCGCAAGCTGTAAAATATGCCAAATTGCTTTGTGAATTTTTGTTTAACATTTTCAAATGCGCTTGCAATCCGGGTACAATGGGTATATGATTATCAGGCGTTAATAATTAACAGTTGTTAAGTATTTTGCAGAGAGGAGGGAGACTGTGCCCGAAGCAACCGAAGAAACACTGAGCTTCCACGGCGTATGCCACTATCTCGGCAGGCTGAGCAAAGCCGCCAAAACCGGCATGAAGGCCGCCCTTGCGGGCAGCCCCAAGTGTCATTTTCCCATGCTGGAAGCCTTGTCACACGCCATCCATTGCTGCGGACAGGACGGAGCCATCTCTGTTTCCGACCTTGCCCATGAGCTGCACCAGCCGCTGCCCGCCATCAGCCGCGGGCTGCGCCAGCTGGAAGCCGATGGGCTCATTGCACGGGAAACAGCACCGGATGACCGCCGCAAAACGCTGGTGCACATCACCCCAAAAGGGTATGCGGCCTGCCAGCAGTGTGAGAACGCCCTGAGCGACTACTTCACCTGCGCGATGGCCCGGCTGGAACCCGAACAGGCGGCCCAGCTCAATGCCCTGCGCGGTGCGCTGATGGACGCCATCCTGGCGGAAAATGCTTCCCGCGAAGCAAAACACAACGAAGGGAGAACCGAACCATGACGAAAATTTTCAAGCAGCTGGCCCGGCACTGGGCCGTCTGCCTTGTGGTGTTCGCGCTGCTGTTCGTGCAGGCGTACTGCGATCTTTCGCTGCCGGACTATACCAGCAAGATCGTGGACACCGGCATCCAGCAGGGCGGCATTGAAAGCCCTCTGCCGGAGACCATCCGCCAGAGCACGCTGGACGCCCTCTCGCTTTTGATGAGCGAGGAGGACGCCGACGCACTGCAGAACGCCTACGGGTATTACGTTCAGGACGACGGCGTGCTGAAGCTCCGCAGTGATCTGACCGCCGACGAGCGTGCCTCTCTGGAAGACGCCGTCACCACGCCGGACATCGTGCTGTATATGGCCGCCGCACAGGCAGCCAATGCCCCCGCCGGCCAATCTGCAATGGGCATGACGAGCCTTGCCGACATGCAGGCGGCTTCTTCTGAAAGCACCGCCGCAGACGCAGAGACCGTCACCCCCACCGCCGACGACCTGGACACTGTGTGCGCCCAATTTGCCGCCATGAGCCAGATGCCCGGTTTCAGCCGCGAGGCCATCCAGCAGCAGCTGGCCGGTGCCTTTGCCAGCCTGGATGATACGCTGGTGGAAAATCTGAAAAGCCAGTCCATGCTGCTGGTGCAGCTGGAATACGAGGCCCAAGGCGTAGCCCATGATGTGCAGATGCGCTACCTTTATAAGGTGGGCGGGCAGATGCTGGGCCTGACGCTGCTGATGGTGGCAGTGTCCATTGCGGTAGGCTTCCTTGCTTCCCGCGTGTCTGCCGCCATTGGCCGCGACCTGCGCCGCGAGACCTTCTCTGCGGTCATTGGTTTCTCTAACGCGGAGATCGAAAACTTCTCCACCGCTTCCCTCATCACCCGCACCACCAACGACATCCAGCAGGTGCAGTTCGTCTGCGTCATGCTGCTGCGCATGGTGGCCTATGCACCCATTCTGGGCATCGGCGGCGTGCTGCATGTGCTGAACAGCAGCACCGGCCTTTCCTGGATCATTGTGTTGGATGTGGCCGTTCTGCTTCTGCTCATTATTTTCCTGATGAACGTTGCCATGCCCAAATTCAAGGTGATGCAGACTCTTGTTGACCGCCTGAACCTCGTCAGCCGCGAAATTCTGACCGGCATCATGCCGGTACGTGCGTTCAGCCGCGAAAAATTTGAAGAGGAGCGCTTTGACAAGGCCAACAAGGATCTGATGGGCACCCAGCTGTTCACCAACCGCGCCATGGTTGCCATGATGCCCTTTATGACCCTTATCATGAACGGCACCAGCCTGCTCATCGTCTGGTTCGGCGGCAAAGCCATGGACAACGGTACCATGCAGGTGGGCGAGATGATCGCGTTTATCACCTACACCATGCAGATCGTCATGTCTTTCCTGATGCTGGCCATGGTGGCCGTCATGCTGCCCCGCGCCGGTGTGGCTGCAGACCGTATCGACGAGGTCATCCGCACCAAGGCCACCATCCGCGACCCGGACGAAGCCGCTGCAAGGCCCGCACTGGAACATAAAAACTGGCAGGGCGTCGTGCAGTTCAACGATGTGAGCTTCCGCTTCCCCGGTGCCGACAGCGACGCACTGGAGCACATCAGCTTCACCGCAAAGCCCGGCGAGACCACCGCCATCATCGGCTCCACCGGCTGCGGCAAATCCACTCTGCTCAACCTCATTCCCCGCTTTTACGACGTGACCGGCGGCAGCGTGACCGTGGATGGCATCGACGTGCGCGAGATGCCGCAGGCACAACTGCACGACCTGCTGGGCTATGTGCCCCAGAAAGGTGTGCTGTTCAGCGGCACCATTGACTCCAACCTGAAATTCGGCGGCGAGCATATCACCGACGCCGATGTACAAAAGGCCGCCGCCATTGCGCAGGCCACCGAGTTCATCGACACAAAGCCTGAGGGCTACCAGAGCCCCATCGCACAGGGCGGCTCCAATGTGTCCGGCGGCCAGAAGCAGCGCCTTTCCATCGCACGTGCCATTGCCAAGAACCCCAAGATCTATCTGTTTGACGACAGCTTCTCGGCCCTGGACTTCAAGACCGATGTGGCCCTGCGCCGTGCGCTGAAAGCCCAAACCGATAACGCTACCGTCATCATTGTGGCACAGCGCATCTCCACCGTGCTGCACGCTAATCAAATTCTGGTGCTGGACGAAGGCCGTCTTGTGGGCAAGGGCACCCATGCCCAGCTGATGGTCAACTGCCCGGAGTATCAGGAGATCGCCCGCAGCCAGCTGAGCCAGAAGGAGCTTGACCTCGAAAACCTGAACACTGCAAAGGAGGGTGAGTGATATGCCAAGACCCGGACGCATGACCACCGAGCGTGCCAAGGATTTCAAGGGTACGCTGCGGCAGCTCATCCACACCATGAGCCACTATAAACTGCCGCTCGTCACGGCCATTGTATTTGCCATTCTTTCTACCATTTTCAATATTGCAGGCCCCAAGGTGCTGGCAAAGGCCACCACGGCCCTTGCCACCGGCTGGGTTGCCAAGCTGCGCGGCACCGGCAGCATCGACTTTGTGTATATCGGCCGCATCCTGCTGTTCCTGCTGGGCATGTACCTGCTGAGCAGTGCATTCAGCTTTATTCAGGGCTGGCTGATGACCGGCCTTTCCCAGAAAGTCTGCTACGACTTCCGCCGCCAGATCAGCGAAAAGATCAACCGCCTACCGCTGGCCTACTTTGAAAAACGTACCGTGGGTGAAGTGCTCTCCCGCATCACCAACGATGTGGACACCCTGGGCCAGAGCCTGAACCAGAGCATCACCCAGCTCATCACCAGCGTCACCACCATGGTCGGCGTGCTGGTGATGATGCTCTCCATCAGCCCTAAGATGACCCTCATCGCCCTGCTGATCCTGCCTGTTTCGCTGGCGCTGGTGCTGCTGGTGGTCAAGTTCAGCCAGAAGTACTTCAAGGCCCAGCAGGCCATTCTGGGCGTTGTGAACGGCCAGGTGGAAGAGGTCTACTCCGGCCACAACGTGGTCAAGGCCTTCAACCGCGAAGCCGTGGTGCTGAACGACTTCAACGCCGCCAACGATAAACTCTACGAATCCGCGTGGAAGAGCCAGTTCCTCTCCGGCCTGATGCAGCCCATCATGAACTTTGTGGGTAACCTGGGCTATGTGGCGGTGGCCATCGTGGGCAGCATTTTTGCAGCCAATGGCACCATCACCATCGGCGACATTCAGGCGTTCATTCAGTACGTGAAGAACTTCACCCAGCCCATCCAGCAGCTTTCCCAGGTTTCCAACATGCTGCAGAGTATGGCCGCTGCCGCCGAGCGGGTGTTCGAGTTTTTGAACGAGCCGGAGGAAGATCAGCTCGCTGATCCTGCCCGCCGGGCAGACCCCGGCTGCATCAACGGCCAGGTCACCTTCAACCATGTCAAGTTCGGCTACACGCCGGAAAAGACCGTCATCCACGATTTCAGCTGTGAGGTGAAGCCCGGCCAGAAGGTGGCCATCGTAGGCCCCACCGGTGCCGGCAAGACTACCATGGTCAAGCTGCTGATGCGCTTCTACGATGTAGATTCCGGTTCCATCACCCTGAACGGCCACGATGTGCGCGACTTCGACCGCAGTGCCCTGCGCGAGGGCTTTGGCATGGTGCTGCAGGACACCTGGCTGTTCAAGGGCACCATCATGGAGAACATCCGCTACGGCCGTCTGGACGCCACCGATGAAGAGGTCATTGCCGCAGCCAAGGCTGCCAACGCCGACCACTTCATCCGCACCCTGCCCGGCGGCTACCAGATGGAGCTGAACGAGGATGCTTCCAACGTGAGCCAGGGCCAGAAGCAGCTGCTCACCATTGCCCGCACCATTCTGGCGGACAACCGCATCCTCATCCTCGACGAAGCCACCAGCAGCGTGGATACCCGCACCGAACAGCGTATCCAGACCGCCATGGACCGCCTGATGGAGGGCCGCACCAGCTTTGTCATCGCCCACCGCCTTTCCACCATCAAGGACGCCGACCTCATCCTCGTGATGCGCAACGGCGACATTGTGGAGCAGGGCACCCACGACCAGCTGATCGAAGCAGGCGGCTTCTATGCCGACCTGTACAACAGCCAGTTTGAGGACGTGGTGGACTAAAGCGCTTTTCTCCCCTTTTTGAATTCCTCCCTATAAATACCCTCTCAGTCATTGCTTACGCAATGCCAGCTCTACCGAAAGGAAGAGTCCCTGGCAGAACCAGAACCTTTGCCGCACTGTCAAAAGCTCGCCCTTCGGGAGAGCCGGATGCGACCAACGGGAGCAGACTGAGAGGGTTCTCTTTTTTGCCGCTTCTTTCCCGTTCAAAGCCCTACACAAACGCCCGCAATTGTGCTATGATAAGCTTGAACAGCCGGTTTGTGACAAACAACCGGCAAGATCGAGGTGTTTGTACAAATGTCTGATATCCTTGAAACTCTGCGGCAGGAAGGCGTGGATGAAAGCCTGCTTTCCGCCGTAGCCGAATACCATGCCGCCCACGCCCTGCCGGACGAACTGCGCCCGCGCATCCCTGCCCCGGCCTTTACCTATTACGGCAAAGAGGTGTGGGAGCAGGCGCTGGCGGCACTGCTCTGCGGCGAAAACCTGCTGCTGGCGGGCGGCAAGGCCACCGGCAAAAATGTGCTGGCGGAGAACCTTTCCGCCGCCTTTGGCCGCCCCGCGTGGGACATCTCGTTCCATGTGAACATGGACGCAGCGTCCCTCATCGGCATGGATACCTTTGCGGGTGGGCAGGTGGTGTTCCGGCCCGGCCCGGTGTACCGCTGCGCTCAGTGCGGCGGCTTTGGCGTGCTGGACGAGATCAACATGGCCAAAAACGAAGCGCTGGCCGTGCTGCACGCGGTGCTGGACTTCCGCCGCGCCATCGATGTGCCCGGTTATGACCGCATCCCGCTGGCGGAGGAGACCCGGTTCATCGCCACCATGAACTACGGATACGCCGGCACTCGTGAGCTGAACGAGGCCCTCACCTCCCGCTTCGTGGTTATCCAAATGCCCACCATCACACAGGAGAACCTCGAAAAGCTGCTGCGGGCACAGTTCCCCGACCTTGCTTCCAAATACGTGCATCAGTTCGCACTGCTGTTCCTTGACCTGCAGAAAAAATGCGACAGTGCGGAAATTTCCACCAAAGCACTGGATCTGCGCGGTATGCTGGATGCTCTGCGCCTGATCCGGCGCGGCATCCCGGCGGGCGCGGCACTGGATATGGGCATCACCAACAAGGCCTTTGATTCCTATGAGCAGGGCCTGATCCGTGATGTCATTGCGGCGCGCATCCCGGCCAAGCTGGATGCCGGAAAGCTGTTTGGCTGATGGAAGCCCAGAGCTACACCGCCCAGGAGCGGCGTGCGGCCAATCAGGTCTGGGCTGCTGCAGGAGCCTATGGCTTTGAGCCGCTTTTTCTGGCCCGCTACACCGACGGCACCACCGATTTTTACATGAACACTGTCGTGGGCCTCATTCACAAATATTACGGTGATGCGCTGATCCGCAGCATTTTTGATGCCTGGGACGGTGACATGCGGCAGAACATGCTGGACGACGTGACCTGGCTGTATCTGGAAAATGCCGCCTACCGGCTGGAGCTGCCCCGCCGCCCGGTGCTGGAAGCACTGCGCTACGCCCACGCCGACTATTTTTTTGCAATTCAATACAAGCTTTCCCGTCAGGAGTGGATGGCGAAGAATCAGCTGGTCTACACCATGCAGGCCGCACGCTGGCGGCGGGTGCTGGGCCGTGCCGACCCGGTGATGACGCCCTACGAATCCGGCCTTGCCGCAGCCCTTGCCCCGGAAGCCGTACCGGAGCCCGGCCAGCTGAAAAGCGAAATTTTATCCATCTACGCAAAATTCAACCTGTTTGACGGCACCGTGCACCAAAAAGCGGCACTGCACCTGCACTTGGACGGCCTGCTGGCAAAGCTTGCCACCAAGGCCATGCCCACCCAGATGATAAAGACCGACCGCGTGACGGTGGAGCACTCAAACTCTGTGGATACCGCAGGCGGCGGGCTTTCGGTAGACAAGCGCAAGGCACACATCACCCTGAAACAGAATGCCGCACAGGACCGCGCCTACATCGAGAGCTGCTTTGGCCGCTCCATTTACCCACCGGAACGGCTGCGCAAGGCCGAGCAGGAGCTTTGCGTGGGCGATCATCTGGGGTGCCATTTGTGGTTCAGCGCCGGTGTGCCCAGCCCGGAACAGGCCCCCACGCCGGAGGCAAAACACCTGGCCGAACAGGCCGAGCTGCAGGCCGACCGCAACCGCGCCTACTATGCCAAAAACCGGGAGCTGCACCGCAGCGTCGTACTGCGGCTCACCGAGCAGATCCGCAACTGCATTCTCGTGCACCAGCAACCCAACGCCCGCATTGCCCGTAGCGGAAACCTGAACGCCGGGTGCATCTGGCGTGCGCCGCTTTTGAACGATGAGCGGGTATTTTTGTGTGCCGAGGAAGAGAACCAGCCTTCCTTTACGGTGGATCTTCTGCTGGATGCGTCTGCCTCCCGCCTGCACTGCCAGGAGGTCATTGCGGCGCAGGGTTCCATCCTGGCCCAGAGCCTTGCGGCCTGCGGCATCCCGGTGCGGGTGTCCAGCTTCAGCAGCCTGCGCGGCTACACCGTGCTGCGTGTACTCAAGGGCTTTGCGGACAAAAACTTACAAAACATCAACCGATATTTTGCTTCCGGCTGGAACCGCGACGGCCTTGCCCTGCGTGCAGCAGGCGACCTTCTGCAGTTCGCACCCGGCCCTGCGCCGCGGCACCTGCTCATCGTGCTGACCGACGCTTCCCCCAACGACAGCCGCCGCATCCCGCCCAGTGCGGAAAATCCGCTGGGCTGCGGCTATGAAGATGCCGCCGGTGTGGCCGATACCGCCGCACAGGTGCGTGCATTGCAGCGCATGGGCATCCGGGTGTCCGCCGTGTTTATGGGTGAGGACAGTTCCGCCGGTGCCGCAGCCCAAATTTATGGCAAAAACCTGGCACGCATCCGCGGCATGGACCAGCTGGCCCGTGCTGCCGGGCGGCTGATCCAGAATGAGATCCGTGAACTGGGCGATTGACGACGCCTTATTATAATGGAGAGCCTGCAGATGGGAAGTTTCACCTTCCGTTCTGCAGGCTTTTTTGCGCACAAATACAACCGTTTCATTTCACAAACAACCATATTTCGAGTTGTCTGCTCTTTATCTGTCGAAAAAGTTTGCTTTTTCACAAACTTATAGTTGTTTTATGTTGTAAAGTATGCTATACTATGTTCAGTCAATAAAACATTTCTGCGTAACCAGCCTGCTGTGCACCAGGCTGTTTAGTACAGTGCCCGCACTTCACACAACGAACTGCTGTGTTTTACTTTCTGGGAGGAACAGATCATGGATGCCAACCGTTATTTTGATGCCATGCACAACGCTATGTCGGCTCAGCACCCCGGTGCACAGCCGCTTTTAACGGTAAAACTGCAGGATACCTGCGGCAACGACGCCCTTCTGGAACTCAAGCAGCTGCCCGGTGAGAGCACCTCCATTCTGTGCTATTCCACCATGGGCCGCCGCTGCCTGAATTTCCAGCTGTTCCGCAAGGGCTGGCAGTTGTGCCACAACGCCGACGGCCAGCTGGTGGGCCGCTTTCCGGCCAGCGCCAACGGCCTTATCGATGAGACCGATTTCCGCGCCTACTGCCGCGAGGATCGGCTGGACTTGGCCCGCACCCAGCGCATCCTTGCCGAACTGCGCCAGTGCGCCGGCGTAGATTACCGGGGCAGCATCCCGCAGAATGCCCGCACCGGTGCACAGATCACCGTGGAAAGCCATGTAGGCGCCGGTGCCCGCTGGGTCTACTGGAGCCAGGACACCCTGCCTAGCCTGCCGCTGGGCGCTATCCTGTACTGGCTGGCGGATTTTCTGGCCGGTGCCGAGCGCCGCACCCTGCAGGCCGACCCGCAGGCCGCACGCCTTGCTGCCCAGTGGCTGGCCGGTGATACTGCGGTGTTCTTTCATCCGTCAGTGCCTATGACAGCTATGAACACTTCTTCTGGTGCAGGTGCATCCAGCCGCCGCAGCCGTGCCACCGTGCCTGCTGCACACAGCAAGAGCTGGCAGAGCATCATGGCTGTGATGGCAAGCGTATAAAAACAAAGGAGAAGCACATAGGCGCTTCTCCTTTGTTTTTTATGCCAGATACGGGTCCAGCAGATCATCCACTGTTTTATTGCGTTTGGGGTTCGGCTTTTTGACCACATGGCCGCGGCAGATCACCAGTTCCAGATGCTGCAGGGCCCGCAGGTCATCCAGCGGGTTCTTGCGGGTCACGATAAAGTCAGCACTCTTGCCTGGCTCAATGGAACCGGTCACATCCCCTATCCCGGCCAGCTGGGCGTTGCGCAGGGTGGCGGTATACAGTGCAAACTGATTGCTTACCCCGCAATATTTGTGGAAGTAGCACAGCTCCCGCCAGAAATCGTACTGGGTGATGTAGGGGCAGCCCACATCATTGCCAAGGCCCACCGGGATGCCGTTGGCAAGGGCGGTCTTTGCACTTTCCACCACGCCGTCAAATACGATCTTGCCGTTGTACTGGTCTTTTTCCGAAGCACCGGAGATGGCCGTATCGAACAGCGCATACGGCAGTGCCGGAGAAATGGTGGTGCACAGGAAGGCACCGCGTTCTTTATACAGGCGGATGGTCTCCTCGTCCATTTTTGCGCCGTGCTCAATGGAATCCACACCGTTTTCCAGCGCCACCTTTACGCCCTCCGGCGACTCGGTGTGAGCCGCCACGGTATAGCCCAGCTTGTGGGCTTCATCACAAACGGCTTTGACCATTTCCGGCTTCATTTTCAGCTCGCCGGGGGTGCCCTTTGCGGTGGCATCCAGCACACCGCCGGTGATCATCAATTTTACAAGATCGACCTTCTGGCTGCTGGCTTTTTTGAGCTGGGCCAGCGCTTCGGCGTTGTTGTGGGCAGCAACAGCCACCGAACCCGCCATGTGCCCGCCCGGCACCGAGATGCCTTCGTTGGCGGCAAGAATGCGGGGTGCCAGCAGCTTGCCTGCGGCGGCATCATCGCGGCAGCGGGTATCGAAATCTGCAATGCCGCCCACCGTGCGGATGGTGGTCACGCCGCCCAGCAGTTCCAGCTTTGCATAGCTACACACCAACTTATAGGCCACCGCACGGGTCAGGCCGTTGCTCAGAATTTTGCGCACCAGCGCTGCATTATCTCTGGGCTTTGCGCTGGGCTTGCCATTGCCCGCCAGATGCACATGCAGGTTGATAAGGCCCGGCATAATATAGCCGCCATGCAGGTCCAGCACTTCATAGCCGTCCAGATCCACGCCCTCATCCGCAATGGCGGTGACCTTATCGTCCTCAGTCAGCAGAATTTTGTGTGCTGTGGGCTGCATCTGCTCGGTGCCGTCCAGCAGGATGCCATTTGTATACGCACGCTTCATGGGAAACTTCCTCTCTTTGATATTTTCCAGACAAAAGTTGTTTTAGCTCAGTATAACACGTTCTGCCAGACAGCGCAATGAGAAACGGGCAGGAAAGGTTCTGCCCGTTCCTGCCCGTTTCTTGTTACTTGTTTTGGTTTACTGTGCAGCTGCGCTGGAAGCCACGGCTTCAGAGGATGCAGCCTCCGAAGAAGCAGCCTCGCTGGATGCAGCGTCGGCGCTGTCAGCGGTCACGCCGCCCTCGACTACCAGCTCATCCTCGTAGTCGGTGCCGTAGGTATCCACCAGAGTCTCCTCATAGTCCTTGTGGAAGAAGTTCTCCTTGCCCAGAGCCTTGATCTCCTCGTTCAGCCAGTCCAGCACGGTGGTGTTGCCCTGGCTCACAGCGGGGGCAATGGTGTCTGCACTGCCCAGAGAGGGGATGCCGACGGTGTAGCCGGGGTTCTGCTTTGCAAAGGCAATGACCTCGGTATTATCGTTGGCCCATGCCACGCCGTTGCGATTCTCCAGTGCGTTCTTAGCAGTTGCGTAGGAATCGTACTTCTGCAGCGGGATGTCGGGGTACTCCTTGGTCAGGTAGGTCTCGGCAGTGGTGCCGGAAATAACGATCATCTGGTCATCGGGGTTCCAGTTGTCCAGCGTGGTGACAACGGCATCGTCCGGAGAGATAACGCCCAAAGCAACATTCATGTAGGGCAGAGCAAAGTCTACTTCCTCAGCGCGTTCCGGAGTAACAGTGAAGTTTGCCAGGATCACATCCACCTTGCCGGTCTGCAGGTACTCGATGCGGTTTGCAGCCTCGGTGGAAACATAATTGATCTCCACGCCCAGGTCCTCGCCCAGACGGTTGCCGAAGTAGATGTCGTAGCCCTGATACTCGCCGTTCTCGTCCACATAGCCGAACGGATTCTTATCGGAGAATACGCCGAGGTTGATGGTGCCGGAGTCCTTGATCTGATCCAGGGTGCGGTAGACCACACCATTTGCAGCGGCACTGCCGGAAGCGGCTGCACTGCCAGATGCTGCAGTAGAAGCGGAAGAACCGCCGCAGGCGGTCAGAACGGCGGCAGCGGAAACTGCGCCCAGGCCCAGCAGGAAGGAACGACGAGAGATCTTAGACTGTTTCATAATGGTTACTCCTTTACAAAATCTTTCCCAGTTGGTTTTGGACATTCCAAAACCGTTATATGATCTGTGACTCATTTCACAGCATCAAACGTAAATGTGCGCAGGAAGCGCTGTGCGCGCTCCGTCTTGGGGTGGTCGAAGAACTCGGCCGGTGCGGCTTCCTCCACGATCTTGCCGCCGTCCAGGAAGATGACCCGGTTGGCGATGGCACGGGCAAACTGCATTTCGTGGGTGACGATGATCATGGTACGGCCCTGCTTGGCAAGGTCCAGCATCACGTCCAGCACCTCGCGCACCATCTCGGGGTCGAGGGCTGCGGTCACTTCATCAAACAGAAGAATTTCGGGGTGCATACACAGCGCACGCACAATGGCAACGCGCTGCTTCTGGCCGCCGGAAAGTTCGCGGGGGTAGCTGTTCTTCTTGGCCAGCAGGCCCACACGTTCCAGCAAAGCCTCAGCCTCCTTCTGTACTTCGTCTTTGGGGCGCTTCTGCACCTTAGTGGGAGCCAGCAGGATGTTATCCAGCACGGTCAGGTGCGGGAACAGCTCGTAGCTCTGGAACACCATGCCGATGCGCTGGCGCAGCTGGGTGAGATTCTTGCCGCCATAGGCGACAGTTTCATTGCCCAGACGGACGCGGCCGCTCTGGGTTGGCTCCAGGCCGTTCAGACAGCGCAGCAGCGTGCTTTTGCCGCAGCCGGAGGGGCCTACCACCACGATGACCTCGCCGGGCTTGACGGCAAAGCTGATATCATCCAGCACCGGGGTCTCGCCGTATGCCTTAATGAGATGTTCAACGGTCAGAATCGGTTCTGCCATATGCGGTCACTTCCATTTCTTTTCCAGGTAGCTTGCCAGCAGGCTGATGGGCCAGCAGGCAAAGAAATATAACACAAAAACCGTGAGATAAATGCCGAAAGCTGCGTTGGGGCTGGCGGTACGGTTGGCTTCGATGATCTGCTGCGACACCTTGAGCACCTCCACCACGCCGATCATCAGCACAAGGCTGGTGGTCTTGATCATGCGGGTGATCAGGTTGATGGACAGCGGGATCAGGCGGCGCACCGTCTGCGGGATGATGATGTACCAGTACGTCTGTGCCCGGCTCATGCCCAGCGCCTCTGCACTTTCGTACTGGTGCCTGGGGATGGCGATCAGTGCGCCGCGCACAAGGTCGCTCATTTCGGCGGTGCCCCACAGCACAAACACGATCACAGAGGCCGCCTCACCGGAAAGGTTCCACCCGAAGGCACGGGTCGTACCGAAATAGACGAGGAACAGCAGCACCATCTGCGGCATGATGCGGATGATCTCAAGATACACCCGCAGGATCGCCTTGATGATGGGATTGCGGAAGGTCATCAGCACACCCAGCAGGATGCCAAGCGGCAGGCTGATAAGCACCGAGACCAGGCTGATCTTGAGGGCAACGCCAAGGCCGCCCAGCAGGCGGATCATGTTTTTGCCCTTGAACAGGACGTCAAGACCCAAATCCAGCATAGCGCAGCCTCCTTTCGATCAGGCTGCCCACGAGGGATACCGGCAGCAGGATGATGAGGTAGAACACCACCAGCAAAAACAGGCACTCGATGGTCTTGGAGTACATGCCGATGAGGTCTTTTGCCGTGAACATCAGATCCATCAGGCTGACGGCACTGAAAACGCTGGTCTCCTTGAGCAGGAAAATAACGTTTGCCATGAAGGCCGGCATACTGGTGGACATGGCCTGCGGCAGAATGACGTAGCGCATGGCCTGCAGGCGGTTCATGCCCAGGCTGTAAGCGCTCTCGGTCTGGATGGGTTCAATGGCTTCCAGACCGCTGCGGAACGCTTCGGCCATGTAGCTGCCGCCCAGAAATGCCAGACCTGCAATGCCGCAGATCTCGGCGTTGGTCCTGATGCCCACCTTGGGCAGACCATAATAGATAAAGAACAGCTGCACCAGCAGCGGCGTGTTGCGGGACAGCTGGATGTAAACACCCACGATCTGCCGCAGCACCGGCACCTTGTCGTATTGGATCACCGCGCACACAAGACCGATGATGACGGCGAAGATGATGCCTGCGACGCCCAGCCGCACAGTCAGTACGGCGGCTTTCTGGTAAAGCGGCAAATATTGCTGGATCGCATTCCAGTCCATTGCCGGACTCCTCCCTTGTTATCCTGATTTACGGGGTCAAAACAAAAAGCCCGGAAGCCTTCTTTTCCAGTAAGCTCCCAGGCAGATCAGACAACATAAACCTGCACATTGTGTGCCGGTCTTTACAGCAGTTATACACTGCACCCTGCTGCAAGGCGGCCTGCCCGGGAAGCGCACATGGAACAACAACACATCTTGCGACAACACATCATGACACTTTCCTCCCTGGCAGATTTTGTTTTCGGATTTGCTCGACCCGATGCCCGTAGTTTACACCCTATTACCCAGTATGTCAATATGTTTATGGGTGTTTTGTGAATTCTTTCAGCATCCGCCTAAAATTCCCTTCCCAAGAGAGGATTTTTTATTCATTTTTGCAACCAGGTTGTTTTTGAGCGGCGGACAGCAAAAAAGGCTTCCCATCAAAGGGAAGCCTTTTTAGGTTCAGTTTTTCTTCACCGCGATCAATACGCGGATCTTGTTGCCTGCCGGGCGCAGACCGCTGTCGTACCAGCCAATGAGGGTATAGTCCTCACCATTCACCTGTGCAAGGGTGGTGGGATAGTAGGTGCCCTTATACCACAGGTACACCTGCATATCGTCGGCGGTCTCGTACTTTTTGCTTCCGCTCATCACCGAGGCAGCGCCCACCTTGTCGATCACCACGGGCAGCAGCTGCTTCATGGATTTGACCGTGCCGGAGGTGCTGGTGCCAATGGCGATGCCGCCCGCCAGCACCGGGTACTTGGTGCTGGTTTTATAGGTCACCTGCTTGCCGTTCACATAGCACACATAGTCGGCACCGTTGGCAAAGTATTTGAGCACCGTGCTCAGGCTGCCACTGGTGTTGTCGGCGCCCAGCTTGAGCAGATAGCTTGCCAGCTTATCGGTGCTGCTGGTCACGCTCTCCCACAGGCTGCTGCCGATGCTGCCATCCACAAGACCCCACAGCAGGTCGCCGGTGGTGGGCAGCACGATGTCTGCCACATCGCTGACGATCTGAGCATCGTCGGTAGTTGTCGTGGTGCTGGTGGTGGTACCGGTCGTTGTACCGGTGGTGGAATCGTCCTCCCCGGTCAGCTTTTTGACCGCCGCGCTCACCGTCATGCTGGAGGTTGAGGCCCCGGCACCGCTGGTAGAGGACGTGACATTGTTGACCAGATTCTTTACATCGTCCAGCACGCCGTAAGTCCACAGGTCACCGGTAACGTCATCCAGAATCAGACGGTCGATCTGACCGTTTGAGTTGGTGGTATAGTAGCGCACATCGGCGTCAGAAAGTGTTACCCCCGATAGGCGGCTGGGACTTACCGTCCCAGCCACACCCTCCGATGTCGTATCCAGAATTTCCACGTCATCCGCAAAGGCCGTCTCGCCCAGAGCGGTGCCGTCCGCATTGATGATGCCGGAGATGCTGGTTTTGGTGATCGTCTCTACCTGTTCGCCATCGGCGTTCACAGTGATCTTTACCATCCAGCCTGCCGGGTAGTTCAGGCTTTTGTCCACGTTTACGGTGCGGGTGACGCCATCGGTACATGCTACGGCCACCGTCTGCTTCACATCCGCGCCGTTTTCTTCCACAAGGCTGCGGGTGGCGGTCTGCACCACACCGTAGAACACCTCATCGGCTTCGTCGCCGGTCAGTACGGCAACGGCCTCATTGTTCATGCCCAGCAGCAGGGTGACTACCTTGCCCACACCACCGCCGTTCAGGCTGGACAGCTGTGCCGCTGCCGAGGAGCTTGCAATGGTGTAGCTGGTGCCCGCCACCGTCACAGAGGTAGGTGCGCTGGCACTGGGCGAGACCGCCGTGATGCGGCCCGCTGCCTTGCGAGTATAGATCCACACCGTTTTTGCGCTGGCATTATAATAGTACACGTCGTAGGCGGAAAGCTGGGCCGAGGTGCTCACGCTGTCGTTGCGGTAGATGGCCTCCGGCGCAAAGGGCAGGCTCTCGCCTTCCTCTGCCACAAAGGGGCCTTCCAGATTGCTGAGCAGGATGGAGGAAACATCCACCTGACCGTTGGTCACCGTGTAGCCCAGGGTGGTGCCGTACACCTTGCCGTCCGCAGTGTCTGCGGTAAGGGCATTGTACAGTAGCACCGCGCCATCTTCAATGGTCAGAGTCTGGCCCTGGGTGCAGCCCAGATTGGCCCGCAGGCCGATGGCATTTGCCTTGTTCAGCTGCGCTGCCGGGAAACCGCCGGTGAGGGTGGTGATGTCGTAGCCCAGCAGGGTCAGGGCAGCGGTGCAGGCTTCTTCCAGCGTAACGGCGTTATCCGGGCGGAAGGAGCCGTCGGTGTAGCCGCTCATCCAGCCCTGCTGCACTGCAATGCGGATATAGAGCGCATAAGCGTTGCTGCCGTTCACATCGGTGTACAGGGTGCCGATGCTGCCCTGCGTGTTGGCCGTGCTGTGGTAGGCCGAAAAAGCCACCAGCAGCTTTGCCAGCTGGCCGCGGGTGAGCGGCGTGCTGAGCCGGGCAGCTTCTTCGGTGGAGAAGCCCCCCAGCGTTACCGCCGTCTGCACCGCCGTATTGGAGCCGGCTGCTGATGCGGGCAGCACCAGCATGGACACGCCGATGCACACCGCCAGCAGCAGTGCGAGAAATCGTTTTTTCATAAAGGCCTCCTTGATTCTTGCCCCTCTTTCGAGGAAAGACTCTCCCCAGTTGGGGAGAGATGTCGCGCAAGCGACAAAGTGGGGCTCTATCGAACCGCGCCGCCATCGGCGAACGGTGAGATTGAGAGGGTTAATCGTAGCGCAGAGCTTCGATGGGGTTGAGCCGGGCCGCGCGCTTGGCGGGCAGGTAGCCAAACAGCACACCAATGCCCACCGAGATGCCAAAGGCCACCGCCACCGAGCCAAGGGACGGTGATACGGTCATTTCCATATCGGTCATGATAAGCGGCAGGATCTTGTTGGCGACCGCCGAGAGCAGGTAGCCAAGGCCGATGCCCAGCACGCCGCCCAGAGCCGAGGTGGTGGCGGCTTCGGTGACGAACAGGCCCAGAATGACCCGTTCCTTAGCACCCAGCGCCTTGCGGATGCCGATCTCGCGGGTGCGTTCCGTCACCGACACCATCATAATGTTCATGATGCCGATGCCGCCCACCAGCAGCGAGATGGCTGCAATGGCCGTGAGGATGGTGACCACCATGTTCACCATGGAGTTCATCATATCCAGCATCTCGCTCAGGCTGGTAACAAAGTAGCCCTTATCGGAGCTGAGCAGTTCCTGCAAAGCATCCTCCAGCACGGTCTTTGCCTCGGAAATTTTATCCTCGCTGGTCACGGTGACAGCGTAGGAGCTGGCCGTGCTGGTTTGAGAAACGCGCAGTGCCGTAGTGTAGGGCACAAAGATCACATCATCGTTGCTGCCCTCCTGGTCGGAAAGGTCGGTCACCTTGGCTTCCAGCACACCTACGATGGTGTATTTTTCCGATCCTATTTTGATGGTCTGCCCCACGGCGTTGCCGCCATAGGCCACGCGGCTGATGTAATCGCCTACCACGCAGATCTTCTTGTTATCGGTCAGGTCCACATAGTTGATGCCGCGCCCGACGCTTACGGTATAGCCGCTCATGCCAAGGTAATTCTCACTCACGCCCTTGACGCTGGTGTTGCTGTAGCTGGTGGTACCTACCTTGACGGTGCCGCTGATGCTGGCCGTGGGCGACACCTCATCAAACAGGTCCGGGTGGGATTCGATGATGTTGTAAAAATCCTTCACCTTCACCGAGCGGGAACCGTAGCCCATCACCTGCACACTGATGATGTTGGTGCCGTAATCTGCAAAGCTGGCCTCAATGCTCTTGGTCATGCCGTTGCCCAGGCCCACGATGACGATAACGGCTGTCACGCCGATGATGATGCCCAGCATGGTGAGGAAGGTGCGGAATTTGTTGCTCCAGATGTTCTGGATGGCTTCGCGGAAGGTCTCGTAGATCATGATGCACTGTCCTCCTGTTCCGCTTTGGGTGCGTAGTTCGGCTGCACCACGGCTTCGGGCGCGTGAGCGTCGCCGTCGTACACCACATGACCATCTTCCAGCCGGATGATGCGCTGGGCCTGCACCGCAATGGAGTTATCATGGGTGATGAGCACCACGGTGTTGCCCTGCCGGTGCAGTTCCTGCAGCATACCCAGCACTTCGCGGCCGGTGTGACTGTCCAGTGCGCCGGTGGGCTCGTCGGCCAGAATAACCGCCGGGTTGCCTGCCAGCGCCCGCGCAATGGAGACGCGCTGCTGCTGGCCGCCGGAAAGCTGGTTGGGTTTGTTTTTGAGCTTATTGCCAAGGCCCACCCGCTCCAGTGCGGCGGCGGCGCGGCGGTGGCGCTCGGCGCGCGGCACCCCGGCATACACCAAAGGCACCTCCACGTTTTCGATCAGACTGAGCTTGGGCAGCAGGTTATACTGCTGGAAGATGAAGCCCAGCAGCTCATTGCGGATCTCCGCCAGCTCATCGCGGCTCATCTTGCCCACGTCCCGGCCATTGAGCTTGTAGGTGCCATGGGTGGGCACATCCAGACAGCCGATGATGTTCATGCAGGTGGACTTGCCGGAACCGGACTGGCCCACGATGGCCACAAACTCGCCCTTGTTGATCTGCATGGAGATGTGGTCTGCAGCCTTTACAAGGGTATCGCCCATCTGGTAATACTTGCACACATTGTCGAATTCAATGAGGGCACTCATCAGAAGCCACCTCCCGGGCCTCCGCCTCCGGGCCCGCCGTCACCTCCGGGCCCGCCGCCAAAGTTCATCATATCATCGCTGGAATTCTGTTTTGCGGCAGCATCGGCGTCGTAGGCGATGGTGTCACCCTCCTGCAGGCCGCTCTTTACCTCAATGTAATCGTTGTCGCTGGTGCCGGTGGTGATCTTTACGTACACATAGCCGTCCGGTGCGGTCATATCCTGCACGGCATTGGCGGCGCTGGGCGAATCCTTGGTGACCAGCACATAATTGCCGCGCACCACGGCCCCGTTGGGGATGGTGAGGGCATTCTCTGCGCTGTTCACCACGATCTCGGCAGTAGCATTCATGCCGGGCAGCAGGTCGCCGGTGTCGTCAATGCGGATGGTCACCGGGTAGGTGGTGGTGCCGCCGGTGGTGGTACCTGCCTTGGACACGCTGGTGACGATGCCGGTAAAGGTCTGGTCGGAGATGGCATCCGCCGTGATGGTAGCGGTCTGGCCCTCCTTGATGGACAGGATCTCCAGCTCGTCCACATTCAGGGTCATTTCCAGGTAGCTCAGGTCGTAGATGGTGCACAGAGTCTCACTGGAAGTGGTGTCGGTGCCCACGGTGTCACCGGCTTTGACATTCTTCTGGATCACGGTGCCGCTGATGGGCGAGGTGATGGTGTAGTTCTCCATCTGCTTTTCGGTGTCGCTCATGGACAGCTGTGCGTTCAGCAGGCTGTCGGCAGCGGACTGCACCTGCTTGCTCAGGTCGGTGCCGGAAAGCTGCACGATGGCGGTATTGGCCGCAATGGTGCTGCCCTCTTTCACGCAGACGGCAGCCACGGTGCCGGTGGCGGTGGCGGTGACGGTCTGCTGGTGCTGGTAATCAAACCGGGCCGATGCCAGCGCACTTACCCCGTTGATAGTGGCAGATGCGGCCTGTGCAGTGGTCAGGCTGCCGTTGTTCGGCACTGCAATGGTCACGGTGCGCACCAGCAGGTTGCCGCTGCTGATGGTATCGGTACCGGCCACGGACTGCACCGTGCCGGAAAGGGTCTCAAAGGTACCGCTGAGGATGACTTCTGCAGCCTGACCCACGGCAAAATTGGAAGCATCTGCTGCCGGGAATTCCAGCGTGAGCAGCAGGCTGGAATCATCCCGCACGGTGGCGATCTCCTGCCCGGCGGTCACGTAGTCACCGGCCTTGACCTTGATGGAAGCCACTGTGCCGCCAATGACGCTGCGGATATACTGGGCATCGGCGGCGTCATCGTAGCTGCGCTGGGCCTGTTCCAGGGCAAGCTGGGCCTTTTCCACACTGGTGGCGGCATCCGAGCTGTCGATGGTGTACAGCACGGTGTCTTTCTCAATGGTATCGCCCACCTCAAAATCAGCCGTAAGCACGGTGCCCTTCACCAGCGACTTGACCGTGTAGGTATTGGCCGCCGAGATGGTGCCGGAGCCACTGAAGGTGTTGGTGATATCTCGCCGTTCCAGCGCTGTTTCCACGTACTGGGTGCTGGCCTGCACGGCCTTTTTGCTGTTTTTGGGCAGCAGCACCGCACCGGCCACCGCCGCCACGCACACCACTGCCGTGATCTTTTTCCAGTTGCGCTTTAAAAACCGTTTTGGGTCTTTTTTGCCCGGCTGCGCCGCCGGGTTTTCCAATTCCAGCAGTTCCTGCTGGGTATCCGGCTGCTGTGCCGGAGTGCTGTTTTTCTTTCGCAGCATCGTATCGCCCCTCCTGTGTCATGTGCAGCGGGACATTCCCCGCCAATATCTGGAATTATACAGGATGATTCTTAGGAAAAGGGGCAGAAATTTCTTAAGAGAAATTAAGACCCTCAAAAAATAAAAGGCTTCCCCCCCTTGGGGGAAGCTGTCAGGACGCAAAGCGGCATGACTGATGAGGGGGAGTCATCTTCTGAATCCGTTCCAATCGAACGGAAGCAAACCATTGCTTCCCCTCATCCGCCATTGCTTACGCAATGCCACCTTCCCCCGAGGGGGAAGGCTTTTTTACAATTTTGAACAGCAGCGTCATGCGGAAAACACCTTCCGGCTGCTCAATGCGGCAGACGCCCTGCATTTTTTCCATCATGGTCTCAATGCTGGGCAGACCCACCTTGGTGCTCTCCGAAGAAGCCGGCACCGGCAGCACCCGATTCTCAAAGCAAAGCCCCGCTCTGCCCTCCTGCTGCACAAAACGCACGATGATATCACTGTTCGGGTCGGCATATTTCACCAGATTTGAGGTGATGTTATCCAGAATGCGGTGCACATACTGCCCGCTGACCGAGAGCAGCACGTCCTCCTCGCCCAGGTCCAGCGCACAGGCAAAGCCGCGCTGCTGCAGCGTTTCCACCATTTCCGTCAGAGGCTCTTCAAAAACTTCCGAAAAATGCGCAGGCGGATCCAGCACGGCCACCGTATCCCGGGTGACAAGGGCATACTCGAACAGATTATCGGAAAGCTGCTTGATCTGCCGGGCTTTTGTGTCGATCTTGTTCAGGTAGTCGTTTGCCTGCTCTGCCGTCTCATACTTGCGGCAGCGCAGGATCTCCGTATACAGCAGCAGGGTAGTCAGCGGTGTGCGCAGGTCGTGGGACATTTCGGTGATCAGGTTTTTCACCTTGGCCGATGCCTGTGCTTCCTCTTCCTGCTGCTGGCGCAGGGTCACCCGCATGGAATCCAGGCAGGAGGCCAGCGTGGTGATCTCGTCTGCACCACGGATGGTGATGGGATGGTCGAGATCGCCGCCCTCCATGGCCTGGATCTCCTCACTCAGCTGCACCACATACCGCACGATCTTGCGGCTGTGCAGCAGGAAAAAGCCCGGGAACCACCATAAAATGCACAAAGTGAGCAGAATTTCGCACCCGGTGCCATAGTAGGTATTGAAGCCGTTGTAATAGAGCACCGCATCCACTTCACCATCTGCAAAAGTGAGGGTGTAACAGGGCAGCCAGTCGTAAAGGCCGGTCTTATCCACCGGTGCTCCGATATTCTGGTTCATTGTGTCGTCCTGCGGGGCAAACGAGATCATCCCGTCTTTGGGCGCAAACGAAGAGTAGATCAGCGTCTGGCCACGGTAAAGCTCCAGCAGGATGTAGCGCTGCTTATGGCTCCAATCTGTCAGTTCCTTTACATCCGTGCTGGCAAGGTGATTTTCGGTCACATAGGTCTGCAGCTCCTGCACCTGTTTCTGAGTGGCATTCTGCTGCACCTCCGTGCGCCTGAACCACAAGCGCAGCCCTTTGCTGAGCACCACCTGCGACGCCGTGAGCAGCAGCGCACTTTCCAGCGCGGCCAGCGCGATCATGCCCATAAACCGTTTTGCAAGGCCGTGATGCTTCTTCATAAGCCGCCTTCCTCTCCGGCAGCAAACCGGTAGCCCTTGCCCCACACGGTGCAGACGCGGGTGGGTTTCTGCGGGTCGTCCTCGATTTTCATGCGAAGGTTGCGGATGTGCACCATTACAGTGCCGTTAGAAACATAGTAGTACGGCTCGTTCCACACCGTCTCGTAGATCACCTGCACTGAATAAATGCGCTGCGGGTTCTGCATCAAAAGGCGCAGAATTTTGTATTCAGTCTCGGTCAGGTCAGCCTCCCGCTCGTCCACCCACACACGGTTGCAGTCCAGTGCAAGGCGTACACCGTGGAGTTCCAGCGTGGTATTGTGGGGTTTTTGCGGCGTCTGATCCTTGCCCAGATACACACAATACCGGCGCAGCAGGGCCTTGACCCGCGCACTGAGCTCCGCAAAAGAGAAGGGTTTTGCAAGGTAATCGTCGCCGCCTGCCGTCAGCCCCAGCAGCTTGTCTGACTCCTGCGATTTGGCGGTAAGGAACAGGATGGGCACCGCCGAGCTCTTGCGCAGTTCCTCGCACACGCGCAGGCCGCTCATGCCGGGCATCATGATGTCCAGAATGACCAGATCCACCTCCGGGTTGAACAGTTCCAGTGCACGCAGGCCGTTCTCCGCTTCCAGAATGTTGTAGCCCTCCCCTGCCAGCAGGATGCGCACGCCGTCGCGGATGTCCGGGTCATCCTCTACGATCAGGATCGTCTGTTCTGCCATTCTGTATTCCTCCCTGTTTTTAAGCGTTTCTTTCAGTATACCAGCAGAACACTTTAGTTTCCACGAAAGATTTCTTAGGAAATATTAAGAGAAAAATTTTCAAACAATTCTTTAGCGTCCTCGCCCTCTCCGTCACGGCTTACGCCGTGCCACCTCTCCCTTTGGGAGAGCTGTCGAGAACGCGAGACTGAGAGGGCGGGGCTGTTCTCCTTAATTTTGCTGTATCTCCTCCACCAGCGGCAGATAAGCCGCACAGTATTTTTCGTACAGCGGCTGCACCAGAAGGCGGAAGCGCTCCATCTCTTCTTCGGGCAGCGGCATCTCCCGGCACCCGGCGGCAAGGGCAGCTTCGCGGGCCTTTGTCTCCTCCTGCGCCCAGAGCTGCCGCTCATACTGGGCCGATGCACGGGCGCACTCCCGCAGCACCTGCCGGTATTCCTCCGGCAAAGCATCCCAGGTGCGGCCGGAAGCCAGCTGCACCTCCGGCACGCGGCTGTGCTCGTCGGCCATGTAGTACCGTGCCACCTTGTAATGTTCCATGGAATAATAGGCCGGCCAGTTGTTCTCTGCCGCATCGATCTGCCCGGTCTCAAAGGCCGAGTATACATCACTGTAGGCCGAAGTTTCCGGCTCAGCCCCCAGCAGACGGATCATATCGATCACGATCTGCGAGTCCTGCACGCGGATGGTCTTGCCCTGCAGATCGTTCAGGCTGCGCACCGGCTGACGGGCGTAGAACGAACGGGCACCGGCGTCGTACCAGCTCAGGCCCACCATGTTTTGGGCAGAAAAATCCTGCAGGAACTCTTCGCCAATGCTGCCATCCAGCACCCGCCACATATGGTCGGCGTCCCGGTAGAGGTACGGCAGCAGCAGCACATTGAGTTTGGGCAGGTCATCCGCGATCACCGAAAGCGACAGCCGCGCAAAATCCACGCCGCCAATGGCCATTTGCTCCCACACCTGCTGCTCTGTGCCGTATTCGCCGCCCGCCTTGACCTGAATGACCACTTTGCCCCCGGTCTGCTGCTGCACAAGCTCTGCAAAATACTGTGCGCCCTGGGTGGTGGGGTACCCGGCGGGCTGATTGTCGGCATAGGTCAGCACATAATCCGGCACGGTCTGAGGCTGTGCGGCGCAGCCCGCCAGCTGCAGCGCTGCAAGGCCCATTCCGGCCAGAAAAGTCCGTCTGCGCATGTCGTTTCACTCCCCTTTTGGCATTAGTATAGCGCACAAGGCCGCATTTGCGCAAGAGATACGGAAAAGGCGGTGTCCGCCGCAAAGCAGACACCGCCCTTTTAGGAGAAGAAGAGAATATCGTTTTTTACATCAGGCCCATTGCCTGCGGCAGCGCCGTGGACACTGCCGGGATAAAGGTGACCAGCAGCAGACCACCGATGATGGCCACATAGTACATGAGCATGTACGGCATGACCTTGGAAAGAGAGGTACGGCCCACCTTGATGCCCACGAACAGTGCGTTGCCCACGGGCGGGGTGATGTTGCCGATGCACAGGTTGTACACCAGAATCAGACCGAACTGAATGGTGCTCATGCCAAAGCTCTGGCAGATGGGCAGGAACAGCGGGGTGAAGATGAGGATGGCGGGGGTCACGTCCATAAAGGTGCCGGAAATCAGCAGGATCACGTTCATGATGAGCAGGATGACGTACTTGTTATTGGTCAGGCTCAGCAGTGCGGCGGCAACGGCATCCGGGATCTGCAGGAAAGCCATGACCCAGCCCAGAATGTTGGACACGCCCACCAGGAACACCACCATGCCGGACATCTTGGCGGAATCCACGATGATCTTCCACAGGCTCTTGAGGTTGATGGAGCGGTAGCAGAAGGCCAGCACCAGAGCATACACAACGGCAATGGCAGAGCCCTCGGTGGCGGAGAACACGCCGCCGATGATGCCACCAATGACCACAATAATCAGGGACAGGCTGGGCAGAGCACGCAGGGTGCAGACGCCCAGGTTCTTCCAGTCGAACTTGCCGGGCGTGCCCTTATAGCCCAGCTTGATGGCCAGCAGCACGCCCACCACGCAGCAGCACAGTGCCCAGATGATGCCGGGGATGTAACCGGCCATGAACAGGGCAGCCACAGAGGTGCCGCCGGAAGCCAGAGAGTAGGTAATGAGGGCGTTGGACGGAGGGATCAGCAGGCCGGAGCAGGAAGACGCGGCGTTGGTGGCGGCGGTAACGGCAGGATCGTAGCCCTGCTCTTCGGCACCGTCGCGGATCATGGAGCCAACGGCTGCAGCCGCTGCGGAAGCGGAACCGGAGATGGCACCGAACAGCGCGTTGGTACCGATGTTGGTCACCAGCAGTGCGCCGGGCAGCTTGCCCAGAATGGCCATGACGAAGTCCACGAGGCGCTTTGCAATGCCGCCCTGATTCATGATGTTGCCGGCCAGAATGAAGAACGGGATAGCCGTCAGGCTGAACTTGCTCATGCCCACGAAGGTGCGCTGGGCGGCGGTCAGCACGGCCACGTTCAGGTCAATGGACGAGAGGATGGCAGTCAGCGAAGAGACCGCGATGGCGTACGAAATGGGCACGCCCAGGAACAGCAGCACCAGCAGCACTGCCAGAATTACGAGTAATGCTTGAATTGCCACAGTTTAGTCCTCCTTTTTATCTTTGTCGGCTTCGGCGGCCATTTCAGCTTCCACCTTGGCAAAATCAGCGTCCTCCGGGGTATCCAGACTGATGGAGCCGTTGGCAATGCCGATGATGTTGAGCACGGAGTAGATCAGGATGATGACACCGCAGATGGGCATGACCCAGTAGAACACGCCCACGGCCACGCCCAGAGAGGAGGTCTGCTGGCCCATGGCCAGCTTGGACACCTGGAAGCCGCCGAACACCAGGATGGCAGCGGAGAAGATGAAGGCGATGACCTCGGCAAAGATGTGGAAGGCCTTGCGCATGGCAGGGCTGAAGCGGTCCACCAGCACGGGGATGTTCATGTGGCCGCGCTCACCGGAGACGATGGTTGCTCCCAGCATGGTGCTCCAGCCAAACAGATAGCCCACCAGCTCTTCCGACCAGGTGGAGGGCGAATTAAAGATGTAACGCACGATGACCTGATAGGTGGTCAGCACCACCATGACGGTCATGCTCAGGCCTGCCAGCAGGTTGAGCACCTTGTTCAGGGTATTTCTCAGTTTTTCCATGATGCTCCTCCTTATTCTGCGGTATTGGCAGCGTTGTGCTGCTGGATCAGGTCATAGATGGGCTGCAGTTCCGGGTTTGCGGCCAGCACCGAATCGTGCAGGGGGGCCATAGCTTCCTGGAACGGAGCGGTATCCGGATAGATGAAGTTGACGTGCTGCTCGTTCTCGGCCTTATCCTTGGCCTCGGCCACAGCGTCCTCCCATGCGTCCTGCTCGGTGCTCTTGACGATCTCAAAGCCCTCTTCAAAGATGGCACGCTCCTCGTCGCTCAGTTCCTGCAGGAAGGCGTAGTTTGCCACCAGCAGGTCGGGCACCATCTGGTGCATATCGTAGGAGTAATATTTGCAGATATCGCCGTGGCCGTTATCGGTCAGGGCCAGCTCGTTGTTCTCGGCACCATCCAGGATGCCGGCCTGCAGGGCGGTGTACACATCACCGAAGCCCATGGGGGTAGCCGTGCCGCCCAGCAGACGCATCATTTCCACGTTGGTGGGCGACTGCTGCACGCGGATCTTCAGGCCCTTCAGGTCGGAGGGCTGATTGATGGGGGTCTTGATGGTGTAGAAGTTGCGGGTACCGGCATCCAGCCAGGCCACCGTTTCCAGACCGGCCTTGGAGGTGGTCTTGAAGATGGGGTCGGTCACTTCGGGGTCGTCCATGGCCTCATGGTAAGCTTCCACGCTGGAGAACAGGTACGGCAGGTTGAAGATCTGGTACTTGGAGCTGAAGGTCTCCATGATGGCGGTGGATGCCACCACAAAGTCGATGGCACCGGTCTGGGTCAGCTGCACCATCTCGTTCTGGGAGCCCAGCAGCTCGCTGGGGTACACTTCCACGCGGTACTTATCGCCCAGCTTGTCGTTGATATAGTTGGCAAATGCTTCCAGACCCAGGTGATCCGGGTGGGTCTGGGACTGCACATGGCCGATGCGCACGATCTTGCGGTCGTCGCCGTCGGAACCTGCGCCGCAGCCGGTGAGCAGTGCGCCGCTTGTCAGTGCCGCTGCGCCCATCAGCGACAGAAACGTTCTTCTCTTCATGAATTGCATCCTCTCTTTTCTCGCTTTTTCTATGATTTTATTTTAACAAACCGTTCATTTTTGCGAAACGGGAATTTTTTGCGAAACACAGCACGATTTTGTCTTTGTTGTATCCAAGTACAATTTTTGCTTTACCAGGGCAAAAGAAACTGGCAAAAAGGAAAACCGGGAACGGGCAGCCGCCGCTGTCCATTCCCGGTCATTTTTCACAATATTTTACTGCACCGCTTTTTCCGCTGCGGCCATGCGGTACTCCGAAGGGGTCTGGCCGGTCAGGCGTTTGAACACCCTTGTAAAATAGTTGGCATCGCTGTAGCCCACCGCCGCACCGATGTCCTTCATGTTCAGGCGCGGGTCCAGCATCAGCTGGCGGGCCTTGTTCACCCGGTATTCGTTCAGGTATGCGGAAAAGTTCACCTTGAAGCACTGCTTGAACAGCTTGCAGAAGTAAGCATCTGAATAGCGCAGGGCCGCCGCCGCATCCTGCATGGAGATATCCTCCCGGTAGTGCGCATCGATGAAGCTGCTGATCTCGGCCCGGATGATGGCAGTGCGCACGTCCTCATCTTCTTCACGGTGCACCGGCTCCGCAGGCGCAGGCTCCGGCACCCGGCGGGCGGGCACCTGCGCAGATACCTGACGGATGGCTTCTTCCACCGCAAACACCAGTTCCTGCTCGTTGTAGGGCTTGAGCAGATAGTCCATAGCCCGCACCGAGATGGCCTGCCGCGCATAGGCAAACTTATCAAAGCCGGTCAGAAACAGAATGGCGCAGTTTTTGTCGGTCTCCCGTATTTTGCGGGCCACATCCAGGCCGGTGGCACCCGGCATTTCAATGTCCAGCACTGCCACCTGCGGCGCTTCCCGCGCAAAGATCTCCATGGCTTCCCTGCCGTTTTTGGCCTCATACAGGGTGATAAGGTCGCCAAGGTACTTCTGCAGGGTCTTGCACAGCACCTTGCGCTCGATCAGTTCATCTTCCGCCACCAGCAGTTTGCACTTCACAAAAGTCCCTCCTCCTGCTCTTCCGTCCGCACATCCTGCGGCAGTTCAAACCGCACCACCGTGCCATGGCCCGCACTGCTGTACACCTGCATTTTTCCGCCGGGATACAGCATCTCGATGCGGCGGGAGATATTGCCAAGGCCGATGCTCTTTCCTGTCTGTTCGCTCTGGGCAATTTTGGCCTGCAACGCGTCCAGTTCTTCAGCAGTCATGCCCTTGCCGTTATCCGCCACCGTGAGCACCAGCACACGGCCCTCCATCCAGGCCCGCAGCAAAATGCGGCCGCCTTCCTCGCAGGCTTTGAGCCCGTGGGAATAGGCATTTTCCACAATGGGCTGCAGCGTAAAGGACGGCACCACCACCTGCGCGGGCTGCACCCGGATGCTTTTTTCCACCGTGATGCGGCCATCAAAGCGCATCTGCTGCAGATAAATATAGTCTTCCAGTCCGTCCAGCTCTTCTTCCAGCGTGATCTGCTGGCGCTTGGTGCGCAGATTGTGCCGGAACAGGCTGCCCAGATGCACGATCATCTGGTCGGTGGTGGAAGCATCTTCCAGCCGGGCCATACAGGAGATCATGTTCAGGGTGTTGAACAGAAAATGCGGGTTCACCTGGCTCTTGAGCACCTCCAGCCGGGTGTGCTCCAGGTCTTTTTCCAGCGCAAGGCTGTGCATTTCTTCCCGGTGCAGGGCCTGCTGCGTGGTCAGTTGCTGGGCCATGGCGTGCTTCATGCGGTTAAAGGTGCCCACCAGCTGGCCCACCTCGTCGCTGTTTTTTACCGGCAGATCCGGGCCGGAAAGATTGCCGTCCGCAATGTTGCGGGATGCCTGTGCAAGGCCCAGCAGCGGCAGGATCACTGCCCGGCGCAGCACCTGCAGCAGCAACAGCATCAGCGCCGCCGCTGCCAGAAACAGGCCCAGGTACAGCCACGGCAGATGCCGGATGTGGGTAGCCGTGCTGCTGTAGAGGGTGTTTTCCTGTTCCAGCGTGGCCTGGGTCAGGCGCAATGCATACTCCGCCAGATAATCCTGCAGAGCCATCACATGGTACATTTCTTCAATATAGGTATCTGCCGAGGGCGAAAGCTGCAAAAAGGCATCCCGTACCTGCCGGTAGCCCGCATAGCCCTGCAAAAGGCTCCATGTGCGGGCATAGCGTTCCTCGCCAATGCGGGCATAGTCAAAAGGCAGGTCTTCAAGGCTCTGCTCAGCGGCGGTGCAGGCAGCGGTATAGGCCTGTTCGCTCTCATAGGTCGGCTCGCGCACGTAGCGTGCAAAAGCCCGTGTCTCGTCCTTGAGGGCGTCCTGTACGGTGTAGCAGGCGGCGTTATCAGCCAGAAGCGTGTCGAACGCCTTTACCGACCACTGGCCCACCAGTGTAGCGATACCGTTGGAAAGCATGGTCACCAGCAGAATTGCCGCCAGCCACACTGTGACCCTGCGGCGCAGCGAAACGCCGCTTTTGGGTTTGCTGTCCGGTTCCATCCGCTCCCCTCCTACCCTGCCATATACCGGCTTTTTTATAAGTATAATGATTCCCCGGGAAAAGTGCAACACAAAAAGCACCGGCTCCCGCAGGGAAACCGGTGCCTGATGCAAAAATATTTTACAGGTTCAGCAGCACATTGGCACGGAAGGTGTTGTTTGCCGTTTCCACTGTCATGCTGCCGCCATACTTGCGCACTGCTGTCTCGATGGAAACAAGGCCGATGCCCTGTCCTTCGTGCTTGGTGGAGTGCAGAATGCCGCCCTGCTTTTTCAGCACGCCGTCGTAGTGGTTTTCTACCACAAGGCCAATCATGGCCGGGCTGAGCATCTGGGCCAGCACCTTGATCTGCCGCTGCTCCATGGGCAGGCGGCTGCTGGCGTGAAGAGCATTCTCCACCAGATTGCCCAGGATCGTGCACAGGTCGGCTTCCGGCATGGGCAGCAGCTTTGGCAGTTCCAGCTTCCACTCCATCTGCACGCCCTGCTGCCGGGCCTCATAGTCGTAGTGGCCGGCCAGGGCATCTACAGCCGCATTGGCGCACAGGGTGGGCCGGGCGTCGGTCAGCTCGCTTTCATACTGGTGCAGGTAGCTTTTCAGCTCGTCCAGCCGGCCGGCCTCGGTGAGGCCGGAGATCACATGCAGATGCTGCCGGAAATCGTGCCGCAGGTGGCGGGTCTGTTCCAGATAGCTGCGCAGCTCCATATAGCGGCGGGATTCCACTGCCAGCAGCTGATTTTCGCGGTCCAGCTGTGCGCTGCGGGTGTACTCCTTTGCCACGCGGTACATCTCGTACAGCAGCAGGAAGATGCCCAGCAGCGAGATGGTAACGGCCAGCACGGAAATGATGCGCAGCCGATTCATCAGAATGATGGCGGTATCTTTCGGCATACAGAACACCAGAAAGGCCGCATACAGTGCCGGCAGCGGCCAGGCAGACTCCCAGAAAGCCTCACCGTGGTACTCCCGCATCAGCCACTGGCTCCACCGTACCGCCGTAAAGCGGAAGATCGTGCTCAGCACCGCCGAAAGGATCAGACAAATGAAGGATGTGCCGGGCAGAAACACCGGCAGGGTGTTGTCCAGCTCGGCTTCGGCGTTCAGCACGATGGCAAGCAGGGTGCACACGGCCATCATCACCGCCGAGATCGAGAACAGAAAGGCGGTCTGGCTGACCGATATTTCCCGGTCTGTGCGCCAGCGCAGCATCCAGAAGCTCACGATCAGCAGCGGGATGAGCAGAAAGTTGCTGCCGATCTCCAGCATACTGCACGCCGCTGCGCCGATCACGCTCATCACCGTTACTTCAGCCGCAGCGATCGCGTAGGTCCTGCGCGGTGCACGCAGATGCTCCTCCAGCGAAGCAAGGCAGAGATACCCGCCCGGATACATCAGGGCAAATTCCAGAAAATACCGTCCAAACAAAGCCAGACCCACAGATGCATCTCCTTTCGGCTTTAAAGCTTCCGCTGCATATGGCGGAACTGATACTGTGTAAACTGCACAAACAGGTTGTTTTTGTCCTTCTGCCGCAGCGGCAGGCGGGCACCGTCCAGCATCTCGATGCAGTCGCCGTCAAAGCGCAAAACCTTGTCCATGTTGATGATGACGCCGCGGTTGCACACCAGAAAACCGGGCTGCATTTTCAGCTGCTGCTCCACCTGGGCAAAGTTTGCGGCGGCACGGTATTCGCCATCATCCGTCACCACCCGCACAACATGGTTCTGTGCCACTGCGTAGTGAATGCAGGCCAGCGGCAGATGCACCACCTGCCGGGCCACCCGCACTTCCAGCTCCGGCTCCTTGCGGCAGAGCACCCGACGCAGTTCCTCGGCCAGATGAAAAATCTTTTCTTCCTCGTAGGGTTTGAGCAGATAGTCGAACGGATGCACCGGGAAGGCGTCCCACACATACTCCGGCGAGGACGTGACGAACACGATCAGCAGATCCGGGTCGGCGGCGCGCAGCTGCCGGGCCGTCTCGATGCCGTTGGTGCCCTCCATGCAGATATCCAGGAACACCACTTTCTGCTCCCCTGCCCGGAAACTGCGCAGGAAATCATCGCCGCACACAAAATGGCTGCACACCACCTCGTCGCCCGCAAAGGCTTTCTTCAGCAGCAGCTCCAGCCGCTGGGCATCCGGCTGACGGTCCTCCACGATCACTGTCCGCAGCTCCATTGCACTTCCCCCTGTCTTTTTACGTCTACCCTATTATAACATATGCGGGCCCGGCTGCGGCCCGCGTTTCACGCACAAAAGCCGCCTTTTCGCGCAGGGTATGGCGCAGCCGGGCTTCTACAGCCCTATTATAGACACGGGGCAAAAAGCTGTCAACGCCGGGGAGCCAGGTTACAAATTTGTGCCTGCTTTACAGCGCACTCTGGCCGGGTTATAATCGAACTGGAAACCGGGCACGGAACCACCGTGCCGTTTTACCCATTTTTAAGCAAAAGAGGTTTTGCCCCACGAATCAGGCCGAACGCAGGCTCTGGCTAATCGAGCAGCTCAAAGCCGAACAGCCGCAGTACCGCACCCTTACCGTACCGCCCACGGCGGAAGAACAGCGCCAGCTGCTGCGCGCACTGATGAATATCCGCCCGCCCAGAGAGGTCTCGGCGGAGTTTCTGCAGGTGCAGGACGCCTATCTGCAGCAGGCCGCTGCGGAGACCGGCATCACCTGCCTTGCAGACCGTGCGCGATTTTCTGCAGACCCAGACCAGCATCCGTATGACAGCCCATGACCCGGACGCCGTTTACTGCTGCATCAACAAAGGGGATGCATGGGCACCCGCCGAGATCAAAAAACAGGCACTGCTTTTTGATGCGGACATTGGTGCCGTTCTGGCACAGATAAAAAACGGTGGATGATGCACCTATCCGGTGAATAATATACCCCCCGCAGCACATGATCGGTACACTGCGGGGGGTATTTATTTTTATAAGGGAGTCACCTGCACAGGTCTTGAACCACACGAGCGAACTCGTTTTCATTAGATACAAAATGGTACGGAGCATATTCCCCATAAGCATTCGGTCGGCTAATGGTCACAAGCTGGATTCCTTTCGGAACTGCTGTCTTGTTTAAGCTGCGCTTTAATTCAACCAATGCTTTTCCGTGTACCGTTTTCAGTGCATAGCAGCCGTGTCCATTTTTATCTTTTGCAATCAGATAGCACATCGTTCAGCGCCTCCTTAAAGCCTCCAAGCTCCGTAAATGCTCCGTGCTCATAGTAAGTGCGTAATGCACAACCAACAGATGCCGGATAATTCTTTTTATAAACGTAATCATGCAGCCAATCGTTCAGCTGCCGATCCAAAAACGTATTTATCTGCAGCTCAATAGGATAGTGAAAATTGTCCATCTTATAATAAAGATGCACCCCACGGTATCCATCATCACGCGCCTTGCCCCGAGACATATCCACAACGGTAAGCTGCGGCATCGCCAACTGCAATACCTCTTGGTATGATGCACACAGCGTCCGGAACCCCAACAAATCATTAAACACCTTTTGCACCGGCCGGTCAGGATAGTAACGTTCATATTTAGTGCAGATAGACTCTTCCGATTTCACACGGTAGTCCAGCGCAACCTCACTTAAAAGCTGATTTGCATCAAACCATTCTGCAGCCGCAAATGCATCTTTCAAAAGCAGCTTTTTTTCAAAGGCATTGAGATTATTCTTCAGGGATTTTCCCAGTCCACTTCTATATGAAAGGCCCTCTAGTATTCCCCATGACAAACCGTTTGTCTCCAGAAATCCCATTTCGTGTCCACCTTTGCGTAAGATAAATTCATTGTACACGGTACGGTATTGAAATGCAACCATTCTTCCTCGTCCGCAGCAAACAAAAAAGACACCACACAACGTGTGATGTCTTTTATCTGGTGGAGAATACCGGGATCGAACCGGTGACCTCTTGCATGCCATGCAAGCGCTCTCCCGAACCACGCGGTTACACACCCCCACGAACAAACCAGAGAATGAGTGCAAATTCGCGTTGATACGTCCAAGTTTCCCGCACGGCAATCTGTGCAGGCTTCCAATGAGGTCTTATCCGCTTCCCGGAAGCCCTACCTTATAATAAAAGCAGCCACACGGCATAGATTATTAAGAATCAATGCCATTCTAGTTGCCCCTTTTCAGCTGATGCCGATAATTTTTTGATAGCCATAAAATTTTTTCGCCAATTACATAGCGCAATTTTGATTTTCAAAGTCAGAATTGCGCTTTTCTGTTTTCTGAACGATAGGAGGTACAATTTTGAACATTCACAAAAATCCAACATCAATAATTTCGTATGGCCCTTGACTACTTCTACGGACAGGCCGAAGGGCTTTTCTCATTTTTCCGCATTCCAAAAGCACTTTTTCAGGATGAGCGCTTTCAAAATCTGTCCACCGATGCCAAAACGCTCTATGGTATCCTGCTCGACCGCACCAGCCTGTCCGCAAAAAATGGCTGGTTGGATAGCTTGGGCCGAGTGTTCATCATCTTCACAATCGCAGATGTCAAGAGGGTGTTGTGTTGCGCAGACAACAAAGCAACACGCTTATTTCGAGAACTTGAAGAATTTGGTTTGATTGAACGAAAACGCAGAGGGCTAGGCAAGCCAAGTTTGGTATATGTGAAAAACTTTTCGTCAGAATCGTCAAACAGGGCTGTCAAGAATCGTGATAATGCCGTTTCTGTGGGCTTAGAAATCGCTTGTCAAGACCCTGCAAAACCACGAGGTAATAAGACTAAGAAGAATAATACTGAGATGAATCATCCTGATTCCTTTCTATCCGATGAATCAGAGAAGATGAACAATCGCAATCTTTTGGAAGAATATTTTTTATCATCGCTGGAGTTGGAACTTCTTCTTCGACTTTGCCCGGACGATGAGGATACTATCTATCAAATCTTGGATCTTCTGGTGGACACCTGTGCGACCAAACGTAAGATGCTGCGAATCGCCGGGGACGATAAGCCTGCCGAGGTGGTGCGCAGTCGGCTGAAGAAGCTGAATGCAGACCATATCAAATTTGTGCTGAAGTGCCTTGCAGAGAACAGCAGCTCGATTCGGAATATGAAGCAATATCTGCTTGCTTCTTTGTACAATGCACCAACCACTATGCAGCTCTACTACCAGAACCAAGCCAACCATGATTTAGCGAAGCGGGGGTGATAAAAATTCCAAAGAAAGCAACCACGATTGCCATTGTCAACCAGAAAGGCGGCACCGGTAAGACCACCACCTGTGAAAATCTGGGCATCGGGCTGGCGATGGAGGGCAAAAAAGTTCTGCTGGTTGACACCGACCCACAGGGCAGTCTTACCATCAGCATGGGCTGGCAACAGCCGGATGAGCTGCCCACCACTCTGTCCACTCTGATGCAGAAAGCCATGAACGACCTGCCCATCCAGCCCGGTGAGGGCATCCTGCATCATGCGGAAGGAGTAGACCTTATCCCTGCCAACATTGAGCTGGCTGGATTAGAGGTAGCTTTGGTGAACAGCATGAACCGGGAGAAAATGCTCAAACAGGTGTTGGACGGAGCAAAACGGGAGTATGATTATATCCTGCTGGACTGTATGCCCTCTCTGGGAATGCTCACCATCAATGCGCTGGCGGCGGCTGACACCACGCTGATTCCCGTGCAGGCACAATACCTGTCTGCCAAAGGTCTGGAACAGCTTTTGCAGACAGTCGGCAAGGTGCGGCGGCAGATTAACCCGAAATTAAAAATCGAGGGCATCCTGCTCACCATGACGGACAGCCGCACTAACTACGGAAAGCAGATCGACACGCTGATCCGGCAGGCATACGGTAAGCACCTGAAGGTGTTCGACCAGACGATTCCTCACTCTGTCCGTGCTGCGGAAACCAGTGCGGCCGGAAAGAGTATTTTTGCCCATGACCCGAAGGGCAAAGTGGCAGAAGCCTACCAATCTCTCGCAAAGGAGGTGCTGGCGGATGCCGAAAAACGACTTAAACGTAGCTCTGAAAGGGCTAGATAACCTGTTCAGTTCGGAGGAAACCCGACAGGAAGAACAGCGGGAGCAGGTACAGCAGATTCCCGTCAACGAACTGTTTCCGTTCAAAGACCACCCTTTCAAAGTTTTGGACGATGATGCTATGCAACGCACCGTGGAAAGTGTATCACAGTATGGCGTGCTTGCGCCGCTCATTGCCCGCCCCAGACCAGAGGGCGGCTATGAGATCATTTCCGGGCATCGCCGGAAACACGCCGCCGAACTTGCACATCTGGACACCGTGCCTGTCATTGTGCGCAAAATGGAGGATGATGCCGCCACAATCTTGATGGTCGATTCCAATTTGCAGCGAGAACACATCCTGCCAAGCGAACGTGCCTTTGCGTACAAGATGAAGCTGGATGCGATAAAAAATCAAGGTGCTAGGTCGGATTTGACTTCCCGACAAGTTGTCGGGAAGTTAGAAGCAGCTGATATAGTTGGAAAAGGCACGGATGAAAGCGGCAGACAAGTTCAGCGGTTTATCCGTTTGACAAACCTAATTCCCGAACTGTTGGGTATGGTGGACGAAAAGAAAATCTCGTTCAACCCTGCTGTTGAGTTGTCTTATTTAGATGAGAGTCAGCAACGGGATTTCCTTGAAGCTATGAACGACACGCAGAATGCGCCATCTTTGTCGCAGGCACAGCTGTTGAAGAAGATGGCACAGCAGGGAGAGTTCAGCTATGAATCGGCTTTTGATGTGATGGGCAAAGAGAAAAAAAGCGAGCTGGACACCGTGACCATCAAGAACGACACCCTGCGAAAATACTTTCCGCGCTCCTACACGCCCAAGCAGATGGAAGAAACCATCATCAAGCTGCTGGAGCAATGGCAGAAAAAGCGTCAGCGAAGTGAAGAACGCTGAATGCACCATGAACAGTAAGACCCGGTTTGGGTCTTTTATTTTTGCAAAAATTTTGGAGGAAACGCTTATGAACTTTACCACCACTCACATCCGCTCCGAGAAAGTCACTGTTGATACGCACATCTACACCGTCCTGAACGGCAGAAAAAAGCCTGGTGAGGTCTATCTTGCTGCCATTGCCCCGGACATGGAACTGACGGTCATTACGCTGGATGAAGTTTCCGATATCCTGCCCTGTTTCGATGAGAGCGATGTCTCTATCAATGTTGCGGACACCTCGCTGCTGCTCAGCTATCACCCGGCACAGGTTCTCAAGTTTGCTGGCAAGCGGTATCTGACCGGCCCAGTCGTACTGTACCGCACCAACATGGATGGCGACATCCTTTCTCTGTCCATCGACCAGATCTACCTTTTCCAGAAATATCTGTCGCAGCACAGTGTCACCCTGATGGTCGATGACCAGAAGCTGACCTGCATCTGCATCGACTGAGGCAGCCATGAAGGAATTTGAAGTCGAAATCACAGAAACCCTGCAAAAGACGGTTACGATTCGTGCAAAATCCCGTGCGGAGGCAGAAGCCCTCGCAGAGAAGCGGTGGAAGAACGAAGAATTGGTATTGGATGCAGATAACTTTGTGGACGTTGATTTTTCCGCCCTGAAAGAAAGAGAGATTGCTCCCAAAGCACGAAAGAGAAAGGATGATATGGAACGATGAATACCCTGACTGTACTGGAAGTTGCACCTGGGCATTACCCGAAACAAATCGAGATAAGCGATGATCTGAAGTCCTTGCAGCAGGTAGTTGGTGGCAGCATCGGTGCCACTTACCCGTTCGACGATCCGGTTGCCATCGTCTACAACGATGACGGCAAGCTGATGGGTCTGCCCCTGAACCGTGCCCTGCGGGATGAGCATGGCGAAGCCTACGATGTAGTTGCCGGAACTTTTCTCGTGGTCGGTCTGGGTGAGGAGGATTTTGCATCCCTCACCCCGGAACTGGCACAGAAGTTTGAAAAGCAGTTCCATCAGCCGGAATCTTTTATTCCTCTGGGGCGCAGGATGCTGGTTGTCAATATTCCTGACGAAGCAGTCTGCAAAGATGAGGGTAAAACTGCATCCCGTCCGGCGGCTGAGCATGACCGATGAAAGCATTTTTCCGTGCAGGAGGTGGTGAAAAATGCAGGAAGAAATCGAGCAGAAATCAATCAACCTGATGATCTCGACCACGAAGCTGACCGCCCGGACGGTGCTGAACGGTGTAAAAGCCGCACTTCGGCTCTACCAGTCCAAGGCATCCCAAGGAAAGCAGAGCGTCCGCACCCTCCTGCGGCAGAATCGAGGTGTATCCAGCGTGGAGATCAGCAAAACGGGTATTCGCGGCTTTGAGCGGTATGCCAAAAAGTACGGCATCGACTATGCCATCCGAAAAGACAATTCCGAAGTGCCGCCCAAGTATCTGGTCTTTTTCAAAGCCCCGGATGCGGAGGTCTTTCAGGCGGCATTCAAGGAATACTCGGCTTCACTGCTGGAAAAGTCCAAACGCCCCTCCGTGTTGGCAAAGCTGCATGAACTGGTGCAGGCGGCGGCAGAACTTCCCGGAAAAGTCCGGCGCAAGGAACAGGAGCGTGGACTGTGAACACTAAGAAGCTGACAAAAGTCCTTGCGCTCTATCTGCCCTATATCCTGCTGGGGCTGGTGGCAACCAACTTTGGCGAAGCATGGCGGCTTGCCGAGGGCAAGGAACTGGGTGAGCGAATCATGTCCATGATGGGAACTTTCCCTTTGGCATTTGCCAACCCTCTGCCCAGCCTGCATCCGCTGGATTTGCTTATTGGCCTTTCCTGCGGCGCAGGGTTACGGCTCGCCGTATATTTGCGAAGCAAAAATGCGAAGAAATACCGGCACGGCATGGAATACGGCTCCGCCCGATGGGGCAACTCCAAGGATATTGAACCGTTTCAGGCTCCGAAGTTTGCCGACAACATCATTTTAACCCGGACGGAACGGTTGATGATGAGCAATCGTCCACCTGACCCGAAAAACGCCCGAAACAAAAATGTGTTGGTGGTCGGCGGCTCCGGCAGTGGTAAAACGCGCTTTTGGCTGAAACCGAATCTTTTACAGATGCACAGTTCCTATGTAGTCACTGACCCCAAGGGCTATAATTAACAAGGATAAAACAAGGATGCGTTTACAAGAAGCTAAAAATATCGTATCTTTGTTACATATCAAGCAACCAACCCCCAACTAAAAAACAAAGAAGGTGAAACTATGGCAAAATCCAATCAAGGAAAAATCACAGCGCTGTATGAAAGACTTTCCAGAGACGACGAACTACAGGGTGAATCCAACAGCATCCTGAACCAAAAAAGGTATCTGGAAGACTACGCCCGCAAAAACGGTTTCAACAATGTCCAGCATTTTACAGATGATGGATACAGCGGAACAAACTTCAACCGCCCCGGCTTTCAGTCAATGCTTGCCGAAATCGAAGCCGGACACATTGCAACGGTTATTGTAAAAGACATGAGCCGTTTTGGACGGAACTATCTGGAGGTTGGATTTTATACCGAAATTCAGTTTCCCTCAAAAGGTGTTCGGTTCATTGCCATCAATAATAATGTAGACAGTGCCAATCCCACAGACAACGATTTTACGCCCTTTCTAAACATTATGAACGAGTGGTACGCCAAAGACACCAGCAACAAAATTCGTGCGGTGTTCAAGTCCCGGATGCAGGACGGCAAACGGTGCAGCGGCAGTATTCCCTACGGCTACAAGCGGATTCCCGGTGATAAGCAGACTCTTTATGTGGACGAAGAAGCCGCTGCCGTTGTTCGTAAGATTTTCGATATGGCTGCAAGCGGTTCCAGTATGGCTAAAATTGCGCAGACACTTTCAGATAAAAAAGTTCTGATTCCATCTGCGTATGAAGAACAGAATGGCACAAAAGCTGCACAATGCCATTCGTATCACGATCCGTATCGCTGGAACACTACCACCATCACTTATATTCTTGACCGTCAAGAGTATCTTGGGCATACAGTGCTGCGTAAAAGTATTCGTGAAAACTTCAAGCTGAAAAAACGCCGTGCAGCCACACCGGAAGAACAAATAATTTTTAGAGATACCCATGAAGCCATCATTGACCAAGAAACATGGGATAAGGCACAACGTCTTCGGAAACGTTGCCCGAAAAGACTGCCGGACGGAACGTACACGCATCGGTTGTCAGGCATCGTTTTTTGCGCTGATTGCGGCTCCCGGATGAGTTTTTCTAGTCCTGAAGCAAAACACCGAGATTCCGGGGTGGTATATGATTCGGATTCCTCGTGGCAGTGCAGTAAGTACCGCAATATGTATGTTTCTTGCACGTCGCATTTTATAAAGACCTCGACGATTGAAACTGCCATTCTTGAAGCGGTAAAAGCAATGGCGCAAAAGGTTCTTGAGGATGAAGCGGAATTTGCAGAGCAGCTTCGAGCATTATGGGAAAGCCAGAACAACCAATCTTCCAATGACTTCAAAAAAGAACTGCTCGCTGTGCAAAAGAGAATGGATGAGCTTGATACTTTGATTCGCAGCCTATATGAAAGCAGTGTTATGGGTAAAATCCCGGAGCGTCAATTCCAACGGCTGATGGCACAGTACGATGAAGAACAAACAGGCTGTGAAACCCGTATGGCAGAACTGAAAAAAGAACTGGATAATACCGAAACAAGCAAAGTTGACTTGAAACGCTTCATCAAACTGATTCGGAAGTATAAAGATTGTGAAGTTTTGACCGATGATATGCTGTATGAACTGGTTGAAAAGGTTGTCATTCATTCGGCATCCGGAGGCAGAACTGTTTACCGTCAGCAGCAAATCGATATTTATTTCAATTTCATTGGCGATACCCTTCCCAGCCAGATCGAAATCAACCATGATGATACGAAAAAAATCACAGAACAGCAGATAGCCAAGCGCAAAAAGTACCAAAAGACATCTAGCGAAAACCGCAAGAAAAAACGAGCAGCTTTGAGAGAAGCTGCTAAAACAGACCCGCAGGCAGCAGCCGAATACGAAGCACTCTTGCAGAAAAACCGGGAGCGCTGCCGCCAATATGCCCAAAAGAAAAAGCTGGTTCAACAAGAGCCTGCCGATAAAACTTCTCTCAAATTTGAACCAACCGATGAACTGAAAGGAGAATCCGCATGAACGACTTGAAGCAGCATATCCACGATAGCACCAACGGTCTGGATTACACTCTGGTCAACGACCACTATCTGCCGAACCTGACCGTGGCAGCCCCAGCAGAGCAGCACCCCACCGGGCGGTGGGGCCGCTTACATAAGAAGTATCTGGAAGAATATCACCCGGTTCGGTACAACCAGCTTGTCCTGTCCGGCGAACTGGGCAGCTACCTTGCTGCTCTGGACGAGCAGGCAGACAAGCAGCTTGCCCTCATTATTCGGCAGATGCAGGATGCAGAGGGCGTAACCGAAGCCTTGAAAGCCGAAAATCAACTGGAATGGGTGCGCCGGATGAACAGCATCCGTAACCGTGCCGAAGAAATCATCCGGAAAGAACTGATTTTCGTTTAATTTTATAGTTTTTCTTGACCGCCCTGCACGATTGCAAGGCGGTCTTTTCGTTACATCGGTTCTGCACACGGCAGACCCTTTTTTTGATACGGAGGTACACGCCTATGAAACTGACTTTTGACGAAAAGAAGCTGCTCTATGCCTACGGCAACCCCGATCTGGCACTGACCCGCAAGCGTCTGTATGAAGTTGCCGGCCTGACAGTTGACCCCGATCTGAACAGGCTGGTGTTCGATTTCGTCCGCAAGCTGGAGGACGAATCGCTGCATCTGGAACGCTGGTATGACCAGATGTTCTACTTCGTCCGTTCCGAGATGGAGTGCTATGCCGGGATGGAAAAGCTGGCGCAGGACATCGAACGTGATGAAGATTGGGGGTCTGAGATGTTTGAGGAAGCCGAAGATGACGAACTCACTGACGATGTGTAAGCTGGAAACCATGATTTACGCCAGTGAGGACGGGACTTACAGCGTGTTCACGCTGAATCCTGACTTGCAGAAACAGCTTGCTGACCTTTCCATGCAGCACCCGGAGGTGTGCTACCGAAAGGTAATGGGAGAAGCCAACGGCGCAACGTATCAGGTCAGAAATGCGGTGGTGCTGATTCAGCCTGCGCTGCTGTCCTGAACGCAAGCCCCTCTGCTATGGTAGAATAGAGCACAACGGCCAAAGCGTCAGAGGGATGCTTTGGCTGTTTTTACATAAAGAAAAAATCAATTTTAGCAGAAAGGGGCGATTTGTTGGCAAATTTATATGGCTATATCCGGGTCAGCACCCGTGACCAGAACGAGGACAGGCAGCTGATTGCGCTGCGAGAACTGCACATCCCGGAGAAGAACATCTTCATTGATAAGCAGTCCGGCAAGGACTTCAACCGCCCGCAGTACAAGCGGCTGGTGCGGAAATTGAAAAAAGACGATCTGCTCTACATCAAGAGCATCGACCGTCTTGGACGCAACTATGCTGAAATTCTGGAGCAGTGGCGGCTGCTCACCCAGACAAAGGGCATCGACATTGTGGTGCTGGATATGCCGCTGCTGGACACCCGGCGCGGCAAAGACCTGATGGGCACTTTCCTAAGTGACATTGTGCTGCAGGTGCTTTCCTTTGTCGCAGAGAACGAGCGCACCAACATCCGGCAGCGTCAGGCAGAGGGCATTGCGGCGGCAAAAAGCAAGGGCGTCCGGTTTGGCAGGCCGCCCAGCCCTCTGCCGGAGAACTTCCACAGCGTCTATCAGAGGTGGAAATCCGGGAAGATCACTGGGACAGAAGCCGCTCAACAATGCGGAATGCCACTGTCCACTTTTCGGTATCGAGCAAAAATCTACGAAAAAGCCACTTTTTTGTAAGGAGCTCATTTTACAAAAAGGTGTACTTTTTGGCAAGTAAGAAAAAGCTGCTTTGTGGATCTTGGTCAAAATCGAGAAAATCGCGCAATACAATAGACTTTCGGGTTGCAAAGCGGTATAATTGTAGATAATTTGGATAGGTGTACCCTTTTACAGAAAAGTACACCTTCATGCAACGAAAATGGAGGGTACTCAAATTGAGTAGTAATGAAAAAAACTTGTATAAACCGAAGGTCGTTTCAATTTTTTCAGGCTGTGGCGGTCTGGACTATGGTTTCCACATGGAAGGCTATGAAACGGTTTGGGCAAATGACTTTGCAGAATGGGCATGTAAATCTTTTGCAGCAAATTTTGGCGATGTGATTCACTATAAGGATATCACGCAGATTGACCCCTATACTGACAAGACCATTCCGGAATGCGACCTAGTCTTGGGAGGATTCCCTTGCCAAGACTTTTCCATAATCTGGAAGCAACCGGGCTTAAATGGAACTCGTGGCGGACTATTCCGTCACTTCGCAGAATTTGTTGATGCCAAAAAACCGAAAGCTTTTGTTGCAGAGAATGTAAAAGGACTTCTGACGGCCAACGGTGGTAGGGCAATTGATACAATTATTAAAGACTTTGAAAGCATCGCCCCCGGATATGTTGTTAAACCGCATCTTTACAATTTTGCTGAATATGGCGTTCCTCAATTTAGAGAGCGTGTCCTTTTTGTAGGTGTACGGATTGATACTGGCTTTGACTTCGTTCATCCGAAGCCGACACATGGCCCAAATGGACAGCTTCCCTATGTAACAGCAGGTGATGCTCTCGTAGGCGTTGAAAATGTTCCGACCAACAACGAAAAAATAAACATCAAAGACAAGACACGAAGAATTTTAGAGCTTATTCCTGAAGGCGGAAACTTTACGGATATTCCTAAAGACAATCCGCTCTATGTGAAGGGCATGATTAGTCACGTGTATCGCAGAATCAAACTTGATGAACCGGCAAAGACCATTATTGCCGCTGGTGGCGGTGGTACATGGGGGTATCACTACCCTGAACCGCGTCCTTTGACAAACCGTGAACGTGCAAGACTGCAGTCCTTCCCGGATGACTTTATCTTTAAGGGTAGCGTCACTGAGGTTCGTCGGCAAATTGGAAATGCCGTTCCCCCTGTGGGCGTACGAGCTGTAGCAAAGCGGCTTCGTCCTTTGTTCACTGGTGATTATACTCCAATTGATTTGCAGCCGGAGTATGACAAAATGAAAGAAATGAGTGTTAAACAGCGACTGGAATATGTAACATCTCAAATGGACTGAGGGGGGGTCTGATGAATGGAATTCTTGTTTTCCAATTATCCTCCAATGAAAACTGCGTATAAATCATTTTCAGATACTTTTTATGGGCTGTTACCGCAAGCATCTAAATTGGATATTGCGGTGGGATACATTTCATCGGATTCTCTGATTGAACTGCAAAAGACCATCGAATTGAATCACAATATTCAATCAGTAAATCTTGTCGTTGGAATGCATTATTTTGATAAATTTACAAAAGTACAGTATGACGCAGCAATGCACTTAAATGATTTTCTTATGACTGAGAAAATTGGAGAAGTGCGGTTGGTTACAGCGTTTCGATATCACGGAAAACTGTACTCATATAGCAATAGCAGCGGGCCATTTGCTGGAATAATTGGTTCCAATAATCTCAGCAGCATTGTAGACGGCGGTGTTCGCCAATACGAAAGTTCTGTTTTACTACGTGAAAAGCAAGCTGTAAGTCAACTGAACGGATTTATCAGTGATCTTTCACGCACAGCATCATCCAATATTGCTGATCTGGAAATTGACGACTTTAATACAGATAATGCACTTCTCGAAGGACATGAATTTGTTAAAAAAATTCACCCGCAAAAACTTGCAGAAATTTTGTGTGCAAAAACAGAGGTTTCCTTTGAGATTCCAATCAAAACATATGAAATGTCCCCACAAAGCAATCTGAATGTTTTCTTTGGGAAAGGTCGGGAATCCAAAAATGGATTAGTGAAACCGCGTCACTGGTATGAAGTAGAGCTTATAGTTCCCAAAAATGTAACTAGTCAACCGGGTTATCCTGAAGCGCAGACTGAAAATGCTGAATTTACAGTTTGTACCGATGATGGTTGGTCTTTCAAATGCAAGGTAAGTGGTGATTACAGTAAAAACTTCCGTTCGGAGGGCGACTTGAAGATACTTGGAAAATGGCTCAAAGGCCGGTTGGAGAATGCCGGTGTGCTTTCTGTCGGAAGTCCGGTAACTGCTGATACGCTAAGAAAATATGGACGGAACACATTTACATTGACGAAAACAAAGATTCCGGGAATTTGGTTTTTGGATTTTGGAGTAAAAAAATGAATTATTTGGAATCGTATCTTCAAAGAATCCGTGTCCGCGGAAACACTGCTCTTGCAGATGCTATAAAAAAGACGGTTGATGATGTTGTTCCGCAATACATATCGAACTTTTCATTTACAGATCACGTGGTCAGCTTGCTGGTTGGCGATGTTCAAAGCGGTAAGACCAGTCATATGTTTGGTTTGATGTGTGCCGCTGCCGATGCTAGCTTTATGAATTTCATTCTGCTGACAACTGATAATATTCTTCTGCAGCAGCAAACATTTAAGAGAGCAGAACGCGATCTTTGCGATTTTTGTGTTTGCGATGAAAATGATTACCTAAAATTTTTACAAAACAATCTAAAAAAGCCGGCAATAATCGTCTTGAAGAAAAACACTTCTGTCCTTAAGCAGTGGAAAAACAATTTGTCATCAACGAATTTTTGCGCCGGAAATCCGCTTTTTATTGTAGACGACGAAGCTGATGCAGCCAGCTTGAACACGCAAGTCAACAGGAATCGGCAAAGCACGATAAACAAAAATCTTGATGCAATAAAGAAAACAACATCCAGCAGCATTTATATGCAGGTAACTGGAACACCGCAGTCAATTTTACTTCAAACGCAGAAAAGCGGATGGAAGCCATACTTTATTTATTACTTCAAACCCGGAAAGGGGTATCTTGGTGGAAATTTCTTTTTCACACCGGATCCTCCCAAACAGATTGTTTTTACGGATAATGACGAAGCGTCGGAGATTATGAACGACGATGAATTTCCGGAAAATGGATTGAAGAACGCACTTATCACGCATTTGATAACATCGGGTCACATCATGCTGAGCGGAGGCTCGGTTTGCAACTTTTTGATTCATCCCAGCGTAAAAACCAATCAGCATGCTGCTTTTGCTAGTAAAATCGGAAATTATCTAAACGAAATATCTCATTCCTGTGCTGAAGCTGAAACGCGCGAAGCATTTTATAAGACATACGAGGTGTTAAAGGAAACAAAGCCGGATATCAGGAAATTTGATGATATTTATGATTATATCGTTAACCAAATTCAGAACGATAAAGTAAATATTCTTCTCTTGAATTCGGTTGTTGATTATGATGAGAATACTCAGTACGAAAGCGGAATCAATATAATTGTTGGCGGAAACAGCCTTGGACGAGGTGTGACGTTTCCACAGCTTCAAACAATTTACTATTGCCGAGTAGCTAAGTCGCCCCAAGCAGATACAATGTGGCAGCATGCAAGAATGTTCGGATACGATAGAGACCCCGACCTTATGCGTGTATACATGCCGCCGAAACTATTTAAGCTGTTCTCGGATATAAATCGAACCAACAACAGCATTATTCGTCAAATTGAGAATCAAAGCAATGGTAACGAAATCAAAATTTTCTATCCAAGCGGGTTGAAACCGACGCGGAAAAACGTGCTTGATAGGAAAGCCATTGGTGTCTATTCAGGCGGCGTAAATTACTTCCCGTTCTATCCGCTTAATAAAGATATATCTGCCATCGATACTCTTTTGAGCGCGTTCGAAGATGATGTGTACACGGTTAGCCTAAAGCTAATAGTGAAGATTCTCGAAAATGTTGATTCTGAAACTGACGATTGGAATGCAAAAGTGTTTATTGGCTTTGTCAACACACTTTTAGCTGCAAATCCGGCAGAACAGGGAAAACTTATTGTTCGCAGGAACAGGGATATTGGTAAAGGAACTGGAACGTTGCTATCTCAGTCCGATCGTCAGATTGGAGATAAGTATATTGATGAGGCTGTTCTTACAATGTATAAAATAACAGGAAATACTGAAAAAGGTTGGGATGGGACGAAAATCTGGATACCAAACATTAAACTTCCGGGTGATTGTATCTATTACAGTGGCGAACATTCTTGATAATTGAGGAATAGCTATGGACACAAAAACTCCCGAAGAACGAAGCCTTAATATGTCTCACATTCGCAGCAAAGATACCAAGCCGGAGGAAACTGTTCGAAAATTTCTCTTTCATCATGGCTTTCGGTACAGAAAAAACGACAAGCGATTACCGGGCAAGCCGGATATAGTTCTTCCAAAGTATAAAACGGTTATCTTTGTGAATGGATGCTTTTGGCATATGCACAACTGCTCTCGTGCTAGGTTGCCTCGTTCAAATAATACATATTGGGAGCCAAAGATAAAACGAAACGTTGAGAGAGATCAGCAGCATTACCAACAATTGCAAAACTTGGGTTGGAAAGTGTTAGTTGTTTGGGAATGTGAGCTAAAAAAGAAAACACTGGAAGAAAGACTTGAGCTCCTATGCGCTGAAATCAAAAACTGCTAAGTTTTCTTTCAAGAGACAGCCAACTGCAAAAAAGTTTGGCTGTCTTTTTCATTTTTGAAAAGGAGTGTGATGCCATGACCCAACCGAAAACCGACCTTGCCTATCTCCGCAGCGAAAAAGCCAAAGCCGAGCAGCAGCTACGCTACTACAAGCACCGTGAGAAAATTCTGGAGCATCAGATACCGGAGCTGACCCGCAAAGCCCGTGTGCATCGGCTGTGCACCCGTGCTGGAATGCTGGAAAGCTTTCTGGTCTGTCCGGGAGAACTGACCGATGATCAGGTGATGGAACTGCTGAAAATTGCGTTCCGTCAACCGGAAGTTGCGCTGGCTCTTGCAAAGATGATTCACGACTTGCAGGAACAGCGAAGCGCTTAAAGCCCTATATTTTATAGGGCGCAATTATACACCGTTCCGGTGAAATTGCGGTCTTGCAGACGGCTCGATGAAATCGAAGCTGGCGTTTATTCGCCAGCCCGATTCCATCCCAAGGAAAACTGCATTTTCCTTGCGCTGCCTTGCAGCTATCCTTTTGCAGAAGAACATGATATAAAGCACAAAAGCCGACTAGGATTTTCCAGTCGGCTTTTGAATTTTCAGAAACAAGTTTCAGTCAAGAGATCATCAGATTCTTTGCAGCAACATTTTGCGGTCATCCTCAGAAATACCCATGGCATCCATAGCCTGTTCCGGGCTGAGATTCATGTTCTTCATCAGGTTCTTTACAGATACCAAAAGAGTTTTGATGTTCTGCTCAGCAGCGGTTTCATCCCGCATTTTTTCCATGGCTCTGCACATAGTTGCCACTCCCTTCTCGTTTTCTTTGAAGTACCATACTCGATTTGCCAAAATGGGATAGTACATTTTGCTGGAATCGGTACAGAAAAAGTCATGCATCAATTTTCCGAGTGCCGTTTCATCCTTGATCTGCGAGTTGACATAGATGATATGAGCCTGATCATTAAAGATCATTCCGGTTTCCTGAACAGTTCGGTCAATATGATAAATCGGAAGCCCAGCCTTCAAAATATCGTTTTCTGTGATAAAGATGACGTAAGTTTCATTCAACGCATCGTATTCCTCACCGGAATCTGTCAAGTTTGCGTCAAGCAAGCTGCTGTTGTAGCGAGCACGTTTTTCACTTGCGCCCCGGTCACTGCGCTGGACTTCAATATTATATGCACGGTTGTTTCGGTCTACCGCCAGAATGTCCAGTCGAACCGAACGTCCCTGCAAATTTTTAATGCTGTACTGTCCATGAACCTCTCGCACAACCAAATCGTCCCGCTTCAGGATGATCCGGAGCAAAAACTCTGCGCAGTCGTGGTCTTCAAACACCGCAGCCATAAAGTCATCATCAATCAAACGAAACTCTCGAATCCGCTGCAAATCTTCCCTGTGCTTCTGCTCAAAGTCCAGTTCTTGTTCTGATTTTCTTTCTGACATCGGCTCACCAGCTTTCTGTTTACTTATCCAAGATAATAGTATCATAAATCCACATTTTTTACAAGGGAACGTTTCAAATGCTCACAAGGAGGTGATTCCGATTCCGTGTCCGCACTTCAAAATCTCCATCGTAAAACGCAGCCAAGGACAGTCTGCTGTTGCTGGTGCTGCCTACCAGAGCGGCGAACGGCTGTTCAGCGAGCATGACCAGAAAACGAAATTCTACAACAAAAAGAAAGAACTCGTCTATGCCGAAATCATGCTGCCAACCCATGCGCCGCCCGGATATGCAGACCGCGCCACGCTCTGGAACGCCGTTGAAGCCGTAGAAAATCAATGGAACTCGCAACTTGCCCGCCGCATCGTGCTGGCACTTCCGAAAGAAGTTCCGAAAGACCAGTATCTTCCCATGCTCAAAGAATTTTGCAACGAGCAGTTTGTTTCCAAAGGCATGGTTGCTGACTTTGCCATCCACGACAAGGGCGATGGAAACCCACACGCCCACATTCTGCTGACCATCCGGGCAATGGATGAACACGGCAGGTGGCTCCCGAAAGCCCGCAAGGTTTACGACCTTGACGAGAACGGCGAGCGCATCCAACTCTCATCCGGCAACTGGAAATGCCACAAGGAGAACACGGTGGACTGGAACGACCGGAAGTATGCCGAGGTCTGGCGGCACAGCTGGGAAGTCGTTACCAACCGTTATCTTGAAGCCGCTGGCAGACCGGAACGTGTTGACCTCCGCTCATTCGAGCGTCAGGGAGTGCAGCAGATACCAACCGTGCATCTCGGCCCCGCTGCTCACCAGATGGAAAAGCGAGGAATCGAAACCTTTCTCGGAAATCTCAACCGGGATATTCGAGCCGCCAACAGCCTGATGCACTCCATCCGCAGCACCATCCGGGGGCTGCAACGCTGGATCGCAGACCTGACCGAAAAGAAACAGATTCTTCAGGACGCACTGGAACAGGCAAAGGAGCCAACGCTGTCCGATCTTCTGGTGGATTATTTCAATCTCCGTAACGAACAGCGCAGCGAGTGGTCGAGTAAGGCGCAGATAAAATGCACCGCCCGTGACCTTTCCGAAGTCATGCAGGCTGTTGATTATCTGAAAGCCCACTCGCTGAACACGGTCGAGGACTTGAACGCTGCAATCAAGGATTTGAGCCAGACCGCCGCCCCGCTTCGCAAGCAGTTGAAGCAGAACGAGAACCGGATGCGAGCAATCGCCCAGATCAAAGATGCTGTTGCCATCCATGCCAAGCTGAAACCCATCCACGACACCTTTCTAAAGAAGAACTTCAAGCTGACAAAGGATGCCTATGCCAGCCAGCACAAAGAGGAATTGGACGCTTTCAATAAAGCTGTCCGCACCCTGATGAAGCTGAACGGCGGTACGACCGTGGATTTTTCGGCATTGGATGCCGAATTTTCTGCGCTGCAATCAGGCAGCGCAGAGTTGCGCAGCCAGCTGGAAACTTTGCAGCCCGATTTGACTGCACTGAAAAATGTGCGCAAGTATATCGACCTTGTGCTGAATAAGCAGCAGCTTTCCGCACCGGGCGGCAAGACCCCGGAGAAGAAATCTGTGCTGAAAAAGCTGCACGAAGCCAAGACCACCGCCGCCCCGAAGAAGCCGGAGCAGTCAAAAGAAACACAACATGAATTATGATGGAGGAAAACAAGTGAATAAGACTGGTGATTTGAATAAACATCGCACTGCCGATGGAACGCTGACTATGAGAAATGGAAAAACAACGTACCACGTGAACATCTTCTTCAACCCTACTGCGAAAAACACGTTGGATAGTCAGATGCGAAAAATAATCCAAAAAGAAGCGAAAGCTGGTAATTTTTGATTTTTCAGCAGCATTTCAAAACTTTATCTTGACAAAAGCTAGCCGAAGGGAAGTCTCCTCCAAGAATGTGGACTAGCCTTGTTGAAAAACGGGTATAAAATCAAGACCCTGAACACCATAAATTTTCACAAGTCGATGCACTATAACCCACTTGCTTATATTCATGCAGAGAAAGATATTCTGAAACTGGTTACAGCACTTATGAGCAACACGAAGGGCGATGGCAGCGGAGGCGACCCTTTCTGGGAAAAATCCGAAAGGCTGCTCTTGACTGCGCTGATTGCGTATCTCCACTATGAAGCCCCGAAAGAGGAGCAGAATTTTGCTACCCTTTTGGAGCTGCTGAACACCATGCAGGTTTCGGAGGATGACGAGGACTTCCAGAACCCGGTGGATCTGCTCTTTGAGGATTTGAACAAGAAAAAGCCCAACTCTTTTGCAGGGCGGCAGTACAAGCTCTATAAGCTGGCTGCCGGCAAGACCGCAAAATCCATCCTGATTTCCTGCGGCGCACGGCTCGCACCTTTTGACATTCAGGAATTGCGCGACCTCACCATGTACGATGAACTGGAACTAGATATGCTGGGTGACCGAAAGACTGCTTTGTTCCTCATCATGTCAGATACAGATTCCACCTTTAACTTTCTGATTTCGATGGTGTACACCCAGCTTTTTAACCTGCTCTGCGATAAGGCAGATGATGTGTACGGCGGCAAGCTACCCATTCATGTGCGGTGCCTGATTGACGAGTGCGCCAACATCGGGCAAATCCCGCAGTTGGAAAAGCTGGTGGCGACCATCCGCAGCCGTGAGATTTCGGCTTGTCTGGTGCTGCAAACCCGCAGCCAACTAAAGGCTATCTACAAGGACAATGCCGATACGATTGTCGGCAATATGGACAGCCAAGTTTTTCTGGGCGGCTCCGAACCCACCACGCTGAAAGAATTGTCCGAAGCACTCGGCAAAGAGACCATCGACAGCTTCAACACCTCGGACACGCGCGGCAATTCACCGTCCTACGGAACATCATTTCAAAAATTGGGTCACGAATTGATGAGCCGGGATGAACTGGCGGTGCTGGACGGCGGCAAGTGTATCTTGCAGCTGCGCGGTGTGCGCCCGTTCCTATCTGACAAATACGACCTGACACAGCATCCGAATTATAAACTCACTTCGGATTTTGACCCCAAAAACACGTTCGATATTGAGAAATATCTGAACCGCAAAGAAAAAATCCAGCCCGGAGACGAGTTCTTCGTGCTGGATGCTGATTCGCTCCCGCCTATCTGATTGGACAGGCGGTTTTATTTTTGACCTGAGAGGTACACCAGAAAATCCACTCTGCCGCAGTTTACGGCTCAAAAATCCGATTTCAGGTGTGTACGAACGGTCTACAAATTTTTGATTATAAAGGAGAAACGACTATGGAATTCTTCAACTCTGCTATCGAAGTCCTTCAGACCCTCGTTGTCGCTCTGGGTGCTGGTCTCGGCGTTTGGGGTGCTATTAACTTGCTGGAAGGATATGGTAATGACAACCCCGGCAGCAAGAGCCAGGGCATGAAACAACTCATGGCCGGGGGCGGGGTGGCGCTGGTCGGCATCACCCTGATTCCTCTGCTGTCTGGGCTGTTCGGCTAAATTCTGTGGGCGGCTGTTGCCGCCCTTACATACGCAGACGCTTCATCTTTCGCCGCAGATCGCGGCTTTATTATAATAGGAAGCACCCTGCGCCGAACATCAACCCATCACCGAAAGGAAGTGCATCTATGGAATTTCTGACCCACATTATTTTTATCCTGAACCTGCTCAAGAACCTTATCAACCATTTCAGCTAAGGCGGTGACGCTGAGTGGAAACCGTTCTCAAAGCCATAGGCGATTGGCTTAAATCGCTTCTGACCGCTGGCATCATGTCCAACCTGTCCGGTCTGTTCGATGCAGTCAACGAACAGGTCGGCGACATTGCCCAGCAGGTCGGCACACGACCATCTGCCTTTGAACCGCGCGTTTTTGCGATGATCGAATCGTTGTCCCGGAATGTGGTTCTGCCCATTGCCGGAATCATCCTGACTTTTATCGCTTGTTACGAACTGATCGAGATGATTACCCAGCACAACAACATGGCGCAGTTTGAGCCTGCGTTCATTATGCGCTGGGTGTTCAAGACAGCGATTTCCGTCTGGTTCATCAGCAACACGTTTGACATTGTGATGGCGGTATTCGACCTGACCCAGAAAGTCGTGGCTGATTCCAGCGGCATCATTGCTGGCAACACGCGGGTCAATGACATTGGCTTATCCATGTTGGAAGCCAGTCTGATGCAGATGGAAGTCGGCCCATTGTTCGGCTTGTTTCTGCAATCGTTCTTCATCGGCATCACCATGAGGATTCTCAGCATCGTGATTTTCGTCATTGTCTATGGACGCATGATCGAGATCTACTGCATGGTGAGCCTTGCCCCCATTCCGATGGCAACATGGGGCAATCACGAGCAGTCGCACATGGGTCAAAACTACCTGAAATGTCTGTTTGCATTGGGTTTTCAGGGGTTCCTGATCCTGATTTGTGTGGCGATTTATGCTGTTCTGATTCAGAGCATTGCCATTTCCGGTGATGCCATCGGCTCGATTTGGAGCATTGTCGGTTACACTGTCCTGCTCTGTTTCAGTCTGTTTAAGACCAGCTCTGTGACAAAATCCGTCCTCGGAGCGCATTAAAGGAGGTGCTTTCTTGGCAGCGTATATCTCAGTTCCCCGTGACCTGACGAAAGTCAAGTCCAAAATCGCATTCAACCTGACAAAGCGGCAGCTGCTTTGTTTCGGTTCGGCGGCACTGATCGGGGTGCCACTTTTCTTTTTGCTCCGGGACAGCGGTGGAAACACTGCGGCTACCCTCGGCATGATGGCGGTGATGCTGCCCGCCTTTTTCCTCGGAATGTACGAGAAAAACGGCCAGCCGATGGAAAAGCTGCTGTCACACTATATTCAGGCGCGGTTCCTGCGCCCGAAAATCCGACCGTATCAAACCAACAACTACTATGCAATTCTGATGAAGGGAGGCACGACCCATGAATCTGTTCCGAAAAAAGACCGATAAGGGCGGCAAGAAACCGCCCAAAGCAGCTGTTCCCAAAACCGCACAGCAGTCCATCCCGATGCAGAGGATGTTCGAGGACGGCACCTGCCGGGTAAAGGCAAACTATTACACTCGCACCATCCAGTATCAGGACATCAATTACCAGTTGGCGCAACAGGAAGATAAGACTGCAATTTTTGAGGAATGGTGTTCATTCCTCAATTTTTTTGACAGCTCCATCAAGTTTGAACTGTCTTTTGTGAACATGGCAACGGACAGCAGCGAATTTGAAAAGAGCATCCGCATCCCGTATCAGCAGGATGGTTTTGATGATGTCCGTGCGGAGTACAGCCAGATGCTGCGGCAGCAGCTTGCCAAGGGCAATAATGGTTTGACAAAGACTAAATTTATCACCTTCGGCATCGAGGGCGAGAGTATGCGGCAGGTCAAGACCCGGCTCGACCACATCCAGAATGACCTGCTCAACAACTTTCACCGGCTGGGTGTTCTGGCTCGTCCGCTGAACGGTGCCGAACGGCTTAAACTGATGCACGATATGTTCAACATGGACGGCTCCAGCAAGTTTCATTTTGACTGGAAAGACCTCGTTTGCAGCGGCCTGTCGGTGAAGGATGCCATTGCACCCACGGCATTTGCCTTCAAAAACTCGCGCACGTTCCAGATGGGCGGCATCTACTGCGCCGCCAGCTTCCTGAGCATCACGGCGTCCGACCTGTCCGACCAGCTTCTGAAGGACTTTCTGGACATGGATTCCAGTCAGATCGTCACGATGCACATCCAGTCCGTAGACCAGAACCGCGCCATTAAGACCGTCAAGCGCACCATCACGGAACTGGACAGAAGTAAGATTGAGGAACAAAAAAAGGCTATCCGCGCCGGGTATGATATCGACATTATCCCGTCCGATCTGGCGACCTACGGACGGGATGCAAAGGCTCTTTTGAAAGAGCTTCAAAGCCAGAATGAGAGAATGTTTTTGGTAACGTTCCTTGTCTTGAATACCGGGCGCAGCGAGCCGGAACTGGAAAACAATGTCTTTCAGGCGAGTTCTATCGCCCAGAAGCACAACTGCAATCTCTGCCGACTGGACTACCAGCAGGAGCAGGGGCTGATGAGCAGTCTGCCGCTGGCAGATAACCAGATCGAGATTCAACGCGGGCTTACTACCAGCAGTACGGCGATTTTTGTTCCATTCACTACGCAAGAACTGTTCGACAGCAGCAAGGAATCCCTGTATTATGGGCTGAATGCGCTTTCCAACAATTTGATCATGGTGGATCGGAAGAAGTTAAAAAATCCCAACGGACTGATTCTCGGCACTCCGGGCAGTGGCAAAAGTTTCGCAGCAAAACGCGAAATCGCAAATGCGTTTTTGGTAACGGACGATGATATCATCATCAATGACCCGGAGGGAGAGTATTCTCCGCTGGTGAAGCGTCTGAAAGGTCAGGTCATCAAAATCTCACCCAACAGCGACCAATATGTGAATCCCATGGACATCAACAGCAATTACAGTGAAGAAGATAATCCGCTGGCTCTCAAGGCTGATTTTATCCTCTCCTTGTGCGAACTGGTTGTCGGCGGCAAAGATGGCCTGATGCCGGTCGAAAAGACAGTCATTGACCGCTGTGTGCATCTCATCTACCGCAAATATTTTGCTGACCCCCGCCCGGAGAATATGCCGCTACTGGAGGACTTGTACAATGCCCTGCTTCAGCAGGAGGAAAAGGAAGCCCACCATGTCGCTACGGCTCTGGAAATCTATGTCAAAGGCTCCCTGAACCTGTTCAACCACCGCACCAATGTGGACATCAACAATCGCATCATCTGCTACGACATCAAAGAATTAGGAAAGCAAATGAAAAAGCTCGGTATGCTTGTCATTCAGGATGCTGTTTGGGGCCGGGTAACTGCCAATCGAAATGCTGGCAAATCCACACGATACTATGTCGATGAGTTCCACCTTCTGCTGAAGGAGGAACAGACTGCGGCATACAGTGTCGAAATCTGGAAACGATTCAGAAAATGGGGCGGCTGCCCCACCGGACTGACACAGAACGTGAAAGACCTGCTTTCTTCGCGTGAAGTCGAGAATATTTTTGAAAATTCCGACATGATTATCATGCTGAATCAGGCGGCGGGTGACCGGCAAATTCTCGCCAAACAGCTTAACATTTCGCCCCATCAGCTCTCCTATGTGACCCACTCCGGCGAGGGCGAAGGTCTGCTGTTCTTCGGAAATGTGATTCTGCCGTTCGTTGACCGTTTCCCGACCGATCTGGAGCTGTACAAGATTATGACCACCAAGCCGGGTGAGGTTTCGGAGGGGCAGAAATGAGCAATCCGAAACTGAATTTCAAAGAGGAAACAGCGGCCCAAAAGACCCGCTCGCCCCCGGAGAAGCCCAAAGTCGAGCAGTCTATTCCGAAGAAGAAAAAGCTGAAGCTGGACACGGACAAAGCCAAGGAAAAGGTACAGCACCTCCGCTTTGGCAAGGCAGAACTGACCCCGGACGATCTGCGCCGCTTGACCAAAGAACAAAAGCGTGAAATGTACGCTGCTGCCCGGTCTGCGGCACATCGGGAAATCGACCAATACGAGGAAGATAATGTCGGTGTTCAGGCGTTGAGCGAGGGCGAAAAAGCCGCCGGGAATGTCCGAAACTTGTCCCGAAGCCGCTACTCCCGGAAGCTGAAAAAGAAAGCCAAGATGCAGGCCAAAAAGAAAGCCCGCACCACAAAATCTTCTGCCCATGAGCCGGATAAGGCACATAATGTAGGAGATGCGGGAAGCCGCGCCGGTGATGGCGGCTCCAACTGGCTTTCCCGGTGGCGGCAGAAACAGGATATTCGCAAAGGCTATTATGCTGCTGCCCGGTCGGGCGGCACGGCGGCGCAGATCGCAGGCGGCAAAAAGGCTGCATCCGGAGGCACCTCTGCCGCACGGTCTGGCATAGAGCAGGTTTTGGACAAAGGAAAAAGTGCAGTCAGCACCGCTATCAACGGTCTGGCGACTGCCGCAAAGAGCAACGCACACGTTCTGGTTATCGTGGGCGTTTTTCTTTTGCTCATCCTGCTTGTTATGTCCGGCTTTTCTTCCTGCGGCATCCTCTTTTCCGGCACAACACAGGTGTCCGGCCAGACCATCTACACCGCCGAGGACAGGGACATCAAGGGCGCAGAGAGCGATTACAAGAAGCTGGAAAAGGAACTGGACAAGAAAATCAAGCGTACTCCCGCCGACCATCCCGGCTACAATGAATACCAGTACCATCTCGACCCCATTGAACATGACCCGTGGCAGCTCACTTCTTTTTTGACTACTCTGTACGACGATTATACCCGTTCGGAAGTACAGGCAAAGCTGAAAGAAATCTTTGCCAAGCAGTATAAGCTGACCACATGGGTGGAGGTGCAGATTCGGTATAAGACGGTCTGGGTCATCAGTCCGGCTGGTATCCCTGTCCCTACCCAAGTCCCTTATGAGTACAAGATTTTCCACACCAAACTGGAAAACAGAGGGCTGGAAACGGTGATTCGGGAAGAGCTGGATGATGATCAGTGGAAGCGGTACAAGATTTTTCAGGAAACGCTGGGCGGCAGACCGTATCTTTTCAACGGTGGTTTACCGCCCGGTGGCTCGGATGGCTCCGGGGAATCCGGCATCGACTACACGGTTCCGGCTGAAGCCCTGACCGACAGTGAATTTGCGGCAATTTATGAGGAAGCCAAAAAGTATGTCGGTACGCCCTATGTCTGGGGCGGCTCTAGCCCGGAAACCGGTTTTGACTGCTCCGGCTACGTCTGCTGGGTCTACAACCAGAACGGATACGATGTAGGGCGCACGACTGCCAACGGCCTGTGGAATAAATGCAAAAAAATCTCCGAAGCAGAAGCAAAGCCCGGTGATCTGGTTTTCTTCAAAGGAACGTATGATACCCCTGGGATGAGCCATGTCGGAATCGTGCGTCCAGTAAGGACGATAGTAGAAGTAGAGAAAGGAGGCTGTAGCTAAGGTACTACCCCGCAAAGCAACGCGGGAATCCACCTGCTTTACCGAAAGTCGAAAGATGTACGGGAAAAGAGCACGGCAGGAAAGCGGTAAGTTGCCCAAAGACAATCAGGCACGACTGAACCGCAAGGATAAGTGAATACAAGGATAAAACTGAATTGTTGAAGGTGAGTTCCAAGCCCTCGTTACGTGTGGGCAAAGGAAAATTGTCTGAAACCTTTGGTACAGGGACCATAGGAAATATAGTCCTTCTTATGGGTTGCTAATCCCCTGTACGGCACGTCGGAGAACCGATAGTAACGGAACGAAAGCATATCCGACAATTCACATTGACCTACTACTATCGTCAACTGGAGATTGTCTAAACCGGAACGCTTGAAAGAGCTATGTGTAATGCAGCAATGTGATAAATTTCAAAGCTATGCTAGAAAGATGACACTGAAAATCCGGCATGACAACGGAGCTTCTGTAGTAGTCCGAGAATCCTGAATTGACAGGAAAAGCCGTAAAATCGGATGCGGGAAAGCCGCTCACATGGCGAAGAGAAGCAGTTTATTGCGCATTAAAATCAGAAATTGATTAGAGAGGAAAGCCTCAATGAAATCAACAATGGAGATTTTAACCAAATTACAAGAGAATTCCCAAAAGAACCACGATGAAGTGTTCACACGACTGTTCCGTTATCTTCTGAGGCCGGACATCTATTTTATCGCCTACCAGCATCTTTATTCCAACAAGGGTGCAGGAACAAAGGGCATAAACGATGATACCGCTGATGGATTTAGCGAACAGTACGTGACAGCCATCATTGAAGCATTGAGAACAGGAGCATACGAACCGAAGCCGGTACGCAGAACCTATATTCAGAAAAAGAATGGAAAACTGCGTCCGCTTGGATTACCTGTATTCGCTGATAAACTTGTACAGGAAGCCATTCGCATGATTCTGGAAGCTATCTATGAGCCAATTTTCTCTATTTATTCGCACGGCTTTCGACCGGGCAAAAGCTGCCACACAGCACTTGCCATGATTAAGCATGAGTTTACCGGAGCAAAGTGGTTCATTGAAGGTGACATCAAGGGATGTTTCGATAACATCGACCATTCCACGCTGATTGATGTGCTGAACCGAAAAATCAAGGATGCTCGTTTTCTGAACCTGATTCGTATGTTTCTGAAATCCGGCTATATGGAAGATTGGAATTTCCATGAAACCTATAGCGGATGCCCGCAGGGCGGAATCATCTCCCCGATTCTTGCAAATATTTATCTGAACGAACTGGACAGGTATATTACGCAACTGAAAAAGGAATTTGACCACGGATACAATCCGAGAAACTTTACGGAAGAATACAACACGATAAGGCGCAAGCGAGACGCACTGCATGAGAAAATCAAAAAAGCAGAAGGAATAATGCGAGAGCAGCTGATTGCTCAGCACAAACAACTGACAAAACAGTTGTTTCGGACACCTGCAAAAGAGTGTACCGATAAGCGGTTGAAATATGTTCGCTATGCAGATGATTTTCTGATTGCAGTCAATGGGACAAGAGAGGAATGTGAGGGAATTAAGGCAAAACTCACGGATTTTGTCCGGGACACCCTGAAAATGGAGTTGAGCCAAGAAAAGACCCTTATCACTCACAGTAACACTCCTGCCCGATTCCTTGGCTTTGATGTTCGAGTGCGCAGAGATTCCAGCGTTAAACGCTCTGGAAAACGCAAAATGCGCACCATGAACAATAAAGTGGAACTTAATATTCCGCTGAAAGATAAGGTTGAAACCTATTTGCTTTCCCATAGCATCGCTAGAAGGGATGGAAAGAGGTTGATTCCCATCCACCGTCCCATTCTGCTGAACCGCACGGATTTGGAAATCGTAATGATTTATAATGCGGAACTCCGAGGACTCTGTAACTATTACGCCATTGCAAGCAACTTCAACAAGCTCGTTTACTTTGGCTATCTGATGGAATACAGCTGTCTAAAAACACTCGCAAACAAGCATCGCTCCCGAATTTCTAAGGTTCGTTATGAATACAGAGATGGGACTGGCGCATGGGGTGTTCCGTATGAAACCAAAAAGGGAAAACGCCGTATGATGTTCGCTAAGTACAGCGATTGCAAAGGCAAAGATTTGACGGAAAAAGTGCCCGATTTGGCGTATCGCTATTCGCACAACACAACCTCCTTCGAGGAACGTCTGAAAGCCAAAGTCTGTGAAGTCTGCGGCTGTACAGACAGCGGTAGCTATGAAATCCACCATGTAAACAAGGTTAAAAACCTGAAAGGTAAAGCTGATTGGGAGAAAGTCATGCTGGCAAAGAGGCGCAAGACAATCGTGGTGTGCCACAAATGCCACATGAGAATTCATCACGGGACTAAAACGGAATGACTTTTGAAATGGAGCAAAAAATGGGGAGCCGTGTGCGTTGAGAGGCGCAAGCACGGTTCTGGGAGAGGTCTGTGCAAACCTGTCGTAGAAATGCGATAAGGCGGCACTTTCCTACTCTACTACCTCGGAAACGGCAAAATGGTGTCTGCCGGCGATCCCATCAAGTACGCTGATATACACTCGTCCTATTGGCAACAGTACCTTGCCGGATTCGGACGGCTTTCAAAATGAAATGGAGGACTTTTATGGGTGAAAGACTGGAAAAACTCAAGGCAATGCTCAAAAAAGAGCAGGAACGCCGCATCAAGCTGAACAACCGCATTGCGATTCTGGAACGGCGCATTCAGGAGGAATCGGCGGCAGAAGTTGCCGACATGGTGCGCACGGCCAACGTGACCCCAGAACAGCTTGCGATCCTGCTGCGGCAGGCGGCAACCACGCCCCCGACACCGGCTGTGCTGTCCGCAGTCGGCGCAGAATTTGAGAAGGAGGAAATCGACGATGAAGATTAAGAAATTTGGCGCACTGCTGCTGTCGGCGTTGCTGTGCATCGGCATGGCAGCCCCCGCCTTTGCCTTTGAGGGAGACACTGCCCCGGTGGAGCAGCCTGTTCTGGAAGAAGTCGCGGAGGACGACACTATCACAATCACGGATGAAACCACCGGCGCACTGACCCCGAAGGGCAATCTGACGCTGGTGGATGACTATCACACCAACTATTCGGATGGCAGCGGCCAGCAGTTTATCACGCTGGTGTCGAAGTCCGGCGCAACATTTTATCTGGTGATCGACCGGAACAGTAAAGGCGTACAGACCGTCCACTTTATGAATCTGGTGGATGAAGCCGACCTCCTGACGCTGATGGAGGAGGAAGAAGCCGAAGCCTACACTGCCGAGAAAGAAGCGGCGGCGCAGGCGGAACTGGACAGGCTGAAAGCAGAGGAAGAAGCCAAGAAAGCCGCAGAGGAAGCGGAAAACACAGAGCCACCCAAGGAGAACAAGGTCACGAAGTACGCAGGTGCATTTCTGGGGGTAGTTGCCCTGATTGCACTGGCAGCAGGCGGTGCTTTCTATTTCTATCGTCAGCAGGTGCAGAAGAAAAAGGCAGAAAAAGAAGCCCTTGACCCCGATGCAGATTACACCGAGGACAAGGGCGACTTTGAGATTCCGACCGATGTGCCGGATGAGGACGAAGCCTCGGACGAGCTGGACACCGAACCCATCTGATTTCAAGGCGGCGTTTGCCGCCGTACATAGTCAAATTCGATAAAGACTGATTTTCTTCCAATTTGCAGGGAAACCCATAGCATCGAGCAATTCATCTTCTGAAATGTGCGTAATGGATTTCAGAAAGCTGTCGATTTGTATCGTCAATGCACGCTTGAATTCCAGAAATTCCTGCTTTGGCAAAAGATACCGAAACGCAATTACAACAGCAAACAAGTCATTTTTCCCGCATTGATACAGACTGCGTTCTTTGGGAATGCCGAGCTTTGCATGAAGTCCCATGTCGGGGATAGCGTCCTTGGAGCGATAGGAGAACAGCCGCTCATTGTGCGCACACACATTCCGAAACTTTGTCATGACTGTAAGGAATTGCCCCAGCTGCTTTTCGTTCACCTGAGCAAAATTCTTGCTGACCTTGCTCTGCAAATCAAACGGAAAGAAAAAGTACATCTTGGAGAGCGTACCAAACGTCAGAGCGTTTACCAAAACCCAAAGCGGAACATTGTGATAAGTGTTCCATTGATAGGCTATGTAGGAGTGCTGCGTTGTCTGCGTCAGTTTTTGTAGTTCATACACCAAACGGTCGATGCCCTGCTGATGCTTCCGAGCATAGTTGTAATTTGTTTTCAGCAGATATGCACTCTGGGATTCACCATATTTTTCTGTAAAGTAGTAAGAAAGCAGAGAACGGATATGTCGCTCAATATGCAGGAGATAATGAAGGAACAACTCACGCAAGGCTTCATCAAACTCATACAAAGACACAAGTTCTTCAAAAGCAGTTCCATCCTTGTAGACTTTTTGTTCTGGAATGCGGAAAAGGTGCTTGTATCCGCTGACGAGTGAATAATAACCGACTTGCCGCAATTTGCAAATAGTCTCATCCTCATCCGTGATCACAATGTGTTTTTCATCACGCAGCTTGATAAGCTGCTGTTCATACGTCAAAAACGGCTTTGGCATTTTTTCGTCCTCACAACGCTTTCTATAAAGAAAGGAGGCTCCTATTGCTAGGAACCTCCTTCTGGGCTGTGGGCCTCGCAAGTATCCACAGCACGATCACTATACATAGTATATGCTTGAATCACAAAAAAGTCAACTGGTATCTGCAATAGTCACATAGATTCTGAATGCTAGGAGGAACGCTTATTGTCTTATCGCTTAGTTATCAGTGAAAAGCCCTCGGTGGCTATGTCCTATGCCAAGGTTCTGGGTGCTACCAGTCGGCAGGACGGCTATCTGGAGGGCAACGGCTACCTTGTCAGTTGGTGCATAGGGCATTTGGTAGAACTTGCGCCGCCCAGCACCTACGGCGAGCAGTACGTCAAGTGGAACATTGCAGACTTGCCCATCCTGCCGGAAAAGTGGCAGTATCTGGTGTCGGTGCCCACCAGGAAGCAGTTCAAAGTTCTGAAAGACCTGATGAGCCGCCCGGATGTGGACAGCATCATCTGCGGCACAGACGCGGGACGCGAGGGAGAACTGATTTTCCGCCTTGTCTACCAGCAGGCCGGATGCAAAAAGCCGTTTTCGCGCCTGTGGCTTTCCAGCATGGAAGATTCCGCAATCCGGGAGGGCTTTGCAAACCTGAAACCGTCAACTGAATACGATGCGCTGTACAATGCAGCACTCTGCCGGGAACGTGCCGACTGGATGGTCGGCATCAACTGTTCCCGGCTTTTTTCGTGTCTGTACGGTCAGCCGCTTGCAGTTGGGCGGGTCATGACCCCGGTTCTGGCCATGACGGTGGTGCGCGAAGCAGCCATCGCTGCCTTTGTGCCGGAGAAGTTCTACACGGTAGCGTTGTATTTTGCAGGTGGCGGCACGGCATCCAGCAAGCGTTTTCAGCAGAAAGCGGATGCCGAAGCACTGCTTGAAAATTGCAGAAAGGAGGAGCACACCACCGTGCAGAAAGTTGAGCGCAGGGAGAAAACCGAGAAGCCGCCGCAGCTTTATGACCTGACGAGCCTTCAGCGGAATGCTAACCGGCTTCTGGGCTTTACGGCACAGCAGACCCTAACCTATGCACAGAGCCTTTACGAGAAAAAACTCATCACTTATCCCCGCACGGACAGCCGGTTTCTGACTGAGGATATGGCTGCATCGCTGCCGGGGCTGGTGGCGGACACGGCAGGAGCTTTCGGTGTGGCAGACGAGGTTCCTGTCCATGCGCAGCAGGTCATCGACAGCAGCAAGGTCACAGACCACCATGCACTGCTGCCCACGGCGAGCATGGCAAAGACGGATTTGTCTGCTCTGCCTGCCGGAGAACTGAGCATTCTGCGCCTGATTGCCGCACGGTTGCTTTGCGCTGTGGGCGAACCGCACCGCTATGCAGAAACCACCCTGACAACCACCTGTGCCGGTGAAGAATTTACGGCCAAGGGCAAGGTGGTACTGTCGGAGGGCTGGAAAGGCATCGAACGTAAAATGCTGGGAGAGCTGGTGGGCAATAGAAAAGAGCCTACAGTTCTGCCAGATGTGGCAGAACAGAGCGAGTGCAGCATTACTGGGGCCGAACTGAAAGAGGGCCAGACGTCAGCTCCGAAGCATTTTACGGAGGACACCCTGCTGCACTCGATGGAGACTGCCGGAGCAGACAGTATGCCGGAGGGTGTGGAGCGTCAGGGCATCGGCACCCCGGCCACCAGAGCCGCAACCATTGAAAAACTGGTACAGAAAGGCTTTCTGGAGCGCAAGGGCGAGAAAAAGACGAAAGTGCTGCTGCCCACTGACAAAGGCAAGGCACTGATTACCGTGATGCCCGAAGAAATTCAGGCACCGGAGATGACCGCCGACTGGGAAACAAAACTGCTGCGCATCGAGCGCGGCGAAATGGAGCCGAACGAATTTATGACTGAGATTAACACGATGATTACTGCTCTGGTGAAGAACACCGAAGCAGCGAAAGGAGCCGAAGTGCTTATGAAGAACAAGGTTGTTGGTGTCTGCCCGAACTGTGGTGCAAACGTTGTTGAGCGCGAAAAGGGCTGGTTCTGTGAGAACCGCGAGTGCCGTTTCGCTTTGTGGAAGGACAACGCCTATTTCAAGCGTCTGGGGAAACATCTGGATGGCCGCATGGTGGATAAGCTGCTGCGGGATGGCCGTGTGCGTCTGAAGGACTGCCGCAGTGCCAAGGGCAAGACCTACAACGCCACTGTCCTGCTGTCCACCGAAACGGATGGCCGCAGCAAGTTCAATCTGGAATTTGAGGGTGGACGCTGATGGAGCAGAAAACGGAAGCCCTCTATCTTATCAACGGAGACCGTTTTCTGCATCTGCGGGAGAACAGTGCCGGTGTCGGTTTTGCCACCTACGACTGCGCAAACGGTGCCCCGCTGGAAAGCGGGCAGATTTCCAAGCTGAATCTGCCGCCCGATGGCCGCAATGCGATTCCCGCCGCCCGGAATTGGTATCTGTTTGAGCTTTCCAGCGATGACCGCAAGGCAATTCAGGAGGTCAGCTTGCAGCACCTCGACACCATCCCGCAGTCTGGTGTCCGCAGGCGGCGTATCTGGGATGACCCCGCCATTCCCAGAGATGATGTCCGGCTCATCAACAGCCACTATGATGACCTCTACCGTATTCCCAATCATGGGGTAGTGCAGGTTGACCGTTCGGACGGCAGCAGCTATACGGCACGAGTGGAGCATCTGGATGATTACCATTTTGATTTGGGCGAATATGGCAATGTCTATCATATCTGTCAGTTTGGCGAGATGATGGAGCGCACCGGTTCGACCGCCTATCCTGAGATTCAGACGCAGGATGAGCAGGGTGCATGGGAGCTGGGCGGTAAGGGTTATCTTGCTATCCAGTCCTGTGAGGATGGCTGGGATTATACCATCTATCACAGCGACTTTTCCGTAATGGACAGTGGACAGATCGACGCACCGGAATTGACGATTCAGGAAGTCCGGGAGCAGATTCTGGAAGCGCACCACATGGAAAAGGGGCGGCGTGTGATGAAGGACTATGACCTCATCATGGACAAAGCTGCGGAAGCCGAAGAACTGGGGCTGTCCGACCGGCCTTCCACATTGGAAAAGCTGGCGGAACTGGCTGGCGCAAAGGAAAAGTGCGCTGTCTCAGAGTGCAGACCTGTCGGGGGTCGGAAAGTGAGGGATTCGCATGAACTTTAATAGTTCGGAACTGATGCTGATGATGCTCTACCATTCCGGTGATCGTCTGGAACTCATTCAGAATCTGCGCCTGATGCAGTGTTATCTGATGCCGGACGAAACCGAGCTGCGCGAACTGTCTGATAACGTGATTGAAAAGCTGAAGCTGATGACGGATGCAGAGTTTGACGAGGTGGAGTTTCCGTTCGACTGATTTTTGCCGCCTGCGGGCGGCGTACATAGACGGGTGATATTTTGAATTTTCCAGAGAGATGGTATAATCCAATCAGGAAAATTTTCACTCAGGAAAGATTTTCTGCAATTTTTGCCGGCATATTCTCGTATCTAAGGTAAACAGACCGAATTTTGTTGGTAGAACGGAGGAACCTCTATGGCAATTTTTGAAAAGACCATCCGCAATCAGAAATTCAACACGCTTCTCCGCAAACTGGAACAGGAGATCCCGGACAGCAGCTGGTCTGCCGATCTGGAAGCCGGCAGTGATTTCAAAGAGGGCGAGGCACGGTGCAGCGTCCGGGTGTTTGAACGATACAGCATGGCCGGCAGCAACCGTCTGAGCCTGACACTGACGATGTTCCAGAACGGTGACAGCCCTATCCGGCTGTCCGCCATCACCGCAGGCGGCAGTCAGGCGGTATTCTTCAAAGTAAACACGATCGGAGAAGAATCTTTTCTGGAGGATGTAAAAGATCTGCTGGAAGAAATTCTGGAGGAGTAATATGTTTTTTGGCTGGTTTGGTGCAGTGTTCAACATCGTATTCGTGCTTCTCTTTCTCGTAGTGATAAGTATGTTCCTTTTCACGATAATTACCAATCTTCACACATGGAACAAAAACAACCACTCGCCACAGCTGTCCGTTCCAGCAGTCGTGATTGCTAAGCGAACGGATGTAGCTCAATCTCGTGATCTGTCCGGCGTACATGGGTATAGAACCAGGACACATACCACTTACTATGTAACCTTTCAGGTGGAAAGCGGCGACCGGATGGAATTTGAAGTGGACGGAAGCGATTATGGTCTGCTCGTACAGGGAGACATCGGGAAGCTGAACTTTCAGGGCACCCGTTACCTTGGATTTGAGCGCAAGTAAGAATTAGGAGGTACATCTTATGCAGCTGGCTTTTGACTTCTGGGACATTCTGGAGATTCTCGCTATTATTCTTTTTATTTTTCGTGGCATTCAGGATATCTTTGGGAAAAGAAAACCGAAAAAGAGAGAGCAGGAAGAATATGAAGCACTCCATATCTTTTCCGGTGTTGCCCTGATTTCCATTGGAATCGCATTTTTTGTGCAAGAATTTTTCTCTCGGATTGCATGGCTTACTACGCTGTCGTTCGCTGTTGCCGCTATTAGCAGTGTTGTCTATTTGATTTGCTGGTTCTCTTATCGCGGAAGCAGGGATGATACGGACAAAAAAGAGTGATAAGTACGGTCGCTAAGAGGTGCAGGATGAATGAGCTGTTTATTCAGGGTCTGATGATCGACTGGAACCGGATACGCCCCAGCAATTATGTGCGCCAGATCCCGGCCATCTGTGACATGGAAAAGTTTGAATTTCATAAACCCGTGACCTTCTTCGTGGGAGAAAACGGCAGCGGAAAATCCACTTTGCTGGAAGCGATCGCAGTCGCCTACGGGTTCAACCCGGAGGGCGGCACAAAGAACTATTCCTTTTCAACCTATGACTCGCATTCCGAACTGTGTGATGCCATGACGATCTCCAAAGGATACCGCAGGCCAAAGTTCGGATATTTTCTCCGGGCCGAAAGTTTTTATAATGTAGCCACCAAGGAAATCGACTATTCTGATTTCAAACATCCCTCAAAAGGCTATCACCTGAAGTCCCATGGGGAGAGTTTTCTGGCAATCGCGCAGGAATATATGGGTGCCAATGGCATTTACATTTTTGACGAGCCGGAAGCGGCATTGTCTCCGCAGCGGCAGCTTACCCTGCTGCTCGATATTTGCAAGTGTGCCAAAGAGGGCGCACAATTCATCATCGTATCGCATTCTCCTATTTTGCTTGGGATGCCGGATGCCGAGATCTTCAGCTTTGATAACGGAACGGTTCATCCCTGCCAATATGAAGAAACCGATAGTTATGTTATCACGAAGATGTTTGTAAACGACCGTCAACACTTTCTGAAGCAGCTTATGGCGGAATGATTTTCCAGAAAGGAAGCAGGCAATGAGCGACTTGACCTTGAAAGAACTCTGGCAGCAGGTTGCCGAAAAGCAGAGTTGTGAAGCCAAACAGACCGAATTGGAACAGCAGCGCAGCAGTGTGGCAGAGCGCGTGAAGAAGCTGGAAAAGGCAAAGCGTTCCGAGCAGGCTGACGTTGACCGTCTGGAGGGGCATAGTCTGGCGGCATTTTTCTATCAGGTCATTGGCAAGATGGATGAAAAGCTGGACAAAGAGCGGCAGGAAGCCTATGCTGCCCGTGTCAAATACGATGCGGCTGTCCGGGAGCTTTCTTCCATTGATGCTGATTTGGAGCAGCTTCAGGCAAAGCTGGCTCAGTTAGAGGGCTGCGAATCGCAATATCGGGCTGCACTTTTGGAAAAAATGCAGGCGATTAAGACCTCCAATCACCCTGCGGCGCAGCAGCTTGCCGACAGTGAGACCCGCATCGCAGGGCTTAAAGTGCAGAAGCGCGAGATCAAAGAAGCCATCAACGCCGGAAAAACCGCCCTCAACACCACCGGGAAAATTCTCGAAACGCTCGACAGTGCAGAGGGTTGGAGTGCATGGGATGTCATGGGCGGCGGTCTGGCAATCGACCTTGCCAAATACAGTGAACTGGATGATGCGCAGGAACAGGTGGAGCAGCTTCAGGTAGACCTGCGCCGATTCAAAACCGAACTTGCTGATGTGGAGATCAATGCCGACCTCCGGATCGCAGTGGACAGCTTTACGAAGTTTGCTGACTGCTTCTTCGATAATCTGTTTACCGACTGGGCCGTGCTGGATCACATCCATCAGGCACAGAAACAGGTAGAAGATACCAAGAATCAGATTCAGCGTGTCCTTTCCATGCTGAAAAAGATGCTTTCCGATACAGATGCGCAAATCGAAGATGAACAGGAAAAGCAGGAGCAGATTGCAGTAGAAGCAGAACTCATATAAAACAGAAAAATTCGTAAAACAACTTATAGGAGAAACGACTTCTAGGAGGTGGCTCAAATGTTGGAACGCTTCTTCAAATCCCAAGTGGCTACAATCTCGGATTCGGCGCAATGCCATCGTATCACGGATGCTTTGACTGCCGCCGGGATCAAATGCTATTGCAAAACCAAAGATGTCAACCAGAGAGGTGTTTTCGACCAGTCCCGGATGCGGGCACAGCTCGGCACTTTTGGCATAAAGCCACGATATATTACAGAAATCTTCGTGGATAAGGAAAACGCAGATTTTGCACTGCACCTGATTCATACCTTATAAAATCGTGGAGAAAACAGCTATGCGCAAGAAAATTTTGATTCCAGTCGCTTCGATACTGGCTTTGATTGCTTTGGCAGCTGCATTTTACTTCACTCCTAAGACATTTGGAAAGCCTATCAGTCCATCCGATGTTGACCATATCAACGTCTTTGACGGGAATACGGGTACTGGTTTTACCATTGATAATCCAGAAGATATTCAGTACATCGTCCAGAACATCCAGAGCCACCCTATGAAAAGAGACGGTATCTCTCTCGGATACACTGGCTATAATCTGAGAATCAGCTACATTGACTGCAACGATATGGACGTTGTCCCCCTCTTTTTCCTTAACAGCGATGACACCATCCGCAAAGACCCGTTCTTCTATCGGTGCGAGGGCGGTTTGTGCTTTGATTATATCAAGGAACTTGAGGGCAAATCGGTAAAACAAGACCATCAGAAGTGAGATGACGAACGCATGAAGAAAATAGCAACGTGGCTTCTGGTTCTTGTGAACCTCTGTGGATGCCTGTGCCTTGTTTATTTTGGCGCATCCTTTATTTCGGGAAGCGTTATCGTTGACTTTCCGGGTGCGATGCTGCCGATGGAAAGATGGGAACGGGGCGGCCTAGCCCTGACTGCCGGAGCACTTCCTCTAATAATCGCTAATACCTTGGGCTATCTGTTCCTTCCGTTTGGCGATAAGAAAAGCCGCCTGCTCATTTTTATTCCGTCCATCGTGTGCATTGCACTTGTGATCTGCTATTGGACAAAAAGTCTTGCATGATTCCATGTAGAGCAAATCAGAAGTTACAGGAGGTGTTTTTATGAAACGAAAGCGTTTGGTTCTGTGTGTAGCAGCAGCTTTTCTGGTGGTGATTTTGGCCTATTCCAACATTCAGACAAGCCATACCTTCACCCTTTCAAACGAGAAAGGCACAATAAAGTCAGAACAAATCCAGCCACTTCGGGGAGTTATTAAAGTAAGCGGCGATTGTGATACAGATGTGGTCTTTACCGATGTTGAAACGGGAGAGCAATATATAATCGGATATATTACACACGGCATGGCAGAAAAAATCAAACTCGAAAGAGGAAAATGGTATCAAGTGGATGGTAGAGGCAATCTGACAATGAATCCAGTAAATGTTCGAGTTGAATAACTTGAAAATTGTGGAAGGAGGCCCTTGAAAATGAAAAAAACAGTCTTTGGTGTATTGTCGTTATGCCTTCTGCTCGTGTTCTGCGCTTGCAGCAGTAACCAAAAAAATTCCATTGAAGATTATCAATGGAAAATGCAGATTATTCAAAGCAATGACATCAATGCAGAACAAAATGCTGACCTGTCCGTAATTGCTGTTGGAACGGCAGATGATTTGCATCCAAATACGCCAGTCGTAGAATTGATACTAACGGCAGCAGATGGCGAACTTTCTCTTGAGGATAAAACAAATCACAAAGAATATGAAGGATCATATTTGAAGCAGGAATCCACCCGTGATGGAATTATCTATGAAGTCGTTATCAATGGGCAAAAGGGATATGCAACCGTTTCTACCACAAAATCGAATGGAACGGAAACGCCTACCATGCCAATCAATTTAGGCGATTGCTCAATATATTTCGTCCCGGCGGAATAGACCGTTCTCCATGTTTGGACACAGATAAAGGGATAACAGGCACACGGCAATCAACTCCAGATGTAAGGAGAACTGAAATATTGAATGAAAAAATATCAATGTCCTTGTTGCGGATATTTCACCTATAACGTTCCAGCGAACGAAGATTGTGGATATATCTGCCCTGTTTGTTTTTGGGAGAATGACCCTTTCATTACTTCTGATAGAGAACCAAGTGACTCTAATCATGGAATAACACTAAAAGAAGCAAAATATAATTTCCTGCAATTTGGAGCTTGTGAAAAAGAAATGTTATGCAATGTTCGACCGCCCAAAGGTGATGAAAAAGCGATTTGATGGAAACAAGTTCTAGCTTTCGGAGGTGATTTCAATGAGCTACGGTTGGACAACGATTTTTACGCTGGCAGCATGGTTTGCAGGGCTTGTAATTGATGCAAATGTGCGGTTCGGCGACCTCGGTTTACGGACGGTGCTTCCCGTCATCGTGATGGGCTGCTGTGTTATGAAGTACATAAAGGACAGCAACGGATAATCTTATTTCGATACATTCCCCTGCGGGCAGCCACAAAATCGGTTGTCCGCTCTTTTTATGTTCTGAAACCGGAAGGAGGAACACAATGCCCAACAAAGTTGAAGAATATTCTGAACTCGCCAGACGCACGGCAAATGGCCTGACCCGATACTGGGAGCACTGGGTGGATTACCTGACAACCGCATCTAGGCTGTATAAGTACAGCTTTGGCGACCAGATGATGATCTACGCCCAGCGCCCTGATGCAACCGCCTGCGCAAGCTATGACATTTGGAATGGCCGCATGAACCGCTACGTCCGGCGGGGTGCCAAAGGCATCGCCCTGCTTGATCAGGCCAGCAGTGTGCCGCGCCTGCACTATGTTTTTGATGTGAGTGATACCGGAGTACGTCAAAATTCGCGCACCCCGGAAGTCTGGCAGCTTAACGATGATTTGGTTCAGCCTGTATCGGAGATGCTGGCCGCAGAATATGGCATCCATCACGAGCGGCTGGGACAGCAGCTTGTCAATATTACCCAGCGGCTTGTGGATGCCTACTGGGATAACAACAGCGGCGATATTCTCGACAACATTGACGGCTCGCGGCTGATGGATTATGATGAAGCCGGACAGGAGATCCAGTTCAAGAGTGCCGCCGCTATGAGCATCGCCTATGTGCTGCTGGAAAGGTGCGGATTTGAGCCGACAGGCTATTTCGACCAGGCCGATTTTCAGTCTGTCTATTCCTTTTCCACTCCCAGCACCGTATATGCACTTGGTGCCGCTGTAAGCGACATCAGTCGAGATGTGCTGCGGAATATTGAAAGAACGGTAAAGACAACGACCCGCCGACGCAACGTAGAAAGGAGCAATTACTATGAGCAGCAACCTGAATTACACGAAGATCGGGGATTATCAGCTCCCGAACCTGACCCTGAACCAGCCAAAGGAACCTCTGGGCAAGTACGGCAGGATGCGCCGGACGTATTTGATGGAGCATCGCCCAGTTCCGTACAACACGATGCTGCTGAACGGGACTCTGTACCCGCACCTGCTGGAAGTGGAGAAGGCCGCAGAGAGCCAGATGCAGCAGATGATGGCCGAACTGCTGAAACAGAACCCGGCCCCGGACAAGGAGAAAAATCAGCTGGGCTGGGTGCAGCACATGAACATCTTGAAAGCACAGGCGGAAGAAGTGATCCTGACAGAGCTGATTTACAGCTGAATTTTTCAGATGCTTCCATCCCCACCGAAGCAGAACAAATTCAGGCTATCGAGCAAGCGGAGAATGAGAAATCGTCCTCCGCTTTTTTGATGCCCGTAGAATACCGCCCTATTGAGCCGCCTGCCATTGCTCCCTACGAAGCAGATCTTCCGATTCCGGGAGCGGTAATGGATGAAATTTTGCGAACAGGCAGCAACAAGCACAACAGCCAGCAGAGGCTGGTCTATTGTTTTATGTCCGATCAGACGGCACCCGAATATGCCGAATACGTCAAAAACGAGTATGGCGTGGGCGGAAAGGGTTATGTCATCAACGGTGCAAAGTATTCGGTATGGTTCAACGAAAGCGGTATGACGATTGCTCCCGGTGATACCGTGCATGACCGGATCACACGCAAAGCCGTTCTGTCCTGGGAAATCGTCAGTGAACGAATTCACCAGCTTCTGCGGCAGGGTGAATATCTGCCGCAGGACATTCTGGACGATGCCCGCCCCAATGCGCTCCGTGAACAGGCAGAAGCACTGATTTATATGGAGCGGGATATGGGAGCCGGCATTTCCGAAAAGGTGTTTGCAGATACGGCTATCTTTTCGGGCGGCTTCCCGGATGCAACGGAACGCATCACCGGGCTGCTGAACCAGCCGGATTTTGTGGCCGATCTCAATCAGCGGCTGTCCAGTTTTGCCGCCGATTATGCCAAGGACAAAAGCGTGATGCGGTTTCATTTCTATCGCCCGGATAAAATTGCCGCTGCGTTCCAGAAATTCACAAAAGCCATCCAGCCCTACCGTGCGCAGGAAGATTTTCATTGGAATGAGCCGAAATTTTTCATCACGCAGGCAGAGATCGACACTTTTCTGAAATCCGGCGATGCGGAAAGCCAGCTGTCCAAGTACAGTTCCTTCCTTCTGCATCGTGATAGAAACGAACGTGCCGAGATCATAAAACGGGCCTACGGTGAGGGTGGCCTCAGTCCGGCTCTCAGCGGTGCGTTCTATTCCAATGCAAATTACAGCCCCACCAAAGGGCTTGTGCTGTCGCGCGGAAGCTATTCAAACCCAACGGCTCAGGTAAAGCTCAAATGGAATCAGGTCGCTGACCGTGTAGCGTATCTGATCGACAATGATCTGTTTCTGACCGCCGCAGAACGAGAGAAAATGCCCGCTTTTGAGCGCAAGCAGATGGCACAGAAAGTGGTTTCCTTCTATGCAAACCTGCCGAAAACCGTGGAACGTCCGTTTTCAGAAACTCTGTACTATTGGGATAGTGTAAAGGAGATGACTCCCGTTTGGGAAAGTCCCGAACAGACTGCCGCACTGCTCCAAAAAATGGAGAACGCCCTCGGCTTTGCGGCGCAGGATGCCGCTGTTTATCAGGAAAAAGCAAAGATCCTGGACACTCTGCGCCAGTATGCAGAGGGCAGATATACGGTATTCCCGGAGCAGAAAGCTGCTTCATGGGGTGCAGATGAAGTCGCTGCCGTTACGGAGACTGCCCAGATCTCGATGTTCGATGCTGCTGTGAAGGAGCAGGATGCCCCTGCACAAGATCCGGACCTGTCCCGTGCAAAGCAGCTGATCTCGGATTTCTATGAGGAAGAATATTATTCTCTGCCTGCTTTTCCTGACCTCTCGAAAATCGGCATTGCATTTACCACTGTCACCGATGAGGAAATCCCTATTCAGGTGAATGTTGACCTTGTGAACTATCGGCTGGAACGGTATTTGGATGATATTCTGGTGGACGAGCGGCAGTATGACACCCTGCACGATCTCATTGAAACGGAACTGGAAAATCTGGATTTTGACGAGCTGACCGAAGTTTCTGAGGACGAAGTGGAAACATGGCGGCAGAACAAGTCCCGCCAGCGTGTCGATGCTATGCTGGCGCAGGCAGAAGTCATTGCAAAAGCTGGAGAAGTTCCGCAATATGAGCGGTTTTCTGTCCGAAAAATCGTTGATGGCGAGCAGCCGCTTTTTGCCATCTGGGATGACCTCCACGATGACTACTACGAAGACAGCCATGAAGTCCCACAGTTCCCGGATGAGGTGCAGGCCGCTTCTTATCTGGAAAATCTGAAAAAAGAAATCGAGGACAGAGAAGCTGCTGAATGGCTCAAGGTTGAGCACGCAAAGTTTCTGGCAGAAAACGAGCCTGAACCGGAAAAGCCAACGACTGCTCCAAAGAAAGAGCGGGACTACCGTGTCGGTGATACGCTCATTCTGGATGGCAAGAACTTCACTGTGGATAAGGTCGGAGCACTGAATGTGCAGCTTCGTGATCCGAATGCCGCCTATCCGATTTTTCGTGCTGAAAGCAAAGAAAATCTGGAACGGCTGTTGCAGCAGCAAGAAAATGCTCATCTGCACAATCAGGTAATCGATCTCACCCCCTCCGAATCCAGAGATGTTGCTGTGGAATCCACCGATGAAGAACTGGACGAACTGCCCATCTCAACGGTAATTGACGGCAAAGTACAGACTTTCCCGAATGCTGCCGCACTGGACGAAGCCCTGAACACTAAACCTGCACCCGAACCCGCCGGGAATTTCCGCATCACCGATTATCATCTTGGCGAGGGCGGGGCAAAGCAGAAGTACGCCCGAAACATTGAGGCCATTAAAACGCTGTTCCATCTGGAGGAAGAACACCGTGGCGCAACTGCCGAGGAGCAGAAAGTTCTGGCGCAGTATGTTGGCTGGGGCGGTCTGGCAGATGCCTTTGACCCAAACAAGGGAAACTGGGCGAAAGAGTATGCCGAACTGAAAGGACTGCTCTCGGAGGACGAGTATGCGACCTCTCGCAGCTCGGTGTTGAATGCGCATTATACTTCCCCGGTGGTGATTCGCTCCATCTATGATGCAGTGGAAAAGATGGGCTTCAAGTCCGGCAACATTCTGGAGCCGTCCATGGGTGTGGGCAATTTCTTCGGGATGCTGCCGAACGAGATGGCAAGCAGCCGACTGTACGGTGTGGAGCTGGACAGCATCACAGGCCGCATTGCGCAAAAGCTGTACCCGCAGGCTGACATTACGGTAGCCGGTTTTGAGACCACCGACCGCCGGGATTTCTTTGACCTTGCTGTGGGTAATGTGCCTTTCGGACAATACAAGGTCAACGATAAGGCGTATAACAAACTGGGATTCTCCATTCACAACTATTTCTTTGCGAAAACCATCGATCAGGTGCGTCCAGGCGGCGTTGTGGCTTTTGTCACTTCCCGGTACACGATGGACAGCAAGGACAGCACCGCCCGCAAGCATATCGCGGAACGTGCTGACCTGCTGGGTGCAATCCGCCTGCCCAACGATGCGTTTAAGGCAAATGCCGGAACAGAAGTCGTTTCGGACATCATCTTCCTGCAAAAGCGTGACCGACCGGCGGATGTTGAGCCTGCATGGGTGCAGCTTGGCAAAACGGATGATGGACTGACGCTCAACAGCTATTTTGTGGAACATCCTGAAATGGTGCTGGGTGAGCTGACCACCGAAAGCACCCAGTACGGACATGATGAACTGACTGTTGCGCCCATCGAGGGTGCAGTACTGGCCGACCAGCTTGCCGAAGCGGTACGGCATATTGAGGGTAAGTATGCAGAAGTGGAGGTGGAAACCCCAGATATTGCGGATGTCGAAGCCATGCGTAAGCAGCTCCCGGCTGACCCTGATGTAAAAAACTTCTCCTATACCTTGGTGGATGGCGAAGTTTTCTACCGTGAAAACTCCATTATGACGCAGGTGGAACTGTCCGATAATGCCAAGGCTCGTGTGGCTGGCATGGTGGAACTGCGGCAGATCGTCAACCAGCTGATTCAGCAGCAGCTGGACGATTACCCGGATGCCGCTGTGCAGGAAACGCAGGTGCGCCTGAACGATGTCTACGATGCGTTCTCCAAGAAATACGGCTTGCTGAACGACCGCCGCAATGCACGGCTGTTTGAGCAGGATTCCTCGTATTATCTGCTCTGCTCTTTAGAAAATCTGGATGAGCAGGGGCAGTTGAAATCCAAGGCGGATATGTTTACGAAGCGCACCATCCGCCCGGAACGGGTTATCACCAGTGTGGATACTCCCAGTGAAGCACTGGCGGTGTCGATGGGCGAACACGGCAGAGTGGATTTGCCTTATATGGCCGAACTGCTCGGCACTCCCGGCGAGTATGACCGCATCACCACCGAACTGCAAGGCGTGATCTTCAAAGACCCAGCTGCTGACCCTGCCGACCCGGAAGCGGGCTGGCAGATGGCAGACGAGTATCTTTCCGGCGATGTCCGTGCGAAACTCCGCTTTGCCCGTCTTGCCGCAGAAACGAACCCGGAATTTGCAGTCAATGTGACTGCGCTGGAAAAGGCGCAGCCCAAGGAACTGGAAGCATCTGAGATTGATGTGCGTCTGGGCGCAACATGGCTTGCGCCTGAAATCATCCAGAAATTCATGCAGGAAACGTTTCAGGTTCCGTACTACCTGCGCCGTGATATTAACGTAAGGTTTTCTCCGTATACGGCGGAATGGCGTGTGCAGGGAAAATCCGCATTGGGTCACGGTGATATCATGTCCACAGAAACTTACGGAACCCACCGTGCCAATGCGTATAAAATTCTGGAGGACACCCTCAACCTGAAAGATGTCCGCATCTATGACACCATCGAAGATGCCGAAGGTAAGCCAAAGCGTGTGCTGAACAAAAAGGAAACTATGCTTGCCCAGCAGAAACAGCAGACCATCAAGGACGCTTTCGCCAACTGGATCTGGCAAGACCCCCAGCGGCGTGTTTCGCTGGTAAGGCAGTACAACGAGCTGTTTAACTCTACCCGTCCCCGTGAATACGATGGCAGTCATATTCATTTCGTGGGTATGAACCCTGCAATATCGCTTCGGGAACATCAGCGCAACGCCATTGCTCATGTGCTTTATGGCGGTAATACGTTATTGGCACACGAAGTGGGCGCGGGCAAGACTTTTGAAATGGCAGCATCCGCAATGGAGGCAAAGCGGCTAGGGCTGTGCCAGAAAAGTCTGTTCGTGGTTCCCAACCATCTGACAGAACAGTGGGCATCGGAGTTCCTGCACCTCTACCCCAACGCAAAACTGTTGGTTGCACGGAAAAAGGATTTTGAAACGGCGAACCGCAAAAAGTTCTGCGCCCGCATTGCCACCGGCGATTATGATGCGGTCATTATCGGACACAGCCAGTTCGAGCGCATCCCGCTTTCCTTCGAGCGGCAGGAGCGTATTATTCAGGATCAGATTGCCGAAACCCTTTTGGCCATCAACGAACTGAAAGCCACTGCAGGCGAAAATTTTACGATCAAACAGATGGAAAAGACCCGCAAAACTCTGGAAGCAAAGCTGGACAAGCTGCGCGCAGACAGCCGCAAAGATGATGTGATTACCTTTGAGCAACTGGGCGTTGACCGCCTTTTTGTGGACGAGAGCCATTTTTACAAGAATCTTTTCCTCACAACAAAAATGCGCAACGTTGCTGGCCTTTCTACCAGCAAAGCGCAAAAATCTTCGGATATGTTTGGCAAATGCCGCTATCTGGATGAAATCACCGGCGGGCGCGGCGTGGTATTTGCGACCGGCACCCCGGTCAGCAATTCCATGACCGAACTGTACACAGTCATGCGTTATCTGCAATATGCAACGCTCCAACAGAAAAAGCTGACCCACTTCGACTGCTGGGCATCGACCTTTGGTGAAACCACTACCGCCATTGAGCTTGCCCCCGAAGGCACCGGCTACCGTGCCAGAACGAGATTTGCCAAGTTCTTTAATCTGCCGGAACTGATGTCGATGTTCAAGGAAGTGGCGGATATCAAGACCAGCGACCAGCTGCATCTTCCTGTGCCGGATGCAAAGTTTGAAACCGTGGTCGTGAAACCGTCCGAGATTCAGAAAGCTATGGTGCAGGAGTTGAGTAAACGTGCTGCCGAGATCCACTCTGGCAATGTGGATGCGTCCGTTGACAATATGTTGTGTGTCACGAATGATGGCAGAAAAATCGGTCTGGATGTGCGCCTGATGAACCCCATGCTGCCGGATGACCCCAGCAGCAAGCTGAATGTCTGTGTGCAGAACGTCCTGAAAATCTGGGAGGATGGCAAAGACCAGAAGCTGACGCAGCTTGTTTTCTGCGATCTTTCGACCCCGAAAAACGATGGCAACTTCAATGTCTACGATGATGTCAAAGCAAAATTGCTTGCTGCCGGGGTGCCGGAAAGCGAGGTCGAGTTTATTCATTCCGCTGATACCGAAGCGAAAAAGGCCGCATTGTTCTCCAAAGTGCGCTCCGGCGATGTGCGCGTTCTGCTGGGCAGCACCGCAAAGATGGGCGCAGGTACCAATGTCCAGCAGCGTCTGGTTGCGGTGCATCATCTGGATGTTGGCTGGAAGCCCAGCGACATGACCCAACGCAACGGCAGAATTATTCGGCAGGGCAACATGAACAAGGAAGTCAAGGTGTTCAACTATGTCACCGAAGGCACATTCGATTCGTACTTGTTCCAGACCCTTGAGAACAAGCAGCGTTTTATCAGCCAGATTATGACCAGCAAATCCCCGGTGCGCTCCTGCGATGACGTGGACGAGCAAGCATTGTCCTATGCGGAGATCAAGGCTCTGTGCGCCGGCAATCCGCTCATCAAGGAGAAGATGGATTTGGACGTTCAGGTCGCAAAACTGAAAGTCCTGAAAGCCGACCACCAGAGCCAGAAGTTTCGACTGGAAGATAAGCTGCTCACCAAGTTCCCGGCAGAGATTCAGGAACAGACTGCAAAAATTGCAGCCCTGAAATCGGATGCTGAGATCGCTACGGCGCATCCGCAGGACAAAGAAAATTTCTGTGGCATGATCATCAAGGGCATGACCTACGATGAGAAAAAGACCGCAGGTGAACGGCTGATTCTCGCCTGTACGGAACTTCCGAACAGCGAGGAACAGCTGATCGGCAGCTATCGGGGCTTTGAACTTTCCCTGCGGTTCGACACGTTCCGCAACGAGCATCAGGCATTGCTGAAAGGCAAGCTGAAATACCCGGTGTCGCTGGGTTCTGACCCGCACGGCAACATTACCCGTCTGGACAACGCCCTGAACAATTTTGCCAATCGCATTGCCGTTGCGGAGAACGAACTGGATGCCCTGAAACAGCAGCAGGCTGCGGCACAAATCGAGGTCGAGAAGCCTTTCCCACAGGAGGAAGAACTAGCGCAGAAATCTGCACGGCTTGCCGAACTGAACGCTCAGCTGGATGTGGACGAAAAGCACCATGAGCCGGAGCAGGACGAGGAAGAACAGGAGGATGCTCCTCGCCCCTCTGTGCTGGCGGCACTGGACGAGAAAAAGGATAAGACTGAGAATGCCCGCCCATTCAAAAGTTATTTGGACAAGGAGGAACGGTAACGTGCGGAATCGAGAGCATCGTTTATTTATTCGTGTTACGAGTGAAGAACGGAACCGCATCCTGGACAAAATGTATGGTATGGGCATCCGCAGTCTGAGTGCTTATATCCGCAAGATGGCTTTGGATGGCTATTGCCTGAATCTTGATTTGCCGCAGCTGCGCCGGATGGCATATCTGCTCCAGATGTGCAGCAACAACCTTAACCAGTACGCCAGATGCGCCAACGAAAGCGGTCAGATTTATGCCGCTGATCTGGAGGATCTGCGCACCCGACTGGACGAGCTGATTTCCATTGGAAAGCAGATTCTTGCAAAGCTGGCTGACCTCTGAAATTTTTCCGCAGTGGGAGGACTGCGGATCTACATATTGCTTGACATCCTTGCGAAACAACAGACGCTCCCTTTATAATGAGGTAGAAAGAAAGGCAGGTGTGCAAGATGAGGTTTGTGTTCAAGGTAGTGCTTCTACCGATTTCTCTGTTTTCGGCTTTCATTGCCCTGATGTTGAAGTGGGTGTTGAACCTGTCCGCATTTGTCCTTGCACTGCCGATGCTCTATATCTTCGGCTGTGGTCTGTATACCCTGTACTGCCATGAATGGATGCAGTTTTTTATTCTGCTGGTGGCAGAGTTCGGATGCTTTTTACTGATTACCGCCGGGGTGTTGATCGTGGATGCCGCCGAAAGATTCAGCAGATGGCTTGCAGAATTGTAAGGGAGAGCGCAATGGATAAAGAGGTTATGTTGTCATCTTATTTCGAGCGGGAACCTTTCATCTTCAACGAATATCTTGGCTCGGATTTTCAGTATCAGGCACTTCTTCAAAGAAAGGTGGTCGCAGAAGATGCACTGCGCAAAGTGATTGGGGATGCTGCATGGAAACAGTATCTTGCATTGGAAGATATTTGCAACGAGTTGGAGGGAGTGCGCTACCAGACGATGTATCTGGCGGGTGCTTCAGACTGCGAAAAACTATCTCATCTGTTTTGATGCCGCCTCCGGGCGGCTTTTTTGCTTGGAGGTGAACTGCATTGGCCACAACCCGGTTGATTCCGCTGCATCAGCATAAAAGAAAATCCGTTGTCTCCTGTCTGAAAGACCGCACCGACTATGCGCAGAATCCTGATAAGACTGAGAAAGGCGAACTGGTCAGCAGCTATCAGTGCAGCCCTCTCACAGTGGATGAGGAGTTCATGCTTTCCAAAAAGTTGTATGAACAGGCAACCGGGCGCAGGCAGAAAAGCAATGTCATTGCCTACCAGATACGGCAGTCATTCAAACCCGGAGAAATCACAGCAGAGGAAGCCAACAAGATCGGATACGAGCTGGCATCACGCTTCCTGAAAGGAAAACATGCCTTTATCGTTGCAACCCACACCGATCGAGCGCATATCCACAATCACATCGTTTTCAATTCAACTACGTTGGATGGTCAGCGAAAATTCCGCAACTTCTGGCTTTCCTCTTTTGCGATACAGAAGCTGAGCGATATGTTATGCCTGGAGCATCAGCTTTCTGTCATTGCCTACAAGCCTTACCGGGAGCGACAGAAACGCATCACCTACCCTCCCAAAGAGAGAAACCGAGACAGATTGTGCAGTGTCATTGACGAGATTTTGCAGGAGAAGCCCGCTGATTTTGAAACCTTTCTGCAAAGATTAGAGCAGAATGGATACGAAATCAAACGTGGCAAGTACACTTCTGTCAAAGGTAAGCGTCAGAAACGCTTTATCCGTTTCAAGACCTTGGGGGATGGGTACAGCGAAGATGAAATCAAGAAAGTGCTGACCGGAGAAGCAAAACACCGCCCCCACCAAAAGCAGAAGCCCCAAGCAAAAGAACAGTCGTTCCAACTTTTGGTGGATGTCCAGGCCAAACTTGCCGAGGGTAAAGGCAGCGGTTATGTGCATTGGGCAAAAAAGTACAACTTGAAAGAGATGTCGCGGACGCTGATCTTTTTGCAGGAACAGAAAATCAGCAGTGCAGACGATTTGAAAGAACGTGCAGATGCAGCCGTTGCCCGGTATCACGAACTGGGCGATTCCATCAAAGCTGCTGAGACACGAATGGCAGAAATCGCTGTCCTGCGGACGCATATCATCAACTATGCCAAGACCCGCAATGTATATGCAGACTATCGCAAGTCTGGATACAGTAAAAAGTTTTTGGACGCCCATCGGGAGGAGATCACGCTGCATAAGGCTGCAAAAGCAGCCTTTGATGAATCAGCATTAAAAAAACTGCCGAGGGTAAAAGAACTGGACGCTGAATATTCCACGCTGCTGACACAAAAGAAAGCCGCCTACCCGGAATACCGCAAAGCGCGAGACGAGATGCAGGAACTTCTCCGTGCGCAGAAGAACATCGAGCGCTTCTTTGCAGAAGAAAAAGACTTCCACCAGAGCGAACAGACCCGATAAAACAGCAAGACCTCCCGGAACTACGGCCATTTGACGGTCGGTTTCGGGAGGTCTTTTTTTGTTAGTTGCGATAGCAGCGGTCTTGTGTAACGAGCCAATCTTCACAGAGCCGCTGGGCTTCATCCATAGATCTGCAAGTGCAGTTGAACAACTTGCCATGCAGAGAGCAGTAGGTGTATCGGATCTTCGGCACTCCATCCTCATCCCGAAATTTTGTGCAGCGTTCCTCACCGGGCATCAAAAAGAGCTGTTCCATCTCTGCATACGTCCTTTCCGTTTTCATGTGTCAGGCACACAACACGCTCATTCTACCACGAACAGAGGAACTGCGCTATTGACGCTTGCGCCAAAAAGTGCAACGGATTTTCGGAGAGAGTGTGCATTGACACAGGACAGAAGCGTTCCGCAGGAATGCGCAGCCTGCATCGGGACGATGCAGAACACAAGGGGTTTGGGCACAGCCCAACAAGCATTTTGCAAAATCAAAATTGAAATTTGATTTGCAAAAACAGCTTTTGTGCGCACAAAAGCATTGCTTGCAGGTGCTACGGCATCTGAAAATCATTTGAGTACTAGGAAGGCTTTAGTAATTGTGCTATACTGAAATCGTAGATGAGAATGTTTCATCCTACCCCGTTTGCCGCTTAGAAGAATGACCGTCTTATTCACCCTTTAACAATCAAGGAGAACAGACAGATGCTAACGAATCTTCATCTTGTTAACTACAAATCCTATCAAGATTCCGAAATAGAAATAAAACCTATTACAATTTTCTGCGGTGGAAATAGTTCTGGCAAAACATCAATAATTAAAAGTATTCTGCTGATGAAACAGTCCTTTGAAGCGAGCGGCAATAATTATCTTCTAATAAACGGGCCTTATACAAATAATGGTCTTTTTGACGATCTCTGCAGAAAATCATCAAATTCAAAAATCGATACAATGTCTATTTCCGCATCATATTGTATCACATCTCCTAATAGTTCGTTTCGTGACATCTGTAAGAGCCTTGGTATGTCATCGCGAGCTAAACACTTTAAGTCATTTCGGATTGATTCGGAATTCAGTTTCAAAAAGAATTCTTCGTTCCCACAAATTGGAGAGATTCGGGAAACCTCAGTGAAATTCACATTGTGCTTTAGTGATAGAGCCACCAAATATACGAGTGGAACACATACTTCTGAGATTCAGTTAGTTCAATATCCAGACGGCTCTCACTATTCAATACGGCTGTTGAATTTTCCGATTCCGATGTACAGTTCAAGCGAAAAAGACGGATATCCGTTTGAGTTTTATGACCGAAACTGGGATGGATGCACTTGCTATTTTAGAGGTATGCAACTTGTCAGCTTGTATAAGGATGGACTTTCTAAGGTTGACACCTCTTCTCTTCCTGTTATCTATACTCTTTTTCGCGTCTTATCAACCGAACTCGACAAGACAAAATATATTGGCCCTTTGCGCGAGACCCCTCAAAGACAATATTTTTTGCAAGACATTTGTTCAGACATTGGTGTAAAAGGCGAAAACACCGCAAACTATCTTGGACAATTTTCAAGTCAAAAGGTCAATGTGCTTTTGCCAAATCAGAAGATTGAGCAATCCTCTACATTAGGAAATGCCGTAAAAGAATGGGCATCTTGTTTAGGCATAGATAACTTATCGATAAATAATAGTGATATTCCTGGTGTTAAAATCACGCAAATTAATGTTGGTAATCAAAATATTGTCGATGTTGGCTTTGGCATTAGCCAAGTCCTTCCTATTCTAGTTGAGGGGCTGGCAATTCATACAGGTGATACGTTAATATTGGAACAGCCTGAAATCCATTTGCATCCTAAAATGCAAATGGAGATGACCGATTTTTTAATTAGCCTTGCAAAGCAAGGAAAAAATCTAATTGTTGAAACTCACAGCGATCATGTAATCAACCGCCTAGTACGACGCGCGTTAGAAGACTCTAAGCTAAAAAACCTTATCCAAATTTACTTCATTGAAAAAAATGCTTCTTCTATTTCCACATTAACAAAAGTAGATATTGACGAAACACTCGGTATAGATAATGCACCCATTGGTTTCTTCGATCAGTACGCTTCTGAAACAAATCAAATTCTGAGAATCGGATATTCTAACATGAACCTTAGAAGAAAAGGAGACCAATTATGAATAAACTTATTCTTGATCCCGGCCTCTTTGAAATTTCTGAAGGATCAACTGATGAAGATCAACTAGAACACTTTTTCTTTTTATCTAAAACCATCGACTTTATTGCTAGTTTTATTGATGGGGCTATCGATCAATACAACGGTGCGCCATACAATTTTTACTTTAATCCAGATGACAATCCGCAGTATTGTGATCCTCCCATTACACGATCACCTATAATAAAGACGCAATTTTGTCAAATTCAAAAAAAGCTGCTCAAGCTCCTGTCAGATGGAGAAAGAATAGATTCTTTAGATGCGACAATTTCAAATTGTTCTATGCGGCTTGATTCAAATACAATCACCACAGATGCCTTCAAAAAATACTTATATTTTCTTTTTGCGGAAGAGCCCGATTCATCTAATCGCTTACTTTTTTTGTCCAAAGCAAACGAGACTTCTGCACCTATCGTCAATATAGAAATCGATGATACTACATGGACTATGCCAGCAGTCAGCAACCCTGCGATTGACTGCCATCAAATCGTTGGGTTATTTTTGAAATCTTCGGATAATGAGAATGAGGTGTTTCCCCGGAAACTATCCTGTCATGAATTAAATGGTGCTTTTATCCATCAAACATTCGAATCAAACCTTCAGCAAAGAAGAGGAATCATTACTGTCTTTGGCCGTGAAACCGCAAGCCGAAATCATTATATACATAATCAGACGGTGTCAAGGAAAAATCCGCAATATATAGTTTATTCCCATGAAAACGGACAATACTTCATGTCTATCGATTTAGAACATGGTGGCTTAGAAATGTTTTCGCGCCATGGAAATCGTGCCGACCACATGGGTGAATACAATTACTCCTGTGAATTGGCAAAAAAAGCCCAGCCTCAAACCCACAGACTTGAAATATAGTTGTATTATTCGCCATCGCTTTCCATTTTCTTCCTATACTGCGCTGGGCTGACACCATACTCTTTCTTGAACACGCGGCTGAAGTAGAGCTGGTTCTCATAGCCCACGATCTCTGCGATCTCACCTATATTATAATCGGTATTCTCCAACAGGCTCTGCGCATTGACCATCCGCAAGGAGAGGATATACTGCGCAGGGCTTATTTTCATATACTGCTTGAAATTGCGGATGAACCAGTTCGTACTGATATGCAGAGACTCCGCATACTGCTCCACGCTGATTTTTGTATTGTAGTGCTCATTGAAGTAGGCTGCAGCTGCTTCGATTTCTTCCGGGATATTGGTTGCGGCATTCTCGCCCTCTTGCTGCTGACGGCTGACAAGAAGCAGGATGTTATTGAACAGGGATGCGATATAGTCCTCGTACCCGTACTTGCACTGCTGCAACTCCTGAATGATCTTTCGGAACAGCATCTTGTACTCCGGCAGGGTTCCGCTGTAAAAAACGTGCTGATCCAGTGAGATGCCGTGGTACGCCAGAATGTTCTTGACATCGTAACCCGTAAAGTGAATCCAGAATACTTCCGGGTGATCTTCTACATAATAAACATACTTCTGGATCTCCTTGGGCTGATAGAGAACCATGTGCCCAGAGGTCACGATTTCCTCCACGCCATTGAACCAGAAGTGTGCCTTGCCGGATGCAACATACAAAATCTGGTAATCTCTGCGTCCCTTTTGCCAGAATGTTGGCAGCTTGGGGCGTTTTTTCAGCCGATAGGTGCCGCAGCTTCCCACCACCAGCGGTTTTGAGTAGTCTTTGAAGTCCAGACGGGAGTTGTTCAGATAACCAGAGTTAAAGTACATCCCGGATTCCTCCTCTTTTTCAGAGATTTTACAATCTATCAACGAATGTTCTAGCTGAAGTTTACAAAGTCTGTGATTTTGTGCATATTTTGTTCCATCTTGTCTATATCTTTTCTTCACCATGAATTCTATAATATTTTCAGACGTAACGCAAGAGATTTGGGCAACTTGCAGTAAAAAAGCAGACGGAACAGGAGTAATCACAATGACAGAGAAGCGTTATCTGAAGTGGTATAACAAAGTCGGATATGGTTCTGGCGACATCGCAGGCAATGTGGTGTATGCGTTCCTTTCTTCTTTTGTTATGATTTATCTGACCAACACGGTTGGTCTGAACCCCGGCATTGTCGGTACATTGATCGCAGTTTCCAAGCTGCTGGACGGTGTGACGGACATTTTCTTTGGGTCTTTGATCGACAAGACCCATTCCAAGATGGGCAAGGCTCGTCCGTGGATGCTGTACGGCTACATCGGCTGTGCCGTCACCCTGGTCGCCATCTTTGCGATTCCCACCAGCCTCGGTCAGTTTGCGCAGTACGCATGGTTTCTGATTGCTTACACGCTGCTGAACGCTGTGTTCTACACTGCCAACAACATCGCTTACTCTGCACTGACCGCTCTTGTCACGAAGAACAGTGCAGAGCAGGTCGAGATGGGTTCCTATCGTTTCATGTTCGCCTTTGCTACCAGCCTGCTGATCCAGTCCATCACGCTGGGTGCTGTTTCTGCTCTGGGCGGCGGCGCTGCCGGTTGGCGCACGGTGGCCATCATTTATGCAATTATCGGTCTGGTCGTCAACACGCTGTCCGTTTTCTCCGTCAAGGAACTGCCGGAAAGCGAACTTGTTGACACCACGAACAAAGCTGAGATCGAGCAGGACGAAAAATACAATCTGGTGCAGGCCGCAAAACTGCTGGCAAGCAACAAATACTATATGATGATCTGCGGCACCTACATTCTCCAGCAGATCTACGGTGCCATGATCAGCATGGGCACCTACTATGCAACCTACATCCTCGGCAACCAGAACCTGTTCGGCGTGTTCTCCTGGGCTGTCAACATCCCGCTTATCATCGCACTGGTGTTCACCCCGACGCTGGTCGCAAAGTGGAGTGGTATGTACAAGCTGAACGTGATGAGTTACTCCCTGGCAACGGTCGCCCGTGCGCTGGTCGCCATCGCTGGCTATATGGGCAGCGGCAATGTCCCGCTGATGCTGCTCTTTACCGCAATCGCTGCTCTCGGTCAGGGGCCTTGGCAGGGCGATATGAATGCCGTGATCGCCGCCTGCTCGGAATACACCTGGCTCACCAAGCACAAGCGTGTTGACGGCACCATGTACTCCTGCACCTCCCTTGGCGTAAAGCTGGGCGGCGGTCTGGGTACTGCCATCACTGGCTGGTTGCTGGCCGCAAGCCACTTTGACAGCGCACTGGCTGTTCAGCCTGATTCCTGCATCAATATGCTGAAGATCATGTATCTGGTCATCCCGTTTGCACTGGATGCTGTCATCACTTTCATCCTCTCCCGGATGAAAGTTGAGGAAGCCAATGCAAAACTTCGTGCAGCAGCCTGACATCTGATATTTTCACACCTTACTTTTCTCCTTTTTCGCCAAAACCCGCACGACCCCCATCCGTGCGGGTTTTGGCATCTGGCGGACAGTACAATCACAACAAGGAGCAATTTTTATGTTTGAATGGCTTGCCAAATCCCATGTTGCAACCGCTGCCAATGTAAACAGCAAGACCAAGATCATCTACGCACTGAACGCCGCGAACATCCGCTATTACCTCAAGTGCCGGGACATCAATCGATACAGCACCACAAAGCGTGAAAGGATCGGAAAGCTGGGCATCAAGCCCAAGTATGTTACTGAAATTTTCGTGGACAGAGAAAACGCAGATATGGCAAAAACGATTGTCCGCGCCTTATAATTCTGACATTCACTCTCCTCATTGTCGTATATAGCAAAGCACACCGGGCGGTTCTGGAAGCAGAGCCGCCCGGTGTGCTTTTTCAATTTATGGACAGATCATCGGACTTTGCCACAGTTTTTACAAGTCATATCAGTGCCTGCCTTTTTGGGATTTTGTCAACTGTCCGCCTGTTTGGAGTAATGTCACCATTGCATTGCTTCTGGCGTTTGCATGAGAGCTTGCACTAAGATCATAAGTTACTACATATCATCCTCGCAATATTAGTAATTGAGGATTAGGAAAAGAAAACAAGTTTCCGCTTACACTACTATATTTTAATAGCATCACACGTTGGAATGTTTTTCATTCCAAAATGCGCTTGAAATGAAAAACACGCACGAAAAGATAGCTACAAAAATATATGGGCTAATACATTTTTTCTCTTTGATTTGCAGAGCGTTCTTGGATTGTGTGACATCTACACTGGTAAAAAAATCTTTGTACTCATATCTTGTTTCTGGCGAAAGTAACATTAACGGTGACAAGTCATAGCAGTCCCCGATAGGAAATCGTATGGCTGTCACGACATAGCACGCCGTACCGTCTGTTAGTAAAAAGTTGATAGATGATTTTGAAGCCGTTTCTTTACAATCGACAAGTTCTAAAGGCTTGTCGTATTTGTTGGAAAAGTCACTTCCTGACATATTTTGCAGTTTTCTAAAGGAAAAAGGGTATCTTATAACTACAATTATCAAAAGGGTCAGCGTGATTATCATTATCCTAAATAATATTTTAACGACTTTTTTCGACTTCATTACATACATAAACACACCTTACCTGAAATTTCGCCAGCGAAGCCACTTCCATATCAGGATGATAATAGCGGCAATCATCACAGCAACAAAAATCAAAAGCGAAAACTGCTTCAAGAAGTTGCTCTGTGGAAAGATATAAAGCACCACCAAGCGGAATGCAACAGCTACCAGTAAGAGGAATCCAATCAACCTTTTCATTTATCAATCCTCATGTTTTTCAGCCGCTCTCCTAGGGTGCCAACAACATAAAAGACTAAAATCGTACAAATCCAAATCAAAACTCCCGGATGGCTTCGTAACTGTTCGATTTTTCCGGGAAGCATCCCCGGCGTGATCTTTCCGACATTGTACTTTACAATGGCATCACCAGCAATTTGACCTACTACAATTCCTACAATGTTTCCGATTGAAATACTGACAGACCGGAAATGCTTTTCCAGAAAGTCAAAGAAGATCGCTGCGATCCAGACATACAGATAAGCATTCCGCTGCGTCCATTCAGGCAGATAAACATCTTGGAGAAACTGCTTAGACACAATGTACACTATCAGAAAACTTGCAATATTCGCTGACATAAAAGCGTATTTCTTCATGCAGATTCACCTTGTTAGCGCAGTCACCATCACTAGGGTCTCCGATTTTTTACCAGAAAGATCAAAAGTGCTATTCCTCCTACGATGCAAGCACCAAGACAGGCCACGTTAAGTATCGTCCAAAGAAAATTGAAAGCGTCTGGCATCCTCGGCTTCCTCCATTCTGTCATTTAATCAGTAAACGCAGCAAAAGCCGCTTTTGTTGCAGCTTTTTGAAAAAATCTCCCATGTATCGCCAACTTTGTGCGTTCAGACAAAAAGAAACCCGGACATTTGTAGATTCTCACAAGCGTCCGGGCCGTTGTTCCATAGGCGGCAACTGCCGCAATGCTTCACAAGCACATTATAAGTTCTCAATTTATTTGTTCAATAAATATTTTCTGCAATTTTCACCATCTCATCGTAAGGGACGTCTCCCATAACGGTATGCGCAATGCCATTACTCTCCCAGTTCAAGATGTAAACCTGCTGTCCATCTTCACCTGAGCTGGTTCCCAGGGATGCGTCTGCATCACCGATTTTGACCGTTGTGTAGGTCGTGTGCTCATTATCGAATAAGGATTGCTGCCCCGGCTGGATGATGGAACATCGGACGGTATAGCTTTTGCCTGTTTCTTTGGACGAGTAGACGTGCAAAAAGTTTTCTGCGCGCGCAAACCCCTGCGCATCGTCCGATTCAAAGCCAGTCGGCACATAATGGTCGCTGTACTCATCCGGCAGCTGCTCCAATGGCTCGCCGTCCACCTGATAGGTCAGCTGCGTTTCAATGGGCAAGAATTTCTGAACCCTTGTGTAGACTGCCTTGCGGAAGTCCGCACTGACCGCAAGTGCGCCAAGGGTCAGCACCACCAGCGTCAGGGCCGCAACCAGAACCCGTTTCATCACAGGATGACGCTTTTTCTGCTGCAAAGCTGCCGCCATTCGGTCATCCCATTGAGAGGTATCCGGGTAAAGTTCCTCAAGTTGTTCTGGTGTCGGCAGTGCATTCAGTTCTTTTTGTGCGTCTGCACGGGATGCCATCATCAGGGCCGCATCAAATGACATTTTCGATGGCTCAGCCATCTTTGTTCAGCTCCCTCCACAAGAGTTTTCGTCCACGGAAAAGCCGCATCCGCACGGTTTCATCCGACCAGCCAAGGGCAGCAGCGATTTCCCGGTTCGTATAGCCCATCGACAAAAGGCGCAGTGGGTCACGGTACATCGGTTTCATCTGCCCGATCAGCTCTGCCATTCGCTTGATGTTATCGCTGCTGATTGCTGCATCCTCCGGCATGGGAGAATTGTCCGGCGCATTCGGATCTTCTTCCAGTGGTTCTTCATGCCGCCTACGAATTATATCATAGGCACGGCTTCTACTACAACTTACGAGATAAGCCATCAATTCGTTGCCGTTTTCCGTGCGAATTTTTGAAAAATTCTTTGCGACGTACAAAAACACCTCTTGCAGAACATCCTCTGCCAGGTGGTGATCACCTACAATCTTATAAGCCGTGTGATAGACATAACGCTTGTAAGTATTATACACATCTTCAAAAAGTTCCTCATTGCTCTGGGTGTCCAGAGATGCCAAATACAAACTCAGCAAAATGATTCACCTCATTAAAATTCTGCTCATTTCGGCGTTCTTCCTGAATATTGGGAGAATGCCCATAGTGTACCATCCTGCGGCAGAAAGTACCATGCACTTATAGTACCCGCACATGGATGGAGCATCTATCAATTTTGCCGAAAATGAAAGACGGCTCTTAAAAATAGAACCGTCTTTCGTACTTTATGCTCTGTTTTTTCATGGCTTTCTCAATCGCAGTCAGCAGCTTTTCAGCTGTAATGGGCTTTGCAATGTGCCCGTTCATCCCGGCAGCCAGCGAGGTTCTCACATCCTCATCGTAGGCATTTGCCGAAACTGCGATGATCGGCGTGTTTGCCAACGCCTTATTTTCCAGGCTGCGGATGGCTTTCGTGGCAGCATAGCCATCCATCACAGGCATCTGAATATCCATCAGAATGACAGCGTAGAAGCCCGCAGACGAATGCTGTACCTTTTCAACCGCAATGGCTCCATCTTCTGCTTCATCCACAATGAAGCCGGCTTCTGTCAGAACGGTTGCTTCGATCTCACGGTTCAGCTCATTATCTTCCACCAGAAGCAGCCGCTTTCCCGTGAAATCCAATGCTGCGGTATCCATAGATTCTTGCGGAAGGGAAGGCTTCTCTGCCTGTGTGTTTTGTTTCAGCGGAAGCTCAACAAAAAATTCAGTCCCGTGGCCTTCTTCCGATTCCACCTGAATGGTGCCGCCCATCAGTTCCACAAAGCGTTTTGTAATGGACAGGCCCAATCCAGTTCCCGGAATGCCGCTGACGGTAGAGGAACGCTCCCGTTCAAAGGGAAGAAATACCTTTTGCAGAAATTCACGGCTCATGCCAATGCCGTTGTCCTTGACATGAATCTGATAGTCTGCCATGCCGGATTTTTCCGAAGTTTTTTCTGCGATACTCAGGGAGATGCTTCCTTGCTCCGGCGTGAACTTAACCGCATTGCTGAGCAGATTTACAAGGATTTCCTTGACGCGCAGAGGGTCACACAGCACATTCGGATGCTGCACCCCGGACAAATCAACGGTGAATGTCTGCTGTTTTTCTTCTGCTGTCACACGGATGATCGTTTCCACTTCCGCCACAAGTTCAGGAAGATCACACGGTTCCTCCGACAATTCGATTTTGCTGTTCTCGATGCGGCTCATCTCCAGAACATCGTTGATGATGGCCAGCAGATGATTGCTGGAAACACGAATTTTCTCCAGGTCGCTCCGCACCTGTTTCGGAGTATCCTGCTCTTTCAGTGCTAGATCTGTAAAACCGATGATCGCATTCATCGGCGTTCGGATGTCGTGGCTCATATTAAATAGGAAGCGGCTCTTGCTTGCGTTGGCTTCCTGCGCCTGTTCTGCCAGACGGGTCATTTCCTCGGCCTTTTTCTGTTCAAAATCGAGCAGTTTCCGGCGGGCGCGCAGTCGTACCAGAAGTGCTACCACAAACATCAAGACACCGATCAGCAGTACGATCAGTCCGGCAAAAAATACCGGATGCAGCCGGATCAGGACAAAGAGGTTCACATTCTTCGCCTTGTAGCTTGTGTACTGTGCCGCAAGTTCGTCGATCGTGTTGCTGGGCAGGGCGTAGATTGCTTTTGTCAGAATGCCGGCCATTGCATGATCCACATCCGCACCGACCGTCATGCAGTATTGATAGGTCGGGTCGTTCAGCACCGTGTAGGTCAGCAGACCGCGCTCGTCCCGGTTGACAAACTCCTGCGCTGTATAAAGGTATACGAACGTGGCATCGACTTTGCCTTCCAGCACGGCGTTCAGTGCAGCTTCACGGGTCGGCAGTGTGATACGCTCTGCATCCGGCACCAGAGATTCTTCGATTCCATGGGTGCCCTGATTTTCTGCAACGGCGATTTTTCGGACAGTTCCATCATAGTCCCGCCGGGTTACCATCGCCATCCGCATTGTGATGTAATTGACCGTTCCAGCACAGTCGTGTTCTTCCAACCACCCCTCCGAGGGTAGGCGGGCATCCATAAACACATCCACAGTTCCTTTCAGCTGCCACTCGCGGAATTCTGCACGGCTGGAGGCAATTTTGATCTGATATGGAATCCCGACATAATCCGCGACCATCTTAAAATAGTCCGGGATAATGCCTTTTAATTCTCCATCTTCTACATAAGAATAGGGTGCACGGTCTGTGCTGCAAGTAACGGTCAGCGTCTTTTCACCGCTGGCGTACTGCTGGATCAGTTCCTGCTCTTTCTCCGTAAACGTAAGATTTCTGCTTTCCAGATGTGTATAGTATTTATTTTGCAGTGCGTTTTTCCAGTCGCCCTCTGCTGCGTTCATCTGGTCGATGGCATAGTTGATCTCGTTCAACAGCTCGGTATTTCCTCTTTGCACCATCACATAGAAGTCACGGGTGTCAAATTCTTCCAGAACACGTTCGCCCGTCGTGCGGCGCAGGGAGCTGGAAACAATGGCATCCACTTCGCCGTTCTTCAATGCCTGTGCCATGTCATCTGCCGAGGAGTAGTAGACCGGATGATAGGTGAACGAGTTTTCTTCCGCCAGTTTTTCAAAATCGTCATTGCGGGTGTTGTTCCGCAGCATGGCGACACGCATTCCATCGTAGGTCGCATAGTCCTGTGCAATGATTGATGTGTTATCGTTGCGGACAGTCACAACACAGCTGCTTGCGCCGATCGGCTCCGAGAAATCAAACAGATTCTCCCGTTCGGGGGTCTTTTGCGCAGAGGTCAACAGGTCGATCTCGCCATCCTCCAGCATCTTCTGGACCTCATCCCAGCTGCATTCATATCCGACATACTCATAATTTACATTCAGATAGCGGGCCATCATGCGCAGGAAATCGTATCCATATCCACTGCGGACTCCGCTTTCGTCTATCATGTGGTAGCCGTCAAATTCAAAATAGCCGACCCGAATCGTTTTTCGCGGTGCTGCATCCGCCGATGCAGCAGGCAAGCAAGTCAGCAGAATCCCCAACATGAAAATGGTTTCTATGAATGAGCTGATGATGCGTATTCGCTGTTTTTGTATAGAAACCGTCTGTATCATAGAACTTCCTCCTCAACCGGATGCAAGAAACTGGATATATCCCACAACAATCCATAATAATTATACTTTCCAACGTCAAATTGCGCAAGGCGAAAGCATGATTTGTCCATAAAGACATTTTAATTTCCATGTTCATCTGCTGTCTGGATTATTTTTTCAGGATTCCGCTTGGCTTTGCAGATAGTTCAGCAGCGTCTGGCTCACCACCGAGCTGGCTGTTTTCGAGAATGCCAGTCCCAGCGTCCGGCAGCAGGCAGGCTCCAGCGGGCGGGACACCACGCCGGGGCAGCCGAAGGCCTGCATCACCAGCTCCTGCGAGATGGTCACGCCCAGCCCGCTGCGGACAAACGCCATGATGAGGGTATCGTCCCGGAAGCTGTAGGCAATGTCCGGCTTCACCGGGCAGCGGAGCATCAGGTGCTGGATGTCGTTGTCGCAGCCCGGTGTCTCGATGATGAGCGGATACCGGAACAACTGGGGCAGGGTCACGCTCTGCTGCGCCGCCAGCGGGTGTGTTTCCGGGAACACGGCGCACAGCGGGTCATCCCAGAGCGGGTAAAATTTCAGGTCATCTGCCACGATGGAGGACAGAAAGCCGCAGTCTACCTGCCCGTGGATGATCCAGTCCCGGATCTCGTCGTAGTTGCCGTCCAGGAGCTCCACATCCACTTTGGGGTAATTCTCCCGGAAATAGTGGATGACCTGCGGCATCCACAGGGTCGTGATGCTGGAAAAGCTGCCCACCCGCAGGGTGCCCTCCACCTTGTGATTGATGTTGAACGCCGCCTGCCGCAGTCGTGCTTTCTGGTTCGCCAGCTCCCGGACGTAGGGCAAAAGCCGGGTGCCGTTGTCGGTCAGGGTCACGCCCCGGTTGATGCGGGCGAACAGCTGCACCCCGAGTTCTTCTTCCAATGCCGCCATCATCTGGCTGATGCCGGACTGGGTATAGTTCAACGCTTCCGCCGCTTTTGAGAAGCTGCCGGTCTCGCAGACCTTCAAGAAGATCTCATAGCGGTCTTTTTGTTCACGCATTCGGTCTCTCCCATTACGAAAATTTATATGCAGTAGTAAAATCATTCGGTTTACTGATATAGTATCATGTGCTATCCTGATTTACAAGAGTTTATCAGGATAGGAGTTTGGAACATGGAAAAGAAATCGAGCAATTTTTCAGGGCAGCTTGGCTTTGTCCTTGCTGCCGCAGGCAGTGCTGTGGGCGTCGGCAACCTCTGGCGGTTCCCGTACCTCGCCGCAAAGGACGGCGGCGGGCTGTTCCTGCTGGTCTATCTGGTGCTGGTGCTGACCTTTGGCTTCACGCTGCTCACCTCGGATATCGCCATCGGGCGGCGCACCAAAAAGAGCGCCATCGGTGCCTATGCCGAGATGCGCCCCAAGTGGAAGTTCCTCGGCATCCTGACCTTTCTGGTGCCAGTGCTCATTATGACCTACTACGCCGTCATCGGCGGCTGGATCACCAAGTATGCCGTGGTCTACCTGACGGGCCACGCCTCTGCGGCGGCAGAGGACGGCTATTTTACCAGCTTCATCACGTCGCCCGTCTCCCCGGTGGTGTTCGCTCTGCTGTTTATGGGCGTGACGGCATTCATCGTGTACAACGGCGTGGAGGACGGCATCGAGCGGGTGTCCCGCTATATGATGCCCATCCTTCTGGTGCTGGTGGTCGTCATCGCCGGGTACTCGCTGACCTTGCAGCATGAGGATGCTTCCGGCCAGCTCCGCACCGGTCTGGAGGGTCTGCGCTACTACCTGACCCCGCACATGGAGGGGCTGACGGTCAGCCGCTTCTTGCAGATCCTGCTGGACGCCATGAGCCAGCTGTTCTTCTCCCTCAGCGTGTCGATGGGCATTATGATCACCTACGGCTCCTACGTCAAGCCGGAAGTTGACCTGAACAAAGCCGTCAACCAGATCGAGATCTTCGACACCGGCGTGGCTCTGCTGGCCGGTGCCATGATCATCCCGGCGGTGTATGTATTCTCCGGCACCGAGGGCATGAGCGCAGGCCCCAGCCTGATGTTCATTTCTCTGCCGAAAGTGTTTGCGGCCATGGGCAAGGCAGGCGTTTTCGTAGGCATCCTGTTCTTTGTCACGGCCATCTTTGCCACCCTGACCTCCTGCATCTCGGTGCTGGAATCCATCACCGCAAACTGCATGGAGATCTTCCACACCAGCCGCAAAAAGACCGTGCTGGTGCTGGCGGTCATCTATCTGGCCGCATCCGCCGTGATCGCGCTGGGCTACAGCATCTTCTACTTTGAGGTGCAGCTGCCCAACGGCTCGGTGGGCCAGCTGCTGGACATCATGGACTACATCAGCAACAGCGTGATGATGCCCTTCATCGCCCTGCTGTCCACCATCCTGATCGGCTGGGTGATGACCCCGGACTATGTCGTGGACGAGATGCAGCGCAACGGCGAGATCTTCCGCCGCAAAAAGCTCTACCGGGTAATGATCCGCTACGTTGCCCCGGTGATGATGCTGGTACTGTTCCTGCAATCCACAGGCATATTGGCTTAAAAGTATTCAGGATTTCTTATTTTCAGGGAGGGAAAGTATTATGAAAATCATTGTAATTGGTGCAGGTGCCATGGGCTGTCTGTATGGTGCATACCTGAGTAAGCACAACGACGTGACCATGCTGGATGTGTACGAACCGCAGGTGGAGAGCATCAACCAGAACGGCATCACCGTGCTGGAAGAAGACGGCACTGAGCAGCACTTTTCCAACGTCCGTGCCATGAAGTCCGGCACCTGCAAAGAGGTGGCCGACCTCGTTATCGTGTTTGTCAAATCCACCCACACCGAAAGTTCTCTGGAAGAAAATAAGGAGCTGTTCGGGGAGAACACCCTCGTGATGACCCTGCAGAACGGCGCAGGCAACGACCGCAAAATTGCAAAGTACGTCAAGACCGAGAACATCATCATCGGCACCAGCAAGCACAATTCGGTGAACCTGGGCGGCGGCAAGATCCGGCACAGCGGCAACGGCGTGACCACCATCGGCAGCAATCTGGAAGAAAACACCCATCTTCAGACGGTCGCCGACCTGCTGAGCGAAGCAGGCTTCCAGTCTGCCGTTTCGGATGACATCCAGCGCATCATCTGGAGCAAGCTGTTCGTCAACCTGTCCATCAACACCTTTACCGCCATCACCGAAACGCCCATCGCCTATATGATCGAGAACCAGTACGCCTGGGACTTTGCCGAAAAGATGATCTGCGAGGCCGTGGATGTGGCGGAAGCGGACGGCACCCACTTCTCTTATATGGAGGTGCTGGACATGGTGCACCATGTCTGCGAGAACGCAGGCAAGGGCTACTCCTCCATGTATCAGGATGTGAAGCGGTGCATCCCCACCGAGATTGACGCCATCAATGGTGCCATCGTGGAGCAGGCCCGCCGCTATAATGTGTCCGTGCCCTACAACAGCCTCATCGTTGACCTCATCCACGCCATTGAGGGGGCATATAAGTACCGGAAAGAATGATCTGCCTGTCGGGTGGATGGACGATGCGTGTCCATCCACTTTTTTTCTTGTCAAAATTGCAATTTTCAGTGGACTGGGAACGTATCTAAATTAAAGCAGCCCTTTCTGCTGCCGACCGAATCTCGCCTTTTACTGACAGGAGGACACTTCCATGAAAATTTCTGAGGAATATCGCGCTCTTGCCCTTGACGCTCTGCGGGGAAAATGGAAAACGGCGGTTCTGGCTGGCATTGTTGCCAGCGTGTTTGGAGCCAATATCGTAGGCGGCTCATCGACCATCACTTCTCATACCGATCAATCGTCCAATTTCAGCATGGATCTGTTTTCAGATCCGAACGGCGGAAAGCTGCTGACCTTCCTTGTGGCCTGCATTGTCATCTGGGCAGTTTTCACCCTCATTGTAGGCGGATTTATCCGTCTGGGCTACGCCCGCTTCAACCTGAATCTTGTGGACGGGAAGGACGCAGCGATTTCGGACTTGTTCGCACAGAAGAACCGTCTGAAGGACGGCTTTTGCATGAATCTCCTGTTAAGCGTGTACACGATACTCTGGACACTGCTTTTCATCATTCCGGGCCTTGTGAAATCGTACAGTTATGCGATGACCCCGTATATCATGGCAGAGCATCCGTTTCTGACTGCCAACGAAGCCATCACGGAATCCCGCCGTATTATGGACGGAAACAAATGGCGGCTACTCTGCCTGGATTTCAGTTTTATCGGCTGGGAGCTGCTTGGTGCGCTTCCCATGTGGATCGGTTATTATCTGTTTTTTGGCGTCTTCCATGGTTCGGACGCTATGGCGGTTTCTATTGTTCTGTTGCTGTCTATCCCACTGAGTATCGGCTTCTTCTTCGTGCGCCCCTATGAGGAAGCGGCGTGGGCGGCATTCTACCGTGACATTACCACTGTGCCTGCGGAAGATACACTTCAATCATAAAGGACTTGATATTCCATGAAACGTCGTACATTTCTTCTGGGAACGGCTGCACTGCTTCTGTGTGGTGCAGCTACATCCTGCTCCACACAAAAAACGGACGATGCACCTGTTCTTCAGCAAATCGAGTACAGCAACCTGACCGATGAAGACACGCAAACGCTCCTCACCAGGATATTAAAGGATGCCGCCGTATCAGATACCCGCATCCAGTTGTTTGCCGATCACGTCCAAAGATTCAATCAGGATATGGATTCTGCATGGCTCACCACGGGTTTTGAAACCGCTGAGCCTTCCGATTTGAAGTATGACCCCTATGCCATGCAGGATCTGTGGGCTGAAAAAGAAGGCTCGTTCCCCGGATGGAACTGCCGTATCACGGCGTTCGACCTGTTTGGAGATTTTGTGTCTTTCCATGGGGATATTTCTGCGGATGCTGGTGCGGATACTCTGTTCATGGACTATGAAACGCTGGATGAAGATCCCGATTCGCTTTGCGGCGACAGCCTGCAAAAGTTCAGTGCATGGTTTGCACCTGTCGCCACGACCAGAACCACGGACATACAGACGCACCTGAAGAACTTTCAGGAAGCATGGAAGGAACGTGGCATCACTTTTATCGACAGTGCAAAGATCCGCCTGATCTCTGTTGTTTTCCACGATAGTTTTTCCGAGGATGAAAACACCTTGATGATCGGGCACACCGGCATTCTGCTTCCAACTTCGGACGCTTTATACTTCGTGGAAAAAGTCGCATTTCAGGAGCCATACCGTTTTCTGAAATTTAAGAATCGGACGGAGTTGAGCGATTATCTCATGTTAAAGTATGACACTGCCTGGGGGCAGGACACGGCACATCCGTTTGTTTTGGAAAACGATGCTCTCATGGACGGCTGGCGTATTCTGGACACATCGACCGAAAACTGAGATTTTTTCAATACTCAAGAGCAAAGGTGCAGCTTCGCCTTTGCTCTTTTACTTTTGATGCCGTTCTTTGGCATCGGTGTCCTGACATTCAACATTATCCACTGGTTTTTCACACCGTTCTTTACAGACTTTTCCACCTCTAGGAGCTTTCTTTCTGCAATTCAGTCAAATACTTCGATTTTGTGCATATTTTGTTGTATCTTGTTCATAGGATTTCAGACGATTCCTCTCTATAATAGTAAATAGAAGAACACCCAGCATCAGCCGCCTTCAACGCTTCTTGTGAGGAATCAATATGAGAGAAAAGAGAACGGACGAACAGGATATTTTGCAGGAAGTCGGCATTTTCAGAGCTTCCTATCGGGGAACGTGGATCTATGAAGTCTCTGGTGATGCATCGGAGGGACAGGTAGTTCTTGCGGTCTATTATGATGTCAGCGAGGATGACATCAGCAACGACATCAAGCATTGGCGTGATGTTCCGCACAGCCGCGCTGCCATCAACCAGCTGCTTTCCTCCATGAAGCTGAGTGAAGATCTTCCTCTCCCGTATGTGAAGCACGGGCGGTATCACTTCTTCAACGCCATGAAGCCAGCCGCTTCGTATTCGCTCAAAGATGTTGCGGCGGTTGCGTCCACATCCGCTATGCGGTGGACGCTGGCTTTCTGGGATGAGGATAAGCAGTCCATCAGCGTTGTAAAATATCGGAGCTAAGGAAACAGAAAACCGGTGACTTTCCGCATGATGGAAAGCCACCGGTTTCTGTTATCTTACTGCCTGTTTCAGCCGATCCAGATCATCTGCATCCGGGTGCGAGAGTGCCTGATCGAAGTTCTCGATCATCGCATCCAGATTGGGCAGGTGAAGCGGCTGCTTCTTCATATCCTCATATCGCTGGCGCACTGACATCGGCATTTTGCCTTGGCACATAAAGCTGCCAAACACCGTATTGCTCTTGTCCAGCGACCGCTGCACAGCTTTCAGGATCTTATTGAAATATTCCTCGCTGCCGCCAAAGCCAGCGGTTCCAAACAGGAAAATCTGTTTCCCGTGCAGTTGCTTCAGAAAATCAGCAGTTGAGGAATCCGCCTTTCCTTTGTCCGTCCAGAAGCCGATATAGAGCGTATCTGCTTCCATGGCAGCAGGGTTCGGGATGCCGAAATAGTGGCACTCCTCCTGCGGCAGGTATCTATGGAGCGTTTCGGCCAGCAGCTGTGTGTTCCCGGTCTTGCTGCTGAATACGATTGCGTAACTCATTTTTTCTCCTTTGGAGCGGTCTGCTCTCTGAAAATCACAGGTTTTCCCAGTTGATTTTTCGATCCCGGTAAAAATATTCTTTGTCATGCTCGCTGATGGGGCGCATCACCCGGCAGGGATTGCCTGCTGCCACAACATTGGCAGGAATGTCCTTGGTGACAACGCTTCCTGCGCCAATGACCGTGTTATCCCCGATGGTAACACCCGGCACAACGATCACCCCTGCACCCAGCCAGCAGTTGCGTCCGATATGGATCGGCAGATTGTACTGGTAGGCTTTCTCCCGTAGTTCCGGCCAGATGGGGTGATTGGCGGTCGCCAGAATGCAGTTCGGGCCGATCATGGTGCGGTCACCAATGTAGATATGCGTATCATCCACGCAGGTCAGGCCGAAGTTGGCATACACATAATCGCCCATGTGAACGTGCTTTCCGCCCCAGTTTGCATGAAACGGCGGCTCGATCCAGCATCCCTCACCGCATTCGGCAAGCATTTCTTCCAACATCTGCTCCCGCTTGGCGTGTTCGGAGGGGCAGGTGTGGTTGTAGTCGTACAGCCGTTCCATGCAAATTTCCTGTTCGGCCATGATGGATTCGTCTGTCGGGTCGTAAACCTGCTGACTGTGAAGCGCATTTTCATTCGCCATATCTGTTTTCCTCTCTCGATTCATCGGGAACTGCTTCTTTCACCGCTCATTATAGCGAAGCCGTCCATCTCCGTGAATGTCTTTTTGTTGAGTGCAGCACGATTTTTGTCGAGCGATTTTTAAGCGTTTTGCGCTTCTTTTTCCCGTAAAGCGTCATAAACGCAGCGGGTTCCCTGATGTTCCATCAAGCCGCCGAGACACTTCTTGTTGCACCGGACACAGCGGTGGATCTGGTCTTTCTGGCCATTTTTCAGTTTCTTCACCCAGTCCGGGTCAGCCAGAAGCTGGCGGCTCATGGCGGCGCATTGGATGCGGCTGGTAGCAAGCTGATGCTCCACGAAATCCGGGTCGTTCAAGCCGCCCACGCCGCAGATGGGCAGGGCGGTGTACTGCCGCACCGCATCACAGAACTTGAGGAAGCATCCCGGCTGATTGAAATAGGGGTGATTGGCAGGCGGAATGGTGTTCTCCAGCGCCGAATGGTTTGCCAGCGTCACATGGAAGCTGGTCACGCCTGCCTTTTCCAACAGCGGCACGAACACAGCCAGTTCTTCTTCCACCGCGCCTGCATTGCCGTAGTGCGGGTTTTCCTGCCGGACAGCCAGCTTGTAGTCGATGGGCATTCCCGGCACAGCGGCGTGAACGGCGGAAACGGCTTCCACAGCAAAACGGGCACGGTTCTCCGCACTGCCGCCGTATTCATCCGTGCGGTGATTGAAGATGGCCGAGCTGAAGCTGCCGCACATCCGGTCGCCATGCACCTGCACCATGTCAAAGCCCGCCTGCTTTGCCAGAACTGCTGCCTTGCCGAATCCGGCGATGATCTTCTGGATTTTGCCCTTGGACATCCCGGTAATGTACGGGGCAACCTCATCGTTCAGCTTTTCGCGCAGCTGGGCCGGGGTGATCTTCTTGGTCAGCACACCGGGGATGTATTTGAACATCGCCATCATGTTGGAATCGCTCTGGTGCAGCTGGGCACAAACCTTGCAATCCGCTTTGTGGGCGATCTCCACGACCTGCTGATAGAATGCAAAGCCTTTCTTGTCAAACAGGGATTTTTCAAATTTGCTTTTCCCGACCGGGACGTCCCCAATGATGATCATGGCACAGCCGCCCTCGGCAATGCTGCGGATCTTCGCAAGATATTCCTCGTCCGACAGGCCAAAGGTCGTGGGTGCAAAAATGATGCGGTTCTTCAGCTGCATCCCGCCGTAGTTGACAGGGCTTAAAATCGTTTCGTACATCGCTTACACACTTTCTTTCCGTGCTGCTTTTTGCAGCAGATGCAAAAGCTGCCGCTGTTCTTCGGCGGTCAGTTCGTCCAAATTTTGTGCATCCCAGTCAAAAAACACCCGATGGCAGACGGCAAAGGCCGTTTCGCCCTTGGGGGTCAGGTTCAGGTGGTAGCTCCGCCCGGTTTTCTCTTTGGACAGGAAGCCATCCTCCGCCAGCCTGTTCAGGCTGCGCTGGGAATGACCCCAGTCCAGATTCAGGGCTTTTGTCAGCTCGGACGGGGTGCAGTCCGGGTGCTTGCCCACATAGATGACAAAGTACATCAGACCAAAACTCAGCCCCAGTTCTTGCAGACGCTGGGTGGTATAAGCTGCAAATCCTTTGTGCAGCGTCAGAATACAGGATGATACCGTGGACGGCTCCATGCTGCGTCCTCCTTTCAATTTGGAACGTGGAGCAGTATAGCGCAGTCACTTGATAAAGTCAAGTAATATTTTTGATTGCTCGCACAGGATTGCCAGTGGATTCCTCTGGATTTTTGGCTATTTTGTATTGAAAGAGCCGCCGTTTCCCTTTATAATAGAGGTATCGATCATTTCGATTCCGCAGAATGATATTCGGGAGGAGGGAAGCGTATGGAACAGAACAACGAACCGAAAAAACTGAGGATCAGCTACCGCTATTATGAATTGCCAGAGGGAGAACTGGTGCAGGCGATCGCCGGAGACGATTGGGTCTGCACCTATGGCACCTATGCAGAGGATGTCCATTTCCATAATGTCATGGAGATCGGTGTCTGCCGCTGGGGGCAGGGCTTCATGGTGCTGGAAGATCGCCGCATCGACTATACCGATGGTGCTGTCACCGTTGTTCCCGCAAACTGCCTGCACACCACGTTGAGCAAGAATAAAAGTCTGAACTCGTGGGAGTACCTGTTTTTTGACCCGGAGGAGATTTTGCACAACGCTTTCCCGAATGACCCATTGTTCGTGGAATCTGTTCTGCACCGTCTGTCCACGCAGGCTCTCTGTCTGCCGCAGGAAGAAAGCGTGGAGCTAGAAAGGCTCATCACCATGGTGCTGAACGAGTGCCAGAATAAGCAGGAGTATTACAAAGAGGCCGAGCAGTCCCTGATGACTTCCTTGTTGCTGCTTCTGGCACGGATGTGCAAGGAGCACAAAAGCAATATCCAGCCGCTTACATCTGGCCTGCGGCAGATCATGCCCGCCATCGAGTATATGGGCCTGCATTACATGAATGCGATCACCAGCGAAGAACTGGCGACCATCTGCACCCTAAGCGAAGCCCAGCTCCGGCGCAAATTCAAGGAATACCTGAATATGCCGCCGGGAGAATATCTTGCCATGGTGCGCATCCAGAAAGCATACGAACTGCTCAACTCCACCAACTACTCCATGACGGAGGTCGCCCTGCGGGTCGGCTATCAGGATGTTTCTTCTTTCAACCGCAATTTCCAGAAGATCATGGGCATCTCGCCTTATCAGTACAAGAAGAATAACAGCGATTACCGTGGCCGTGTGCTGGACAAGAAGATCTCCGCAAAGAAAGGCTGGAAGCTGCCCTCTGACCCCTGAAAGGTAGGACTTTCAACAATATGCAGAAAATGTGCTTTTCGATTTAGACAAGTTGACGAAGTATACATTTTTCGAGCGCAGATTCAATCTGATTCTGATTGAATCTGCGCTTTTTTTGCTTGAAAACACACGCATTTCCAACCCGAAAACTGTTACAATAGCCATAACGAAAGAGGAACAGCAAAAAAGAATTGTTCAATGTGTGAATGCGTTCAGTTCTGGATGCTCCACCTCGAAAACGTCACTTTTTCTAGGATGAAGGAGAAAGCATTATGAAAAAGATTTCGCGTCGTGCATTCCTGTCCGTTATGGCAGCTGCTGGTGCAGCCGCTGCTCTGACCGCCTGCGGCGGTGGTTCCGGTTCTTCCACCGCATCTTCCGGCGGTGCCAGCGTCGAGGCTTCTCAGCCCGGTGGCCACAAGCTGACCGCTTACGCATGGGATAAGAACTTCAACATCCCTGCACTGAACGCAGCTGCCGCAGACTACAAAGAAAATGTTGACCCTGAGTTCGAGCTGGAAGTCATCGAGCAGTCCGGCGGCGGCGATATCGAGAACGCCATCACGCTGGCAGGCTCCGCACACGACTACTCCAACCTGCCGGACATCGTGCAGTTCCAGGATCACTACATCCAGCGTTATGTTTCCGACTACCCGGATGCTTTCGTCCCCGTGGAGGGCGCAGACATTGACTGGGATGGCTTCAGCAAGGAAAAGCTGTCCTACTCCATCGTGGATGGTGTCCACTACGGTGTGCCTGTGGATAACAGCACTGTTATCTTTGCCTACCGCACCGACCTGCTGGCCGAAGTCGGCAAGACCGTGGACGATATGACCGGCATCAAGTGGTCTGACCTGACCGACATCGGTGAGCAGGTCTACGCAAAGACCGGCAAGTACCTGTTCTCCACCAGTGCAGATGGCGGCGATCTGGTCTACATGATGATGCAGTCCGAGGGTGTTGCCGAGTTCAAGGACGGCGAGCCTTGGATCACTGAGAACGAGACTCTGCATCGTGTCTGCGAGACCATCGTTGACATGGGCAAGCGCAATGCCTGCTATCTGGCAAACAGCTGGAGCGATTACATCGACCAGAGCATTCAGGGCGATATGGTCGCCGGTGTCCTGAACGGCAACTGGATCATTCCCACCATGGAAGCCGTGACCGAGAACTCCGGCAAGTGGGAGATTACCACCATCCCCACGCTGGATGGCGGCGAGGGCTATGCCTCCAACGGCGGCTGCGGCCTGTACATCACCGCAAACTGCGGCAACGTCGATCTGGCAAAGTCCTTCCTCGCTTATACCTTTGGCGGCAGCACCCAGACCTACGACAATGCCCTGCGTGACGGCGGTGTTGTCACCACTGTTCTGAAGTGCGCTGAATCCGATGTTTACAACGAGGGCGTGGAGTTCTTCAACAACGAGCCGATCTACAAGCAGATCGTTGAAATGGGTGCCAACGTGCCGGTCATTGAGCAGAGCGACTATCACTTCCGTGCAGGCGTTTATCTGATCACCGCTATCATCAACACCATCGGCGGCTCCAACCTGGATGATGAACTGGCAAATGCAGAGCAGCAGCTCCGCTTTGAGATGGGTCTTTGATCTCTGACCCGCACCAAATCCATCCAAAGGAGGACATGACTTTGAAGAACGAAAAACGCGGTTCTCTGATGGCAAAGCAGCGTCGTGCAGGCTGGTATTACCTGATGCCCGGTACGATTCTCATCACCATCATGAGCTTTATTCCTATCATCAATGGCTTCCTGACATCCCTGAAAACGGGTTCCAGCGCAAACATGAAGTGGGCCAGCCCGCTGACCTACAACTACTCCCGTATGTTCAAAGACACGCTGTTCCTGCGGTCTATGGGCAATACGTTCCTGTATCTGATCGTTGAAGTTCCCATCATGCTGATTCTGGCAATCTTGCTGGCACAGCTGCTGAACAACCACGATCTGAAGTTCAAGGGCTTCTTCCGCACCTGCGTGTTCCTGCCCTGTGCAACCTCGCTGGTTTCTTACTCCCTGATCTTCAAGTCCCTGTTTGCAACGGACGGTCTGGTGAACACGGTGCTGTGCAAGCTGGGCATCCTGCAAACACATTACAACTTTCTCGGCAACCCCACCAGTGCAAAGATCATCATCATTCTGGCTCTGATCTGGCGTTGGACGGGCTACAACATGGTGTTCTTCCTTGCCGGATTGCAGAACATCGACTACTCGGTGTACGAAGCCGCCAAGATCGACGGCGCAAACGGCTGGCAGACATTCTGGCGCATTACCGTGCCGCTGCTGATGCCCACCATCGTTATGACTGCCATCATGTCCATCAACGGCACCTTGCAGCTGTTCGATGAGTCCGTCAACCTGACTGCCGGCGGCCCCGCAAATGCTACGATCACCATGTCGCACTACATTTACAACAACTCTCTGGGTCAGGGCGTTGCAAACTTCGGTTATGCTTCTGCATTGTCCTTCGTCATCTTCGTGATGGTTGCCGTTCTGTCCTTTATCAGCATGAAAGCAGGTGACAAGCGTGACTAATACAACGGAATCCACCGCTATGGTTCAGCATGAAAAGGTCAAAAAACATTCGACCCAGCGCAGACTGATCCCTGCTTACATCTTCCTGATCCTTATCTCGTTCATCTCGGTCTTTCCGCTGCTGTGGATGATCTCCGCTGCCACCAACACCTCGCTGGATGTTGCCCGCGGCAAGATCATGTTCGGAACCTATGCCCTCCAGAACTTCAAAAATCTGATTGCATCGCAGAACCTCGCCGGTGCCATGGGCAACTCCTTCCTGTATGCCATCGTGCAGACCGTGATCTCCATGTTCGTCTGCTCTCTTGCAGGATTTGGCTTTGAGTTGTATCATGATAAGAACAAAGACCGCCTGTTCAGCATCCTGCTGCTGGCCATGATGGTGCCGCAGGTCGCTACGATGGTGCCTTTGTTCAAGATGATGTCCAAGGCCGGTTTGCTGAACAGTGTCTGGGCGTTCATTCTGCCCAGCATCTCCACGCCGTTCCTGATCATGATGTTCCGTCAGAACTCCCGCAACTTCCCCAATGATCTGATGCAGGCAGCGCGTATTGATGGCCTGAGTGAAACGGGCATCTTCTTCCGGATGTACGTTCCCATTATGAAGTCCACCTACGCAGCCGCAGCGGTCATCACCTTTATGAACGCATGGAATGCTTACCTGTGGCCGAAAGTCGTTATGACGGATAACCGTGCGCAGACCATGCCGATGCTGATCGCAAACATCGCTTCCGGCTACTCCATCGACTACGGTATGCTGATGATGGGCGTTCTGTTCTGCTCCATCCCCACGATGATCGTGTTCTTCGTCCTGCAAAAGCAGTTCGCAGAAGGCATCACCGGTGCTGTGAAGTAATTTCCCGGCAACCTGCTCCATCTTGACATCCACCTACTCCTTCATCTGCAGTGCCCCCAGAGGAGCCCGTATCTCCTCTGGGGGGCACGATGAAGGAATTTTTTCAAACATTTTTAAGATAAGGTAAATGAGGAACAATATGGCTGCATTTGATTTTGCAAAAGTAAAAGACCCCACCTTTTTCAAGGAGAACGTCCTGAATGCCCATGCAAGTTTCCGCACCTATGCTTCCCGCGAAGAATATCTGGCAGGAGAATCTTCGCTTGCAATGAAGCTGGACGGCATCTGGAAATTTGCCTATGCAAAAAACTACGCCAGTGCGATCCCCGGCTTTGAGAAAGCAGACTACGACTGCTCGGCATGGGACGATATTCACGTTCCGGCACACATCCAGATGGAAGGCTACGACATTCCTCAGTATGCCAACATCCAGTATCCCTGGGATGGCCGTGAAGATGTGAAGCTGGGCGAGATCCCGCAGCGTTTCAACCCGGTGGCAAGCTATGTGAAGTATTTTGAGCTGCCGGAGACGATGCAGGGCAAGCCCATCCACATCGAGTTTGAGGGCGTGGAAAGCGGCATGGCTCTGTGGCTGAACGGCGCGTATGTGGGCTACACAGAGGACAGCTTTTCCGCTCACGCATTCGATCTGACCCCCTATATCAAGGGCGGTGTAAACAAACTGGCTGTGCAGGTGTTCAAGTGGACTTCCTCCAGCTGGTGCGAAGATCAGGACTTTTTCCGCTTCTCCGGCATCTTCCGCAGCGTCTGGCTGTATGCTCTCCCTGCGGTTCATCTGGAAGATGTTTCCATCAAAACCCTGTTCGATGGGGATGATTTCACCCACTCCTCTCTGGAGGTCATGCTGCGGGCGACTGGCAGGGGTTCCGCACGGCTGACCTTGCGCCATGGTGAAATGGAAGTGTTCTCTGAGAAAGTCAGTCTGAATGGTGGTGCTGCACTGTTCAGCCACCCGGTGGACAACCCGCATCTTTGGAGTGCAGAAGATCCTGCTCTGTATGAGCTGGAAATTGAGCTGCTGGACGAAGTCGGGCATCTGGTGGAAGTGACCGGGCAGAAAGTCGGTTTCCGCAAGTTTGAAATGCGGAACAACCGGATGCTGCTCAACGGCAAGCGTATCGTGTTCAAGGGTGCAAACCGCCACGAGTTCAGCTCCATCACAGGCCGTGCCATGGGTGCGCACACCCATGAGGAACTGCTTCAGGATATCATCACCATGAAGCAGCACAACATCAATGCTGTCCGCACCTGTCATTATCAGAATCAGGATGAACTGTACGACCTGTGCGACACATACGGTCTGTACATGATCGCAGAGAACAATCTGGAATCGCACGGCACATGGGACATTCATCAGGCAGGGTTCCGTGGCATCGAGGGCGTTCTGCCGGATAATAAGCCGGAGTGGAAAGCGGTCATGTTCGACCGCCTGAACTCTACCTATCAGCGGGATAAGAACCATCCTGCTGTTCTGATCTGGTCGCTGGGCAACGAATCGTTCGGTGGCGAGACGCTGCTTCAGATGTCCCAGATGATGCACCGTCTGGACAACACCCGTCTGGTGCATTACGAGGGCGTTGTCAATGATCCCCGCTTCCCGGAGACCACCGACATCGAAAGCCATATGTACAGCACTGTCAAGGACATCAAGGAGTATCTGGCACAGGGCGATAAGCGGCCTTACATCGAGTGCGAGTATTCTCACGCCATGGGCAACTCCAGCGGTGCGCTGCACAAGTATACCGAGCTGGCCGATCAGGAGAACTGCGGCTATCAGGGCGGCTTCATCTGGGACTATATCGACCAGTCCATCTGGAAGAAAGACCGTTACGGCAAGTGGTTCCAGGCATACGGCGGCGACTTTGGCGACCGCCCCACGGATTACAATTTCAGCGGAAACGGCATTGTCTACGGCGGTGACCGCACTCCTTCTCCCAAGATGCAGGAGGTCAAGTTCTGCTATCAGAATATCAGCGTGAGCATCACTGCCAACGGGTTCCATGTGTGGAACAAGAGCCTGTTCACTTCCACCGATGCTTATGACTGCTTTGCGATCCTGCACCGGGATGGCAAGCTGGTGCAGACGCAGCAGCTTGAGGGCATTTCCGTTGCAGCAGAGAGCCATGCGGACTTCCCGTTGCCGTTCCCGATCCCGGTCATTCCCGGTGAGTATGCGCTGACCATCAGCTTCCGGCTGAAAGAGGATACCCTCTGGGCAAAGAAAGGCCACGAAGTCGCCTTTGGACAGGCCGTGATTGCCAACCTCAAGGCCGAGGGATGCAAAAAGGCTGCGCCGTTCACCGTGATGCAGGGCACTCACAACATCGGTGTCCGTGGCGAGAATTTCGATGTGCTGTTCTCCGACCTGAACGGCGGCCTGACTTCCTACCGTTATGCTGGCAAGGAAATGATCCAGGAGATTCCCCGTCCGAACTTCTGGCGCGCTCCGACCGACAATGACTGCGGCAATAATATGGGCGGTGTCCGGGGTCAGTGGAAGCTGGCAAGCCTGTACGCCACCACCAAGGGCATCGGCAAGGAGATTCCGTCCGTCCACGGCGGCACCATTCTCCAGAACCCCACCTGTGAGGTGGAGGCTGACAGCGTAGTGGTGACGTACCTCTACAACCTGCAGACCAGCCCTGCCGCAGAATGCACCCTGCAATACCGTGTGTTCGGGGATGGCCGCATCCAGACCACCCTGCACTATGACCCAGTGGAAGGTCTTGCCGCAATGCCGGAGTTCGGCGTTCTGTTCAAGATCAATGCCGATTATGACACGGTGGAGTGGTATGGCAATGGCCCTGCTGAGACCTACTGGGATCGTCAACACGGCGCAAAGCTGGGCATCTATCAGAACAAAGTGGCGGACAATGTGGCTCAGTACCTTGTCCCGCAGGAGTGCGGCGCAAAGACTGCGGTACGCTGGGCAAAGGTCGTTGACCGCAAGGGTCGCGGGCTTCTGTTCACCGCAGACGCAGCCAAGCCTATGACCTTCTCTGCGCTGCCCTATACGCCGCATGAGATGGAGAACGCCAAGCATCCCTATGAGCTGCCCCCGGTGCATTACACGGTCATCCGTGCCATTGGCGAGCAGATGGGCGTGGGCGGCGATGACAGCTGGGGTGCCAATGTCCACCCGGAATATATCCCCGACGTGACAAAACCCGTCGAGTTCACCTTTACTTTCCGTGGCATCTGACCACTTCTCAGCTGAAACCGTACCGTGAAACGTACAAAAAAGCCCACAGCGCAGCATGAGCAGACCCTTGCGCAGCAGGTCGGAGAACGCATCCGCGTGATTCGCTGCCAGCGCAAGATCAGCGTTGAAGCACTTGCACTGCAATGTGGCATCAATCCCGCTTACCTCGGATGTGTGGAACGTGGGCTTCAAAATCCCACGCTGCTTACGTTGGAACGAATTTGCGCAGGGCTTCAGGTCGGCATAGGGGAGCTTTTCATAGAACCGCACACCTCTTTCCAATCCACAGCATTTCAACATATAGAATCTATCATGCGCGATCTGACCCCTGAGCAAAGGAAAAAACTTGTGCAGATCATTGATGCTGTCATTGAAATGCACCCGTAAGCATCCTTCCACCCCATCAAAAAGACCAGAGTTGCAGTTTAGCAGCTCTGGTCTTTTTCTGCTTATAAGTAAAGTTCGTTCTTCTTTTCTGTGCATACAGAATCCTGCGAATGCTTCAAAAGCTCAGCAGCTACTCAAACGTATCAACGTGAAAAGCATCGCTCTATATATGGAGCAAAATAACACTACTTATGTTCCATTGATTGATTTTGTCCTAAAGTGTACTCTTACTTGTAAGACCGTCGTCTTTTTGAAAGTGGGAGGTATGCCGTGGGAAGTACCGCAGAAAATTTGAATGGCAGCTTGAAGCACGAGCAGAAAAAACTTGCTGTACAGGTAGGCGAGAGAATTCGTGAGATCCGCAAAGAGGAAAATCTCAGCCTTGAAGCTCTCGCACTGCGGTGCGATATGAACCCTGCTTATGTCGGGCATATCGAGCGTGGTATTCGGAACCCTACGCTTTTCACGCTGGATCGCATCTGCAAGGGCTTGGGAATCAGCATCGAAGATCTTTTCAAGGATACGCCTGTCAACCTCAATGCCGCTGTTATGCGGCATCTGGAGCAGACGCTCGATGACCTTACGCCGGAGCAGACCCAGAAGCTCTTACATATTGTGGATAACGTTATCGGCTTCTATGAATAACGGACTTACAGGCACTTCCCGGTATCAGGAGGTGCTTTTTGTTTGAAAAAGCGTAAAAAAATCAGCAGTGGATATATGTAGCGTATTGCTCTATATAAGTATCGTGCTTACGTCATAATATCTGTATTTCCTATCTCTTTTGCGGGCTTCTTTGAGCGTATATCCAAACATCTTATAATGGTATTGATGTATTCCAGTCTTTCGGCTATAATCTTCGCAATTCCAATTCAGGAAGATAAAGTAAACTAAAATCTTATTTACCGTTAGGGGGCGTAAAAATTGTGCAGCCAGACACAGCTCAGCGATCTGCTTGAACTTGCAGACCATGCGATCAGCCATTACTACAAGAGGTTCCCGTTTTCCTGGTATCGTCCGCAGCCGATCGACCTGGATCTGCTTCTGATGGAACTTACCGGGAGCAGCATCAAGATGTACCCACTCTCCAAAGATGGCTCTGTGCTGGGCATGACCGCACACGAACGCCTTACCATCCGTATGGAACTGGAAGATGGGACGATCATCCGTGATACCCTCCTCCCAAGAGATATTGTCGTGGATTCCTCTTTGGCAGGCTTCCGCAACACCGGGACGAGGAACTTTACGTTGGCGCATGAAATCGGCCATCAGCTGCTCCGTGCGTATTATCCGCTCCAAGCCCTTCCGTATTCGCTGGAAGAAGAATTTGCCGATATTGTTGCCTCCGGGCTTCTGCTGCCGGAATGCCTTGTGCGGGCAGCGATGGCTTTGTTCCAGTTTCCCGATACGCTTCCTTACATTTCCAGATCGGATCTGGATGTGAATTATCCGTGTTTCAAGGAAATGGCACGGCATCTGGGCGTATCACGGCGGCTTCTGGCATACCGCATGAAGTATCTGAATGTTCTGACCAGCGATGTGCCTTACCGTTCGTCGCTTTCTTTATCGGAGGCTGGATAGCATGAAAGACAGACTGAAAGACCACCTTGAAGGTTGGCGTTTCTGCACGAATTGCGGAAACAAGCTCTATAAAAAGATTGATGGATGCAGCGGCATTCTGCAACTCAAATGCGACCGATGCAGGGAGACCCTGCGAGTGGATCTGTCGTTCCGAAGAAAGAAGTGACCCTATAAAATTAAAAATCGGGTGCAATGCACCCTGAATATGGACTGTTCGCTCCGAGCAACGGGCCATTGCCGCAAGGCGATGTATGAAACGTGCTCCAAATAGCCGGGCAACAGCTTGATTGAGAGATTTTCGCTTGAGAATCCCTCAGTCGGCTGTTGTCCGGCTATTTTTTTATAGCTTCAGGTAGCCTGCTCCCGAAAAGGAGCAGGCTTTATGTTTGTCCGCTTTTCGTGGATGCCCCAAGTGGCGAAGTATCCCTAGCATCTCCAAGTTTTCGACTTTTTACGTTTTATCGAAAATTTGGGGGTTTAACATGGATTCTCGTAATCTTCAGTATGAGTTTGTCACTGGTGAAGTTGTTAGCATTACTGTTTCTTCTGAAATCGCAGAAGTTGTTTATGAATCTCGTCGTGTCGAACACGCAAGCAATGAACGTTCGCGTTATCACGCTGCTTTTTCTCTCGACGCAGAGGATTATGAAGGAACAAACCTCGTATCTGAAAAAACACCGGATGATTTGATGGTGGAACTTGAGGACAGCCAGCATCTGATGGATTGCCTGACAAAACTGAGCGATATTCAGCGTCAGCGCATTTTGATGCTTGCTCAGGGCATGAGCATGGCTCAAATTGCCCGTTACCATAACACAGATTACAGCAGCGTAAAGGAATCTATCAAAGCCGCAAGAAAAAAATTCAAAAAATTTTTTTGAAAAACACCCCCCATTTTGCCCCCATTTTTCTGTTAACAGTGAAGGGTTTGTCAATCAGACCTTTCCGAACCTTGAAAACTGAATAGTTCCGCCATCTGGTACTCAGATAATGATACTTCCGTAATTCGCGGCCCGGTCAGAACGAAGACGGGGTGGCTGCAAAGCCAATGAAGCGGTCAAATCCGCTGCCAGATGTATGCCCCACTCTCAGGGAGCCGAGGGCGAGTATGAGAGACCATAACTTATTAAATCAGGAGCGACCGGACGCTGTTTTCGGTCTCCGGCCGCTCCTGTTCTTTTTACATATTTACTTGAAATCCACTTTTTATGACATAGGAGGTTCCAACATGAACGACTTTAATCCCACCGCTCAGGAGCTGGAAATCTACGAGGAGATGGAGTTGACCCCCGAAATGATCAAGTCCATCCGCACCCTCTGCGGTGTCTGCCTCCGGCACTTCGTCGAATCCAAGGCGTTCCGCATTGCCATTGTCCCCAGCGCAGACAAGAGCCTTGACACCTGCACGGTCTGCCAGACCCGGCGCGGTCACGACTATGTTGTGATGCACCGCTGAACAGTTTCACACCACCTTGTTACCGGGGAGGTGAGATACCACTAAAAAAGAAAGCCGCCATAACAGAAGCGAAGCTCACTGTCAGGGAGGTACAGTGGGCTTCATAAATATTAAAATGGAGGTTCGACATTTGACCCATAACTGGAAATTCCAGCGTGGCGATATTTACTTCACCCGATTTGATACCGGTACCGGCTGCGAACAGAGCGGCAACCGTCCGGCGGTCGTTCTCCAGAACGATGTCGGGAACTTCTACTCACCGACACTGATCGTTGCCACGCTGACCAGTAAGATTTCAAAGAAATCTTCCCAGCCGACACACTGCCTGCTGGAAAACCCGATGCTCTCGCTTCCATCCATCGTTCAGGCAGAGCAGATTTTCACGGTCGATAAGAGCCGTGCAATGAAGTTCATCGGGCATCTCTCCCCGGAGGAAATGAGCCGGGTCGATGATGCAGTGCGAACGAGCCTTGCGCTGAATCCGATGGGCAGTATCCAGAAGCTCGCACCCATCGTCCGTTCTACGGCGGCTTACGCACCTCCTGAAGCGGTCGATGGCAAACCACCCGTCTACCCCTACACGCCCATCAAATCGTCTTTTGAGGACGCTGGAAGCGTTGAGGAGATGATGCTGTACACAGAGCTTCAGTCCGCTGTTCATGCCATGATCCAGCGGCTCGAATACAGCTTCACATTCAACCCCTGCCTGCTCATCAGCCCGAAGCGAAAGCAGCAGGTCACTGCCATTCTGGAAGAAGCCGAAAAGTACATCTGGAGAATCAAGGAGGAGATGCGATGAGCATGGACTTTACCAAGAACAAAATCCCCAGTAAGATCAACATCACGCCGCCCTACCAGCTCATGGTCATCCACAGCAGCAAGCTGATCTATCCCCGCGAACTTTACCAGCGCGGTATTCAGCACGAGCGTATTGCCAAAATCGCCGACGATTTTAATGAGTATATTGCAAACGAACCGAAAGTCAGCTACCGTGATGGCAAGTTTTATATGTTCGACGGTCAGCACACAACGGAGGGCCGCATCGAGCGGAACGGCGGTGAAGATCTTCCCATTCTCTGCAAAGTGTACACTGGTCTTACGCAGGAACAGGAAGCCCTGCTCTTTGCGGAGCAAACAGGACACTCTGCTCCGCTGACCGCCGGTATCAAGCTCCGCGCCAAGGTCGTGGGCGGTGATGCCATTTCCAAAGCGTTCCTTGCTGCCACCAACCGGGAGGGGCTGGCATTCAACTATGACAGCCTGCGGTTGAGTGACTACCGCATCAGCTGTGTAGGCACTGCGCTCAAGCTGTACAACCAGATGGGCGAGAAAATCTACTGCGAGGCCCTGCGGCTGATCGTGGAAGCTTGGGACGGCAAGCCCGATTCCTTCCGGGCATCTGTCCTGCGGGGTATGATGCACTTTGTGGAACTGTATCGCGGTGAGTTCAGCGAGGAACGGCTGCTTCGTGCGCTGCGCAGCATCCATCCCATCGACATCTACCGCATCGGTCAGGACAACCCCGCCAAACTGCCGGGATGGAAGAAATATGTTTTCCCCATCTACACGGCATACAACGGCAAAGGCAGAAAGAACGCTCTGCCGATGAAATTCTGATATTTACAGGCATATCTCCTTACAAGACAAGGGGGCGTCCGCACAATGCAGATGCCCCCTTGTTACATATTAGATCAAAAAAATATATAAGGGATGGTGATACTATG
>JBNMHZ010000004.1:0-129231 GCA_050873025.1 Faecalibacterium sp. | reverse complement strand
GGATTTTTTGTTTGGTGGCGGTACAGGACTCGAACAGCACGGCCACGCCGCAGGCGGGGCAAACAACAGTCCAGTGGACTGTTGTTTAGTGCGCGGTTTCCAATTAGTAGGAACGTCTACCGGGATGCAGAGTGTTTGTGATGGACGGCACAGGGCTCGAACAGGGCGGCGGTGCAAAGCGGCAGAGCAAGCAATCAGCCCGGCGAGCTGTTGCTTAGCCCGCGGTTTCCAATTAGTAAGAACGTCTACCGGGATGCAATAAAAGCAAAGGCAGGGTATCACCATAGCGGTGGCATCCTGCCTTTTGTGCTATATCAGCCTGTTTTTTCACTGGAAAATATAGTATACTCAGCTCAACGAATTGAAAGTTATAGGGGAAATCGCCATGAACTTTCAGGAGCTGTTCAACAAGTTTTTCGCCAAGGGTAAGCCATTTTAATTGTTCCATTCGTCCGCTGTATCACGATTGATTTGAAAGGAACGATTAGAATGGAATACGTGACCCTGAATAACGGTGTTCAGATGCCGATGGTCGGCTTCGGCGTATTTGAGATTCCAGCAGAGCAGACCGCTCAATGTGTATTCAATGCGCTGGAAACGGGGTATCGCTTGATTGACACCGCACAGGCGTACTATAATGAAAAAGAAGTCGGTGACGGCATCCAGCGTGCCATGAAAGAATTAGGAATCCGGCGAGCGGACATTTTTATTACGACAAAAGTTTGGGTAACAGAGTTCGGCTATGAGAAAACCAAGGCTTCAATCGAAGAGTCCCTCCGTAAGCTCCAGACCGATTATCTTGACCTTGTGCTGATTCATCAATGTCTGTCGGATTACTACGGAGCTTACCGTGCACTGGAAGAATTGTATGATGAGGGAAAAATCAAAGCCATCGGCATTTCCAATTTTAGTGCGGAGCGCATGGCAGATATTGCAACCTTTAACCGCATTGTTCCAGCCGTTAATCAGGTGGAAACACATCTGTTCTGGCAGCAATATGACCTGCACGAGTGGATGCAGAAGTATGGCATCCAGCACGAAGCATGGGGGCCGCTTGCACAGCACCGGTTAAAAGAAATCCTCGAAAATCCGATTGTAAAGCGAATTGCAGATGCCCACGGAAAAACACCTGCGCAGGTGGCACTTCGTCAGCATATTCAGCGCGGCATCGTCGTGATTCCTAAAAGTGTACATATAGAGCGCATGAAGCAGAATTTGGACATTTTTGATTTTGCTTTAACGGCAGAAGAGATGGAACAGCTCCGAACATTGGACGAGAACAAGTCCATGTGGACAGAATACGATGACCCCATGATTGTGCAGTACGCAATGGCAGAGGAATAAAAAACTCTCCGATTTACTGCACTCGTATCCAGCAGGGTTTGGGGCAGGTACGCCCCAACAAGAACACCTCGGAGACTCGCAAGAGCTGAAAAAGTGCAGTCCCAGATGGACAGGAAATTTTCAAGAATTGAAAATTTGTGGCCACGGGACGATTTTTGCTCTCACTGCCAGAATAATCGCTCTTGTGTGTAGTCATTTCGTGATACAATTATTCTGACAGGAGGTGTCCTTTATGATGCAGACATTTGTTCGCCCTTCCCGCGATTTGCGCAACCACTACGCGGAAATCGCGGAAATGCTTAAAGACCACGACCATGTCATCATCACAAACCATGGCCGGGGAGAGTCCGTTCTTATCAATATTGAGGACTACGCCAAGTACGAGGAGTTCATGCACCAGCGGTATGTTGCCGAGGAACTTGCCAAGGCAAAACAGCAGGCGGCAGACCCCAACACGCAGTGGGCAGACCACGAAAGCGTATGGGAGACGCTCCGCGAACAGTATAACGTATAAAATCAAATACCTTCCTCTTGCCGTGCAGGACTTGAACGAGATCGCCCGGAAGATGCTGGCCTATATTCCAGATGATTTTTCAGGCAGGCTTCTGGATGTTCCGGCCGGAACTGCTGCGTTTACGCAGTGCAAATGGACTGCCCTGAAAAATGCGCACATCACCTGCCTGGATTACAGCAGGGATATGCTGGAGCAGGCCGAGAAGCGGTTTGCTGGTCAGGCACAGATCAAATGTGTCTAGGGCGATGTGGGAGACCTGCAAATGGCGGATGGATCGTTTGATATCGTTGTCAGCATGAACGGTTTTCACGCTTTTCCCGATAAGCAGAAGGCGTTCCGCGAAATATGGCGCGTTCTGAAGCCCGGCGGCGATTTTATTGCCTGTTTTTACATCCGGGGCAAATCCAAGCGGACAGACTGGCTTGTAAAAAACATTCTTGCCCGGAAAGGCTGGTTCACCCCGCCGTTCCAGACGGAGAAAGACCTGCGGGAGACCCTGCACAAACTATATCGGAAGATCAATCTCCACATGGATGGGTCGATGGTGTATTTCCACTGTGTCAAGTGACCGCGGCTGTGCCCGGCAAACGTTCAAAGGCAGGATGCCATAACGGCATCCTGCCTTTGAACGTTTAGGGGAAATGCTGCTTACAGCAGGGGAATGCCTGCCTTGGCGCAGGCTTCGCGGGTGGCTGCGTCCCAGACGCTGGCCTGAACCTCACCGATGTGGGCGCTGCCCAGCAGCAGCATGCACAGACGGCTCTGGCCGATGCCGCCGCCGATGGAGTAGGGCAGCTCACCGTTCAGCACAGCCTTGTGGAAGGGCAGGGCACGGCGGTCATCGCAGCCGGCCATGGACAGCTGTTTGTCCATGCTTTCGGGGCTGACGCGGATGCCCATGCTGCTCAGCTCATAGCTGCACTGCAGCGGGTCATTCCAGAACAGCAGGTCGCCGTTCAAATCCCAGTCATCATAGTCAGGTGCACGGCCATCGTGGGGCTTGCCGCTCTTGAGCGGTGCACCGATCTTCATCAGGAAGGTGGTGCCGTTCTCCTTGACAAAGGCATTCTCGCGCTCCTTCGGGGTCAGGTCCGGGTACTTGTCTTCCAGCTCCTGGGTGGTGATGAAGGTGACGTTGGGGCTGTGCAGGGGCAGCTCCTGCAGCTGGGGGAACATGGCGTGCAGGTTCATCTCGGTGGCGCACACAGCGGACACGATGGAGCGCACCACGCTCTTGAGGTAGGCTTCGTTGCGGTCCTCCACGCGGATCACCTTTTCCCAGTCCCACTGATCCACATAGATGGAGTGCAGGTTGTCCAGCTCTTCGTCGCGGCGGATGGCGTTCATATCGCAGTACAGGCCCTTGCCCACGCGGAAGTCGTAGTCCTTCAGGGCCTTGCGCTTCCACTTTGCCAGCGACTGCACCACCTGTGCCTCAATGCCGCTGTCCTTGATATCAAAGGTGACCTTGCGCTCCACGCCGTTCAGGTCGTCGTTCAGGCCGGTAGATGCTTCCAGAAACAGCGGAGCAGATACGCGGTACAGGTTCAGCGTGGCGCACAGGGTGTCGGCAAACAGACGCTTGACCGTGCCGATGGCGCGCTGGGTGTCGTACAGGTTCAGCGCGGGCGTATAGTTTGCAGGAATGATCGTCTTGCTCATAACAGGATACCCCTCTTCTTGTTGGATTCTGGCCCTGCTTTCCCAGCACAGGGCGCGGCTTTTGAACCAAAAAATACTGGCTCCATTATGGCACATTTTTTTACGAAAGTAAAGTGACGCGGTAAAAAAAGAGACTGCCTGCACGGCAGTCTCTCTTCCGCAGAAGCCGGGGCCGGCTAGGGTTTAACCGAAAAGCCCTTTCAGCAGGATCAGCAGCACCTTTACAAAATCGCCGGTGCCCAGCAGTTTGTACAGAGAGATAAGAGTAGATAACATGAATGTTTTGCTCCTTTTTTGCATTTTCGGGCCAGAACAGCCCGACATGCTTTGAATACGGCTGAGCAGGGCAGAGGATTGCAGGGAAAATATGGCAGGGCTTTAGATTTTAAATGCCCTCCGCTTTGCTCTGGGTATACTCAGCGGAAATGTTATTTCTTGTCGCGGATGGGGTTATAGTGCTCAGCGGCATCTAAATAAAAAAGGCACCCATACTGCCAGGAAAGCAGTACGGGTGCCGGAAAATCAGTTGTTTTTCAACAGGTTCAACGCTTTACGTTGAAGGCAGCCATGCCGGGGTAAACGGCGCTGTCGCCCAGCTGCTCCTCAATGCGCAGCAGCTGGTTGTACTTTGCCACACGCTCGGTACGGCTGGGAGCACCGGTCTTGATCTGGCAGGTGTTCAGAGCCACAGCCAGGTCGGCAATGGTGGTGTCCTCGGTCTCGCCGGAGCGGTGAGAGCTGATGGCGGTGTAACCGGCCTTGTGAGCCATCTTGATGGCTTCCAGCGTCTCAGAAACAGAGCCGATCTGGTTCAGCTTGATCAGGATGGCGTTGCCGGCACCCAGCTGGATGCCCTTGGCCAGACGCTCGGTGTTGGTGACGAACAGGTCGTCGCCCACCAGCTGCACCTTGCCGCCCAGCTCGCGGGTCATCTCCTGCCAGCCTTCCCAGTCCTCTTCGTCCAGACCGTCCTCGATGGAGATGATGGGGTACTTCTCCACCAGACTCTTCCAGTGTGCGATCAGCTCGCTGGAGGTGAACTCGGTGCCAGCCTTGGGCAGCTTGTAGAAGCCCTTGCCCTTGGGGCTCTTCCACTCGGAGGAAGCAGCGTCCATCGCCAGCATGAAGTCCTTGCCGGGCACATAACCGGCCTTCTCGATGGCGGCCAGAATGGTCTCAATGGTCTCCTCGTCGCTGGACAGGTTGGGGGCAAAGCCGCCCTCATCGCCCACGGAGGTGGCCAGGCCCTTGGCCTTCAGGATGGAAGCCAGAGCGTGGAACACCTCAGCGCACCAGCGCAGAGCTTCCTTGAAGGAGGGAGCGCCCACAGGCATGATCATGAATTCCTGGGTATCCACGGTGTTGGTGGCATGTGCGCCGCCGTTCAGAATGTTCATCATGGGCACGGGCAGGCGGTTGCCGTTCACGCCGCCCAGGAAGCGGTACAGGGGCATATCCAGAGAAGCAGCGGCTGCGCGGCAGGCTGCGATGGACACGGCCAGAATGGCGTTTGCGCCCAGATTGGATTTGTCCTTGGTGCCGTCGGCCTTGATCATGGCAGCGTCGATGGCGTAGATGTCGGAGGCATCCATGCCCACAACGGCGTCGGCAATGACGGTGTTGATGTTCTCCACAGCCTTGGTCACGCCCTTGCCCAGATAACGGCCCTTGTCGCCGTCGCGCAGCTCCAGCGCTTCGAACTCACCGGTGGATGCACCGGAAGGTGCGCAGCCGCGTGCAACGGTGCCGTCGGCCAGAGTGATCTCGGCTTCCACGGTGGGGTTGCCGCGGGAGTCCAGGATCTCGCGGCCTACAACAGATTCAATTTCCAGATAGTTCATCTTGAAAACCTCCTGAATATCATTTCCATCCCTGTGCTGCCCGGGCGGGCAGACGGGTGACTGCCAATTTGGATAGTTACATCTAACTAACCAATAGTATCCTACCACGCTTTACGGCTCTGCGCAAGGGCCGCTGCGCATGTTTGCAGGCGTAAACTTTTTACAGGGGACAAAAATGCCCCCTCCGGTCTGCCAGCAAAGCCGCAGCGGCAGAAAATGCCCCCGCAGGCAGAAAGCCCGTGAAAAAGCGGATCGTTATAGTCTGCCCACTACGGATGCGGGGATACATCATGCCTGCCATGTGAATTTTATATGGCAGATATACTAAAATTTGTCTTTACTTTTTGTCAGACTGGTTCTATACTCTTTTTTGGTTCAAACTGAGATTCTTTTTATAATAGTGGATAGAGGAGGATTACATATATGAATAAGGATCTGACGGTGGGCAAGCCGTCACAGGTGCTGTGGCAGTTCTGCCTGCCCATGTTCGGCAGCATCATCTTCCAGCAGCTGTACAACATTGCGGACAGCCTTGTGGCCGGTAAGTTCATCGGCGAGAATGCACTGGCCGCAGTGGGCAACAGCTACGAGATCACCCTGATCTTCATCGCTTTTGCCTTTGGCTGCAACATCGGCTGCTCGGTCATTGTGTCCCGCTACTTTGGTGCCAAGGATTACGACGAGATGAAAACTTCGGTGTACACCTCGCTGATCGGTTCTGCCGTGCTGTGCGCTGTGCTGATGCTGATCGGTCTGGTGGGCTGCCATGGCCTGCTGGAACTCATCAACACCCCGGAAGAAATTCTGGCCGATTCTTCGCTGTACCTGGACATCTACGTGCTGGGCCTGCCCTTCATGTTCTTCTATAATATCGCAACCGGCATCTTCTCGGCGCTGGGCGACAGCAAAACGCCCTTCTACTTCCTTGCCGTCTCGTCCCTGTCCAACATCGGTGTGGACATCCTGTTCGTGGCTGCCTTCCACATGGGCGTGGCCGGTGTGGCCTGGGCTACCTTCCTGTGCCAGGGTGTGAGCTGCGTGCTGGCGATGGTGGTGGTGTTCCGCCGCATTTCCGCTTTCAAGTCCACCCGCAAGACGGTGCTGTTCTCCTGGAACATGCTGGGCAAGGTGGCTGTGGTGGCCATTCCCAGCATCCTGCAGCAGAGCTTTGTGTCGGTGGGCAACATCATCCTGCAGAGCGTCATCAACACCTTTGGCGCCAGCGTCATTGCCGGCTACTCCGCTGCCGTTAAACTGAACAACATGGTCATCACCTCCTTCACCACGCTGGGCAACGGCATCTCCAACTACACCTCCCAGAACATGGGTGCCGGCAAGATGGACCGTGTGCACGCCGGTTTCAGCGCAGGCCGCAATCTGGTATGGATCATCTGCGTGCCCATTGTGATCCTGTACTTCTTCTTCGGCCGCGTGCTGCTGCTGCTGTTCATGAATGACCCGCAGGGCCCGGCCATCGACACCGGTATGCTGTTCCTGCGCATCCTTTCGCCCTTCTACTTCGTCGTGTCGGTCAAGCTGGTCACCGACGGCATCCTGCGCGGCTGCGGCATGATGGTGCGCTTTATGATCGCCACCTTCTCCGACCTGATCCTGCGCGTAAGCATTGCCATCGTGCTCAGCAGCACCGCGCTGGGCTCTACCGGCATCTGGATGGCATGGCCTGTGGGCTGGTGCATCGGCACGGGTATGTCGCTGGTGTTCTACTTTACCGCCATCCGTAAAATTCTGGCCGAGTCTCCGGCAAAGGTGGAAGCTGAGGGCGAAAAGGCAGAGGTGCGTGCCGAAGCCGAGTTTGCTGCAGACGCCGAAATGGAGACCCTGTAACCCTTTTGCAATTTGTGAATTGGATTCACCTGACGCACAAACAAAATGAACAACTTGAAATAGTGCACAAAAACATCTGCGTAGATTTGGCTATTTTGGCAACAAAGTCCACAAAAGGGAGCCAAAAGTATGGACGGTTTGTGAATTGCGCATTTGCGGCGGCAGGTCTATAATATTGATAACGAAGCAAGGTCGCTTTGAGGGAAGAGGACCTTGCTTCCGTTTTTATACTGAAACACGAATGCTCCTAAGGAGGATATTCACTATGAAAAAGATGATTTCTCGTCGTAATTTCCTGGCCGCTGCAGGCGTTGTTGCCGCAGCTGGCGTTCTGACCGCATGCGGCGGTTCTTCCAACAGCACCGCTGCTTCCGCTTCTACCGCTGCTTCCACCGGTTCTGATGCCACCGCTTCCGGCGACACCATCAAGGTGGGTGTTCTGGGCCCCATGACCGGTGATGTTTCCGTTTACGGCATGGCTGTTATCAACGGTGCTTCCCTGTACCTGAAGCAGGTCAACGAGAACGGCGGCGTCAACGGCAAGCAGATCGAGATCATCACCATGGACGAGCAGGGCGATGCCACTCAGGCTGTTACCTGCTTTACCAAGATGTGCGATCAGGGCATCACCGCTCTCGTGGGCGATGTTACCACCACCCCCACTCTGGCCGTTGCTGCTGAGAGCGCAGACTACAACATGCCCATGGTCACCGCTTCCGCTACTGCCGAGGCTGTTACCTACGATGCCGAGACCGACACCGTGAACGAGAATGTGTTCCGCGCCACCTTCACCGACCCGTATCAGGGCGTCCATATGGCAGATTACGCTTACCAGAAGCTGGGCTATACCGAGGCTGCCGTTATCTACCTGAAGGGCGCTGACTACAATGAGGGTCTGGCTGAGAACTTCGCTACCGAGTTCGAGGCACAGGGAGGCACCATCGTCGATCAGGAGACCTACGCTGACGGCGACGTGGACTTCAAGACTCAGCTGACCACCATTCTGGGCAAGAACCCGCAGGTCGTCTTCTGCCCCAACTACTATCAGGATGTGGGCCAGATCCTGGCTCAGGCTGAGAGCATCGGCCTGACCTGCCCGTTCCTGGGCGGCGACGGCTGGGACGGCCTGGAAGGCTACGCAACTGCCGACCAGCTGCACGACGCTTTCTTCTGCGCAAACTACGCAAAGGGCTCCAACGCCGACTTTGAGAATGCTTACAAGGCAGAGTACGGCGAGGAGTACCCCAACGGCTTTGCACCTCTGGGCTACGACGCTGCCATGACCGTGGTCTACGGCATTCAGGCTGCTGAGGATGCTGGCCTGGAGGCTGGCTCCGACGATTACAAGCAGGCTGTGATCGACGCCATCGCAGGCGGCACCATCAACGGCATCACCGGTACCTTCACCTTCGACGAGCACCACAACCCCGTCAAGGAGACCGCTATCCTGTGCTTCGACGGTGCTACCCCCGTTCTGAAGGAAATGTTCTGATCCTGCTTTGGCTCTGCGCACCGGTGTGCGGCGTAAAAGCATGACACAGAAGTAAATCGACCCATTGCGGAGACCGCCGGAACAGGTTCTGCTCGGCTGTCTCCGCTTTTTAGTTAAAAATCAGATGATCGCTTGTCTGGCCTGAAGGCTTCCCCACTTGGGGGGAAGCTGTCAGCGCAGCTGACTGATGAGGGGTATTTTTCCCACACAGCCGCACCCTCATCCGGCGCTTCGCGCCACCTTCCCCCGGCCGGGGGAAGGCTTTAGTGCTTTCACAAGCCTTCATCTCTTTTGAAAAAAGTGCATCCCCCAAAAGGCGGCCAAGCCGCCGCAAAGAAAGGAAGTATCAGTCCATGACAGTGTTTTTTAGCCAGCTGATCAACGGCTTGTCCCTTGGCAGCATCTATGCACTGATCGCTCTGGGTTACAGCATGGTGTACGGCATCATCCTGCTGCTGAACTTTGCCCATGGCGATGTCATCATGGTTGGTGCATACATGTCCTGGTTCGTTATGAACCAGCTGGGCCTTGGCCCGGTCACCGCTGTGTGCGCCACCATCATCACCTGCACGCTGCTGGGTGTCGTGATCGAAAAGGTCGCCTACACCCCGCTGCGCAGTGCACCGCGTATCTCCCTGCTGATCACGGCTATCGGCGTGTCCTTCTTCCTGGAGTACACCGCCGAGCTGATCTTGGGCTCCGGCGCAAAGGTCATTCCGGCCTACTACACCAACAAGACCTTCCGCTTTGGCAGTGTGCCGCTGGGCCTGACATCCATCATCACGCTGGTGGTCACTATCCTGTCCATGCTGGTGCTGACCTTCCTGGTGCAGAAGACCAAGCTTGGCAAGGCCATGCGCGCTGTTTCTGAGGATATGGACGCTGCCCGCCTGATGGGCATCAACGTCAACAGCACCATCTCCTTTACCTTTGCAGTGGGTTCGGCTCTGGCCGGCATCGGCTCGGTGCTGTACTGCTGCAGCTACCCGCAGGCCACCCCCACCATGGGCTCCATGCTGGGCCTGAAAGCCTTCGTTGCAGCCGTTCTGGGCGGCATCGGCTCCATTCCCGGTGCCATGATCGGCGGCATTGCCATCGGCCTGTGCGAGTGCTTTGTTTCCGCCATCGGCCTTTCCGCGTGGAAGGATGCCGTCACGTTTGCGATCCTGATCATCGTGCTGCTGGTCAAGCCCACCGGCTTCCTTGGCCGCAAGGTGCAGGAAAAGGTGTAAGGAGGGCATGAAGATGAATACCAAACGCAAAACTCTCAAAATGCCCGTGCGCTACCTGATGAACCTTGTGCTGGTGGTTCTGCTGTTCGTGGGCCTGTCCTTCCTGACCGGCAATGTGCTGTCTACCTACCAGAACAAGGTGCTGCTCACCGTGGGCATCAACATTATCCTGGCCGTCTCTCTGAATGTGGCCACCGGCTATCTGGGCCAGCTGCCGCTGGGCCATGCCGGTTTCATGGCTGTGGGTGCCTACACCTGCGCCCTGTTCACCAAGTACAGCAATCTGCCCTCCGGCGTTGCCTTTGCGGTGGGCCTGGTGCTGGCCTGCATCGTGGCCGGCATCTTCGGTGTACTGATCGGCATCCCGGCACTGCGCCTGACCGGTGACTATCTGGCCATCCTGACCCTGGGATTTGGCGAGATCATCCGCATCACCCTGAACAACATCGATGATGTGCTGGGTTTCAAGCTGTTCTACGGTGCCAAGGGCCTGAAGAACATCCCCAAGTACTCCAACTTTACCAATGTGTTCCTGTGCGTGGTCATCACCTGCTTCTTGATCCACGCCATGATGAAGAGCCGTCACGGCCGTGCCGTGCTGGCCATCCGCGACAACGAGATCGCGGCTGAGAGCTGCGGCATCCAGACCACCTATTATAAGGTGATGGCTTTCGCCTTCTCGGCTGCCTTTGCCGGTCTGGCCGGCGGCCTGTACGCCTGCTATCTGGGCGTTCTGGACCCCTCCACCTTCGGCTTCATGAAGTCCATCGAGATCCTGGTCATGGTGGTTCTGGGCGGCATGGGCTCCATGCTGGGCTCCATCCTGTCCGCTATCGTGCTCACCATCCTGCCCGAGGCCACCCGAAGCTTTGACAGCTACCGCATGGTCATCTACTCGCTGGTGCTGATCCTGATGATGATCTTCCGCCCGGGCGGACTGCTTGGCAGCTACGATTTCTCCATGAGCCGCATCGTGGAAAAGATCATGAACGGCGAACTGTTCCACAAGAAAGCAAAGGAGGGCGCAGACCATGAGTGAGTTCCAGACCAAATTGCACAGTGTTCCCTCCGGCGGCTTTTTGACCGACCGCGACAAGGACAAAAAGCCCATTCTGGACGTGCGTGAGCTGGGCATCGACTTCGGCGGTCTGACCGCTGTGGATGGCTTTAACCTGATGATCGGCCGCAACGAGATCACCGGTCTGATCGGCCCCAACGGTGCCGGCAAGACCACCGTGTTCAACCTGCTGACCAACGTCTACCAGCCCACCCGCGGCTCCATCCTGATCGATGGTATGCCCACGGCCGGCAAAAAGACTTATCAGGTCAACCGCATGGGCGTGGCCCGTACCTTCCAGAATATCCGCCTGTTCAAAGAACTGAGCGTGATCGATAACATCAAGGTGGGTCTGCACGAGTCCATGAAGTACAATCTGGCTTCCTCTCTGATCCGTCTGCCCAATTACTGGAAGGAAGAGAAGAAGTGCACCGAGCGTGCGCTGGAGCTGCTGGACATCTTCCACATGGCGGATCTTGCTAACGTGCAGGCAGGCAGCCTGCCCTACGGTGCACAGCGCCGTCTGGAGATCATGCGTGCACTGGCCACCAGCCCGAAACTGCTGCTGCTGGACGAGCCCGCCGCCGGTATGAACCCCTCCGAGACCGCCGAGCTGACCGAGACCATCCGCCGCATTCGTGATGAGTTCAACATCGCCGTGCTGCTGATCGAGCATGATATGAGCCTGGTCATGGGTATCTGCGAGGGCATTGCCGTGCTGAACTTCGGCCGCATCATCGCCAAGGGCACGCCGGACGAGATCCGCAACAATCCGCAGGTCATCGAAGCCTATCTGGGCAAGAAGGAGGGCTAAGGCATGGCTGATACATTACTGAAAGTTGATAACATCAACGTTTATTACGGCAACATCCACGCCGTCAAGGATATCTCCTTTGAGGTGAATCAGGGCGAGATCGTTACCCTGATCGGTGCAAACGGTGCCGGCAAGTCTACCACCCTGAAAACCGTTTCCGGCCTGCTGAAGCCCCGCACCGGCGACATCCTGTATAAGGGCAAGAGCATCAAGGGTATGCGTGCCCACAAGATCGTGGAAGCGGGCCTTGCCCATGTGCCGGAAGGCCGCCATGTGTTCCTGCACATGACCGTGGAGGAAAACCTGGATATGGGTGCCTACACCCAGCCCAACTCCACCATTGCCCCCAACAAGGAAAAGGTGTTTGAGCTGTTCCCCCGCCTGAAGGAGCGCCGCAAGCAGCTGGCCGGTACCATGTCCGGCGGCGAGCAGCAGATGCTGGCCATGGGCCGCGCCCTGATGAGCAACGCTTCCATGCTGATGCTGGACGAGCCTTCTATGGGCCTTTCGCCGCTGCTGGTGCAGGAAATCTTCGATATCATCCAGAACGTGCACAAGGAAGGCATGACCATCCTGCTGGTGGAGCAGAACGCGCAGATGGCCCTTTCCGTGGCAGACCGCGCCTACGTCCTTGAGACGGGCCGTGTGGTCATGGAGGGCACCGGCGCCGAGCTGCTGACCAACGAGCGCGTGCGCAGCGCCTATCTGGGCGGCTGAGGTCTTACAAACCGCATAAAAAACAAGAATCCCCCTGTCCGGCCATCCTTGCGGTGGTGCCGGGCAGGGGGATTTTTGCGTCAGATAAGCTTAGTACACAATGGCGTCGTCTGCCGTGAAGCCGCCAAGGGAGTTCTCCTTGACCTGGATGCAGACATAGGTGATGCCGGTGTGTGCAGCGGCGGAGAACTGGCGCTTTGCGGCAGGGGAGACCTTGAGCCAGTCACCGGCGGTGAGGGCTACCTCTTCGCCGTCGATCACGGCCTTGCCCTCGCCGGAAAGGATGCCGTAAATTTCCTCGTTGTTCTTGTGGGAATGCACGAACGGCACGCCTGCGCCTGCGGGCAGCTGATTGACGCTGACCTCTGCACCGGTCAGGGCCAGCTGGTCGTGCAGCTCCACACGTGCTTCCTTGCCGATATTCGTCTTGCTGTAGTTTGCCATCATTCAAATCCTCCAAAATGTTTTTCTAAGCGGTTTGCTTGTCTCTAGTTTACGGAGCTGCACACTCAAAAACAAGTACGCACTTTTTTGTAACTGTACATTCGAATTTGAATGTGCTATAGTAGAGCCGGAGGTGCATGGCAATGAAAACAAAAGAGGAACTCCCGGTGTGCCCGGTGGCAACGGCGGTGGCGCTGATCGGCGGAAAATGGAAACTGCTGATCCTGCGCAACCTGAAAATGCGGCCGTGGCGGTTCAATGAACTGCAGCGCGACTTGGACGGCATCTCGCAGAAGGTGCTCACCGACAGCCTGCGGCAGATGATCGACGACGGGCTTGCCTACCGGCACGATTATCAGGAGATGCCGCCGCGGGTGGAATACGGCCTGACCGATCTTGGCCGGAAAATGCTGCCCATCATTGACGCCCTTGCCGAGTTTGGCGACTATTATAAATCCATCATAGAATAAAAACAGAAAAGAACCAGAGCTGCGTGCGGAAAAGCCTTGCAGCTCTGGTTCTTTTGCTGTTGTTTTACGGGACTGCTATGCGTTTTATGCCAGCAGCGACATGATGTTTGCGGTGATCAAACCGCCTGCCGTACCAATGACGTAGCCCATCAGAGCCATCAGAACGCCAACGGGCACCAGAGCGCCGCTGTAGGCACCGGCCAGAATGGGAGCGGATGCAGAACCGCCGATATTTGCCAGCGAAGCCACGCCGCAGGTGAACATATCCAGATGGAAGATCTTGGCCAGAATGACCAGGATGATGCCGTGGATGGCCAGGATCATGAAGCCGGCCAGGATCCATGCGGGAGCGTCGGTCAGCTCCAGGAAGCTTGCGCGGGAAGCCAGCAGAGCAACCACGGAGTACAGCAGCAGGTTGGAAAGCTCGGTGCTGCCGGCCATGCGGCCCACGGGGGTCACAGCGCCGATCAGGCCTGCCAGCGTGATGAGCAGGACGGTCCAGGTGGACTTATCCAGGAAGGGCATTGCACCGTTCAGGGCAGCGCCGATGTCCTGACCAAAGGCGGAGACCACAAGGCCCAGGCCCAGCAGGAAGATCAGGTTGACGAAGGTAGCCTTGTCCTCGTTGGCCTTGGCGTCTTCCTCCAGACGGCGGGACACTTCGTCCAGCGTGGTGGTGTCGGCCTTGGCCCACTTGTTGAACTTGGGCGCCAGGTTGATGGCCCACAGCAGGAACATGACCCAGATGGAATAATCGATGGAGTCCACCACCAGTGCATAAGCCATGTCGGCTTCACCGATGTCCAGAGCAGCCTGCACGGCGATCATGTTGCCTGAACCGCCCATCCAGCTGCCGCACAGAGCGCCCAGTGCCTTCCATGCGTCGGTACCGATGGCACCCTTCATGATGGCAAAGGTGGCAATGAAGCCCACTGCAATGGAGAAGGAAGCGGCAAAGAAGCCGCCCAGCATCTTGGGGCCCAGCTTGATGATCTTACGGATGTCGCAGCGCAGCAGCATCAGGAAGATCATGGTGTAGAGCAGGTTGTTCTTCAGCACGGAGTAAGCCGGTTTGGTGGCTTCCATGTCCCACAGACCCATGGTGCAGCAGATCATGGTGATGAGGTACAGCAGAACGATGGGCGGTGCGTAGTCGAAGAATTTCGACTTTGTGTAGCGCTGCAGCCACACCAGCAGTGCGGCAATGAACACCAGCACCGCGATGTAGGTAAACCCGTTTGTGATCATGAACCCAATCCCCTTTCTTTTTGTGCAAATTTTTGCGGACAATTGTCTTTACATTATCGACAACTTCGTATACAATATTACCATAGATTTCATAATCTGGCAACATTTTTTTATCGAAAGGGGTAGGTTTTGTATGAAAATCACGGAAGTGCGTCTGGGCCTTATCTCCGTACCGCTGCGTGTGCCGTTTAAAACGGCTCTGCGCTCGGTCAGCAGTGTGGAGGATGTGATCGTGGAGATCCACACCGACACCGGTGCGGTGGGCTACGGCGAGGCTCCTCCCACCGGCGTCATCACCGGCGACACCACCGGTGCCATCATCGGTGCCATCCGGGACCACATTGCCAAGACCATCATCGGCCGCGATGTGGACGACTTTGAGGACCTGATGATCGCGCTGAACGCCTGCATCCAGAAGAACACCAGCGCCAAGGCCGCTGTGGATATGGCCCTGTGGGATCTGTACGGCCAGCTGTACAAAATTCCCGTGTACAAGTTGATGGGCGGCGCAAAGAAATCCATCGTCACCGATATCACCATCAGCGTCAACGACCCTGAGGAGATGGTGCGGGATGCCCTGAACGCCATTGACCGCGGCTACGACTGCCTGAAGGTCAAGGTGGGCAAGGAGCCGGAAAAGGACATTGCCCGCCTGAGTGCCATTCGTGCCGCCGTGCCCAAGGAGACCTGCATCCGCATCGACGCCAATCAGGGCTGGACTCCCAAGGAAGCCGTGCGCATCCTGAACGGGATGCAGGAGAAGGGCCTCGACATCGAGTTCGTGGAGCAGCCGGTCAAGGCCCACGACTTCGACGGCCTGAAGTACGTCACCGAGCGCTCCTATGTGCCGGTGCTGGCCGATGAGAGCGTGTTCTCGCCTCAGGACGCGCTGACCATCATGCAGATGGGGGCAGCCGACCTTGTGAACATCAAGCTGATGAAGTGCGGCGGCCTGTACAACGCCCTCAAGATCGCTTCCGCTGCCGAAGTGTACGGTGTGGAGTGCATGATCGGCTGTATGCTGGAAGCCAAGATCAGCGTGAATGCGGCTGTGCATCTGGCCTGCGCAAAGCAGATCATCACCCGCGTGGATCTGGACGGCCCTGTGCTGTGCAGCGAGGACCCCATCCTTGGCGGTGCGGTGTTCAATGAAAAAGACATCACCGTTTCCGACGAGCCGGGCCTTGGCATCAAGGGCATTGAGCCGGGCAAGATCAAGTATCTGGACTGATAGGTCGTAAAAAATACGCCGTGCATTGCTGCACGGCGTATTTTTATGCAAAGAAATTACTTTTTGTAGGCCAGAATCGCTTTTAAATACTCCCACACACGAGCCACCGAGGCGATGTCGGCACGTTCGTTGGGGGTGTGGACGTGGAGCAGATTCGGGCCAAAGGAGATGCAGTCCAGCCCGTCGATCTTGCCCGAGAGGATACCGCATTCCAGGCCGGCGTGCAGTGCTGCGATCTGGGGCTTTGCGCCGTACTGCGCTTCGTACACCGCCACACAGCGGTCACGCAGGGCGCTCTCGCGGGCGTAAGCCCAGGCGGGGTAGTCGCCGTGGAACCGCACGCTGCCGCCCAGCAGTTCGGTGAGGGTCTGCACCTTGCAGCTCAGCAGCTCCTTGGCCGAGGGCACCGAGCTGCGCAGTGAGAAGCGCAGGATCACTTCGTTCTCAGCAGTCTCTGCCACGCCCAGGTTCAGCGAGGTCTCCACAAGGCCCGGCACGTCGGCACTCATGGCCTGCACACCGCAGGGCATCAGCAGCAGGGCCTTGCGTACCCGCGCGGTGGAAGCGGCGTCCAGTGCAGTTGCTTCCACGCAGCCCTGCTCGGTGAGCTGCAGGCGGATGGCGGGGTCTGCCGTGCCGTACTCGGCCTGCATCTGCGCCGCAAAGGCGGCAGCAGCGGTGTGAACAGCTTCGGTCACCCCGGCAGGCAGCAGCAGGGTAACGCTGCTCTCCTTCGGGATCACATTTTCCTTTGCGCCGCCGGAAAGGGTGAGCACAAAGTGCTCCACATTGTTTTCAGCCAGCAGCTGCAGCCAGCGGCCCAGCAGGGCAATGGCGTTGGCGCGGCACTTGTGGATCTCGGTGCCGGAGTGTCCGCCCACAAGGCCCACGATGTCTGCCTTCACGACAGTGCCGCTTACGGACATCCGCTGCACGGGCAGATGGCACTCAGCACGGCGTCCGCCTGCACAGCCTGCGGTCAGCACGCCTTCTTCTTCGGAGTCGATGTTCACCAGCATCCGGCCCGCAAGGTCGGAAAAATCCATGGCAGATGCACCCAGCAGGCCCACTTCCTCGCACACGGTCAGCACCACTTCCAGTGCCGGGTGGGGGATGTCGTCAGCGTCCAGCACAGCCAGTGCATAGGCTACGGCAATGCCGTCGTCGCCGCCCAGGGTGGTGCCCTCGGCCCGTACATAATTGCCGTCCACCACCGGGCGGATGGCGTCCTTTTCCAGATCCAGCGGGCAGTCGGCGGTCTTGTCGCCCACCATGTCCAGATGGCCCTGCAAAATCAGGCTCGGCTCGTTCTCGTAGCCCGGCGTGGCCGGTGCCTTGATGAGCACATTGCCCATCTCATCCTGACGGCAGACAAGGCCGTGCGCCTTTGCAAACTGCACACAGTAGTCGCTCAGCGCCTTTTCGTGGTGGGAGGTGTGCGGGATGCCGCAGATCTCCTCAAAATAATGGAAAACCGATGCCGGTTCCAGATTGGATAATACGCCCATAACAGCCTACTCCTTTGCAAAATAAAGATGTTCCTTTTGTATTCTAGCAGATTGCGCCCGCAGACACAACGAGCAAATTCACAATCGTGAAGTAAAAACGCAAAAACGCCGGTCAAAACAGAGAAATATTCTATAAAAAACTTGTCAAAAGAGAAAAAATACGCAAAACAACTAGAAAAGTTCACACAAAAGAGGTATTCTAACAATGGGAAGCTGTAAAAAGTACAGCGTGAAGGGAGGAGACCCTATATGAAAGTCAAAAAGTCTATGGTGTTTGCGGCAGCATTGGCATGCGGCCTTCTGCTGGCAGTGCCGCTCGGTGCAGCTGCAGCATCGGGGTATCGGATGGCGGAGAATGGCCCGACAGCCCGCGAAGAGAGCGGACGGCTCAACCGCACCTTCTTGTGCCTGAACATTGAGTACGATGACCGCGCCCCGAAAGAGCAGTTGTCGCTGGATACAGGCGACAGTGTGGTCAGCTGGCGCAGCGCAGACCCGTCCATTGCAACGGTAAATGCTGACGGTGTGGTGACTGCCTGTGCGGAGGGCATCACGAATATTTATGCCGATACGGCACGCGGGGCCACCCTGAGCTGTGCGGTGACGGTGGTGAACAACATCGGCCGTGTGACCCTGAACGAAGCGCGCCTGTACCTGAATAATATGGGCGATAAGGCTACGCTGACCGCCAGTGTAGCGGTGGAGAACCCTGCTGCGGTGCCTGTCACCTGGCGCAGCAGCAATCCGTCTGTGGCTGCAGTGGATGCAAACGGTACGGTGACGGCCGTTGGTGATGGCGAAGCTACCATCACAGCAACCACCTCGGAAGGCCGTAATGCCACCTGCAAGGTGTACACCGGTGCGGCAGCAGCCCAGAAGCAGCAGGGCAGCGGTGCATTCCGCAATCTGTTCCAGTAAAATTTTTGAACAACTGAAAGTACAAAAAAGGGGAAGAGCCTGCAGGCTCTTCCCCTTTTTGAATGATCGCTTACTGTGCCTGGCTCAGACAGTCGTTCATGGCGTCGAACACGGCGTTGCTGGTCATGGTGGAGCCGGAAACGGCATCCACACCGGCGGTGGAACCGGCCTCGGTCAGCTGGCTGGCCAGCGTTTCGGCAGCCTTACCGCCCAGCTCCGGGGTCTCGCCGGAAGCGTCGATGTCCACATTGGTCACCTTGCCGCCGGTCACGGTCACGGTGACGGAAACTTCGCTCAGGCAGCCCTGTGCGCTGGAAGTGTAGGTGCCGTCGTTCAGGGGGGCGGCGTTGTCGGTGGCGGGCACGGTGCTGGTGCTCTTGATGTACAGGCCAAGCACAACGGCCATGATCACGGTGATGACGGCCATGATGATAATATTCCGGGTCATTTTCTTCTTCATGAGAGATCAGATGCTCCTTTGGATTTTTGCTTACTTGGCGGGTTTGAAGCTGTCACGCAGGGTGACGATGCGGTTGTACACGCCCGGGTTCTTGGAGTCCGGGGTGAAGAAGCCGGTGCGCACGAACTGGAACTTCTCACCGGGCTTTGCGTCCCTCAGGCTCTCTTCCAGCTTGCAGCCCTTGCGCACCACCACACTCTCCGGGTTCAGGTAGTCCTTGTAGTCGCTGCCCTCGGGGATGGCGTTCATGTTGGCCTCGGTGAACAGCTTGTCGTACAGGCGCACCTCGGCGTCCACAGCGTGGGCGGCGCTCACCCAGTGGATGGTGCCCTTCACCTTGCGGCCATCGGCAGGGTTGCCGTTGCCGGTCTCAAGGTCGGCGGTGCAGTGGATGGCCGCAATGCTGCCGTCCGCGTTCTTTTCCACGCTCTCACACTTGACGATGTAAGCGCCCATCAGACGCACCTCACCGCCCACGGTCAGGCGCTTGAACTTGGGAGGCGGCACCTCGGCGAAGTCCTCGCTGTCGATCCACAGCTCGCGGGTAAAGGCCACCTTGCGGGTGGTGGTGTCGTTGGCTTCGCGGTTGGGGTTGTTGGCCACATCGAAGTACTCGGTCTTATCCTCCGGGTAGTTGTCCACGATCAGTTTCACGGGGTCCAGCACGGCAATGCGGCGCTGGGCGGTCAGGTCCAGCTCGCTGCGGATGCAGGCTTCCAGCTGGCGCATGTCGATCAGGTTGTCGGACTTGGAGATGCCGGCTTCCCGCACAAAGGTGAAGATGGAGGTGGGGGTGTAGCCGCGGCGGCGCAGACCGCACAGGGTGGGCATACGGGGATCATCCCAGCCGTCCACGATGCCCATTTCCACCAGCTCACGCAGATAGCGCTTGCTCATGACGGTGTTGGTCATGTTCAGGCGGGCAAACTCGCGCTGCTTGGGGAACTGGGTGCCAAAGATATTCTCAATGACCCAGTTGTACAGCGGGCGGTGGTTCTCGAACTCCAGGCTGCACATGCTGTGGGTGATGCCCTCGATGGCATCCTGAATGGGGTGGGCGAAGTCGTACATCGGGTAGATGCACCACTTGTTGCCCTGACGGTGATGCTCGGCGTACTTGATACGGTAGATGGCCGGGTCACGCATGTTCATGTTGGGGCTGGCCAGGTCGATTTTGGCACGCAGGGTCTTTTCGCCCTCTTTGAACTCACCGGCACGCATCCGGCGGAACAGGTCCAGGTTCTCTTCCGGGGTGCGGTCGCGCCACGGAGAGGGACGGCTGGGTTTGCCGGCGTCAGCACCGCGGTACTCGCGCATCTCGTCGCGGGTCAGGTCGTCCACGTAGGCCTTGCCCTCTTTGATGAGTTTTTCAGCGTACTCGTAGCACTTGTCAAAGTAGTCGCTGCCGTAGAAGATGCCGCCGTTGGGGTCGGCACCCAGCCAGTGCAGGTCCTCGATGATGCTGTTGACGTACTCCTCACCCTCACGGGCGGGGTTGGTGTCGTCCAGACGCAGGTTGAACTTGCCGCCGTACTGGTTGGCAATGGACCAGTTGATGTAGATGGCCTTGGCACTGCCGATGTGCAGGTAGCCGTTGGGCTCCGGCGGGAAGCGGGTATGGATCTCGCTGATCTGCCCTTCGGCCAGATCGGCGTCAATGATGTCGGTCAGAAAGTTTTTATCTGCCATGAGTTTTCCCCCTGTCAAGGGCACGGTGTGCCCACTTATTCCATAATACTATATAATACACTATTTTAACGATTTCTTCAAGAGAAAGGGCCTGAACTCCCGAAAAACATCCAATTTATGCTATTTTCCACAACTTTTGCTCTATCCCTTGACATGCGCGGTACAGGAGAGTATATTTTTGCATGGCGTACAGCTCTTTTTGCTGTATTTAGAACAGGAGGAAACCCATGAACAGTTTAAAAGAAGCGTTCAGCAAGGAAAATATGCTGAAGAATTTAAATTTCTTTGGCGAGCTGAATCTCGGCCTGATCCTGACGGCGGTCGGCATCGTATACTTTAAAAATCCCAATCATTTTGCATTCGGCGGCACGTCGGGCCTGTCCATCCTGCTGGCAGACCTGTTCCCCAAGATCAATGTAGGCGGCTTCATGTGGATCATCAACATGATCCTGGTGGTGATGGGCTTCATCTTTCTGGGCGTAAAGACCATGGGCTGGACGATCTATTCCTCCTTTGCCCTGTCTTTTTTTGTGTCCGTCTGCGAATGGCTGTATCCCATCGATGCATCCATGAGCGGGGACGCCATGCTGGATCTGGTGTTTGCGGTGTTCCTGCCGGCTCTGGGTGCAGCCATCGTGTTCGACATCGGCGCATCCACCGGCGGCACCGATATTGTGGCCCTGATATTGGCAAAATATACCTCCATGGAGATCGGCAAGGCCCTGATGGTGAGCGATATCCTCATCGTGCTGGCGGCCGCCTGGCGGTTCGGCATGGGCACGGGCCTTTACTGTATCCTTGGCCTGATGGGCAAGAGCTTTGTGGTGGACGGTGCTATTGAAAATATCCGCCTGCGCAAGGTGTGCACCATCATGACCTCCAACCCGCAGCCCATCCTGGACTTTATCATTAAGGATATGAACCGTTCTGCCACGGTGGAAAAAGCTTATGGTGCCTATACCCACCACGAGCTCAGCGTGTTGGTGACGGTGCTGACCCGCCGTCAGGCCCTGCAGCTGCGCAACTTCCTGCGCGAGAATGAACCGCAGAGCTTTATCACCATCGTCAATTCCAGCGAGATCATCGGCAAGGGCTTCCGCTCCTTCAACTGATAAAATTGCGGGCGGCGCTGTTTGCGGAAGCTGTATTGACGAACGGCACAAAAAACGATATACTATATCTCGGCGGTGCAGCAGTGCCGCCGGATGCCGGGGTGTTGCGCAGTTGGTAGCGCGCCTGCTTTGGGAGCAGGAGGCCGCGAGTTCGAGTCTCGCCACTCCGATAGAAAAACGACTCTGAGATTATTTGATCTCAGAGTCGTTTTTTATTCCCCCTTCAGGCTCTTTTTCCACTCGGCTTCTTTGAACCCCACCAGAACGGCCTTATCACTCACCAGAAGCGGGCGTTTGACCAGCATCCCGTCTGTGGCAAGCAGCTTGAGCATTTCGGCTTCGGTCATGCCGGGCAGCGCATCTTTCAGCTGCATCGACTTATAAAGCAGCCCGCTGGTGTTGAAGAACTTTTTCAGCGGCCGACCGCTGACTTTGTGCCACACGGCCAGCTCTTCTTCGGACGGGTTATCCGTTTTGATGTCCCGGAGCTCATAGGGAATCTGGTTTTCATCCAACCATTTTTGGGCTTTCTGGCAGGTGGTGCACTTGGGGTAACAGATAAAAGTAAGCATTCTGTTTTCTCCTTTTCAACTTTATATCAACAGCGGACGGCGTCGTTCAGCGCCGTTTGCAGTTTTTCCCGTTCGCCGCTGCCGTCTGTGCGAAGGCGCAGCAGCGGAAGTCCACACTTTTCCAAAATGCGGTCCTTTTTCTCGTCCCGTTCGGACTGTTTGCTTCCGGGTGCGTGGAAGCCGGTGCCGTCTACCTCGACCGCCAGCACCGGCCGCTTGTCCATCTTATGAAACAGCAGAAAGTCAACATGGGTCAGCGGATTCTTGACGTATTGATGTTCAGCGGCGCTCAGTGGAGCGTCTGGTTTGACCAGCGTTGCAAGCGAGACGTGCACAGCACAGCCAAGGTCTGAGAAACTCGTTTGGGCCAGCACCTTCTGGATCAGCGCATACATCAGGTTTTCAGAGTCATATTCCGAAACCCGCTTGTGCTTTTGCAGATACGCCCTGCGCTGCTCGGCATACCCCTGATACAGCAGGTCGAACACCGAGTAGACCTGACTCTGGATGATCTCAAAGCTGTTATACCCGATGTACCGCATCAGGTCGCCGTAGTTCGTGTGGTCATTGCGCGGGTCCTGAGATGTGACCACGGTCAGCGAGTGGACAGCTCGGGAGACCGCCACGTTCAGCATATGCGGGTCATCCACGAAATCCGTGATCACGTTATCCACAGAGGTCAGGACGATGGCGTCCTGTTCCCGCCCCTGAAATTTATGTACGGTGTCCACTTCATAGCCTTTTCCCAGCTGCTTTCGGATCGCAGAAGCCTGCTCGCGGTAGGGTGTGATGATGCCGATGCTCTGGTAATCCTTCTGGCTGAGCCGGGGGATTACCTCCTGCCGGATCACGTCGATCTGGCGCTGGTTGAGGTGTCCGCGTGCATGACTGCCCGCCACCGTCCGGTACATGGTCAGCACATCCGGTTCGCCTTTATCCTCTGTCATCACGATCAGCTGGCCATCGTAGAACTTCTGGTTGCAGAAGTTGATGATCTTGGGGTGACAGCGATAGTGCTCCCGCAGCAGGGTGGCCGGTGCATCCGGCCATGTTTCCAGCGCAGCGGAAAGCAGACTGTGGGTGGAAAAATGATACCGTTCGTCCAGCGGATGCTTCTGCCAGACGGCATCGCTGGTGCGGATGTCATCCTCCGTCAGCACATTGGGCAGCTGTTTCAGGTCGCCGACGATGACGATATTCTTTGCGCAGGAAAACGCCAGCACACCGGTGGCAAGATCGACCTGCGAAGCTTCATCCACGATGAGGTAGTCGTACAGGTAGTCTGTACTCAGGGTGCCTTTGATGGAGTAGGTCGTGCTGAGCACCACCGGATATTCCCAGGTGAACTCTGCGGCATTCCGGCGGAGATCCTCCTTTGCAAAGCGCTTCCGGCTCCAGCTGCAGAAATTCCTGCTCGATCTGGGCAATGCGGTTTCGGGTGTTGAGCATCTCGTTCAGCTCTTTGGAAAGTGCGGAAGTTTCTTCATTCAGTTTCTGGCGCTCTTCTTCCGGCAGTTCCCAATCACTCATGTCCGGGTAGGCACCGGTCTGTGCTTCCAGAAAGTTCTGCCTGTTGGCCAGACTGCCGAGAAATGCCGTCAGGAATGCGGCATTTTTCTTTGCCAGCTTTTCGGCAACATTGCGTGTGGCAGAGTTGTTGTTGGAAACGACGGCCACGGTCTTTCCGCTGCGGACGACATTTGCAATGATGTTCAGGATGGTCTGAGTCTTTCCGGTGCCGGGAGGGCCCTGAATGATGCTGACCTTGGAAGAAAGGGCCCGCTCCACAGCGGCCTTCTGGCTCTGGTTCAGGCCGAAGGGGTAGATCACCGCCGGGGGTATTTCTGGGTTTTCGCGCTCCTTTTCCGGGGCAAGATAATTTGCCAGAACCGTTTCTGCACTGACCTTTTTGATCGTGTCGTACTGCATACTCAGGATATTGATCCCGTTTTCTGTCATCAGACCGACGGCTGCCGCAGTCTCCTTGAAATACTGGAACGCTTCCCGGCTCTTGTCTTCTGACAGACAGTTGCGTTCGAGCTGGATCTCGGCCTTTTTGAACAGAAAGCTCTTCGCTTCGCCGCAGACGACCCTGTAATATTCCCCGAAATCCAGAATTTCACGGGTCTCGCCGAGTGTCCGGCCTTTTGCTGTCACGATGAACTGTTCCGGGTCGAGCCGTCTCTGCAGCGGCAGAAGCGTAACATTGCTGCTCTGGAAACGGTAGACTTTCGCAGGCGAATTTTTATAGATCACTTCGCACGTTTCGCCGCAGAACAGGACGCTTTCAACGGCTTCGGTCTGTTCTTTGCCTTTGATGATGACCAGCTGATTTTGTGTGTCCATAAGCTTCTCCTGCGGCCTGCCCGCCTTTTCCAACAAAAAACGCCCTGCCTCCCGGCAGAGCATCCATTTTTCTCTCTATGCCGCCGGGGGTGCACAACACCTGACAGCGTTGTTTTTTATCATACCATACTCCTTTTCAAAAGACAAGAAAGCACCTTTCCTGCCCTTGTCATTCCGCACAAAAAATATGTACAGACTATGTACATATGTCTGAAACTGTCGAAACAGTGTTGACTTTTTTCAAAGTTGTGGTATTCTGCAGGTGTAGCTACGGACAATTGAATCAGCCGTCTTGATGCGGATTGTTACTGGAAACAGGCAATACCAAAAGTACGGAACATGTGTAAGAAAAGCACAAGTTTTGCTATTTTGGGATTGGCTGTATTTTTTTGTCCTTTTTTGCGCAAAAATGCGATAAATCGTAAAACGCTGCCCTGCGGCAGGCGGAGGAAACACCGTTGAAGATTGCAAAGGTTCTGAACAACAATATCGTCATCGCGGTCAACGAGCGCGGCGAAGATGTGATTGCCATGGGCTGCGGCGTCGCCTTTGGCAAAAAGCGCGGCGATGCGCTGGATCCCGCCAAGGTGGAGCGGCTCTTTACCAACAGTGTGCCGGAGCTTTCCGGCCGGTTCGAAGAGCTGGTAAAAGCCATCCCGGCGGAGTACATCGAAGCTGCTGAAAAAGTGATCGCCATGGCAAAGATGCATCTGGGCAAGGAGCTGGCAGATAACCTTTATCTGTCACTGGCCGACCATGTGTATTTTACCATTCAACGGTATCACAGCAATATGCTGATCCGCAACCGTCTGCTGCTGGAAACGCGGATGCTCTACCCGGACGAGTTCCGGGCCGGGCAGGATGCAGTCAAATACCTGGACGAGCGGTTTGAAGTAGACCTGCCGGAAGATGAAGCCGCCTTTATGGCGCTGCATTTCGTCAATGCAAGCATGGGCATGCAGATGAACGAGACCGTGCAGATCACCCAGATCGTGCAGGAAGTGAGCAGCATTATCCGTAACTATTTCCATCTGGAATTTGACCCTGATTCCCTTGATTACTTCCGTATGGTCACCCACATCAAATTTTTTGCGCAGCGTATCGTTGCGGGCACCTCACTGACCTCGGATGAATCAGACATGCAGCTCTATGAGATGGTACGCCAGAAATACGAACAGTCTTATGCCTGCGTGCAGAAGATCGTGAGCTATCTGGAAAAGCAGTACCGCACCGCCGTTTCCGGCACCGAGCAGATGTACCTGACCATCCATGTGGAGCGCGTGCGCCGCAGCATACAGGAAAAACGTAAGGAGAAACTGTTATGAATGCAGATAAACTTGCCGAACAGATCGTAAAAGAAGTCGGCGGCAAAAACAACATTAAAGAGATGTTCCACTGTGTCACCCGTCTGCGCTTCTACCTGAAGGATCGCAGTGTGGTGGACGAAGAGCGCATCAAAAAGCTGGACGGCGTGCTGGGCGTGCAGTTCGCCACCGATCAGCTGCAGATCATCATTGGCAACGAGGTGGGCAACGTCTACAATGCCATCATCAACAAGGTTGGCTTCGTCATGGATGACGCTACTGCCGAGAAGAAAAAGAAGATGCGCATCGGCGGCATCTTTGAGACCATTTCGGCCATCATCCTGCCGGTGATCCCCGCCATGGCCGGTACCGGCATCCTGAAGGGCATCATCACCATCATGACCAGCTATCTGGGCTTTGATTCGGCTTCCACCCTTATCAAGATGATGACCATTGCCGCCGACTGCGTGTTCTACTTCCTGCCGTTCTTCATTGCATGGTCGGCTGCAAAGCGGTTCAAGACCGACACGGCACTGGCCCTGATGTGTGCAGGCTTTATGCTGTACCCCACCATGACCGCAGGTCTGGCCGAGGGCGCTTCCCCCATGGTGCTGTTCGGTCTGCCCATCCCCTTTGTCAAGTACGCATCCAGCAGTATTCCCATCATCCTGACCGTGCTGGTGCTGAAATATGTGTACCAGTTCTTTGACAAGGTCATCCCCCAGATGCTCAAGCTGGTGTTTGTGCCCATGTTCACTGCACTGGTTATGTGCCCCATCGCGCTGGGCGTCACCGGCCCCATCGCAAACTACATCAGCAAGGGCATTGCATGGCTGTTCACCGGTATGTTCTCTGTTTCTCCGCTGCTGGCCGGTGCCGTGATCGGCGCCACCCGTTCGCTGCTGGTGTTTACCGGTATGCACCTTTCTCTGGGCGCTGTCTGCCTGCAGAACATCACCCAGTACGGCTATGACTACATCCTGCCCGTCAACACCATGGGGACTCTGGCCATCGTAGGCACCTGCCTGGGCGTCTGGGTCAAGGCAAAGAAGGAAGAAAACAAGTCCGTTGCAATGTCTGCCTTCATTTCCTCCTTTATCGGCATCACCGAGCCGGGCATCTACGGCGTCCTGCTCAAGTACAAGAACGCTCTGATTGCTGATATCATCGCCGGCGGCGTTGCCGGTGCCTTCGTTGCCGTGGGCGGCGGCCATGCTACCGCATACGTCAACTCCTGCATCCTGTCCCTGCCTGTTTTCGTGGGCGACGGCTTCATCTTTGTCTGCATCGGCATGGCAATTGCTGCTGCTCTGGGCTTTGGCCTGGTCATGGTCATGGGTATCGATGAGGGCGAGGACGCCCCCAAGGCATCCGCCGCTGCCCCCGCAGCTGTTACCTCCGGTGAGACCGTTACCGAGAACGCCGCCGCTCCTGCCGACGGCACCCTGATGCCCCTGAGCGAAGTTCCCGACAACGTGTTCGCTGCCGGCACCCTGGGCAAGGGTGTGGCTGTGGAGCCTGCCGACGGCAAGTTCTACGCACCCTTCAACGGAACCATCGGCACCGGCACCGGCGGCCACGCTGTGTGCATCGTTTCCGACGACGGCATGGAGCTGCTGATCCACATTGGCATCGACACCGTCAACCTCAAGGGCAAGCACTTTGACATCAAGGTCAAAGAAGGCGACAAGGTGAAGGCCGGTGACCTGCTGGCCGATGTGGATGTGGCCGCTGTGCGCGCCGAGGGCTACAAGACCACCACCCCCATCATTGTGACCAACAGTGACGATTATCTGGATGTATTCGCAGCAGCCGAGAGCGGCACCGTCCGCCATGGCGACAAGCTGCTGACTGTGATCAAGAAAGGCTGAGAAAACGATGGAAAACGCACGTTATACCTTCCCGGAAGGCTTCCTCTGGGGCGGCGCAGAAGCTGCCAACCAGTGCGAGGGCGCATGGAACGAAGGCGGCAAGGGCATGACCATTCAGGACTGCCTGCCCTACCGCAATGTGGGTGTGGCGGATTTTACCAAGCAGTTCGCCTACAGCACTGCTGACCTGGAAGCTGCCCTCAAGGCCGGCCCGGAAGAAAACTACCCCAAGCGCCACGGCACCGACTTCTATCATCACTACAAAGAGGACATCACCCTGATGGCCGAAATGGGCTACAAGGTGTTCCGCACCTCCATCTGCTGGAGCCGCATCTTCACCGACCCGCGGGACGAAAAGCCCAACGAAGAGGGCATCGCATTCTACGAGGATGTGTTCAAGGAATGCAAGGCCCACGGCATCGAGCCGCTGGTCACCCTGAGCCACTACGACCCGCCGCTGGCCCTTGTGACCGATTTTAACGGCTGGGCCTCCCGTGAAGTCATTGACCTGTTCCTCAAGTACGCCCGGGTCTGCTTTGAGCGCTTTGGCAAGTACGTCAAATACTGGCTCACCTTCAACGAAGTGGACGCAATGCTGCGTCACTCGGTCACCAGCGGTGCGCTGATCCCGGACCGCTTCCCGGGCCAGAACTTTGACCAGATCGTGTATCAAGCCATGCACCACCAGATGGTAGCCAGCGCTCTGGCTGTCAAGCTGGGCCACGAGCTGTGCCCCGGCTCCATGATCGGCTGCATGATGACCCGCCTGTGCTTCTACGCCTACACCTGCAAGCCGGAGGATAACCTGGCCACCCAGCAGCGGATGCGCGGCATCTACCGCTATGTGGATATTCAGGTGTTCGGCGAATATCCCCGCTACCTGCTCAAGGAGATCGAGCGCAAGGGCCTGCACATTGAGATGCAGCCCGAGGACGCGCAGATCCTGAAGGAGGGCACCGTGGACTTCGTGAGCTTCAGCTACTACATGACCAGCTGCATGGCTGCAAAGACCGACGGGCTGGAAATGTCCCCGGGCAACACGGTCAACGGCGTGAAGAACCCCTACCTGACCGCCAGCGAGTGGGGCTGGCAGACCGACCCCATCGGCCTGCGCATCTCGCTGGTGGAGCTGTACGACCGCTTCCGCAAGCCGCTGTTCATCGTGGAGAACGGTCTGGGTGCCCGCGATACCCTGACCGAGGACGGCAAGGTGCACGACCCCTACCGCATCGAGTACCTCAAGGAGCACGTCAAGGCCATGAGCGATGCCATCAACATTGACGGCGTAGACCTGATCGGCTACACCTGGTGGGGCTGCATCGACCTGATCTCCGAGTCCACCCGCCAGATGTCCAAGCGCTATGGCTTCGTGTACGTCGATCTGGACGACGAGGGCCACGGCACCTACAAGCGCTACCGCAAGGACAGCTTCTATTACTACAAGAAGCTGATCGCTGCCAACGGCAATGTGGACGCCGTGGAAGAGTAAAACCTGAAAAGCGCCCCAAAGGAAAAGAAGAATCGACTGGCAAGGCCCCGCGTTCTGCATTTTGTGCAGAACGCGGGGCCTTTTTTGCGTGTCAGCGTGACGTATATAAAAAGGAAGCAAACTGTGTCAGAAATGTAAAAGATAAAATATTTTAACTAAAATGCTTGACTTACACGACGGTTTGGGTATAATGGTCGTGTTCGGAAGAAACCTCAAATAATTTAATCAAATAAAAATACAGGCAAAACAAAGGAGAATACTGCCATGACTTTTGAAGAAATGAAGAAGATCGTTGTTGATACCCTGAACTGCGACGAGGACAAGGTGACCATGGAGGCCAGCCTGACCGAGGACCTGGAGGCCGACAGCCTGGACGCTGTGGAGCTGAACATGGCTCTGGAAGATGCCTGCGGCGTGTCCATCCCGGACGAAGAGCTGGCAAAGCTCAAGACCGTGGGCGACATCTTCAACTACATCACCGCACACGCCTGAATCGAAACCGAGGCAAAAGAGCAATGAACAGTATCAGAGACCTGCTGCCCGGCAATATGCGGGAGCGTACCTTCCAGCTCAAGGCAAAGCGTGATGCGGGCATCGTGTGGAAAGAACCGCAGTTTGTGGAGTGCAGGCAGTGCGGCCGCCGTGCCACCCGCCAGATCTGGATCAAAAGCCAGTTCGTGTGCCCCAACTGCGGCGTGCATCTGCCCATTGGCGGCTACTACCGCCTGAGCCTGATCCTGGACCACGGCAGCTTCCGGGAGCTGGACGCAGACCTTGCCCCGCAGGATGTGCTGGGCTTTCCCGGCTACCCGGAAAAGCTGGCCGCCGCCCAGAACAAGACCGGCCTTGAGGAAGCTGCCGTTACCGCCACCGGCCGCATCGACGGCATTGCCGTGGTGGCTGCGGTGCTGGACAGCCGCTTCTTCATGGGCAGCATGAGCACGGCTGTGGGCGAAAAGGTCACCCGTGCAGTGGAGTACGCCGCAGCCAAGCGCCTGCCGCTCATCATCTTTTCCGCCAGCGGCGGTGCACGAATGCAGGAGGGCATTTTCAGCCTGATGCAGATGGCAAAGACCAGCGCCGCCATCCAGCGCTTTTCCGCAAAGGGCGGGCTGTACATCAGCGTGCTGACCCACCCCACCACCGGCGGTGTCACCGCCAGCTTTGCCAGCCTTGGCGACATCATGCTGGCAGAGCCCGGTGCGCTGATCGGCTTTGCGGGCCCGCGGGTGATCGAGCAGACCATTGGCGAAAAGCTGCCCGCGGGCTTCCAGCGCAGCGAATTTCAGCTGGAGCACGGCTTTGTGGATCAGGTGGTGCCCCGCACCGAGATGCGGGACACCCTGGCACAGCTGCTGCATCTGCACGCCGGACAGGGGAGAAAGTGGGCATAAGCGATGATAAAAGACATTTTACGCCAGCTGGAACCGCTGGATGAAAAGATCAACGCGCTGCGCGGCGACCCGGCGGACGAAAGCATGACCGCCGTCACCGCCCACGCAGCCGAGCTGGCCGAGCTTTCGGCTCAGGAGGACGCCATTCTGGAAACAGCTGGTACCCTGACCGCCGAGGACCGGGTCTTTCTGGCCCGGCACCCGGCACGGCCCCACATCGATGAGATCGTGGACGCACTGTTCACCGATTTCTTTGAGCAGCGCGGCGACCGCCAGTGCAAGGAAGATGCCGCCATTCTGGGCGGTGTGGCCCTGTTCCACGGGATGCCGGTGACCGTCATCGGCCACCGCAAGGGCGCAACACTGGAAGAAAACCTGCGCTGCAACTTCGGGATGCCGGGGCCGGAGGGCTACCGCAAGGCCCTGCGCCTGATGAAGCAGGCCGAAAAGTTTGGCCGGCCCATCCTCACCTTTATCGACACGCCGGGTGCATACCCCGGCAAGGACGCCGAGGAGCGCGGCCAGGGCGAAGCCATTGCCCGCAATCTGATGGAAATGAGCGGCCTGACCGTGCCGGTGATCGCTGTGGTCACCGGCGAGGGCTCCAGTGGCGGTGCGCTGGCGCTGGGTGTGGCAAACCGCATCCTCATGCTGGAAAATGCCGTCTACTCGGTGCTGAGCCCGGAGGGCTTTGCCAGCATCCTGTGGAAGGATTCTTCCCGCAGCGGCGAAGCCTGCGAGATGATGAAGCTGACCGCACAGGATCTGTACCGGGACGGCATCGTGGAGCAGGTGATCCCGGAGCCGGTGGGCGGCGCACAGCGCGGCCATGCGGCCCTGTTTGCCAGCCTGGACGAAGCGCTGCGCACAAACCTGAAAGAGCTGTGCCGCATGAGCGGAAAGCAGCTGGCCGATCAGCGTTACCAGAAGTACCGCCAGATCGGAGAAATGAGGAAAGCATGAACGCTTTGCGCTTGATCGCCACCGGCGGGGCGCTGCCCGGCCGCACGGTCACCAACGAAGAACTCAGCCGCACGGTGGACACCAGTGATGAGTGGATCACCACCCGCACCGGCATCCGCACCCGGCACTGGTGCACCGAGGGCGAAAACGCCGCCACCCTTGCCATTGCCGCCGCAAAGCAGGCACTGGAACGCAGCGGCCTTGCCCCGGCGGACATTGCCTGCTGCGTCTGCGCCACCCTTTCGGCCCCGGATGCCACGCCCAGCGTGGCCTGCCGGGTGCAGGCGGCGCTGGCCCTGCCGGAGAACCGCCCGGCACTGGATGTGAACGCGGCCTGTTCCGGCTTTTTGTACGGCACGGCAGTTGCCCGGGGCCTGCTGGCAACACTGGGCGGGCGGTATGCCCTTGTGGTGGGCTGTGAGGCCCTCTCCCGCCTGATGGACCCGGCAGACCGCTCCACCTGTGTGCTGTTCGGTGACGGAGCCGGTGCGGCCATCTTTGAGCTGACCGCAGACCCCGTGCCCTTTGCGGTGATGCTGGGTGCGCGGGGCGATGCTGCCATCCATGCCGGAGGGCCAAGCCGCGAAGGTTCGGCTCCCATCACGATGGACGGCAGGGCGGTGTTCCGCTTTGCGGTGGATGCCCTGCCCAGATGCCTGCACGCCGTGCTGGAAGAGACTGGAAAAACGCTGGATGATTTGGACTGGGTGGTCTGCCATCAGGCCAACAGCCGCATCATCGACCACTGCGTGCGGGCGCTGAAAGCCGACCCGGCCAAATTCTACAAGAACATGGAGCGCCACGGCAACACCAGCGCCGCCAGCATCCCGGTAGCCCTGAACGAGCTGGCCGAAAGCGGGCGGCTGCAGCCGGGCCAGACCCTTGCCTGCATCGGTTTTGGCGGCGGCCTGACCTGGGGCGGAATGATCGTGGAGTATAAAAAATGAGAATGCTCTGGGCAAACGAGCTCGCCCTCTCAGTCTCGCGTTGCTCGACAGCTCTCCCAAAGGAAGAGCCCTTGGCAAAACGATAAACTTTGCCGTACTGCCAAAGCCTCTCACTTTGGGAGAGGTGGCATTGCGTAAGCAATGACGGAGAGGGCGAGGATGCTTGCCAATAGGATAAAACTATGAAACTTTTAAATGAAATTCTGGGGACAAAATACCCCATCATTCAGGGCGGCATGGCCAACATTGCCACCGGCGAGTTTGCCGCCGCCTGCTCCAATGCGGGCGCTCTGGGCATCATCGGTGCGGGCGGCATGAATGCCGACACCCTGCGCCAGAACATCCGCCGTTGTAAGGAGCTGACCAATAAGCCTTTTGGCGTGAACATTATGCTCATGCATCCGCAGGCGGACGAGTTTGCACAGATCGTGGTGGACGAGGGTGTGCCCGTAGTAACCACCGGCGCAGGTAACCCGGGCAAGTATGTGCCCATGTGGAAAGCGGCGGGCATCAAGGTGATCCCGGTGGTGGCCGCTGCGGTGCTGGCAAAGCATCTGGAGCCGCTGGGCATCGACGCCGTCATTGCCGAGGGCACCGAGAGCGGCGGCCATGTGGGCGAGATGACCACCATGGCGCTGGTGCCGCAGGTGGTGGACGCGGTGAGCGTGCCCGTCATTGCGGCGGGCGGCATCGCCGATGGCCGTCAACTGGCGGCGGCGCTGGCGCTGGGCGCCTGCGGCGTGCAGGTGGGCACCTGCCTGCTGGCAAGCGAGGAGTGCCCCATCCACGAAAATTACAAAGCCGCCCTGCTCAAGGCCAAGGACAGTGACACCATCGTTACCGGCCGCAGCGTGGGTGCACCGGTTCGGGTGCTGAAAAACCGCATGAGCCGCGAGTACGTCCGGCAGGAAAAGGCCGGTGCCGATAAGATGGAGCTGGAAAAATACACCCTTGGCAGTCTGCGCCGGGCTGTGTTTGAGGGCGACACCGTCACCGGCAGCCTGATGGCCGGTCAGGTGGCGGGCATGCTGCACGAGGTGCGCCCGGTGGCCGATATTCTGGCAGACCTGTGGGACGGCGGGAGGCAGCGCATCGCCGCGCTGAACGCCGAATGCTGACCCTTGGCAAAAAGCAGCTGCAGGTGCCCATCCTGCAGGGCGGCATGGGCGTGGGCGTTTCCCTCGGCGGGCTGGCCGGTGCCGTTGCAGCCTGCGGCGGCATGGGGTGCATCTCCACCGCCGATGCAGGCTACCGGGAACCGGATTTTGCCCGCGACCCGGTAAGTGCCAACCACCGCGCTCTGGCCGCAGAAATTCAAAAGGCAAAGCAGATCGCAAAAGGCGCGGGCATGGTGGCAATTAACGCTATGGTAGCCACGCAGGATTATGCCGCCGCCATCCGCACGGCCGTAGAAGCGGGCGTGGACGCGGTGGTGTCCGGCGCAGGCCTGCCGCTGGAACTGCCCGGCCTTGTGGGCACGATGGAGGTTGCCATTGCGCCCATCGTTTCCAGCGGGCGGGCCGCAAAGCTCATCCTACGCCGCTGGGCCAAGGAGTTTGGCCGCACCGCCGATTTTGTGGTCATTGAGGGCTGCAAAGCCGGTGGGCACCTGGGCTTTGCTGAAGCCGACCTGCTGGAAAACAGATGCCAGACCCTGGACGAGATATTGCCCGAAGTACTGGCCGACGTGAAGCCCTTTGAAGCGCAGTTCGGCCACAGTATCCCGGTGTTTGTGGCGGGCGGTGTGTACACCGGGGCCGACATGGCCCACTTTACCAAAATGGGGGCCGCAGGCGTCCAGATTGCTACACGGTTCATCACTACTTACGAATGCGATGCATCCCAGGGCTACAAGGACGTTCTGCTGAACGCCTGTGCCGAGGATGTGCGCATCATCCACAGCCCGGTGGGAATGCCGGGCCGGGCGCTGAATACGCCGCTGGTGCAGGCACTGGCCGAGGGCAGACGCTTTGCACCAAAAGCCTGCGCCCGCTGCCTGAAAACCTGCGACCCCGCCAAGGTGCCCTACTGCATCACCCACGCGCTGATTGAAGCTGTAAAGGGCAATGTGGAGGAAGGGCTGTTCTTCTGCGGGGCCAATGTGGGAAAGCTGGACCGGATGTACACCGTCCGGGAACTGATGGATGAACTACTTGCCGAATGGAGGCAAAACCAATGAAACTTGCTGTTTTGTATGCCGGTCAGGGTGCCCAGCACCCCGGCATGGGCAAAGAATTTTACGAAGAATTTCCCGCCTTCCGGGCGGCATTCGACAGCGCAGAGCCGGGCTTTGACCTGCACCGCGTCTGCTTTGAGGACCCGGACGGCGTTTTGAACGAGACCCAGTATACCCAGCCCTGCATGGTGGCCTTTGCCTGCGGCGTGAGCGCCGTGCTGGCCGAAAAGGGCGTGAAGCCGGACTATGTGGCCGGGCTTTCGCTGGGCGAATATTCCGCGCTGGAAGCCGCCGGGGTGTTCACGGCCAAGCAGGCCATTGAGCTGGCAGCCTACCGCGGCAGGGCTATGGCGGACGCGGCAAAGGGCATCGCCTGCGGCATGACCGCCGTGCTGAACCTTGACCGCGAAACCCTTGCAAAATGCTGCGAACAGGCGGCAGACCTTGGCTGTGTGCAGATCTGCAACTACAACTGCCCGGGCCAGCTGGTCATCGGCGGCGAAAAGGCCGCTGTGGACAAAGCCGCAGAGCTTGCAAAAGCCGCCGGTGCCCGCCGCTGCATCCCGCTGAAAGTCAGCGGCCCCTTCCACACCCGCCTCATGGCCCCGGCCGGTGATGCGCTGGCAAAGCGGTTTGAGACCGAAGCTTTTGGCGCAATGCGTGTGCCGGTGCTGTTCAACTGCCTTGGCCGCGAGAAGGCCGACACCGACAGCATCCCGGCATTGCTCGTCAAACAGGTGCAGAGCAGTGTCTATATGGAAGATACCCTCCGCCGTCTGGGTGAGCTGGGTGTGGATCACATTCTGGAAGTCGGCCCGGGCAATGCCCTTGCCGGTTTTGTGAAAAAGACCCTGCCCGGTGTGGCCTGTGCTTCGGTGGAGACGCCCGCACAGCTGGATGCTGCATTGGCAGCATGGAAGGAAGAACAATGAGCGAAGAAACGATCATCCGCACCGCTGTGGTCACCGGCGGCAGCCGGGGCATTGGCCGTGCCGTGTGTGTGGCACTGGCAAAGCAGGGCTGCAACGTAGTGGTGAACTACTGCCACGGCGAAGCCGCTGCCGCCGAGACGGCGGCCCTTTGCAAGGCCGAGGGGGCGCAGGCTGTGGCCGTGCAGGCCGATGTCTCCACCGCTGAGGGCTGCAAGCAGCTCTTTGAGGAAGCCGTGAACGCTTTTGGCCGGGTGGATATCCTCGTGAACAACGCGGGCATCACCCGCGACAACCTGATCCTGCGCATGACCGAAGCGGACTTTGACGCCGTGCTGAACGCAAACCTGAAGGGTGCGTTCCTCTGCTGCAAGGAAGCCGCCCGCCGCATGGTGCGCCAGCGCTGGGGCCGCATTGTAAACCTTTCCAGTGTGGTGGCCCTGCGGGGCAACGCGGGTCAGGCCAATTACGCTGCCAGCAAGGCGGGGCTCATCGGCCTGACCAAGAGCCTTGCCCGGGAGCTGGCAAGCCGGAACGTGACCGTGAACGCGGTAGCACCGGGCTTTATTGAGACGGATATGACCGCCGCCCTGCCGGAAGCCGTCCGCACGGAAATGACAAAGGGCATCCCGGCGGGCCGCGCAGGCAAGCCGGAAGATGTGGCAAACGCAGTGGCGTTTTTTGCCGCAGAACAAAGCAGCTATCTCACCGGGCAGGTGCTCTGTGCAGACGGCGGCATGGCAATGTAAAAGGAGAAAATTCGCATGGAAAAACGCAGAGTCGTCATCACCGGCCTTGGCACCGTGAACCCGCTGGGCAACACGGTGGCCGAAAGCTGGGCCGCCGCCAAGGCAGGCAAATGCGGCATCGGGCCCATCACCCAGTTCGACACCACGGATTTCAAGTGCAAACTGGCGGGTGAAGTGAAACACTTTGACCCCGATACCGTTGTGGATAAAAAGGAAGCCCGCAAGATGGCACGCTTTACGGTGCTGGCCCTTGCTGCCGCCGCCGAAGCCATTGCGGACAGCGGCCTTGACACCGAAGAGGAAGCCAAAACCACGGGCGTCATCCTGTCCAGCGGCATCGGCGGCCTGCCCACCATCGAGGAGCAGCACACCCGCGGCGAAGAAAAGGGCATGGAAAAGGTGAGCCCTTACTTTGTGCCCATGTCCATTGCCAACATGGCGGCGGCACAGGTGGCCATCCGCTTTGGCCTGAAAGGCATGTGCACCTGCCCGGTCACGGCCTGTGCCGGCGGCACCAACGCCGTGGGCGACGCATTCCACCGCATCCGCGACGGCTACGAGACGGCCATGGTCTGCGGCGGCGCGGAAAGCTGCATCAGCCCGTTGGGCATCGGCGGCTTTACCAGCATGAAGGCACTTTCCACGGCCACCGACCCGGATGCTGCCAGCCTGCCCTTTGATGCACGACGCGGCGGCTTTGTGATGGGTGAGGGCAGCGGTGTGCTGGTGCTGGAAGAACTGGAGCACGCCCGCGCCCGCGGCGCACACATCTATGCCGAGGTGGTGGGCTACGGTGCCAACTGTGACGCCTACCACTTTACGGCACCGGCACCCGGCGGCGCGGGTGCCATCGACTGCATGGAGCTGACGCTGGCGGATGCCGGCATCGCGCCGGAGCAGGTGGACCATATCAACGCCCACGGTACCGGCACCCACATGAACGATGCCTGCGAGACCGCCGCCATCCATGCTGTGTTCGGCGAGCACGCAAAGCAGCTGACCGTGGTGAGCACCAAGAGCATGACCGGCCATCTGCTGGGCGGTGCGGGCGGCATTGAAGCCGTGTTCACGGCGCTGGCCCTGCGGGACCAGTTTGCCCCGCCCACCATTCACTATGAGCAGCCGGACCCGGAGTGCGACTTGGACTACGTGCCCAATGTGGGCCGTGCGCAGACCATGACCTACGCCCTGAGCAACAGCCTGGGCTTTGGCGGGCACAACGCCTGCATTGCTCTGCGCAGATGGGAGGGCTGACCTATGGCGGAACCGCATACCGTGCGTGAAAATGCAAGCAGTTTAAACAGTGAGGAAATTGCAGCCATCCTGCCGCACCGCTACCCGTTTGCCCTTGTGGACCGCATTCTGGACTACGAGCCGGGGCAGTGGGCCATTGGCCGCAAGTGCGTTTCCCGCAACGAGGAATTTTTCTGCGGCCATTTCCCCGGCCAGCCGGTGATGCCCGGCGTGCTCATTCTGGAAGCACTGGCCCAGACCGGTGCCGTGGCGGCGCTGAGCCTGCCGGAGAACAAAGGCAAACTGGCCCTCTTCGGCGGCATCAAAAATGCCCGTTTCCGCAAGCAGGTCACCCCCGGCGATGTGCTTACTTTGCACTGCGAACTGGTGGAGCAGCGCGGCCCGGTGGGCGTGGGCAAAGCTTCGGCTTATGTGGACGGCAAGTGTGCCGCCACCGCAGAGCTGACCTTTGTGCTAACGGATAAAAACGATTGAGAGAATGGCCGCCGTTTCACTCTGGCCATTTTCAGCGGAATGGATTTTATTGGAGTTTCAGAAAAATCTGCGGATTTTTCTGAAACTCTTTTTTCACAGAGAGGGCCGTATAAATAAACGGCATCTAATATTTTTGAGCGCTCTTCCGGTTTGGACCTTTCCCGTGAAAATGCAAATTCCGGCAGACCGCAGTCTGCCGGAATTTGTTTTATCAAGAATAGCATTTCCTCTGTTTATGCCCAGAGCGAAGTGGAGGGCATTTTAAATCGTTCTCTCGATCGCCCGGCCTGTTTACAAAAAATTAACATTTTCGCCCTTGCTTTGGAGTACACTCAAAGTGTTATGATAGGCTCAGAAGAAAGGCGGTGCGGTGCATGACCATCAAAGAAGTAAGCCAGAAGTACAATATCTCATCGGATACCCTGCGCTATTACGAGCGTGTGGGCCTGATCCCGCCGGTGCCGCGCACCGAGGGCGGCATCCGCAACTATGGCGAAAAAGACCTGAGCTGGGTGGAACTGACCATCTGTATGCGCAGTGCCGGTGTGCCGGTGGAAGCATTGATCGAGTATAACCGCCTGTACCAGATGGGCGATTCCACCTTTGAAGCCCGGCGCGACCTTTTGCAGGAACAGCTGGACGATCTGGAAGAGCAGAAGGCTCAGCTGGAAAAGACCATGGAGCGCCTGAAATATAAGATCAGCCGCTACGATGAGGCGGTGCGCACCGGTGTGCTGGACTGGAGCAAAAAGACCTGCGAAATGGACCCTGACCCGGAAAAATAAGTTTACTGCAGTAAAAAAGGGCCGTCGGCAATTGCCGGCGGCCCTTTTGCTGTAAGTTCAGGCAGTGTGCTCCCGCTCATCCTTTAAAATGGCGGTCAGGTGCTGCATGGTGTCCACGGTGCGGCGCAGTTCGTCGTCGCCCAGCTCCGCCCGCAGGCGGGCGTAGCAACGCTTCATAAAGGCACGCTCTTCGGCCATCAGCTCCACAGCCTTGCTGGAAAGCTCCACGTAGGTGCGGCCCGCTTCGCGGTCGGTCTTCCACAACACAAAGCCCTTGTCCTGCAGCTTTTCGATGCCCTTGGAAAGCTCGGTCACCTTGATGCCCATGGCGGCGGCAAGGTCGGCCAGATAAAGCTTTTCGTCCGGGTGCTCTTCCTGCTGCATCTTGATGTAGTACAAGATTAGATAGTCGGCCCGCTGAATGGTGCTGAACACTCTGTCAATGTCAAAATTGTGCAGGAAAAACCATTCTTCCGGGTGATGCTTTAATTCCATGTGTGTTCCTCCTTGCAGTCAGCGCTCGCTGCGGCGGACGTATTCGTGGGTGCCGCCAAGGCTCTTGTAGGCCGGGCGGATGATCTTGTTGGCGCTGAGCAGCTCCTCAATGCGGTGGGCGCTCCAGCCCATCACACGGGCCACGGCAAACAGCGGGGTGTACAGCTCCATGGGGATGCCCAGCATATCGTACACAAAGCCGCTGTAGAAGTCCACATTGGGGCTGACGCCCTTGAAGATCTTGCGCTCCTCGGCGATCAGCTGCGGGGCCATGCGCTCGATCTTGTTGTAAAGGGCAAGATCCTTGTCGCGGCCCTTCTCGTGGGCCAGCTGCTCCACGTAGCCCTTGAACACCACCTCGCGCGGGTCGCTGAGGGAGTAGACGGCATGGCCCATGCCGTAGATCAGACCCTTGCGGTCAAAAGCTTCGCCGTGCAGCAGCTTTTTGAGGTAGGCTTCCAGCTCCTCATCGTCCTCCTGGTCGTGCAGATTCTCGCGGATGTTCTGCATCATCTGCATCACCATCAGGTTGGCACCGCCGTGGCGCGGGCCCTTGAGGGAGCACAGCGCCGCCGCCATGGCCGAGTAGGTGTCGGTGCCGGAAGAGGTGACCACGCGGGTGGTAAAGGTGGAGTTGTTGCCGCCGCCGTGCTCGGCGTGCAGCAGCAGGGCCACGTCCAGCACGCGGGCTTCCAGCTCGGTGTACTTCATGTCCGGGCGCAGCATCCGCAGGAAATTTTCTGCGGTGGAAAGGCTGGGGTCCGGGCGGTGGATATACATGCTGCCGTCTTTTTCGTAGTGGTTGTAGGCGTGGTAGCCGTACACCGCCAACATGGGGAAGATGCCTGCCAGCTGGATGCTCTGGCGCAGTACGTTGGAGATGGAAAGGTCTGCGGCCATGGGGTCGTAGGAGGCCAGAGTCAGCACACTGCGGGCCATGGAGTTCATGATATCGTGGCTGGGGGCCTTCATGATGACATCGCGGGTAAAGTTTGTGGGCATGGTGCGGCACTCGCCCAGCACACGGCAGAATTCGTCCAGCTTTTCCTGCGTGGGCAGCTCGCCGAACAGCAGCAGATAGCCCGCTTCCTCAAAGGCAAAGCGCCCGCCGGAGGAGCCGCGGATGAGGTCTTTCACGTCATAGCCGCGGTACAGCAGCTGGCCGTCACAGGGGCGCTTGACGCCGTCCACATATTCAAAGGCGCGGATATCGGAAATGTTGGTCAGGCCTGCCAGAACACCCTTGCCGTTCTCGTCGCGCAGGCCGGCTTTTACGCCGAACTCCTGGTACAGGCTTTTGCTGATGCGGTCATGTTCGGCACACAGCGGCTGCTGCTGGTCGAAGTAGCCCATCACGTTCTGCAAATGATCCATTTTCGGTTGCTCCTTTCCCAGTGCCGGTAAACAGAGACTGAATCAGCCCGGCAGGGCGGCGGGAAGTTTCTCCGAAGACCGTCCGCTGGGGTGGGACCCTGTTGCCGTAGGCAATAGGGCGGGCGATGGAATGGCCCGAATCGTGTCTGAGGAGAAAGCTTCCTGCTGGCCTGCCATACCGGCGGCATTCACTTAAATTTAGAATACCTTTTTAGATTACAAAAAGGATATTTCGGTGTCAAGCAACTGTTTGTAAACAAAAAGAAAACAAACCCGAAAAAGAGATCGAATCCAGTAAAGACCCGGCAAAGACTGAAAAACAGCAAAACCCCGCGCCTGTTTTCCACAGGAGCGGGGTTCGTTGTTGAAAATATGCTTTACTTCTTTGCGATCATTTCCGTGTAAGCCAGCACCAGCGGGCCGACGCCCTTGGCATCGTTGCAGACCACCGGCTCACTGAAATAGTAGGCCAAAGAACCGTCGCGGTGGTCCTTGCCGCCAAGGCCGGCCACCAGGCAGATGCCGTCCAGCTGCAGGCTGCCGTCCGGGTTCTTGGAAAGGTACTTGTCGCAGGTGCCGTAGAAGGCTTTTTCGGCCCATGCGGCCATGCGTTTGGGCAGGTAGCCCAAGCGCACGCCCTTGAGCACCGCGTAGGCAAACAGGGCCGTGCCGCTGGTCTCAAGATAGTTGCCCTCCACGCCGGGGTGGTCCATCACCTGCCAGAACATGCCGGTCTCCTCATCCTGGAACTTGTGCACGTCCTCGATGGTCTGCTTGAGCATTGCCATGATGCCGCGGTACTCGTTGTACAGCTGTTCGTCCATGCGCTCCAGCACGTCCACCATGGCAACCATGAACCAGCCCATGGCCCGCAGCCAGAAATTGGGGCTGCAGCCGGTAACGGGGTCGGCCCAGTACATCTGGCGGCTCTCGTCGTAGCCGTGGTAGTATAGGCCGGTGGTTTCGTCCCGCATATGCTTTTTGATGTTCATGAACTGCTTGTAGCTGTCAATGCAGCCCTGCATCTTGTTGAAGCGGGTCTCGTACTCCATGTAGAAGGGCTGGGCCATGTAGGTGCCGTCCAGCCACACCTGCCAGGGATAGATATCCTTGTGCCAGAAGTTGCCCTCTTTGGTGCGGGGCTGGGTGGCCAGCTGGCTGCGGATGGTGTCGATGGCCTTGCGGTACTTCTCATCGCCAAAGATATCGTACAGGATGAACAGGTTCTTGCCCTGGTTCACGTTGTCGAGGTTGTACTCCTTGGGGTCGTAGGTCTTGATGGAGCCATCTTCCTGTACAAAGTAGTCGATGAAGTCCTTAGAGAACTGCAGGTACTTTTCGTCACCGGTGGTCTTGTACAGGCTCAGGCAGGCGGTGACCATGCAGCCGTCGATGTAGTTCCACTTGTTGGGCTTGCCGCTGCGCACCTTTTCGATGTTCCACATGGGTGCTTCGGCGCTGGAATTGGCAATCAGGTAGTCTACATAATCGCCCAGCATGGCAAGAATCTCTTCATGGGTCATGGTATCAGTCCTCCTCAAAATGGCCGACGTTTGCAAAGTGCAGGCGCTCGCCCTCGTAGCCCTCGATCTTCACGTTGTGCAGGTCGATCTCCTTGACGTTTTCGGCGTAGATGGCCAGTTTCTTCACCAGCGGGCGGTTATCGGCCATGGCGGCCTGACCGGCCTCGGCGTTGGGGTCAAAGGTGATGGTGACGTTTTTCATGGAAACGCGCTCGATGGGCTGCTCCGGCAGGCCGTCGAAGTAGCAGCCCGCAAACTGTGCGTCGGTGGCCACGATGTTCTCCATGGTCAGGCTGCCCAGCTTGGGAGTGTACTCGTCCACCGGCATGGCATCGCGGCACTGCACATAAGGGCCGTGACCGTCCGGGTCGCAGAAGTAGAACATGTTGATGACGAAGGGGGCCTTGACGCCGCGCATCTTCACATTGCGGAACACCAGCCCGTCAATGACGGCGGTGTTGCCGCGGCCGCGGCGGGTCTTGACGCGCAGGCCGCGGTCGGTGTGGTCCATCAGGCACTGGGTGACCACCATATCCTTCACGCCGCCGCTCATCTCGCTGCCGATGACGATGCCGCCGTGGCCCTTGTCCAGCAGGCAGTTGCGGATGACGGTGTGCTCGCAGCTCTTTTTCAGCTTCATGCCCAGAAAGACCTTGCTGGCCTTCATGGCAATGCAGTCGTCGCCCACGTGGATGTTCACGCCGATGATGCGGGTATACTCGCAGCTTTCGGGGTCGATGCCGTCGGTGTTGGGGGCGTTGTAGGGGTTGTTGATGTTGAAGTTCAGCAGGTCCAGGTGCTTGACGAAGATGGGATGGATGGTCCAGGAGTAGCTGTTCTGCACCGTGATGCCGTGCAGGCAGACGTTTTCACTGTCCACCATGGCCACAGCGCGGGGACGCCATGCGATGCGCTTGATCTTGGGGGTCACCCACCAGTCGCCGTTCTCGGCGTCGCAGTCCAGGGTGCCCTCACCGGTCACCACCACGTCGTGTACCTGGGTGATGTTCAAAAGGCCTGCAAAGCTGTTCAGCGGGTTGCCCTCCCAGCCGGTGAGGTAATATTCGTCCACCTCGTTCTCGCTGGGGATGACACCGGGCAGGATGGGGTAGTGGGTACGGTCGTTGTCGCCCAGCAGCACAGCGCCTTTTTCCAGGTACAGGGTGGTGTTGCTCTTCAGAAACAGGCTGCAGGTGCGGTAGCGGCCGGCGGGCACATACACCGTGCCACCCTTGGGGCAGGTGGAAAGGGCAGCCTGCAGCTTGCCGGTGTTATCCGTGGCGCCGTCTGCCACCAGACCGTAGCGGGAGGCGTCCACAAAGAAGGTCTCGGCTTCGGTGGTGAAATTCAGGGTCAGGCTTTCGCCCTCGGCCTGCACGCCCACGGTGTATTCGGTGCCGGGCAGCAGGGAGAACAGGGAGAACACATTGGTCTCGCAGGCTTCGTAGACGGTCTGGCCGTTCAGCGTGACGGTGAACGGATGGGCCGGGCGGTAGCACAGGCCGTTTTCCAGCTCGAAAACAGCGCTGCGCGTCATGGAACGAATGAGCGACAGATTCATGAGAGAACCTCCTGTATCGAATGGTTTTGTCTTGCCCGCAGGAAACGGGCGTGATATGATAAAACTGGAATGAAGGGATAGCCTTCCCCCTTGGGGGAAGGTGGCATTGCGCAAGCAATGACGGATGAGGGGAAGCTGAGCTCAGATTCCGTTCAAGGGAAGCAGCTTCAGAAGATAACTGCCCCTCATCAGTCTGCTTCGCAGACAGCTTCCCCCGAGGGGGAAGCCTTGCTCCGAGAAGGGGAAGGCTTTAAGTGAGGAACTATGAAAACAGAACGTGAAAAGATCACCGGAAAGGTGGCTGCAGCAGCTCTGCGCCTGAGCGGCGGGCGCTTTGAACTGCCGCCCGATGAAGATACCTGCTATCTGCTGCTGGTGTCCGAGGGCAGCTTTACGCTGGATTCCGGCGGGCAGGGCGTGCTGGTGAACCCGGGCAGTGCGGTGCTGCTGGGCCCGGGCGGCGGCAGCTTTGTGCAGGCGGGCAGCGCCGCGCCCCAGATCGTGGGGTGCCGCTTTCCGCTGGGGATGCTGCATGAGCTGAAAACCACTGCCGGGCGGGATTTCAGCCGCCTGTTTGCGCCCGGGGAGCGCACGGTGCTGTATGCACCGGTACAGTGGCAGAGCCGCATCCGCACCCTGCTGGAAATGATGGCCAGCGCCAGCACCGAGCAGGACTACCCCGGGCCGCTGTATCTGCTGCTGATCCTGCACTATGTGGAGCAGGAGTGCATCGCGGAGAGCAGCGCCGTGGCACGGCCCCACAACGATACGGTGGAGCAGATCTGCGCCTATCTTGCGGCCAACTACCGGCAGAAGTTTTCCCTCACCGAGGTGGCGGCGCAGTTCTATCTTTCGCCCTACTACCTCAGCCGCCTGTTCCGGCGGGTGACGGGACAATCCATTGTGGATTACATCAACAACCGCCGCATTGAAGCGGCCCAGAAGCTGCTGGAGACCACGGAACTTTCCATCAGCGCGGTAGCCGAGCAGACCGGCTTTGCCAGTGCAGCTCACTTTCGCCGCGTGTTCCGCGAGGTGATGGGCACCGGCCCGCTGCAGTACCGCAAGGGACATAAGAAATGATGCATTTCCCTGCGTGAAACATGATGCAGCCCTGCGGGCCATGATGTCTGCCTGCGGCAGATGATGTGTGCCTTGCGGCACATCATGTTCTCAAAGAGAACACATCATTGCGAAGCACATCATGTTCCGCCCACGGCGGAATGCATCATAACAAAACACCCCCTGTGCCATCTACGGGAACGGCACAGGGGGTGTTTGTTTGCATCAGATAGCCTTACGCTGTGCAGGAAAAGGGCTTAGCCCTTGACGGCACCGGCGGAGATACCTTCAACGAACTGGTCCTGTGCACAGAAGAAAACGATCAGCTGCGGCAGGATGGAGATCAGGGACAGAGCAAGGATCTTGTTCCAAGCGAAACCGGTATCACCGTCCATAGACAGCTTGACGAACAGGGACATCGGGTACTTGCCGGGGGTGCTGACGTAAAGCAGCGGGCCCATGAAGTCGTTGCAGCTCCACATGAACTGGAACAGTGCGCAGGACACCAGAGCGGGGCCCAGCATGGGCACGATGACCTTGTACAGGGTCTGGAAGGAGGAGCAGCCGTCGATGGCAGCAGCCTCGTCCAGATCACGCGGGACATTGCGCATGAACTGGATCAGCTGGTAGACGAAGTAGGTCTCGGTTGCAAATGCACAGTGCACCCAGATTGCCAGATAGAAGGGGCTGTCCAGCCAGCCGAACTTGTTGTACAGCAGGTACTGCGGCACGTTCAGAACGACCTGGGGCAGGAACAGGGTAGCCAGCATGATGTTGAACATCAGCTTGCGGCCGGGGAAGTCGAAACGGCCAAAGCCGTAAGCAGCCACACAGGCGGACACCACGGTGCAGATCACCTTGGGGATGACGTAGCTGTAGGTGTTCAGCATGGCCTGCAGGATGTTGATGGAGCCGCCGAAGTTGTTCAGGGCACCACGGTAGCCATCCAGCGTGGGGTTCTTGATCCACAGGCTGATGCCTGCAAAAATCTCGCTGTTGTCCTTGAAGGTGGCGCTGATCATCCACAGCAGGGGGTAGATCATGATGATGCCGACCAGGATCAGAACGAGATACTTGAAGAAGGTTGCGATTTTATTCGATGCTTTCATTCCCATACTGGTCACCTTACCTTTCGTCAGAGTAGTAGACCCACTTCTTCTGGCTGGTAAATGCAATGATCGTCAGGATGCAGACGATGATGAACATGATCCATGCCAGAGCGGATGCCATACCCATGTCATAGGACTTGAATGCGTAGTTGTAAACCAGCAGAGAGATCAGCGTGGTGGAACCACGGGGGCCGCCGTTGGTGATGATGTACGGGCCATTGAACTCCTGGAAAGCCTGGCAGATCTGAGTGACCAGGTTGTAGAAGATGATGGGGGTGATCATCGGGACGGTGATGGAGAAGAACTGACGCCACTTGCCGGCACCGTCGATGGTAGCTGCCTCGTACAGGTCTGCGGGCACGCCCTTCAGAGCGGCCAGGAACAGCACCATGGCAGAACCGAACTGCCAGATACGCAGGAAGCAGATGATCCACAGTGCGTAGCTGGGGTCAGAAAGCCACTCGGGGCCCTGCACCAGACCAAAGGTAACAGCGCGCAGCACGGTGTTCAGCAGGCCGTCCACGCTGAACACTGCCTTCCACAGCACGGCGATGGCCACAGAGCCGCCCAGAATGGACGGGATGTAGTACACAGTGCGGAACAGGTTGACGCATGCGATCTTGAAGTTCAGGATGTAGGCGATGAACAGCGCGAAGATCAGCTTCAGGGGCACGGTGATGAACGCATACTTGAAGGTGATGATCAGCGCCTTGGTGATCTTGGTGGTGGTAAAGGCGGTGATGTAGTTCTGCAGGCCGACAAAATTGGTGCCGGACTTGAAGAAGTTCATATCGGTGAAGCTGTAGTACAGCGACTGGCCGAACGGAACTGCCTTAAAGACCACAAAGCCGATGATCCAGGGGATCAGATAAAACAGACCCTGATATTTATCCAGCCATTTCTGGAACGGGGTACGCCCAACAGCAGGCGCCTTGCTTTCTTTCATCTGGGAAATCCTCCTTTTTAAGGAATTTCGGAGCATGAGACGAATACGGTAACAATGCCGATACATCTTTGTCAAAAATTTGTAATATATCTTTGACAAAAAAGGGGCATCTGCCGGTTGGGCGGCAGGTGCCCCTTGTATCGTTCAAAGGGTGCCTTTTATGTACGATCGTTTACCGCACACAGCGGCACGCAAAGCGGAAACTTAGCCGATGGTGTAGCCAACAGACTCCATGCCGTCCAGCAGGGTGTCAACCACATCTGCACCTGCAACGCCGTCGTAGTCAACGGTGTCGAACACTTCCTGATAGATACCGGTGCCGGAAGCCTTCAGGTCGTTGTTCTCGAACAGGGGATCCAGCTTGTTGGTGGTGAAGGCCATGACCTTGGCGTTAGCCTCAGCGACCAGATCCTTCACAGCGCCGGCAGCCTGAGCGTACTCCAGACCGGCCTTGGAAGCGGGGATGCCGCACTCGGAACCCATGATGGAAGCGCCCTTCTCCTCGTTCAGCAGGAAGTTGATCAGGCTTGCAGCCTCAGCAACGCACTGGCTGGTCTTGGTGATGGCCAGACCCATGGAGACCTTGGAGAAGCCGCCGTTGGTATCGCCGAACTTGATCTCTTCGCCAACGGTGAAGCCGTCCTTGTTCTCGTCATCCAGAGCGGAAGCGTACTTGGAAGCAGCGGAATCCCACTCGAAGATGCCTGCGATCTTACCGGTGATCCACTCGTTGGACTGGTGGGTAGCGGTATCGGAGTTTGCAGAGTAGTAGGTCTTCAGGTTCATCATGACGTGGCCGTCCACCAGGCTCTTGATGAAGTCGATGCCTTCTGCGATCTCGTCAGAGGTGTAGTTCAGGGTAGAGGTGACGGGATCTGCCCAGTCCTTGCCGTACTTGGACTCGAGGTAGAACACCATCAGGATCATACGGTCGTATGCGCCCAGGTGCAGGGGATAGTAGTCATCGCCCAGCTTCTCCTGGAATGCCTTGCCGGCAGCCATCAGGTCGTCCAGAGTCTTGGGAACTTCGGTGATGCCAGCCTTGTTGAAGGTGGTCATATTCCAGAAGAAGATACGGCCGGTCATGGAGACGGGCACGCACTGCTGAGCGTTTGCAACGTAGCAGGCATCCAGAGCAGCCTGGTCGAACTGGGTCAGATCCAGGAAGTTGGTGACGGTGTTCAGGTCCACGAACTTGCTGCCGTCAGCAGAGTAGTTGTACAGCCAGTTCCAGTTCACCTGGCACACATCCTGTGCGTTGCCGGCGATGAAGGCAGCTGCCATCTTCTCTTCCCAGCCGGACCATGCGGCAAAGGTGGGCTCGATGGTGATGTTGGTGTGCTCTGCCTGGAACTCCTTGATGGCGTTCTGGTAAGCCTCGTGACGGCTGTCGCCGCCCCACCAGCTGATGGTCATGGAAACGGGGCCGTCAGACAGTGCCAGGCTGTCGTCTGCGGAAGCAGCGGGAGCCTCGGAAGCAGCAGCGGAAGATGCCACGGAAGATGCAGCGTTATTGCCGCCGCAGGCAGCCAGCAGGCCGGCAGCACCCACAGCGCCGGTGACCTTCATGAAATCACGACGAGAAATTGCCTTGCTCATTTTTGTTCTCCTCCTAAATATAGAAAACATCATCTTGAACGGGGGTTCTGCACACACCCCGTTGTATACAATTATGATAACAAAACCATACACAAAAAGAAAGATGCAAATTGCAGATATCCAAACAAAAAACGTACAAATATTGCTCTTGTTTTGGCGCGGGAATTGACGCCTTTGCTGAAATGAATAAACTTGGGCCGAAAAACTGTGCAACATGTCCATTTTGACATTTTGCATAGAAAACTGGGATGCATCATGGAGGGAACGGCGAATTTTGCAATAATTTTGTAAACAATTGCTTCCGGATGCTGGAAATGTTGCATACATTGTGGGAGAACAACGCCCCAATATGACGGAAGTTGACCATTGTAAACTGATATATCAATAGAGCAAAAAATGTGCCGTCTGATATATCAATTGCGTCTCGAAGCCGGAAAACGGAACTCCGGCAGGGCCAGAATGTGTGCAGCAGCGGGCTTTTTTGGGCGATTTTGTGCAAAACGGGATATATTTTGCGGTGCTTCGCAAAGCCTGCACAAGCTGCGGAACACAAAAAATAAGGCTGCGGTGTCCGGAGACACTGCAGCCTTGTATACAAGTTCAGTCAATTTTTGGTGGCGTTTTTTTCTGCGTAAAAGGCACGCCGTGCCTTGAAGTAGCACTGGGGGCACATGCTTACGTACTGCACGTCGTTTTCCAGATCGATGGCCACCTGCTCGCCCTCAAAGACGAACCGGCCGTTCACCTTGCGGCAGTTGCAGATGGCCTTGCGCCCGCAGGTGCAGATGGTCTTCATCTCCTCGATGGTGTGGGCCAGCTCCAGCAGGCGGGTGGAGCCGGGAAAGCCCTTGAGCGAAAAATCTGCCCGCAGGCCGTAGCAGATCACCGGGATGTTCAAATCCACCGTTACCATGAACAGCTGCTCAGCCTGTTCCGGAGTAAAGAACTGGCTCTCGTCGCACAGCACGCAGGCCAGCGGCCCGCCGTCGGCATTGGCACTGCGCACGGCCTCAAACACATTCGTTTCCGGCGGGATAAGCAGGTCGGCCTCGCGGCGCACGCCCAGACGGCTCACCAGTTCGCCGCCGCCCTTGGTGTCCACCTGCGGCTTCAGGATCAGCACCCGCATACCCTGTTCTTCGTAGTTGTGGGCCACCTGCATCAGAGCGGTGCTTTTGCCGCTGTTCATTGCGCCGTAGCGGAAATACAGTTTTGCCATTCAAAAACTCTCCTTACAGAAGAAAAGACTGCTGCTCTTTCTGCAGCAGTCTTTTCCAGTATTACTATAATAGGTATGCTCAGTCCTGATTGCGCAGGCGGTAGCCAAGGCTCATCAGGCTGTCGCCCAGGTGGACGTTCTCCACCACAACATCCGGGTAGGGCACGGAAAGGTCGTAGTGGGAGAAGTTCCAGAAGCCCTCAATGCCAAGGTCTACCAGTCGTCCGCTCACCTTTTCGGCACCGTCGCGGGGCACGCAGAGCACGGCCACTTTGGGGTGATGCTCTGCACAGAAGGCTTCCAGCTCGTCGATGTGGCGGATCTGGATGCCGCTGATCTCCTTGCCTACCTCGCTCTGCGCCACATCAAAGGCGGCGATCAGGCGGTAGCCGTTGGTATCGGTGGTGATAAAGCGGCTCACGGCCTTGCCCAGACGGCCGCAGCCGATCAGGATGGTGGGCAGACGGTCACCGTTGCCGAACAGCAGGCTTTCCAGAATGGAGAGCAGATTCTCCACCGAGTAGCCGATGCCCTGCCGGCCGTTCACATCGCCGATGCAGTTGAAGTCCTGCCGCACCTGCGAAGCGGTGGTGCCCATCTGTGCAGCCAGCTCGCGGGATGAAATACTGGTAATGCCCTCTGCCTGCAGCGAGCGCAGGTAGCGGTAATATTTGGGGAGACGTTTGATGACGGGAAGCGAAGCCTTGGAAGGGGTGTTCATGTGGTACTTTCTCCTTTCGCTCTATGGGCAGCAGCACCGCTTTTGCCTGCATTGCAAAACACCGGCGTGCATTAGAACTATTTTACCTATCATTTACTGCCAATTATATAAAGTATACTGCGCCATGTGAGAATGTCAAATAGTTATCAGAAAAAATTTAGAAAAAAGTGCCCTTCTTTGCCTGCTCCGGGCCGCGCATAGCCGGGCAGTCTGCAGGGAATGCTGAAAAAAACGCAGAAGGAGACGGCTATGAAAGACGAAAAACAGGAGCAGACGGATGCCCGCCGGCTGCAAAAGGAAGAGATCGAGGATCTTGGCACGGTCACGCTGGCACAGGGGGAGCACATCATCCACTGCCTGACCGTCATTGGTCAGGTGGAAGGCCACAGTGAGGCGCCGCAGGGGCAGAAAACCACCAAATACGAACATGTGATCCCCCAGCTGGTGGCTGTGCAGGAGGACCCCCGCATTGAAGGGCTGCTGGTGCTTTTGAACACCGTGGGCGGCGATGTGGAGGCGGGCCTTGCGCTGGCCGAGCTCATTGCCAGCGTGTCCAAGCCCAGCGCAACGCTGGTGCTGGGCGGCGGGCACTCCATCGGTATCCCGCTGGCGGTGAGTGCGCGGCGCAGCTTCATTGTGCCCACCGCCACCATGACGGTGCACCCGGTGCGGCACTCCGGCGTCATTCTGGGCGTGCCGCAGACCATGCGCAGCTTTGAGCAGATGCAGCAGCGCATCACCGGCTTTGTGGCGGTCCACAGCGGCATGACCGAAAAGCGCTACACCGAGCTGATGCTGCACACCGGAGAACTTGTGATGGATATGGGCACCGTGCTGGATGGCCGCCGCGCCGTGAAGGAAAAGCTCATCGATGAGCTGGGCGGGCTTTCGGATGCACTGCAGTGGCTGTATGGGGAAATTGAGGCAAAATAAAGCCTTCCCCCTCGGGGGAAGCCTAAAATAACACAACAATAGGTTTGCCATTTTCTTCCCTGCGTGGTACAATAATAAAATCAAATAGTGTGTCTACTACAAGCGTGGGGAACAGAGAAGAATGGCAACAAGAAAACGTAAAACGACAACACGGCGCGCATCATCGCGCAAAAAACGCGCCGAACAGCGGCTCCCGGCAGGGCTTGGCACCCTGTTTGCAGGGCTTTTGCTGGTGGTGCTGGCCTTTGTGCAGGGTGATTCTGCCTGGAAGGCTTTGCACGACGTGCTGTTCGGCCTTTTGGGCTGCGGCAGCTTTGTGCTGGGCGCGGCGGTGTGCTGCCTTGCCGTGCAGTATACCCGGGGCGAAGACCTTCTGCCTGAAATTTCCAAGCTGGTTCTGGGGCTGGTGTTTGCCTGCGGCACCGTGATCGTTTTTTCCGATATCCAGCCGCAGGGGCTTTCGGCACTGCAGATGCTGGCAGCCTGCTATGCCAACGGCGTAAATGCGTGGATCGGCGGTGGTGCGCTGGGTGCTTTGCTGGGCGGCAATCTGCTGCTGCTCTGCGGGCGGCCTGCGGCAAACCTTATCATGATCGTGCTGGCGCTGTGCGTCAGCCTGTACATTTTTGATCTGACCCCGGCAGAGGTCTGGCAGTGGCTGTGCGCCGTGTTTGGCGGTGTGCACGCAAAGGGCGCGGCCATGGCGCAGCAGAGCGCAGCCCGCCGTGCCGAACGCGCCGCAGCCCGCGCTGCCGAGCGGGAAGCAGCAGAAGAGTACGACGAAGCCGAAGAGGAATATGAGGACGAGGAAGAGGCGGAGGAAGAACTGGCCGGTTCAGGCTTCCGCATTGGTGTGCCGGACTGGCTGAACGGTATCCGCCACTGGGGCCACAAGGTGACCGAGGAGATGGAAGCAGAAGAAACAGATCCGGCTCAGCAGCCGGAATCCGCCCAGCCGGGACCGCCGGTCAGCAGCCGGCCGCCCATCTCTCAGCCGGAGCCCGCCGCACCGGTCATCACGCCGGTGCAGGTGCGTGTGCCGCACCCCCGTGCCCCCTTTGACGTGGATCTTGGCCCCGACCACACCGAGGTGAAGGAGGGCGGCAGCGAACCCATTGAGCCGCTTATCGTTGGCCCGGGCGGCACTTTTGGGCAGAACCCGCTGCGCCCGGTGCCAAAACCCGCGCCGCAGCCCATCGTGCCGGACGCTGTGGAGACCGACGCATCGGATTTCTTTGCAAAGCCTGCGGAACCGGCCCAGCCTGCAGAGGAACACTTTGACACGCCGGTCATGACCCCGGTGATGCCGACGGCGCAGCCGGAACCCGCTGCCGCACCGGCCCTCACGCCGGAAATGCCGGCCACGCCCATTCAGCCTGCGGTCCTGCCTGCACCCGCCCGGGTCAGTGCGGAAAACGCTGTGGCTATGCGCGGCGCACCGGACGAGGACGGCTGGATCAGCATTACCAGCGAGCCGGTGGAGGAAAAAGACATCAGCTCGCTGGTGGCAGCTGCCATGGAAAAGCCTGCCGCTTCCGAGCAGGCGGCGGCAGCGGCCCCGGTGGAAGAGACCGAGCCGACGGATACCTACCAGTATCAGTACCCGCCCATCGAACTGTTTGAAAAATCGCCGGAGGAAAGCGACCCCGGCGCTCAGGACGAGCTCAAGGCTAATGCCCAGAAACTGGTGGACACGCTGGAAAGCTTTGGCGTGCGCACCCGCGTGCTGGATATCTCCCGCGGCCCGTCCGTTACCCGGTATGAGGTGCAGCCTATGGCGGGCGTCAAGATCAGCCGCATCACTTCGCTGGCGGATGATATCGCCCTGAACCTTGCTGTGGCCGATGTGCGTATGGAAGCGCCCATCCCCGGCAAGCCGGCTGTGGGCATCGAGGTGCCCAACCATAAAAAGACCCCCGTGTATATCCGCAGCGTGTTCGAGAGCCAGAGCTTTTTGCGCATGACTTCGCCCTTAGGTATTGCCCTGGGCAAGGATATTGCCGGTGTGGCTCAGGTGGCGGACCTGTGCAAGATGCCCCATCTACTCATCGCCGGCAGCACCGGCAGCGGTAAATCCGTCTGCGTGAACAGCATCATCATGAGCCTGCTGTTCCGTTCCAGCCCCGAGGACGTGAAGCTGCTGCTCATCGACCCCAAGGTGGTGGAACTGGCCGAGTACAACGGCATTCCCCACCTGCTGATGCCGGTGGTCACCGAGCCGAAAAAGGCCGCCGGTGCGCTGGGCAGCGCCGTGCAGGAGATGGAGCGCCGCTACCGCCTGTTTGCCGAGAACAATGTGCGCGATATCAAGTCCTTCAACAAGCTGGCAGCTGAACGGCCTGACCTTGAAAAGATGCCTTACATCGCTATTATCATCGACGAGCTGGCCGATTTGATGATGGTGGTGGGCAAGGATGTGGAAGATTCCATCTGCCGCATCGCCCAGAAGGCCCGCGCCGCCGGTATGCATCTGATCGTGGCCACCCAGCGCCCCAGCGTGGATGTCATCACCGGTCTGATCAAGGCAAACATCCCCAGCCGCATTGCGTTTGCCGTGTCCAGTCAGGTGGACAGCCGCACCATTCTGGACGGCTCCGGTGCCGAAAAGCTGCTGGGCATGGGCGATATGCTGTTTATGCCGGTGGGTGCCCCCAAGCCCACCCGCATTCAGGGCACCTTTGTGCGGGACGAAGAGATCAGCCGTGTGCTGGACTTCATCAAGCAGAGCGGTACCGTGCAGTACGACGAAGCCATGATCGAAGCCATGGAAAAGCACGCCATCCAGGACGGCAAAAAGGGCAGCAGCGGTGCGGACTCTGATGAAGATTCCGACAGCGACCCGATGTTCAAGCAGGCCGTGGAGGTGGTCATTGATGCCGGTCAGGCGTCCACCAGCCTTCTGCAGCGCCGCTGCAAGCTGGGCTATGCCCGCGCGGCCCGCATCATGGACGAGATGGAACAGAAAGGCGTCATTGGTCCCTACGAGGGTGCCAAGCCCCGCGCTGTGCTCATCAGCCGCCAGCAGTGGATCGAACAGCAGATGAACCAGAAGGATGAATAATTGAAAAAGCCTTCCCCCTCGGGAAAGACTCTCCCCGGCCGGGGAGAGATGTCACCGTAGGTGACAAAGAGGGGGAAGGTGGCATTGCGCAGCAATGACGAATGAGGGAAAGCGGTGTTCAGATTTCGCTTTTTGAAAGCGGCTTCAGAAGATAACTACCCCTCATCAGTCACCTGCGGTGACAGCTTCCCCCAAGAGGGAAGGCATATATTGAGGATTATTATGGAACAGAACTCTTCCCCAAAGATCTACACCGAATTTCTCCCCATCAGCCGGGCCGACATGGAGGCCCGCGGGTGGGACCAGCTGGATTTTGTGGTGGTGGGCGGTGACTCCTATGTGGACCATCCCAGCTTTGGCACCGCCATCATCAGCCGCCTGCTGGAAGCAGAAGGCTACAAGATCGGCGTGCTGGCCCAGCCCCGCTACACCGACTGCGAGGACTTTAAGCGGTTTGGCAAGCCGAAGTACGGCTTTTTCATCGGCGGCGGCAACGTGGACAGTATGGTGAGCCACTACTCTGTGGCCAAAATTCCCCGTGCCGAGGACGAATATTCCCCCGGCGGCAAGGGCGGTGCACGGCCGGACCGCAGCGCTACCGTGTACACAAAGCTTGCCAAGGAAGCATACCCGGATCTGCCCGTCATTCTGGGCGGTCTGGAAGCTTCCCTGCGCCGCTTTGCTCACTATGATTACTGGATGGACACCGTGCTGCCCAGCATCGCGGAGAGCTCCGGTGCGGACATCATCAGCTTTGGCATGGGCGAGCACCAGACCGTGGAGATCGCCCGCCGCCTTGCTGCAGGCGAACCGGTGGAGCACATCACCGATGTGAACGGCACCTGCTACCTGACCGACTTTGACCACCTGCCGGAGCGGTATGTGGAGTGCGCCGGCTTCAAAAAGGTGGCCAGCGACAAGACCGCCTACGCCAAGGCCTGCCGCATCCAGATGGACAATCAGGATGTGGTCAGCGGCCAGATCATCGTGCAGAAGCAGAGCGAAAAGTATCTGGTGCAGAACATCCCGGCAAAGCCGCTGGTGCGCGGGGAACTGGACAAGGTCTACGCCCTGCCCTACACCCGGCGTTACCATCCCATCTACGAGCCCATGGGCGGCGTGCCCGCTATCCGGGAGGTGCAGTTCTCCATCATCCAGAACCGCGGCTGCTTTGGCGGCTGCAACTTCTGCGCCATCCAGCTGCATCAGGGCCGCCGCGTCACCAGCCGCAGCGCCGACAGCATCGTGGAGGAAGCCGAGCGCATGACCCACGAGCCGGATTTCAAGGGCTACATCCACGACATCGGCGGCCCACCGCCAATTTCCGGTTCCCGTCCTGCCGCGAGCAGATGCTGCGCGGCATGTGCAATGGCGGCAAGCACTGCCTGGCCCCCACCACCTGCTCCCACATGATCGTGGATCACAGCGACTACCTCAAAATTCTGCGCCGCGTGCGGGAACTGCCGGGCGTGAAAAAGGTGTTCATCCGCAGCGGCATCCGGTTCGATTACCTCATGGCTGACCCGGACGACACCTTCTTTAAGGAGCTGGTGGAGTACCACGTCTCCGGCCAGCTCAAGGTGGCCCCGGAACACTGCGCCCCCAACACACTGGCCTACATGGGGAAGCCGCCCATTGAGACCTTCAACAAGTTCAAGGATAAGTTCTACGAACTCAGCAAGAAGGCGGGCAAAAAGCAGTATCTGGTGCCCTACCTGATGTCCAGCCACCCGGGCAGCACCCTCAAGGATGCCGTCTATCTGGCCGAGTACCTTTACAAGAACCATATGCGCCCGGAGCAGGTGCAGGATTTCTACCCCACCCCCGGCACCGTGAGCACCTGTATGTTCTACACCGGCCTGGACCCCTACACTTTGAAGCCGGTGTTTGTGGAAAAGACCCCCGAGGGCAAGGCCCTGCAGCGCGCACTCCTGCAGTATTACGAGCCGCGCAACGCCGAAAAGGTGGTCAAAGCTCTCAAGCTGACCCATCGGGAGGACCTGATCCCGCTGCTGGTGCCCGCCGAGGGCCGCCGCGCCGTGCAGCGTTCTGTCCGCCGTGCCGAAGCGGCGGATGTGACCATCCACAACGACGGAACCTATACCGTGCGCCCGAACCAGAAGGGCCGCAACGCTGCCCATGGCCAGAACCGCAGTGCCGCCCCCGCAGGCCGCCAGCCCAGCCCAGGTGCACGCTTTGCGCCCCACTCGGCCCCGGCGCACAAACCGAAAAACAATCAACAGAAAGAGAACACAACGTGGAAAACTGGAAAGAAGAAAAAGTAAACCGGCCTAAAAGAAGTCTCTGGCAGCGCCTTGCCGCCCTTGCTGCAGCCGCTGCGCTGGCACTGGGCCTTGCAGCCTGCGACGCTTCGGCGGTGGTGCCGGGCGGCAGCGCCGATGTGGTGCCGAACCCGTCCTCTGCCGCCGCCAGTGTGGATACGGTGGATGCGCCGCTGGAGGTGCACTTCATTGATGTAGGCCAGGCGCTGAGCGTACTGGTGGAGTGCGACGGCCAGTTCATGCTCTACGATGGCGGCAACGTGGATGATGGCAGTCTGGTGGTGTCCTACCTGCAGAGCCAGGGTGTGGAGCAGCTGGAATATGTGTTCTGCTCCCACGCCCACGAGGATCATGTGGGCGGCCTGGCCGCTGCGCTGGCCTACTTCCCGGCGTACCATGTGTACAGCCCGGTGACCGAAGCTTCCACCAAGTGCTTCAAGGACTTTGTCAAGTACACCCAGCAGCAGGGCCTGCAGGTGGAGGTGCCCACAGTGGGCACCACATGGCCGCTGGGCGGTGCCACGGTGACCATGCTGGGCCCGGTGGCGCAGTATGATGACACCAACGATACCTCCATCGTGCTGCGCATCGATTACGGCTCCACCAGCTTCCTGCTGACCGGCGACATGGAAAAGACCGCGGAAAGCGACCTTGTGAACAGCGGTGCGAACCTGAAAGCCGATGTGCTGCAGGTGGGCCACCACGGTTCCAGTACATCCACCGGCTATGCGTTCCTCAGCGCCGTGCTGCCGGAAATGGGCATTATCTCCTGCGGGGTGAACAACAAGTACGGCCACCCCCACGAGGAAACGCTGAGCATCCTGCGGGATGCGGGAGTGGATGTCTACCGCACCGACCTGCAGGGCACTATCACCATTGGCTCGGACGGTCAGAACTACACCGTGGGCACCGAGCACTTTGCGGCGGACAGCCAGCTGAACCCCACCGACCCGGCGGCGTCCAGCACGGCGCAGCAGGCTTACATCGGCAATGTGAACAGCAAAAAGTTCCACCTGCCCAGCTGCTCGAACCTCCCGGCCGAGAAGAACCAGATCCTCTTCTCCAGCTATGAAGAAGCCGTGGAAGCAGGGTACACGCCCTGTTCCAGCTGCATCAAGTAACGAAAGAACGATTTGAATGCCCTCCGTTTTACTCTGGGCATAAATAGCGGAAATATTATTTTTACTATTGCAGAAGAGCAGCGACTGCGGTCGCTGCTCTTCTGTTTTTTTCACGGATGCGGCTGAATCGGGCTGAGTGTTTACCGTTACGCCCCCTTCTGTGAAAAAACGTTTGGAGCGGCCCGCAGGCCGCGACAAACGCAGATATAAAAATGCAATTCCTCTGATTGTGGCCAGAGCGCAGCGGAGGCCATTCTAAATTGTTTTTTCATTGCCTCTGCGGGATTGATAAAATCCCACATGTGCGGTATACTTAAGACCACTTTATTTCAAAAAAGCAAGGAGGTGCGGCAGATGGTGATCGGTGCACCGCAGCCGCTGGTGATGGCGAAACCGCAGGCGGTGGATACGGCGCAGGCGGCGCGGTATTTTGGTGCGCGTGGTACGCCGGACGAGGCCACCATGGCCCTGCTGGAAAAATGTGCTGTACCGCTGCTGGCGGCGGCAACGCCCAGGGCCGTCTGGCTGGAAGCGGATGTGGACGCCCTTGCCGAAGCAGGCGTTTTGCGCGGCGGCGACGTGATGAAGCATCTGGAAGGATGCCCACAGGCGGTGCTGCTTGCGGTGACCCTTGGCCCCGGTGTAGATGCGCAGATCCGCCGTGCCGGTGTAGGTGACATTGCGGCGGGTGTTGCGTCCGATGCGCTGGGCAGCGCACTGGCCGAACAGGCCGCAGACGCCGCCGAAGCAGAGCTGCGCCAGTGGGCTGCAAAAGAGGGAAAGTATTTGACCGGGCGTTTTTCGCCGGGCTATGGCGACTGGGATATTGCAGTGCAGCCGCTGGTGGCAAATGCGCTGGATACGGTGCGCCGGGCCGGCCTGTGTGTGACCGACACCAACCTGATGACCCCGCGCAAGAGCGTGACGGCCATTTTAGGCGTCAGCGATCATCCGGTAAAGGGAAGACTGGCCGGGTGCGGCCACTGTGTGCTGCGCACCCGGTGTGAATACAGAAAGAGGGGAAAGACCTGTGCAAGCGAGTGAACTTTTCAAGCAGAGCAATACCATCCTGCTGGATGGCGGCATGGGCACCATGCTGCAGGCTTCGGGCCTGAAGCTGGGCGCCAAGCCGGAGGAACTGAACATCACGAACCCGGAGCTCATCCAGAGCATCCATGCAAAATATGCAGCGGCAGGCAGCAGCATCGTCAACGCCAACACCTTCGGTGCATCCGCCCACAAGCTGGCGGGCAGCGCCTACAGCCTGGAAGAGATCATTGCGGCGGGCATCAGCAACTGCAAAAAGGCCTGTGCACCCTACGGTGCATTGACCACGCTGGATGTGGGCCCGCTGGGTGAGTTGCTGGAACCCAGCGGAACGCTGGCCTTTGAGGATGCCGTGAGCGAGTATGCCCGCATTGTGAAGGCAGGCGTTGCCGCCGGTGCCGACCTGATCTTCTTTGAGACCTTCACCGACCTGTACGAGCTGAAAGCGGCTCTGCTGGCCGCGAAGGAAAACAGCACCCTGCCCATTCTGGCCAGCATGAGCTTTGAAGCGGGCGGGCGTACCTTTACCGGCTGCACGGTGGAAAGCTTTGGTGTGACCGCCCGGGGCCTTGGTGCCAATGCTGTGGGCATCAACTGCTCGCTGGGCCCCAAGGAAATTTACCCCATGGCAAAGCGGCTGGCTGCAGCCGTGCCCGGCGATTTCCCGGTATTCGTCAAGCCCAATGCGGGCCTGCCCCGGGCCGACGGCAGCGGCTACGACATCACACCGCAGCTGTTCGCCATGGAGATGAAGCCCTACCGGGACCTGCATCTGTTTGCGGCAGGCGGCTGCTGCGGCACCACGCCCGATTTCATCAAGCTGCTGAACAGTACCTTTGCGGGCTGTGTGCCGGGCCGCCCGGCCCACAAGATGCCCTCGGTGCTGTGCACGCCGGTGGATTTTGTCAACGTGGACGGCATCACGGTGGTGGGTGAGCGCATCAATCCCACCGGCAAAAAGCGCTTCCAGCAGGCACTGCGGGAAGGCGATATGAACTATGTGCTGGAGCAGGCTGTCAGTCAGGTGGAAGCCGGTGCTCAGGTGCTGGATGTGAATGTGGGCGCGCCCGGTGTGGACGAGCCTGCCCTGATGCCGCAGGTGGTCAAAGCCCTGCAGAGCGTCACCAGCCTGCCCCTGCAGCTGGATTCTTCCAATGTACAGGCGCTGGAAAACGGCCTGCGCGTTTACAACGGCAAGCCCATCGTCAACTCCACCAACGGTGAGCAGGAAAAGCTGGATGCCATCCTGCCGCTGTGCAAGAAGTACGGCGCGGCCATCGTGGGCCTTGCCATCGACGAGCGCGGCATCCTGCCCGCCGCCGAGGACCGTGTTGCCATTGCCCGCCGCATCACCGAAGCGGCTCTCGCCGCCGGTATCCTGCGGGAGGATATCTACATCGACTGCCTGACTCTGACCGCCAGCGCCCAGCAGAAGGACGTGCTGGCCACCGTGCAGGCATTGGAAGCCTGCAAGAAGGAGCTGGGCGTGCGCACGGTGCTGGGCGTGTCCAACATCAGCTTCGGCCTGCCCTGCCGCCCCTATCTGAACACCACCTTCCTCACCATGGCCATGTATGCGGGCCTTGACCTTGCCATCATGAACCCTTCCAGTGAGGAGATGATGGCGGCGGTGTACGCTTACAACGTACTGACCAACCGCGACCAGCAGAGCACAAAATACATTGAGCGTTACGCCGATCGTGTGCCTGCATCCGTTGCCATCAAGCAGGCCGCGCAGGCGGTGCCCGCTGCTTCCTCCTCCGCATCCGGTGAGAGCGCAGAGCTCACCGGCCCTTACGCCCCGCTGATGAAGGCGGTGGAAAAGGGCCTGAAAGGCGATGCTGCCGCCCAGACCCGCGCTCTGCTGGAAACAAAGCAGCCGCTGGATGTGGTGGACGAAGCACTGATCCCGGCGCTGGACATCGTGGGTGCCAAGTACGAGAAGGGCACCCTCTTCCTGCCGCAGCTGCTGCAGGCGGCCAGTGCAGCCCAGAGCGCCTTTGAGGAGATCAAGACCGCCATTGCCAAAAAGGGCGAGGGCAGCGCCAGCAAGGGCCGCATCGTGCTGGCTACCGTCAAAGGCGATGTGCACGACATCGGCAAGAACATCGTCAAGGTCATTCTGGAAAACTACGGCTTTGAGGTGATCGACCTTGGCCGCGATGTGCCGGTGGAGACCGTGGTGGACACCGTGCGCGAAAAGGACGTGCATCTGGTGGGCCTTTCCGCCCTGATGACCACCACCCTCAAGAGCATGGAGGAGACCATTGCTGCCCTGCATGAAGCAAAGCTCGACTGCAAGATCATGGTGGGCGGCGCGGTGCTCACGCCGGAATACGCCGAAAAGATTGGCGCCGACTGGTACGCCAAGGACGCCAAGCGCAGCGCCGACATTGCAAAGGAGTTCTTTGGGGCGCAGTAAAATCTATTTGCAAATTGTTCAAAAACTCCACAAAGAAATGCCACGATTGTCTGGTAGTATAAGGGTGCAGTCAGGGAGATGCAAAGCCACCTCCCAAAAGCCGACAAGGGCTTTCACCTGCGGGGGCCGGTGCAGCAGCACGGCCCAGCAGGTACTTATTAAAACACTGTCCCCCGCCTATGCCAGGCAATCGCCAACGACGGCGGACAGACTACCAAATCCCTCCTGATCCGCCGCAAAGTTCGGGAGTTTCCATACCGCAGCTAGCACCGCTTTATCCTCCTTTCCACGGTGCTGGCTGCTTTTGTTTTTGCCTGTGTGCAAGAAAACGATTTGGAATAGCCGCCGCGTACGCTCTGGCTATTTTAGCGGAAATATTATTATAATATTTGAGCCTCGGAAAAATCTGCGGATTTTTCCGAGGCTCTTTTTCACGAACAGGGTCGAAAAGATACACTTCATTTGAATGTAAAAGGGGCAGCTGTTGAGCAAACGCGAGACGGAGAGAACTTATACGGTTAGTTTTAATTCTTTGCGTTTTGCCCATTTGTCGCAGAATTCGTCCGCCAGAAGGGAGCCGCAGGCACCCAATGTAAGCCCCAGTGCCACACCGCCCACAATATCGGTGGGGAAGTGCACGTAGAGGTACATCCGTGTGAAACCGATGAAGGCTGCCAGCCAGAGGGCCGGTACGCCAAGCCTGCGGTCCTGCCGCCAGAACGCAAACGCTGCGGCAAAGCCGGACGCCGTGTGCCCGGATGGGAACGACCAGCCATGGGGCCGGGCCACCAGTGTGAGCATCTCGGGCCGGATGTCACAGGGGCGCGGGCGGGCGAACAGGGGCTTTAAAATACAGTGCCCGGCCACCATGTAAAGGCCCAGCGCCGCCAGCATGGCAAGCCCGGCGCGGCGGGTGCGCCGGGATACCAGCAGCACTGCCGCAAGGGCGAGCCACACTTCGCCGTGGGCACCGGCATAATTGAAAAACACCGCCAGTGCATCCAGCACCGGGCAGCGCAGTTTTTGCAGAGCATCCAGCATCGTAAATTCAAAAGACATCGTTTCAGCCTCCCGTCCTGGTTTCTGATTTTATGGTAACATACCGCATGGCAGAGAACAAGGCGGAAAGTTAAAGAAACTTTAAACATAAAAACGCCCTCCCGTGTGGGAGAGCGTTTTGTACCAGAATTTACTGCATCTGTTCCAGCGTAGGGTAGCTGTCGATGGCGCCGTGCTGCTGCACGCTGATGCCACAGAACTTGTTGGAGAAGGCGAGGTATTCGTTGAGTTTGGTCTTGCTGAGCTTCGCAAGCTTTTCCAGCGTCACGCCGTCGCGGGAAAGCTGCCACAAAAACGAACCGATAAAGCCATCACCGGCACCGGTAGTGTCCACAGCCTTTACCTTCTGGCAGGGGGCAAAGCCGTGGGCTGTGCGGGTGTAGGCGTGGGCACCGGCGCTGCCGCAGGTGTAGAGCACCAGCTGCACATCGCCCACGAACAGTTGGGGCAGGGCGGCTTCGATGTCCGCCGTGCCGGTGAGAAATTCCAGCTCCTCGTCCGAAATTTTGAGGATATTGGAAAGCGGCATGAACTGCAGCACCGTCTCACGCAGCATGTCACGGTCCGGCCAGAGCGGGAAGCGCAGGTTCGGGTCAAAGCTGACGATGACGCCGGCCTCACGGGCGGCAGTGATGGCCGCGAGGTGGGCATGGCGCATGGGGCTGTCCACCAGCGAAACGCTGCAAAAATGCAGGGCAAAAGCGTCGGCAAACCATGCAGGGTCAATCTGTTCCGGGGCGTACAGCAGGTCTGCCGAGGGCTTGCGGTAGAAGCTGAAGGTGCGGTTGCCGTCCTCTTCCAGGCTGACGAAGGCAAGGGCCGTGTTGGCTTTATCGGTAAAAGCCAGATGAGAAAGGTCGATGCCGCAGGCTGCCAGCTCACGGGCGATCTTGTGGCCGAAGGGGTCGTCGCCCAGCTGGCTCAGAAAGGCGCTTTTGCCGCCCAGCCGGGTGAACGCCGCGCAGACGTTGGCCGGTGCGCCGCCGGTACGCGGGCTGAAGGACGGCACTTCGTCAAAAGAACAGCCCACCTTGGACGGGATCATATCAATGAGTGCTTCGCCAATGGAAAACAGAGTGCTGCCGGACATAGAGAACCTCCAAGAAAGTAGATGAAAACTTGTGAGCGGGCTCGCCCTCTCAGTCACCTTCGGTGACAGCTCTCCCAAAGGGAGAGCCTTTGGCAAAACCAGAAGCTTTTCCGCAATGCCAAGGCCTCTCACTTTGGGAGAGGTGGCTGCGACCAACGGGAGCAGACGGAGAGGGCGAGGATACTGCCCTTGCGCAGTAAAGCTGACGGTTATTTATAACGCATACACCACTGCATCCGTGCCGCTCATCTTCAGCGCCACATCGCCGGGGGCGGGGTAATACCGGGTGCTGAACATAGCCGCACCCTCGTTCAGGAAAATTTCCATCGAGGAGCGGTCAGCCACCACCCGCAGGCTGCGGCAGGGCTTTGCAAGCTTTGCGCGGCGCCGGGTGCGGCCATCCGCCATGGATGCATCCGTAAAGCGCAGGATGCAGGTGCTGTCTTTTTCAGTATACACCAGTTCCACACCCTGCGCAACGGTGAGGGCAAAGTCCCCGGCGGGTGCGGCGACGAGGTCGAAGCAGGGGGAGACGGTTGCGTCCTTGCCATCGGTCAGCTTTTGGGCCGGGCCGCGCAGGGCGTCAAGTTCCGGCACCGGGTTCTGCAGCAGGGTGCCGTTTTCGCCTTTGGTCAGCACGCGGGGCACGGTGAAACAGTGCTGCCAGCCGTGGGCCACAGTGGGTGCGTTGCCGTAATCGGCATCCGGCATGCCCATCCAGCCGATCTGAATGCGGCGGCCGGTCTCATCCACAAAACTCTGGGGTGCGTAGTAGTCAAAACCAAAATCCATCTCAAGGAACTCGCCCAGCGTGCAGTCCCCGCGCCAGTCGCCGTACACGGCAAAGTAGCCGCAGCCGTAGATGTTCTGGCACTGGATGCCCTGGGGCGACACGGCCAGATACCACTGGCCGTCGAGGCAGAACAGGTCCGGGCACTCCCACATGTAGCCGAACGTTTCCGGCGTGGTGATGGTGTTGATGTGGTTCCAGTGCAGCTTATCGGTGCTTTCCAGCACCAGCACTTCGCCTTTGTCCTCCACCGTGCGGGCACCCAGCACCATGTAGTACTTGCCCTCATAGGCAAACACTTTGGGGTCCCGCACATGGCAGGTGAGCCCGGCGGGGTAATCCTTGTTGTACATCAGACACTGCTTGCTGGCCACGGTCTTGCCGTCATGGCTGACGGCAAGGCAGACGTTGTGGCCGCGGCCCTGCTTGATGTAATCAAAATTGCCGGGGTGCTTCACGTTGCCGGTGTAGTAGAGGTACATCTCGCTGCCTTCGATAAGGGCCGAGCCGGAGTAGACGCCGTGGCAGTCAAAGGGTTCGTCCGGGTAGAGCATCACGGGCAGCGGCTCCCAGTGCAGCAGGTCTTTGCTCACGGCGTGGCCCCAGTGCTTCACGCCGCCGGTCACATCGAAGGGACCGTACTGGAAAAACGCATGGTACTGCCCGCCATAGACGCACAGGCCGTTGGGGTCGTTCAGCCAGCCCACCGGCGGCTGCAGATGGAACTGCTGGCGGTGGGGGTCGGCTTCCACATTGGCTTTGCCGAGGGATTCCACAAGAGGAACCAGCTTTTTCAGGTCGCGCTGGAGTGCATTCATGCCTTGACCTCCTCAGGCTTCCAGATGATCCAGGTGACGGCGAAGGACACGCCGAAGGAAATTGCCATCATGATGATGTACTGCAGGGGCATGTGCAGGTGCAGCAGGATGCCAAAGATGCCGGTGACGCCGGTGCCGGTGGCACCCAGCCCCACGATGCTGGCGTACAGCGCGCCGCAGGCACCGCCGGCCAAACCGCCGAGGAAGGGCTTGAAGTAGCGCAGGTTCACGCCGAAGATGGCGGGCTCGGTGATGCCCATGCAGGCAGACAGAGCAGAGGGCAGAGCCATGGACTTGACCTTGGTATCTTTGGTCTTGAGGGCAACGGCCAGAGCGGCACCGCCCTGGGCAACGTTAGCGGCACTTGCCAGCGGCAGCCAGTAGGTGTAGCCGTAGCGGGCCAGCTGGCCCAGGTCGATCAGGGTGTACATGTGGTGGATGCCGGCCACAACAGTGATGGCATACAGACCGCCCATGATGAAGGAGCCGATGCCGTAGGGCATGGTGATGAGGGCCTGCACGCCGGTGATGATGCTGTTTTCCAGTTTGGTGAACACGGGGCCGATGGCGGCGAGGGTCAGATAGCCGGTGACGAACACAGAGACCAGCGGGGTAACGAACAGGTCAAACATGGCGGGCACGACCTTGTGCAGCCGCTTTTCGATCTGGCACATGAGCCACACGGCAATGATGACCGGGATAACGTGGCCCTGATAGCCCACCAGCGGCACCGAGTACAGACCGCCGAACACCGGCTGCATCACGTTGACGCCGTTGGACACTGTCCAGGCGTTCTGCAGGTCGGGATGGATCATGATCATGCCGATGACAGCGCCCAGATACGGGTTGCCGCCGAACACCTTGGCGGCGGAGTAGGCGATGAGGATGGGCAGGAAGGTGTAGGCCGTGTTGGAGAACAGCTTTGCAAACACGTACACCGAGCCGGTGGTATCAATGTTGACAAAGCCGTTGTTTACCATGAAGTTCAGTGCTTCCATGATGCCCATGAGGAAGCCGGACGCCACGATGGCCGGGATGATGGGCACAAAGATGTCGCCCAGCGTCTTGATGGCACGCTGGTACCACGGGGCCTTGGCGGCTGCAGCCTGCTTGACCTCTTCCTTGGTGCCGCCCTCGATGCCGGCCAGCTGGATGAACTCGTCGTAGACCTTGTTCACCGTGCCGGTACCAAAGATGATCTGCAGCTGGCCCTGTGCCTCAAAGACGCCCTTTGCGCCCTCGGCGTTTTCCAGCTCAGGCTTATTGACCTTGGTGTTGTCCGCAATGACCAGACGCAGGCGAGTGGCGCAGTGTGCCGCCGAGACGATGTTCTCCTTGCCGCCGATGCAGTCCAGGACCTGCTGTGCCGCGTGTTTGTAATCCATAGCTTTCTCCTTTTCCTTGATATGGGTGGACTGACGATTTTGCTTGAAATCGGTTTCACTGACATTATTATACGCTGAACAGCAAAATTCTTCCATTCGCAAGCGGCATAAAATTGGGACACGTTCTGTTATTGATTTCACATGGTTTCATATGATGTATGGATAAAAGTGACGAAGAAACACGTTTTCTTTTGGCAAGGAAAAAGGCTTCCCCCTCGGGGGAAGCTGTCGCCGTAGGCGACTGATGAGGGGAAACCGAGGTTAGCTTCCGCCAGAGTGGAGATGATTTAAAATATCGGTACAAACACCGGCAAAATTTTTGGTGATATCCAGATTGGAGTATCGCAGGACAGTCAAACCATGATATGCAAGATACTCGTCACGAACTTTATCACAGGTCTTACCGTCCGTTTCGTAGTGCTGAGAACCATCAAGTTCAATCACAAGTTTTTTCTGGGCGCAGTAAAAGTCCAGAATGTAGCTGCCAAATACTTTTTGACGGTTGAAGGTTTCGGGGAGTGTTTTCAAAAAATCGTACCACAAGTGGCGTTCTTCTTTCGTCATTTCTCTGCGAAGCTTCTGAGCATTTTTAAGCAAAGCTTCATTTTTAGTTTGGTTCATAATTTGAATGCTCCCTATTTGCGATATCTGGACACAGCTGCCCCTCATCCGGCACTGCGTGCCACCTTCCCCCGAGGGGGAAGGCTTTTGCTTCTATCCCCGGTGCTCTCCCGGCACATCAGCTCAAACCCCAGCATCTGGCTGCGGGGCACAGCGTGCGGGTCGGCCAGCAGCTCCATCAAAAGTGATGCCGCGTCTTTCCCGGCGGTCTTGTAGTGCAGATGAGCGCTCGTCAGCGGCACAAAGGCGTTGCGGCCCACCTTGCTGTCGCCCACCGATGCGATCATGAGATCCTCCGGGATGCGGATGCCCTGCTCCCGGCAGTACTGCATGGCACCCAGCGCAATGGCGTCGGTGGCGCAGAACAGGCAGTCGATGTACGGGTTCCGCGCCAGAAGCTTTGCAGCCTGCTCATAGCCGGATTCCTGGCTGAACTTTGCCACGGCCATCCGCTCGGGGTGCAGGGGCAGCCCGGCGGCTTTCAGCGCGGCTTCAAAGCCCGCTCGCCGCTGCTGGCCGGCGCATTTGTCCAGCAATGTCACGCCGATGTAGCCCGGGGCTTTGCGGCCCTTTGCCAGCATGTGGGCCGTGGCAGCCTGCGCGGCTCCGGTGTCGTCGTGGTAAACGGAACAGCAGCCGGGAAAGTTCTGGCCCAAGATCACGATGGGCACATGCAGGTGTTCCAGCACGGCCTTGTGTTCCGGCGTGTACAGTGCGGCGATGAGGATGATGCCGTCTACCGTGTGCTGGCGCAGGGTGTCCAGCGCCTGAATTTCCTTTTTGGTGTCGTTGGCCGTGTTGATGAGCAGCAGCTGATAGCCGGATTCTTCCAGTACGCTGCCGATGCCCTCCACCATACGGGGGCAGCTGTCGCTGGAAAGTTTGGGCAGGATGACGCCGATCTGACGGGTGCGGCGGGTGCGCAGCATCTGGGCCTGCATACTGGGGCGGTAGCCGGTGGCTTCAATGGCGGCTTCGATCTGGGCGCGCTTTTCGGCGCTGAGGTAGCCGCCGTTGAAGTAGCGGCTGACCGCGGCTTTGGAAACACCGGCGTACTGGGCAAATTCGGTGATGTTCATCATGACACCTTCTTTAAGATAAAAGAACGATTTAGAATTGTCTCCGCTTCGCTCTGACAATAATAGCGGAAAAAATATTTTTTATATTTGCAGTTCCGAAACGACTGCGGTCGTTTCGGAACTGCTTTTTCACAGGGAGAGGACGTTGCGGCAAACGGCAGCTTGCTGATGTCAGCCTGCGGTTGCCGCGCAGCAGAGAATATGAGCGTTAAGTTCAAGCCTGCTCCCCTGCGGGGAGCTGCCGCGGCAGCGGCTGAGGGGCCTTGAAATCGGCGCAACACAAAAAATCCTTTAGCGGAGCGGCTTGGATTTTTTGTATGGAACCCAACTGCTTTAGGGTCTGAAAGGGGCGTGTAGCCCATTGCTTGCAACGGCGACGACCGCTGCCGGCGGCAGAAACAGGGAGGAGCTGTTGGGGCCGCGGCCTGCAGGATGCGAGTGCCGCTCAAGGCACGAAGCAGACGCAGAGGGCCGCAACTCGTACAGGGGTGGGTGGCGTCCAGAGGAGGGGAGGGGGGACTCGGAACACCCCTCCCTACCTCTGGACCAGCGGAGCGTCACCGGCGGTGATGCAATTTATAAAAGCTATTAAACATACAGCGCCCGCCCACACGCTGTACGGGAAGCGCTTGCGCTTGCGTTTCTTATTCTGTTATCGATTCCAGTATAGGGGACAAAACACAGCAAGTCAACATTTTTGCGCCATACACCGCATAAAATGTTGACTTGTATTTTTAGCTGTGCTAAAATATGCCGATGTATGCCACAAAACCGCGAAAGGAACCTTCGATGAACCTGACAAAGCAATTCTTTAAATATGTATCGCAGAACATTTTCGGCCTGCTGGGTACCTCGTGCTACATTCTGGCCGATACCTATTTTATCTCGCAGGCGGCGGGTACTGACGGCGTCACCCTGCTCAACCTCTGCCTGCCGGTGTATAACTTCATCTTTGCCATCGGCTCCATGATCGGCCTTGGTGCGGCCACCCGCTACGCCATCCTCAAAGCACAGGGCGACGAGCGGTGCCAGAAGTATTTTTCCAACGCTGTTTTCTGCGCCTGTGCGCTCAGTGTGCCGTTTTTGCTGGTGGGCATCTTTGCCCCCGGGGGCCTTTTGCGGCTGATGGGCGGCGACGCAGGCATCGTGGCGCTGGGCATCCCGTATGCCCGCATCTTCCTCATGTTCACACCCTTCTTCATGTGCAACTACATCGTGTCGGCCTTCGTGCGCAACGACGGTGACCCGTCCCTTGCCATGGTAGCCACCCTGAGCGGCAGCCTGTTCAACGTAGTGTTCGACTATATTTTCATGTTCCCCATGGGGCTGGGGCTGGCCGGTGCGGCACTGGCAACGGCGGTGGCACCCATCCTCAGCATATCCATCTGCAGCCGCCACTTCTTTAAAAAGGAGAACAGCGTGCAGTTCGTGCGGCAGCGGCCCTCTGTACGGCTGCTGGGCCAGAGCTGCCAGCTGGGCATCTCCGGCTTTGTGGGCGAGATGTCTTCCGGCGTGACCACCACCGTGTTCAACTTCCTGCTGCTGGGGCTGGCGGGCAATGTGGCCGTGGCCGCTTACGGCGTGGTGGCAAACTTCGCCCTTGTGGCAACGGCCATCTTCAACGGCGTGGCCCAGGGTGCCCAGCCGCTGATGAGCGAGTGCTACGGCAAGAGCGACCGTGCCGGTGCCAAAAAGCTGCTCGTCCTCGGCAGCTGCACCGCGCTGGTGCTGGCGGCGGTGCTGTACGGCGTTATCTTCGGCTTCACGGATGGACTGGTGGGCGTGTTCAACAGTGAGAACTCCGCCCAGATGGCGCAGTTTGCACACATGGGAATGCGGCTGTACTTTATCGGATACTTCTTTGCGGGCTTCAACATCGTGGCGGCGGGCTACCTGAGCGCCACCAACCGCCCGGCGGAAGCTTCCGTCACATCCATCTGCCGCGGCATGGTGGCCATTGTGGCCTGCTCGCTGGTGCTGAGTGCGCTGTTTGGCATGAACGGCGTGTGGGCAGCGTTCCCGGTGTCCGAACTGCTCACGGCGGCACTGACCCTCGTTTTGCTGCTGCGGGGCAAAGCGGAAAACAAAGGCCAATAAAAACCGAATATTTTGCAAAAGTTTTGGGAAAACGGCTAAATGCACTCGTTTCACTTGCGGCAGGCTCAGAGAATGGAGTATACTGAGCTGAATGTTGGAAAGCGAAAACGTTTTGCTGTGGAAACGAGAGAAATTATGAATCCTTATTATACGGCGAACACCCTGTTCGTGGTGTTTGCGATGATGATCATGCTGACGGCAGTGGCGTTCAATACCACGCTGGACCGGCAGCGCAAGCTGGTGACCCGGGTGCTGTTCCTGCTCATCAGCATCGCGGCGCTGTGCGAGTGGCTGGGCAATGCGCTGAACGGCACCCCGGCACAGTGGATCGTGCTGCACAAGCTGGTCAAGTACATCGAGCTGTGCAGCGCGCCCTATCTGGGCCTGCTGTGCGGCAAAAGCCTTGCCAGCCGCAGCGTGTGGGAAAAAGGCATCCGCATCCTGCTGGCTTTTCATGTGGTGCTGGAAACGGTCAACCTGTTCACGGGCCAGATCTGGTATGTGGACGCGCAGAACTTCTACCACCACGGCCCGGTCTACTTTGTGTACATCTTCTTTTACTGCTTCGGCGTGGTGTACTATTTGCTGCAGGGGCTGCAGACCTTCTGGCACTACCAGCAGAGCGGCGGCACCATGATCCTGCTGGTGACGGCTTTTCTGGTCACCGGCATCGTGGTGGCGATGTGGGGCGGTGTGGAGATCACCTGGCTGGTGGTGGCCATCTCGGCCATCATGCTGTACAAGTTCTACGGCGACATTCTGCAGCAGGTGGACGGCCTGACCGAGCTGGGCAACCGGTGGAGCTTTGAAGATTACCTCAAACGCTTCCGCGGCACCGGCGTGCTGCTGTTCTTTGACGTGGACTGCTTCAAGCAGGTGAACGACACCTTTGGCCATGCCATCGGCGACCGATGCCTGTGCACGGTGGCGCAGGGCCTGCGTGCAGTGTATGGCACCAGCGGGCGCTGCTTCCGGGTGGGCGGCGATGAATTCTGCGTGGTTCTGCGCCGCAATCTGGACAAGGTGGAGCAGCTGAATGCCGAGCTTGCGGCCTGGCAGCAGGCGAACACCGAGCCGGGACAGCCGGTGATGGAGGTATCGGTGGGCTGGGAGCCCTTCGATACCAGCGAGGAATCCATGGAGGAAGCCTTCAACCGCGCCGACAAGGCCATGTATCACGTGAAAAACGCGCGCAAAACCGCCGAAAAAACGGCAGAGACCACTCAGATATAAAGTTCCTGTTCGCGGAGGGCCTCCTCAGGGGAGAGCCCGCTGCGGACGGTATGACCGGCCATGGCCCGCCACTGCGCGGGGGATTGGCCGGTTTCTTTTTTGAACACGCGGCACAGGTAGTTGGCTCCGGAAAAGCCGCACAGGCTGGCTACCACGTCCAGCGTGTACTCCCGGTGGAGCAAAAGGCGCTGGGCGGCTTCGATGCGCACTGTGGTGAGGTAGCGCCCCGGGGAAATGCCCACGGCGGCGGTAAAGGTGCGCACCGGATGACTTTTGGAAACACCCAGCCGCTCGCTGAGCTCCTCCACACCATAAAGGCCCGCGTAGTTGGCACGGATATCCTCAATGGCGGCCTGCACCAGCGGCGGCAGGGCGGGGGCGGCGCTGTCGGCGTCGGCCAGCTCACACAAAAGAGCATAGGCCAGCTGGCTGCGGGCGCGGCTGTGGGTCTCCTTTTCGGCGGCAAGGCGGCCCATCAGCTCGGCGGCGGCAGGGCAGGAGGAACCTTTTGCCAGAAACGGCAGCTCGTGCAGGCCGGAAAGGAACTGGTTTGCTGCCTGCCCGGTGAGCTGGACGCACAGCAGGTGGCAGCTGCCTTCCGGCGCAAGGGTCAGCGGCGCGCGGCTGAGCACCAGATGCCCGGCGGGCACCGACTGCGGCGGCAGGATGAGCGCCGAACCCAGCGGCAGCGGCCCGGAAGAGGGCACCGACGCGGTGCACCGGCCGCTGGACACAAGGCACACCCACAGCCCTTCGCCGGAGAGGGTGCGGGCGGCAGAAAGCTGAAGATCCTGCACCGAAGCGGGCGCGGCCACGGCGTTCCAGTCAAAAAGCAATATCTGACACCTCTAATCAATAAAATGCTATTTTATATCACAAAATTATCTGCTATTATAGTACCAACGAATGAACATGCCGTCAAGAGCATGTGAACCTGAAAAAATTATGGAGGCAAACGATTATGGCTTCGATTAGCTGCCAGCACATCTATAAGATCTATCCGGGCGCTACCGCTCCTTCCGTCACCGACTTCAACCTGGAGATCCAGGATAAGGAATTCATCATCTTCGTCGGCCCCTCTGGCTGCGGCAAGTCCACCACCCTGCGTATGATCGCCGGTCTGGAGGAGATCTCCAAGGGCGAAATGTACATCGGCGGCCGTCTGATCAACGACGTTCCCCCGAAGGATCGTGATATCGCCATGGTGTTCCAGAGCTACGCTCTGTACCCCCACATGACCGTTTACAAGAACATCGCTTTCGGCCTGGAACTGCGCAAGACCCCGAAGGACGAGATCGACAAGCGCGTGCATGAGGCTGCCAAGATCCTGGAGATCGAGCACCTGCTGGACCGCAAGCCCAAGGCTCTGTCCGGTGGTCAGCGTCAGCGTGTTGCTCTGGGCCGTGCAATGGTTCGTAACCCGGCAGTCTTCCTGCTGGACGAGCCTCTGTCCAACCTGGATGCTAAGCTGCGTACCAGCATGCGCACCGAGATCATCAAGCTGCACAAGAAACTGGCTACCACCTTCATCTACGTTACCCACGACCAGACCGAGGCTATGACCATGGGCGACCGCATCGTCGTCATGAAGGATGGTATCATCCAGCAGGTCGATACCCCGCAGAACCTGTACGATATGCCTTGCAACATGTTCGTTGCAGGCTTCATCGGCAGCCCCCAGATGAACTTCCTGGACGGCACCCTCATCAAGAAGGGCGAGCTGTACGGTGTTGACCTGGGCGGCGACGTGATTCCCCTGCCCAAGGAGAAGACCGCAGACGGCAAGCTGGACGCTTACGTTGGCAAGAAGATCAAGATGGGCATCCGTCCCGAGGATATCGACGACGAGCCCGAGTTTATGGCAAAGCACCCCGACTGCCAGCTGGATGCTCAGGTCGATGTCTCTGAGATGATGGGCGCTGAGATCTACCTGTACCTGGAGTACAAGGGCAACAAGATGACCGCTCGTGTGGCTCCCACCTCCAAGGCTCGCAACGGAGACACCGTGCGCGTTGCATTCGATCCGCACAAGGTGCACCTGTTCGACATCGAGACCGAGCAGACCATCCTGAACTAAAATTTAGCGACGATCATTTTTGATCCTCCTATCATAAGAAAAACCGCCGAAGGGAAACCTTCGGCGGTTTTTCGTTTGTGTGGTTTTTAAATCAGCCCGTGTTCCACACAGTAATGATAGATGCCGTCCTCGGCGCAGGTGCCGCAAATACCCGTGGCGGCAGCTTTGAGGGCGTCCGAGCCGTTGGCCATAGCCACGCCGGTGCCCACAGCACCAAACATTTCCAAATCGTTGTTGCCGTCGCCAAAGGCCATAGCCTCGGCTTTGCGGATGCCGTAAGCTGCCAGTACATGGGCGATGCCGGTGCCTTTGCCGCCGGCGGTGGGGATGATGTCCATGGCCCTGTCCCACCAGGCGGCGATCTTTGCGCCCTGCACGCCCTGCATCAGGCGGTCGTATTCCGCAGCCCGCCCGCCGATCATGATCTGGTACACGGTGCCCTCGGCCACAGCATCAAAATCCTCTGCAATGGGCACGGGGATTTTTGCAATGGCGCAGTAATCGGTCAGGTCGGTGTCCGTGCCGTTGGCGGCAAGGCGGCTCTCGGTGGCAAGGCACATGGGCCGGCCCAAAACAGCGGCATTCCGGCGGATGGTGCGGATGTCCTCCGTGGGAATGGGGCTGGCATACAACACGCGGTCCTTATCGTAGCAGTAGGAGCCGTTGAAGGTGAGCAGCGTGTCGAACTGCACGCCGGGGAAATCCTTCAGCGGCACCGTCATGGGGGAACGGCCGGTGGCAATGGCCAGCCGGATGCCGTTCGCCTGCAGCCTGTGCAGGGTCTGCAGCATGAGCGGTGTTACCTGCTTTTTCTGCATATCGATGAGGGTGCCGTCAATGTCAAAAAAGATGATCTTAGGTTTGTGCATAGGGGCTCCTTTCAGGTCTGAGCAGCGGGCTGGCGCACCAGCTCGATAAAAGCTTTCATCTGCGGGGTGAGCCATTTATCGCGGTGGTAGAACAGCTGGCGGTGCATTTCCAGGGTGCAGTCCGGCACATTCAGCCGGGCAAGACGGCCTGCTGCCAGTGCCGGCCGCACGATGTACTCCGGCAAAAACGAAAGCCCCATGCCCTGCTCCACCATCTGGCACAAGAGGGCCGCACTGCCCAGCTCCAGGTATGGATGCACGGCAAGGCCCCGGGCGGCAAGGCGCTGGTCCAGCGCGTCACGGTAGCTCATGCCGCGCTCGGTAAGCAGAAATTCCTGCTGTGTCAGCTCCTCCAAGGTGACTTCGGCCTGCCCGGCCAGCGGATGTGACACCGGTGCAATAAAGCACACCGGCTCCGGCACATCGGCGGCAAGCACGATGTTGGGCTGCAGAATGGGCTGGTCCAGCGTGTAGGCAAGGTCGATCTGGTTCGTGCCCAGCATCTGCAGCATCCCGTCGGCGGTGGCGGTGCACAGCACCAGCTCCACCTGCGGGCACAGGGCGTGGTAGCGCTGCAAAAGCCCCGGCAGGAAGGTGGAGCACACCGAATCTGCCAGCGCGATGCGCAGACTGCCGCTGATCTGCTTTGAAGGCTGCAGCGCAGCCTGCGCCTGCTGGGCGGTGGCAAGCAGGGTGCGGGCGTAACCCAGAAAAGTCTGGCCTGCGTCGGTGAGCCGCACGGTTTTGCCCACACGGTCGAACAGCGGCGCGCCCAGCTCGGCTTCCAGCTGTGCGATCTGGGAGGACACCGCCGACTGGGAATAGCCCAGCTGCCGCGCCGTGCGCGAGAAGCTGTGCAGCTCCGCAATGTGCAAAAAAGTATTGATGTTCCGCAGTTCCATCGGTGTTCTCCTTTAGCGGCGGCATACGCCGGTCACGGTGAGCACTTCGCCATCCACGGTAAAGTGTACTTCCACGGCACCGAACTCCATGCCGTAAACGCGGGCCGGGTCATGCTGGTAGGAGGGACGCGGGTCGCCTGCCAGCACGCCGGTCAGAGCGGCACGGTCGGCCTGCGGCACCTGCGCCAGCAGTTCGGGAGGAAACTGCACCTGCAGGCGGTGGAACTGGGTCTGGCCGGTAAAGCCCTCGGCGGCGTCCGGGTGGCAGTCGGCGTAGGGGATGTAGGGCTTGATATCGTAGATGGGGGTGCCGTCCATCAGGTCGGCACCACGCACGATAAGTACGGGCCCCACGTCCGGGCGGTGCTCGATGCCCTCCAGCCGCACGCTGGAAAGGCCCAGAGGGTTGGGCCGGAACGGCGACCGTGTGGCGAACACGCCCATGCGGGTGTTGCCGCCCAGGCGCGGCGGACGCACCGTGGGGACCAGGTGTCCCGCACGGCACCGGAGAACTGCCACACCAGCCAGATGTGGCTGAAATCTTCCAGCCCGCGCACGGCGTCGGCATTGCGGTATTCCGGGGTGAAAATCACCTCGCCGCGCAGTTCGTCCACAAGGCCGCTCTGGCGCGGGATGCCGAATTTGGTGGGGAAGACGGTGTGGATATGGGCAATGACCTTTAAGGTCATCTCTTCGGGTGCAGTGGGCATTGGTAAACTCCTTTTTATATAAGTTTATTCGGCCGGGAAAAATGCAGGTTTCCGTTTCGGCCTTTTCCGTGAAAACGCAATTCAGAAAAATCCACAGATTTTTCTGAATTGCAAATAAAAAATAAAATTTCCGCTGAAGATAGCCAGAGCGAAGCGGCGGCTATTAAAATCGTAATTTATAAACCGCGGCAGAAGCCGACGGCACGGCCTTCGATGTGCAGCTCTTCCAGCTGCGGGCCGGTGTAGACCATGGGCGGGCAGACGGCGGCGTTGTCCGCCAGCAGCATCACGGTGTTGCCCTGACGGTGGAAGTGCTTGAGGGTGGCTTCGCCGCCTACACGCACCGCCGCGATCTGCCCCTGCTCCACCTCCGGCTGGCTGCGGATGCATACAATGTCGCCATCGCAGATAGTGGGGGCCATGCTGTCGCCGTGGCAGGTGAGGGCAAAGTCGGCGTGCCAGGCTGCGGGCACACCAATATAGCATTCAATGTTCTGCTCTGCCGTGATCGGGGTGCCGCAGGCGATGGAGCCGATCAGCGGCACCCGCACCATTTTGGGCAGAGGCTCGAAGCCCGGCGGCGGGGTGCAGGGGGTATCCAGCCCCAGCAGGTAGGCGGGTGTCGTTTCCAGCGCGGCGGCCAGCTCTTCTACCTTGGCCTGCGGCAGGTCGTTGACGCCTTTTTCCAGCTTGGTGATGGAAGATTTGGAACGGTAGCCCATGCGTTGGGCAAGCTCTTCCTGCGAAAGGCCAAGCTCCTTGCGGCGCAGGAGGAGGCGTGTAGATAGCTCAGACATGCGAAACCTCTTTCGAAAAAACATATGGTTGTCCCATGGAAAAGGACCTGTTACCAGCAGTATACCAGAAAAGTTCATTAAAATCAACTTTTTTCGGTGGATTTGCAAAAATGGGTTGACATAGAATCAATGCGAGAATATACTACAACCAAAGATTGTTGTGAAAAGCCGCCGATACAAAAAAGGAGAGAGAAACAAATGGCAAACACCGAATTGATCCGTGAGTACATCCGTGCCAGCGGCTATAAGCTGCAGTTCGTGGCGCGTGCGCTGCAGATCAGCCCCAATGCCCTGAACCAGAAGCTGCAGGGCTGCACGCAGTTCAAACTGGACGAGGCCGAGCGGCTCAGCGCCGTGCTGGGCCTGAGCATGTACGAGCGGGACTGCTGCTTTTTTGAAGAGCAGAACCGCCGCGAGGTGCTGGCACGCCGTGCCGATGAGAAAAGGAGGGCAGAACTTGACGACCGAACAAAGAAGCAGAACACGGCAGGCACTGCGCCGGTATGGAATGCGCAGCCGGGCACGCAGCCCGGTGGAGCGCAGCTGGTGCGCAGCCATTGAGGAAAGCCTTGCCTACTACCGCCGCACCGACCCGCTGCGGGCCGACCTGTTTGAACTGCGCTATGTGCAGCACCGCACCGAAGAGGACGTGATGGAAAGGCTGAACATTGGTCACACCACCTACCAGAAAGCCATGCAGGACCTGCTGAGCACCGTGGCAGTGTATGCCGCCGGGCGCGGTGCGTTCTGCCCGGAGCCCAGCCCCGGCCGGGAACTGCAGTACTGACCGGAAACAAAAAGCTCCCCCGGAACCAGAACGGTTCCGGGGGAGCACTGTTTATCGGGGAAGATCACATACGGAAACGGAAGCCCCAGCCGCCGCAGCAGCAGTTGCAAAGCAAGTTCAGCAAAATCATGCTCCAGCACCACTGCATCAGGCCGCCGGGCCGGGTGTAGGTGGTCTGGGTGGTGCGGTAGGCCTGGCCGGGGTTCTGCATCCGGCGCAGGTGCATCTGGTATTCGGTGTTGCCCGGGTCCAGCTGCACGGCGCGGCGGGCGTCCTGCAAGGCATCGATGCTGTTGCCAAGGCCCTGATTTGCGAGGGAGGAGAGATAATACCACCGGGCATTGCGGCCGGTCATGCCGTCCAGCACGCGGCGGGCCTCCGCATAGCGGCCATTGGCCACAAAATTGCGTGCTGCCTGCATCTCCGGGCTGTCGGAGCCGGAATAGCTGGCTCCCTGCCGGCCATAGCCCTGCTGGTAGCCGCCAAAACCGAACCCAAAGCCAAACGGGTCGAAGCCGTCAAAGCCATCAAAGCCGCCGTAGCCGTTCTGGTAACCCTGCTGCTGGTAGCTCTGCTGGCCGTAACCCTGCTGATAGCCGCCGTAGGCATTGCCGCCCATCTGGGGGCCTGTCTCGCCCTTGGTGATGGCATCGTAAGCCGCCTGCACCTCTTTAAAGTGCTCCTCGGCAGTGGGGTCGTTGGGGTTCAGGTCCGGGTGCCAGCGCTTGCACTTGGCGCGGTATGCCTTTTTGATCTCGTCATCGCTTGCGCCGCGCTGTACGCCCAGCACCTCATAGGGATCTCTCATGGATATACTTCCTCACGTCTCATTTCGCGCAGCCGCAGTGCCGCGCAATGCTTTTATAGTACCGTATCTGTGGCCGAAAATCAAGCCGGAACGCGTTTTATTTTTCGGTTTTGGGTGCGCCGCCGTTTTTGCGGGCATCCTTTGCGGTCTTGCAGTTGTATTTGAGCCATACGCCCGAGTACAGGATGTTGCGCAGCAGGTCTGCGTCCTCCACGCAGGGCAGCCGCTCAAAGCTCTGGGCACAGCGTGCCAGCAGCAGCTCGAAAATTTCCTTCATCTCTTCCTCGTAGCCGGGCTGGGTGCTCAGGGTCTTGAGCGGGTTGTAGGCATTTTTGCGCCTGTCACGCTCCAGGTCGTCGTAGGCGTCCAGCAGATAGATGAACTTGCCCAGATGGAAGCCGATGGCCCGCAGCTCCGGCGACCAGTGATCCTGTTTGTAGTCGAACAGCTCTGCCATCAGCTCGCCAAAGCAGCCGGACACGGCGTCCAGATCTTCGCTGCCGGCGGCTTCGTATTCGGCCAGCTTTGCAAGACAGCTGCGGATGGCACCGCACTGCCGGGGCCGGCGGCTCTCGGCGTCCTGCCTGCAGCCGGTGAGCAGTTTTTCATAGCCCAGCGCCAGCACATTGCGGTCATCCTGCCACTTGTCCTGAGCACTGTAGTAGTGCAGAGCCACGCTCAGGTCGGCGCAGTAATCGGTGGGGGAATCCGCCCGCCAGTCCACCCCGCCAAGAGGGTGGATGGGACAGCGGCCATGGCCGGATACGGCTTCGGTCTCGCCCTCGTACAAACTGCACAGCAAAAGGTTCAGAAAGGTCAGGTCATAACTCAGGGAAAAACGCCCGCGCAGCCCGTGCAGTGCATCGATGCGGCGGCACAGCCCGCAGTAGGCGGTGCGGTAGCGCTTTTGCGCTTCGTCCGAGAGTGCAGCCTGATTGGGCACAACATAACCAAACATGGCCGTTCAGCTCTTTTTGATGAACTGGGTGCCGCAGCGGGGGCAGGAGATCTGGATGCGGCCGCGTCCACGGGGCACACGCAGCTTCTGGCGGCACTTGGGGCAGCGGTAGTAGTGATAGATCTTGCGGTTGGCCCACTGGTCTTTCAGGCCGCGGAACTTGCCCTCTACCCGGTCTTTGAGGGCGTAATACTGGTAGTTCTCCTCGGTGCGCTTGGAGATGTTGCGGCTGAGGGAACGGTAGTAGCACAAGATCAGCAAGGCAAGGCCCAGCCAGGTGAACAGGGTAAAACGGGTGAGCAGCGAGAGCAGCAGCAGTACGATGGAAGCGATGCTCAAAAACTGGTTCAGGCCGTCGGTGCCGTAGCGGCCGATCATAAACTGACGGAATTTTTCTCTCATAAGTCCTGCGTCCTTTGTTTTTTAGGTTTAAAGTGGGAAGCGGGGCGCACCCGCTGTTATTTTACGCTTCTTAGGATACCAGCCAACCATGATGAAATTTTGAACAGAGTGCAAATCTATCATGAAGGGACGAAAATTAAGCGTTCCCGCTTTCCCGGCAGCGGATGGTCAGCACAGCGTCGGTGTCCAGTGCGCCTTCCATGCGGCAGTGCAGCACGGCGCGGCCCGCTTCGCCGGTGGTGGCAAGGTAGGTGCCCGCCATGCCGCCGCGCAGCGGCACCACGCTGGGGCCAAGGATCTTCAGCGGGCCGTCCACGCTCAGCTGCACGGCCTCGCCGCAGTAGGGCAGCAGATTGCCGTTCTGGTCGATGGCGCGCAGGCTGACGGCGGCGCAGTCCCAGGTGGGGCCGTCGGTGAGGATGGGGTTGTGCACGGTGCATTCCAGCCGGACGCTCTGCACCGGCTCCCGCACCACGGTGCGCACGGCGCGGCCATGCCACACGGCTTCAAAGCGGTACACGGTGCTGGGCCCGCCCAGCACGCCGATGTATTTGTAGTACATGCGGGCCACTTCGTTCCAGCTCAGCCGCAGCGAGAGCATCCGCGCCTTGGAAAGGGGCGAAAGCTCCATGGCGTCCCGGCGCATCTCGTTGAGGATGGCGGCGGCCATCTGGGCGGAAGCCGGATCCATGCCTTCGTACTTTTCCAGCAGAGAGCCCACAAAATCGTTGATCTCAATGGGCGGATGGGGCATGGCGGCAAAGCGGCCGTGACGGTCGGGCGTGAACTCGGCAATGTAGTCGTTGCCGCGGTACAGTCGCACGCTCTCGGCGTTGGTGAACACCCAGCAGGCTGTGGGCGCACCGCCGGGCAGATCGCCCAGTGCCATGCCGGAGGAAACTTCCAGCACGATGTCCGAAGGGGAACGCGGCGTTTTCTGGCTGGCGTATACTGCCGCCGAAAGCTTTGGGTTGCGGAACATGTCCATCACACCGTGATAGCAGATGCGGTCGCCGCTGCCGAATTCCCGGTGAGTGTTGTAATCGGCCATGCACCAGCCAAAGCTGCCGGCCACGCCCTGCTGCGCAATGGAATCGTTGAGCCCGGCGGCATGGCGCAAAGCCTGCACCAGCCGGTGGGTCTCGTCGTCAAAAGGCTTGGTGGGCAGCTGCTGCCCGCCAAACTCGCTGATGAGGTAGCCTTTACGGGTATCCGGAGTCACGGCGGCGCGGGCTTCGCAGGCAGCGCCCCGGCCCCGGTAGGAGTAATCGTTGTAGGCGTACACGTCCTCCAGCAGCTGGCTTTTGCGGTGGTTCCGTGCGCCTGCCGTGGGGCGGGTGGGGTCCAGCCGGTGGATGGCCTCGTTGGTGCGCTTGTAGAACGGTTCATCGTCGGCGCTGCCGTTCACGCGGGCACCCCACAAAAAGATGCTGGGGTGGTTGCGGCACTGGCACACCATCTCGCGGCAGTTCTGCAAAGCCTGCGCCTTCCAGCTCTCGTCGCCGATGTGCTGCCAGCCGGGCATCTCGGTGAACACCAGCAATCCCAGCTCGTCGCAGGCGTCCAGAAACGCCGGGCTCTGGGGATAGTGGCTGGTGCGCACGGCGTTGCAGCCAAGGTCTTTTTTCAGGATCTGCGCATCCAGCCGCTGGATGCTGTCCGGCATGGCGTAGCCCATGTAGGGGTAGCTCTGGTGGCGGTTCAGGCCCCGCAGCTCCACACGCTGGCCGTTCAGGTACAGCCCGCCTGCCACGAACTGCACCGTGCGGAAACCGAACCGCACTGTCTTTTCGTCCAGCACGCGGTCCGGCAGACCGGCAGAGCCGGGCCGCACCAGCTGCACCGTGAGGGTGTACAGGGTGGGGTGCTCGATGCTCCACGGATGCACGCCGTTCAGCACACCGGTAATGGGCAGGGCAAGCTCGCCGCTGTAGGCGGCGCGGCTGCCGGAAGGACTGCGAATTTCCGCCTGCAGGGTGCAGCCCACCGTCTCGCCTACGGTGGAGGTGTAGATGCGGAAATCACCTTCCGCCTTTGCTTCAATGAACACGTCCCGCAGGTAGGCGGGCTCCTTCACGTCCAGACTGACGGCACGGTAGATGCCGCCGTAGGTCAGGTAATCGATCTGACCGCCAAAGGGCGGGATGTTCAGGTCCTCGCGGCTGTCGCAGCGCACGGCCACCACGTTTTTCTGGCCCAGATGCAACGCACTGGTCAGGTCCACCGTAAAGGCAGTGTAGCCGCAGGCGTGGTGGAACAGCCGCCGCCCATTGCAGAACACCGTGGCGTCGTGGGCAATGGCTCCGAAGGTGAGCAGCACGGTGCGGCCCTCCCACTCTTTGGGGGCGAAGAACTCTCGCCGGTAGCCGCACAGGCACTGATATTCGTTTTCGCTGCAATAGTTGTAGGGCAGCACCTTGACCGTGTGGGGAATGCGCACCGGCTCTAAGCTCAGTTCGCATTCCGGCCGCACCAGTGCCGGGTCGAACCGGGGCGTGAACAGCCAGCCTTCGTTCCAATCGTAGTGTTCCATACAAAGGGTCTCCATCCTGCTAAAATCACTTTACATCTTATAGTAACACAAACTTATGAACGAAAAAAGAAGCTGCGGCCCCATTTGCCGGGGATTTTTGCCGCTTTTGGCACAAAAACAGGGGGAGTGCAAAGAAAAACTGCATTTGAGACAAAGCGCTGCCGTCTGCCGCACCGGCCTGTTTGCGTGAAAAAACAGATCCGAAACGACCGCAGTCGTTTCGGATCTGCAAATTACAGATGAATTTCCGCTGAAAACGCCTGGAGCAAAGCGGCAGGCATTCAAGATCGTGCCGTTACCGGATAAAGTTGGTCATGGGGCGCGGCGGATTCTGCGGGTGGTCAAAGCCGGCAGCCTTGCCGGCCTCGATGCAGTGCAGCATCCAGGCCATGTTGCGGCCCAGCTCCTGCATCACGGCACAGCCCTCGGCGTCCTGCAGCACCTGCTCGGCGTTGGAGCCGTGCACCATGGCCCAGTAGGAGCCGTTGACCAGCGGCATGTGGAAGAACTGCGGGTACTTGACCAGCTGATCCAGCGTGGTGGTGGTGCCGGCGCGGCGGGCCGAGCAGCAGATGGCGGCGGGCTTGTAGGCCAGATACTTTCCGCCCGCGTAGGAAAGGCGGTCCATGAAGCTGGTCATGTTGCCGCTGGCCGATGCGTAGTGCACCGGGCTGCCGAACACAAAGCCGTCGGCGGTCTTGGCCTTTTCGATGGCTTCATTGACCACGCCGCCGAGCACGCAGCCATTACCACTGCGGCACCCGCCGCAGCCGATGCAGCCGCCCACAGGCTGGCCGCCCACGTGCAGGACCTCGGTGTCCACACCGGCGGCATTCAGCTCCTTTGCGATGAGCGAAAGAGCGGTATAGGTGCAGCCCTTTTCGTGGGGGCTGCCGTTGATGAGCAGAACTTTCATACAGATACTCTCCTTTTATTGCCAGAATGCGCCGCACAGGGCCCGGCGCCTGCCGACCCTATTGTAACACACGGGGCCCGGCGGTGCAACGCACAGCCCTTGACAAGAATATGCCGTTGGGTGATAATAAAGTGATACAAGGATGTGTTTGCAGCCGCACCTTCCGGCTGCCAGAGGAGGAAAGCATATGCGCGTGATCGCAGGAGAAGCCCGGGGCCGCAGCCTGGAGGCCCTGCCGGGAACAGATGTGACCCGGCCTACCCTTTCACAGGTGAAAGAGGCGATGTTCAGCATCGTCCAGTTCGACCTGCCCGGTGCCCGGGTGCTGGACCTGTATGCGGGCAGCGGCCAGCTGGGCATTGAAGCGCTGAGCCGCGGCGCAGCACGCTGCGTTTTTCTGGACGAGAACCGCGAAGCGGTGAATATCGTCATGCGCAACTGCAAGGCTTGCGGCGTGTTCGACCGCAGCCGTGTGAACATCGGCGAAGCAGCACGGTATCTTTCCGCCTGCCGTGAGCAGTTCGACATCGTACTGCTGGACCCGCCCTTCCGCAATGGTACGCTGGAAAAGATCCTGCCCGCAGTGGATAAATGCACTGCGCCCGGCGGCATCGTGCTGTGCGAGAGCGAGACCGGCATCGTGTTGCCGGCCGAGGCGGGCGGCCTGAAGCTGCAAAAGCAGTACAAATACGGCAGGGTGCTTTTGTGGAAGTACACAAAGCCCATGCAGCCCGCAGACCCGGCAGAGAATGAGCAGAAGGGAGAAGCACTATGAACGTGAACGAACTTTTGGATACCATTGAAGATGCTCTGGAGGAAGGTGCCAATGTACCACTTTCCGGCGGCAAGAAGATCGTGGATGTGGAGCAGATCCGGGATTATCTGGACGAGATCCGCGCAAACCTGCCCGGTGAACTGCGGCAGGCCCAGCAGATCGTGAACGACCGTGCACAGATCGTGGAGAGCGCCAACGCCCAGGCACAGGCTATCGTCAAAAAGGCCGAGGAGCGCGCCCGCATCCTGGTGAGCGAGGCCGAGATCGTAAAGGCAGCCCAGCAGCGTGCAGCAGAGATCACCTCTGCAGCCCAGAGCGAGGCCCGCACCTTGCGTCAGACCGTGACCGACTACTGCGACAACATGCTCAAGAACACCGAGGAGACCATGGTGGAGAATGCTGCACAGGTGAAGAATGTGCGTGCAAACCTGCGCCAGAACGCAAAGAAAAACGGCTGATTCACACACAAATTACACATACGGCAAAAGCAAGAGCTCCAACAGGCAAAAATGACGGCTTGTTGGAGCTTTTTTTGTGGAATTTTGCCGCAAAAACGGGAGCGGAAACCCTTGCAATCAGGGGCTTGATTTGCTACAATAAATGTGTATCAGTGGGTGAAAGTGGGTAGAAGTAGCGCCTACGCCCTGAAAACGTGCCAAAAGGGGGTGCGCGGATGTTTTTTGGCCGGTATGATTACACCATCGATGCCAAAGGGCGTCTGAACTTCCCCGCCAAATTCCGGGACGCCATGGGCGAGAGCTTTGTGGTGCTGGAATGGGTGGACAGCTGCCTGTTCGCGCTGCCCATGGCCGAGGTGGAACGCCTTGCGGACAAGCTGGAAAGCGACGAGCTGATGGACAGCTGGGCCGTGACCGGTGATCTGTTCAGCACCGCGTGCGAAGTGGCACCGGACAAGCAGGGGCGCATCCTGCTGCCGGCAGAGCTGCGGGAGTACGCGGGCCTTACAAAGGACGTGACCATCATCGGCAACCGCAACCACGCCGAGATCTGGGCTACGGACGTCTGGAATGCCCGCCGCGCCGCCGTGAGCAACGAAGAGCGCGCCCAGCGGCTGCGGATGCTGCACATCTGATACCAAAAACTTTGCAATTCAGGAAAGGAGGCCGCACCTATGGAACTTGAAACACAAGCAGCCTTTGACCCGGCCTCGTTTGAGCATATCCCCGTTCTGCTGCACGAGTGCCTGGACGGGCTCAATATCGACCCGGCAGGCACCTACCTTGACGGCACGGCAGGCGGCGCGGGCCATTCCCGCCAGATCGCCCTGCGGCTGGACGGGGCAAAGGGCGGCAGGCTGATCTCGCTGGATCAGGACCCGGACGCGGTGCAGACCGCACGGGCACGCCTTGCGGGCCTGCCCGCCACGGTGGTGCAGATCAACTTCCGCTACGCCGGACAAGCTCTGGAGAGCCTTGGCATCGATAAGATCAACGGCGCACTGCTGGATCTTGGCGTTTCCAGCCATCAGCTGGACGATGCCGCCCGGGGCTTTTCCTACCGGGCAGACGCGCCGCTGGACATGCGGATGAGCCAGCAGGGTGAGACGGCGGCAGACCTTGTGAACACCGAGAGCCGCGAAGAGCTGGCCCGCATCCTGCGGGATTACGGCGAAGAGCCCTTTGCGTGGCAGATCGCCGGCAAGATCGTGGAAGCGCGGGAGGCTTCTCCCATCGAGACCACCCTGCAGCTGGCGGACATCGTGGCCAGCGCCATGCCCCCGGCCGAGCGCCGCAAAAACAAAAACCCGTCCCGCCGCACCTTTCAGGCACTGCGCATTGCGGTGAACCATGAGCTGGATGCGCTGGAAGAAGGGCTGGACACCATCTTCGATCACCTTGCGCCGGGCGGCCGGTTGTGTGTGATCACCTTCCATTCGCTGGAGGACAGGCTGGTGAAAAACAAGTTCCGTCGCTGGGCCACAGCCTGCACCTGCCCGCCGGAATTTCCGGTGTGCGTGTGCGGCGGCAAGGCGAAGGCCAGGCTTATCACCCGCAAGCCTATCGAAGCAAACAGTCAGGAGCTGGAGGAGAACCGGCGCAGCCGTTCCGCCCACCTGAGAGTTTTGGAAAAATGCTGAGCGGCAGCAGCCGTTTTGTGAGGAGGAGAGCAAACCATGGGTCAGGCAGCATATGATTATAACGCGGTACGCCGCAGAAAAGCCCCGCAGACACAGCGCAAGGCAGATCTGCGCGTTGCAAAGGGCGGCAAGAAGAAGCTTTCGCCGCTGCAGGCAGCACTGCACAACGCCATGCATCTGGTGGCGGCGGCACTGCTGGCGGGGTTTGCTATCAGCCTGCTGTGGAGCGAATCCCAGCTGGTGGAGCTGAACGACCAGATCCAGGATGCAAAGGCACAGCTGGTGAGCGAGCAGAGCCAGTATACCTACTACAACAGTACCCTGAACAGCAAGACCAACATCACCAGCGTGGAGGAGACGGCAAGCCGCTTGGGCCTGATGAAGATCGACCAGAGCCAGATCACCTACATCCGCCTTGGTGAGAGCGACACGCTGGAACGCAGCCAGTCCGCTGTGCGGCAGTGGACCGATTTTATCTACAACGGTGCCGTGAACATCCTTGGCACCATAAAGTGAATTGAATACGGGAAAGCGTGCGGCAGCGCACGCTTTTTCGGTTTATAAACCCTCTTGCGGGGCAAACTTCAAATCCAACGAACACGCGGCGGGCGCGGAAAAGCGCCTGGGGCCGCAGGAGCACAACATGCCAAAACTTTTCCGAAAGATCACAAAAAAAATAACAGGCAACTGGCCGCAGACCAGACCGGATGCCCGCATGAACCCCAAGGTCAGCGTGGTGTGCGGCAGTCTGGCAGTGGTGGCCATGCTGTTTGCCGCCGCCCGTGTGAGCTACAGTCTGTATGACATCCAGATCGTCAACGGAGAGAACTACCGCCAGCTGGCCGCAGAGCAGCAGCTGATGGATACCACCATCAAGGCCACCCGCGGTGAAATTTACGACACCTCCGGCATCACGCTGGCTTCCACCAGTGTGGTGTGGACCATCTGGGCCGACCCGAACAGCAGCAAGATCCTGTACACTTCCACCGGCGACGAAGAAAACGAGGTGCGCACGCCGGACACGGCTATGTGCGCAGAGGTGAGCCGGGAGTTGACCCTGCGTCTGCTTTCCGGCGACGGCGAGAGTCTGGACGCGGTGGATACCTCCTCGGAAGCCTACCAGAAGCAGTACGACAAGGTCTACAAGGCGCTTTCGCAGGTGGGCGAAAACGAAAAGACCGCCAGCAAGTATCAGGTGCTGGCTTCCAAGGTGAACAACGCCGTAAAGCTTTCCATTGAAGAGTACGTTTCCCAGTTCAACAAGGCCCACCGCAAGGCGGGCAGCAGCACACGCAGGGGCAACCTTTCGGTGGGCAGCGAGAAGAGCTTCCAGCGCAACTACCCCTACGGTGCCTTTGCGGCGGCGGTGCTGGGCTTTACGGATGCGGACGGCACTGGCACCTACGGACTGGAAAAATCCTACCAGTCCACACTGGCCGGTGTGGATGGCCGCACCATCACCAAGCGCAACGCCTACAACAATGCCATCGCGGACGAGAACGCGTCCACCTTTGCCGCCAAGGACGGCAGCAATCTGGTGCTTTCGCTGGACGTGAACGTGCAGGAGATCGTAGAGCGCTACCTGAACGAAGCCATTGCGGCCAACACGGTGGAAAACCGCGGCTGCGCCATTGTGATGAACGTTAAGACCGGTGCCATCCTTGCCATGGCATCCAAACCGGATTTTGACCCCAACGACCCGCTGGATTACAGCGCAAACCTTGCATACCTCAACGAGCTGGTGCACGCCGAACCGGAGCTGTACGGCATCTACAAAAAGGACGAGAACGGCAACTACCTCAAAGATGCAAACGGCAACCGCATCCTGGACGAGGAAGCCGACTACTCCGGCTATTTCCGCGATATCCAGTGGAAAAACAAGACCATCACCGAGCTGTATTACCCTGGCAGTGTGTTCAAGGTCATCACTTCTGCCATGGGTATAGATTCCGGCCTTGCCAACATCAACACCACCTTTACCTGCAATGGTGCCTACGGCGTGGCCAAGGAGACCTACCACTGTGCAGGCCGTAAGGCCCACGGCACCATCACGCTGGCCGACGCTCTGCGCCAGAGCTGCAACATCTATTACATCCAGCTGGGCCAGCGCATCGGTTCCCAGACCTTCTACAACTACTTTGATGCTTTTGGCTTTACCGACCGCACCGGCGTGGATCTGCCCAGCGAGACCGGCTTCATGCAGTATTACAAGGCCGACCAGCTGGGCGAAGTGCAGCTGGCATCCTCGGCTTTTGGCCAGGCCATGGCCATCACGCCGCTGCAGGTGTGCACCGCCGTGGCCGCAGCCGTCAACGGCGGCTATCTGGTCACCCCCCATGTGGTGGATAAGATCACCGATTCCAACGGAAACGTCATTGAGGAGATCGGTGCCAATGTACGCCGTCAGGTCATCAGCGAGAGCACCAGCAATGTGATCCGCCAGATCATGGAGTACGAGGTGGGCGCGGGCACCGGCGGCGGCAAGTACGCCTACGTGTCCGGCTACCGCATCGGCGGCAAGTCCGGTACTTCCGAACAGCTGAACATGGACCGCCGCGCCGACGGCGACTATAAAAAGGTGGCATCCTTTGCCGCGGTGCTGCCCGCCGACGACCCGGAGATCATCGTGTATGTGATGCTGGATGACCCCAACAACGCCCGCACCGACTATTCTTCGCTGCTGGCTGCGCCCGTTGTGGGCAACATCATCAGCGAGGTGGCACCCTACCTTGGCATTGCCACCGACGGCGAGGACCGCAGCCAGACGGTGGTCACGGTGCCGAACCTTGTGGGCACCGAGTGGAGCAATGCTCAGGTGCAGCTGAACATCAAGGGCCTGAAGCATCAGCTGGCCGAGAGCACCGCCAGCCAGGCGGCGGCAGCGGTCACCTACCAGTACCCCCATGCGGGAGCCAAGGTGGCCTACGGCACCACCGTGTACCTTTACACCGATACCTACGAGGGCCAGCACACCGAGGTGCCGGACGTGACCGGCAAGAGTGCGGATTTTGCCCGCCAGATGCTGTCCGCCGCCGGGCTGAACTGCGTGGTGGAGGGCGATGCCAATGGCACCGTGCAGGCCCAGAGCACCGATGCCGGTTCCAGTGTGCAGCGCGGCACCATCGTGACCATTACCTGTGGGTAAAAAGAGATAAACATGCTCGCCCTCTCAGGCCGCTTCGCGTCCGGCTCCTCCAAAGGGGGAGAGGCGGCACGGCGTAAGCCGTGACGGAGAGGGCAAACCAGCTGATAAAATAACGAGAGGGGATATGACCAATGGAAAAGATCTCTGCAAGCAAGCTTCTGGCCGGGCTGGTGCCCGAAGGATTCCTGACCTGTGACCCGGAAGTGGAGCTGGTGACCACCGACAGCCGCGAGGTGCGGCCCGGCTGCATTTTTGTGGCCTTCCCGGGCGAAAAATTTGACGGCCACAACTTTGCCGCCAAGGCCCTTGCGGACGGTGCAGCCTATGTGGTGGTGAGCCACCCGGTGGAGGGCGTTCCTGCCGAAAAGGCGGTGCTCTGCCCGGACAGCTACCACGCCATGATGGTGATGGGTGCCAACTACCGCAGCCAGTACCACCCCAAAATGGTGGGCGTGACCGGCAGCGTGGGCAAGACCACCACCAAGCAGATGACCTACGCCGCCCTTGCCGGCTTTGGCGAGACCATCAAGACCGAGGGCAACCAGAACAACGAGCTGGGTATGCCCCGCACCCTGATGCGGCTGGAAAGCAGCACCGAGTATGCCGTCATCGAGATGGGCATGAGCCACGCAGGCGAGATCGACCGTCTGGCCCGGGCAGCGCGCCCGGATGTGGGCATCATCACCTGCATCGGCGTTTCCCACATCGGCAACCTGGGCAGTCAGGAGAACATCTGCAAGGCAAAGCTGGAGATCTGCAACGGCCTGCCCGAGGGCGCACCGCTGGTGCTGAACTACGACGACCCCTTCCTGCGCAAGGCAAAGCTGCCGGAGCATGTGCGCCCGGTGTGGTTCAGCCTTGCCGACGAGAACGCCGATGTGTGCGCCCTTTCCATCCGGCAGGAGTACGACGGCATGAGCTTTGTGCTGGAAGATCAGGAAGAGGGCACCTTTGTGGTGAAAATTCCGGCCATGGGCAAACACAACGTTGCCAATGCACTGGCCGCTTACTGCGCCGCCACCCGTCTGGGGTGCGACCCGCGCGGCGTCATCAAGGGGCTTTCCAATTTTGAGCAGACCGGCCGCCGCCAGAAGGTGGTGCACAGCAAGGGCGTCACCGTCATTGAGGACTGCTACAATGCAAACCCCGACAGCATGAAGGCTGCGCTGGCCATGTTCAAAGAGTTCCCCTGCAAGCGCCGCTTTGCATTGCTGGGCGATATGCTGGAGCTGGGCGAGCTCTCCCGCGAAGCTCACGAAGAGCTGGGCCGTCTGGCGGCAGAGAGTGATCTGTACTGCCTTGTGACCTACGGCGAGCAGGCAAAGCGCACCGCCGTGGTGGCTGCGGCCAAGGGGGTCAAGACCCTGCATGCCAACAACTACCGCGAAGCGGCGGATGCCCTGCTGAACCGCATGGAGCCGGGCGATGCCCTGCTGGTAAAGGCCAGCCGCGGCATGGCACTGGAAAAAGTTCTGGAAATTTTCTACGCAGAGCAGAAAGATGCCGAAGAATAACACTTTGGCATGAATTTGGAGACTGAAAAATGATTCGTTTCGCCTTGATCGCCGCGTCGGTGCTGGGTTTTGTGCTGACGGCGGCGCTCGGCAACTTGATGGTGCCGCTGCTGCGGGAGCTGGAACGTTCGGCGCGCAGCACCGACACCGAAGCACCCGCGCCGGAAGGCACAGTGCCTACTTTGGGCGGCTTGTGCCTGATGGTGGGTACGCTGGCGGCGGTGGGCGCAGGCTGGCTGGCGGCGTGTGCTGCGCAGCCGTCCCTGCTGGGCAGCGAGGGGCAGATGATGTCCCGCCTGCTCACGGCGCTGCTGGGCGCACTGGCCTTTGGCGCTGTGGGCCTGGCCGATGATCTGGCCCGCATCCGCAGTAAGTCGGCATTGGGCCTGCGCCGCGCCCCGCGCCTTGCGCTGGAAACGGCAGCGGCCGTGCTGGTACTGACCGTGCTGGCCGTAAACGGCTGCCTGCCCGCAGGGCTCATCCTGCCGGGGGCGGGCTATGTGCCCTTTGCACCGGCCCCGCTGCTGTGGGCCGTGCTGCTGGTGGCCCTGGCCGAAGCGGCACGTGCCGCCGACGGTGCGGACGGCACCGTGTGCGGTGCTGCTTTTGTGGCCATGCTGGGCCTGATGATGCTGGAGACCCAGCTGGGCTGGTTCCCGCTGGCGGTGCTCCCGGCGGCACTGGCCGGGGCGCTGATGGCCTTTTTGCTGTGGGATTTCCCGCCGGCAAAGCTGCGCCCCGGCAAATGCGGGTGCCTGTTTTTGGCCGGGGCTGTGGGGTGCATCCCACTTTGCATCGGCTATGCGGAGCTCAGCGTGCCGCTGGCACTGCCCTTTTGGGCAGAGGGCGGCATGGTGGCGCTGCAGATTCTCTCGTACCGGCTTACGGGGCGCACACTGTTTTGCACCGCGCCCCTGCACCGCTGGCTGGAAAAGCGCGGCCTGAGCGCCGTGAACATCTTTTATGCCCTGTGCGCACTGAGCGTATGCGGGCTGGCGCTGGCCGCCGCCTTTGTGCGCGGGCTGTAAGCGCTGTATCCTGAAATAAAAGGGGGAGTGGCAAGTTGGAAGCCGCCCGCAGACAATACCGCAGAAAAACAAAACAACGGGAGTGGGTGCCGCCCTTTCAGTGGGACCCCGGCCCCTGGAACCGGCTGCTTTTGAACTGGCTGGCAACACTGGGTGTGATTTTGGTGTTTGGCCTTGTGATGCTGTACAGTGCCAGCTACACCACCGGCTACCTGCGCATGGGCGACAGCCTGCACTACATCGGCCAGCAGCTGCTGTGCATGGGCATCGGCCTTGGCTGTATGTGGGTGATGGGCCACGTAGACCACCGCTTTTTACGTAAAGTGGTGTGGCTGGGCTACTTTGTGGTGCTGGCCATGCTGGCCTTCACGCTCACCTTTGCACCGCTGAACGGCTGCCGCCGCTGGATCCGCTTTGGCAGCTTTACGCTGCAGACCTCCGAGGTGGCAAAATTTGAAATGATCCTGCTGTCGTCCCATCTGGCGGCAAGTGCACCGCAGCTCAAGCGGTTCAGCCCGTCCCTGCGGGAAAAAGTGGGGGTGGGCGGCTGGCTGCAGATCCGCATCGTGCGGCAGCTGGTCATCCCGGTGCTGCCGCTGATCCCGGTGGTGATCCTGCTGTGGCTGGAGCCGCATATGTCCGCCATCCTGTTGACCACGGCCATCGTGGGCACCATCCTGATGATGACCGGCTGCGGCGGCATCCTTACCTGGGCAGGCGCAGGCGCAGCCGCGCTGCTGCTGGAAACGCTGCTGACCCATGTGAGCTCGATCTCGTACCTGCAGAAACGCCTGAAGACCTGGTCCACGAACCTGGAGGATTTGAACTCTCAGACCAAGCAGAGCCTGTACGCCATCGGTTCCGGCGGGCTGAAGGGCCTTGGCCTCGGCAACAGCGTGGAAAAGCAGCTCTGGCTGCCGGAAAGCACCAACGACTTCATTTTCAGCGTGGTGTGTGAGGAGCTGGGCTTTATCGGCGCCATGCTCATCATCGTGCTGTTCATCCTGTTCATCATACAGGGCTTTCTGATCGCCTACAAGGCGGAGAATCAGTTCTGCACCATGGTGGGCATCGGCATCATGGCACAGATCGCCTGGCAGGTGTTCTGCAACATCGCCGTTGTCACCAACACCATCCCGAACACCGGCATCAGCCTGCCGTTCTTTTCGTCCGGCGGCACCAGCCTGATCCTGCTTTTGGCCGAAATGGGCGTGATGGTGAACATTGGCCGCAACGGCGAGCGTGCGGAGCAGCAGCGTGCTGAGGCCCGTGCTCAGCATCAGGCGGCAAAGGCCCAGCGGGAAGCGGAGCGGAAAGACCGCACCATTGATCTGGATGCAGCCCGCCGGGCACGGAATGGAGTATAAGGTTTAAGCTGCATGTTCGGCAGGCCAGCGGGGAGCTTTCCCGGCAGGACGGCGGGGAGTTTCTCCGAGGACCGTCCGCTGGGGTGGGACCCTGTTGCCCGAAGGGCAATAGGGCGGGCGATGGAATGGCCCGATTCGCGTCCGAGGAGAAAGCTCCCCGATGCCCTGCCCTTGATATACCTAAAGGAGGAATCATCATGCGAGTTCTGATCGCTGCCGGCGGCACTGCCGGCCATATCAACCCGGCACTTGCCATTGCAGGTGCTTTGAAAAAGGCAGACCCTTCTGCCGAGATCCACTTTGCAGGCCGGAAGGAAGGCATGGAGTACCGTCTGATCACCCAGGCGGGCTACCCCTTCCACCACATCGAGATCACCGGCTTCCAGCGCAAGGTGTCGCTGAACAACATCAAGCGCAACATCGTGACCCTGTGGAATCTGGCCCTCTCCGGCCCCAAGGCCAGGGCCATCATGAAGGAGGTCAAGCCTGATCTCGTCATTGGCTGCGGCGGCTATGTATCCGGCCCGGTGGTGCGCTGTGCCGCCAAAATGGGCATTCATACCGCCATCCACGAGCAGAACGCCTTCCCCGGCGTGACCAACAAGCTGCTGGCCCCGGATGTGGACATCGTATTTGCTGCCGTGCCTGCCGCCGTGGAAAAGCTGGGTGCACCCGATAAGACCATCGTGGTGGGCAACCCGGTGCGCCCGGAGGTGTTCACCAAGGCAAAGGAGCGGGACGCCATCCGCGCCCAGCTGGGAGCCGGCGACCGCACCGTGGTGCTCTCCTTTGGCGGCAGCCTGGGTGCCCGCCGGGTCAACGAGGTGGTGGCCGACCTGTGCGCATGGGAACAGCACGAACACAAGCCGGTGCTGCACCTGCATGCCACCGGCCAGTACGGCGTGCAGCTGTTCAAGGATCTGGAAAACGAAAAGAGCTTTGCCGAGGGCGAGAGCCTTGTGGTGAAGGAATACATCAACAATATGCCGGAGCTGCTGGCTGCAGCAGACCTCGTCATCAGCCGTGCCGGTGCCCTGACGCTGGCAGAGCTGGAAGCCGTGGGTCGTGCCGCTGTACTCATCCCCAGCCCCAACGTGGCCGAGAACCACCAGTATTTCAACGCCATGGAGCTGCAGAAGGCCGGTGCCGCCGTGGTCATTGAGGAAAAAGACCTGACCGGCGAAAAGCTGGTGGGCACGGTGGCCGATATGCTGGCACAGCCCGGCAGACTGGCCGAGATGGGCAAAAACGCCCGCAGCCTTTCGGTGGATGACAGTCTGGACCGCATCGCCGAAGCACTGATGAAGCTGGTACAGAAGTAAAACCAAAACCGGAAAGGAGGTGCGCACCATGCAGCAGTACCGTGGAAATAATGGCAATATCTATGACCTGCGGAAAGACCTGCAGCATTCTCCGCCGCCTTCACAGCAAAAAAACACCACCGGCAGTGCGGATGGGCGCTATGGCTTCAACGGCGAGCCGCTGAGCTTCAAACCGTCCCGCACAGCCGGCGGCACGGTGCGCCGTACCCGCACCGATAACAGCATCGAGTTCCCTTCGCAGCCCCAGCGCCGCACTGCGGACAGCGCACCGCGCACCCGCAGCCAGAGCCGCAGCACACAAAGCCAGCGCAGCCGCACGGCCCAGCCCCAGCGGCCGGCATCCGGCAGTGCCCAGCCGCGGCGCAAGGCCCGCAAAAAGAAACCGGCCAGCCGTGCCGCCCAGCAGCGCTACCAGAACCAGCGCCTGCGCCCGGCACAGCAGCAGGCCCGGGAACCCATGCACCGCGAAAAGCGCAAAAAACGCAAGATGACCCGTGCGGCCATCAAGCGCCGCCGCATGATGCGCCGTCTGGCCGCATTTGCCACGCTGGCGGCGGTGATCGCGGCGGGCGTCTACCTCACTGTGACCATGCTGTTCAAGATCGGCACCATTCAGGTGCAGACGGCGGACGGCACCGTGGTGGAGCAGGCGGCGGGCTATTCCAGCACCGAGATCCTGCAGGCGCTGGGCGTAAACCCGGAAGAGAACATCTTCAGCTTTGACCCCGCCGCAAAGGAAGCCGAGCTGGAACGGCAGTTCCCGCTGCTGGAATCCATCCGGGTGGTGCGCAGCTACCCCAACACGGTGGTGGTGCAGGTGACCGAGGCCGTGCCCGCCTACGCCATGCAGACCGGAAAAGGCTGGCTGACCCTCTCGGATAAGTTCAAGATCCTTGCCTGCGATGCGGCCCAGCCGGAAGGGCTCAAGACCCTGTACGGCGGGGATGTTACCACCACCACGCCCGGTGAACAGCTGAGCTTTGCGGAGCAGACCACGGCAGACAGCGCCGCAGACAGCAGTGCCTCTGCGGCCAGCAGCGTGGAAGAAGCGGACAAAAAGATGGAGGCCCTTGCTACCCTGCAGGCCAAGCTGGAAGAGTACGGCATGCTGGACGACGTGACCCGCATCGAGTTTGCGGACACCACCCAGATGGCATTTTTGTATCAGGACCGCATCAGCGTGCTGCTGGGTACGCTGAACGATCTGGATTATAAGCTGGACCGCGCACGCTATGTGCTGACCAACGCCGTGAGCGCAACCGACACCGGCGGGCTGGATTTCAGCCATGTGAGCGCCGCCAGCACCACCCGCAAGTTCTATCTGGCACAGGGTGCACCCACCCTGCCCTCCGGCTATGTGGTGCCGGAAAAGGAAGCGGAAACAGCAGATACGACGGATGATGCCGCCGCAGAGGAACAGACTGCGGACGGCGAAGCCGCTGCGGACACTGCAGCCGCCCCGGACGGGGATGCTGCGCAGGCCGACACCCCGCTGACCGACCCCGCCCGCATGACCGCCAACAACGAAGAAAAACCTATGTAAGAAGCTGTTTGAGGAGTGAGCAGTTATGAAACTGGAACAGTTACTGGAAGGCGTGCCCTTTACCCTTGTGCAGGGCAGCCTGGACACGGAAATTGCCGATATCATCTACGACAGCCGCAAGGCGGCCCCGGGCCTTGTGTTCGTGTGCATCGTGGGCACTCAGCGGGACAGCCACGAGTTTGCCGCCGACTGTGCCGCCAAGGGCGTCAGCGCACTGGTGATCCAGCATGATATCGACCTCTCTGCCATGCCGGGTGTGACGGTGGTCAAGGTGGAAAGCAGCCGCTATGCCATGGCCCTGATGAGCGGCAACCTGTTTGGCAACCCTTCCCGCAAAATGACCATGATCGGCGTCACCGGCACAAAGGGCAAGACCACCACCACCCACATGATCAAAAGCGTGCTGGAAGCCGCAGGCCGCAAGGTGGGCATGATCGGCACCAACGGCATCTACTACATGGGCCGCCACAAGGATACCGCCAACACCACCCCCGAAAGCTACGAGCTGCAGAAGACCTTCCGGGAGTTTCTGGACGCCGGCTGCGACACCGCGCTGATGGAAGTTTCCAGCCAGGGCCTGATGATGGACCGTGTGGCAGGCATCCACTACGATGTGGGCGTGTTTACCAACCTTTCGCCGGACCACATCGGCCCCGGCGAGCACAAGAACTTTGAGGAGTACCGCAGCTGGAAGGGCCAGCTGTTCAAGCGCTGCGATGTGGGCGTGGTGAACATCGACGACGAGAACACCGAAGCTCTGCTGGAAGGCCACACCTGCCGCCTTGTCACCTATGGCCGCGCCGCACAGGCCGACTACCGCGAGACCGGCTTTGAGCTGCTGCGCACCCACGACTTTCTGGGTGTGAAGTTCCACGTCACCGGCAAGGACGAGATGGACGTGAAGGTGAACATGCCCGGCGAGTTCAGCGTGTACAACGCGCTGGCTGCGCTGGCCGTGGGCAAGGTGCTGGGCCTGCCGGATGCCGCCATCCACGACGGCCTTGGCAAGTGCGTGGTCAAGGGCCGTGTGGAGCTGGTGCCCATCAGCAAAAAGTTCACCATCCTGCTGGACTACGCCCACAACGAGGTGTCCACCGAGAGCCTGCTCACCACCCTGCGGGCCTACAAGCCTCACCGGCTGGTGGTGGTGTTTGGCTGCGGCGGCAACCGCTCCAAGCTGCGCCGCTACGGCATGGGCGAGATCTGCGCCAAGATGGCGGATTTCTCCATCCTCACCGAGGACAACAACCGCTTTGAGAAGGTGGAGGACATCCTTGCCGATATCCGCGTGGGCATGAACAAGGGCAACCCGGACGCAAAGTTCGTGGAGATCCCCGACCGTCTGGATGCGCTGCACTACGCTGTGGATCACGCGCAGGAGGGCGACCTGATCGCCGTCATCGGCAAGGGCCACGAGACCTACCGCGACCGCGAGGGCGTCAAGACCCCCTTCCTGGAGCGTGAGCTGCTGGAAGAGTACGCCCAGCAGATCGGCCTGGAATAAGCTGCCATAAAAGATAAAACGAACGGCCTGACCTCCTGAAAAGGAAGTGTCAGGCCGTTCGTTCTATTTTAAGGATCAGCGGGGAGAAACAGAGGTTACTTCAGGTCGTCCGGCTTCATGATGACCCAGGAGATCACAAAGGAGACCACAAAGCCCAGCGCTGCAACGATGCAGGCGTTCATAAAGTTGTGGGGGTTATCCAGGCCGATGAACACGGGCAGGGTGGGCAGGCCCGGGGCGCCTTTGGCATAGCGCACCACGTGGGTGATGCCGCCGTAGAAGCCGCCCACGGCACCGCCGATGCAGGTAGCGGCCAGAGCCTTTTTATTGCGGGAGGTAAAGCCGTACAGGGCGGGTTCGGTGATGCCGCACACGGCAGTGATGCCGGCGGACATGGCCAGAGACTTGGTCTTGGCGTCCTTGCTCTTGAGTGCGGTGACGATGGTGGCAGCACCCTGTGCAATGTTGCTGGCCAGCATACCGGGTCCGAACAGAGCGCTGGAACCGGTCTGGGCGATCTGCATGGTCTCCAGCGTACCCACGGAGCGGTGCATACCCACGAACACCAGGAACGGCGTGGTGGCACCGATCAGGGTAGGCACGACCCAGGCAGCCTTGGTGTCCAGAACTTCCACCACGCGCATCAGCACTTCGCCCAGCTCAGCGCCGATGGGGCCCAGCAGGAACAGGCCCACCGGGAAGGTGATGAGCAGGGTGAGCATGGGCTCCAGAATGGCCTTGACCGCCTTAGGCGAAATTTTGCGGGCAAACTTTTCCACGTAGGACATGAACCACACGGTCAGCAGGGTGGGGAACACGGTGGAAGAGTAGTTGTACAGCACCAGCGGGATGCCAAAGAAGGTGACGGGGTCACCGGCAGAGACAAAGCCCGTGTAGGTGGGGTGCACGAACATGGCGGCAATGGCAGCGGCAATGAACTTGTTGCAGCCAAAGTAGGTGGCGGAGGTCACACCCAGATAGATGGGCAGGAAGTAGAAGATGGTATCCGAAACGTAGTTGATGATCTGGTATTCGGTGCTCTTTTTGGAGACGATGCTCAGGGCGACCAGCACTGCCAGCACGGCTTTGATCATACCGGCGGCGGTAAAGGCGGGCACCAGCGGGGTGAACATCTGGCTGCAGGCGTCAAAGAAGCGGCCCACGATGCTGGGCTTTTTGGCGTCTTTGGCGGGGGCAGCGGCCAGATCTTCCGGGTGGTCGTCGCCGGTCACGGCACCGCTGGCTTTGCGCTCGTCCACCAGCTTGGAGACGATGTTGTAGACGTCCGGCGCATCGGAACCGATGATGATCTGGGTCTGGGTGCCTACCTGCATCACCTTGATGACGCCGGGCACCTTGGAAAGTTCATCCTGCTTTAATTTGTTGATATCGCTCAGTGTAAAACGCAGACGGGTGGCGCAGTGGGAAACGGACTGGATGTTTCCGGCACCGCCGACGAGTTCGATACACCGCTCAGCAAGTTCTTTCATAAGAGTTCCTCCTTTTTAAATAGAACATTTGACTTGCCGATACTGATCTTGCCTACTGAAAGTAACAATTCTGGATATCAAGTAAAAATAATCCGCAATGACTGCTGTTTCCGGCAGGAATGGGGTCAGCCGTTCACCTCCTTCAGAACACCTTCCGGATAAAGCGGCTTGACATTGCGGTCAAACCATTGGTTGACGGGGGTCAGCGCCTCGTAGGGCATCAGGGTCTGGGGCCTGCCCGAAAGGCGGTAAAAGCACGGGAAGGTCATCTCGATCAGGGAGAAGGGCTTGCCTTCCATCTGATTCTGCAGCCCCCGGCGGATGTACTGCCGCAGCCGGGTGAGCTCGGCTGTGCTGCGCACGCTGCTGCGGGCCACAAAGGAAGCAGCGCTGTGCTGTGCCATATACTCGGCAATGTGGCTTTCGCCGCCGGTCAGGGTGGTGATGGCAGGGTCGCTCTCGAACCAGTTCAGGGTGTTGATAAAGGTGATGCTCTCATCCGTCAGAGCCTTGAAGCGGCTCTCGTTCAGGGCGGTGGAGTGCACCTTGGAACTGCTGCAGATGATGACCACCAGCTTTTCCGGGTGGGCCTTTTTGTAGGCCAGACCGTCGGCGTAAAAATCCTCGGTGGTGTAATCGTGCGATTCCACAAGCAGGTTCACGTCGGCGGCTTTCTTTTTGAACAGAACCACCCGGTCCTGCACGCCAAGTTCGCAGACGGCATCGGCCAGCGCTTTGGCAAGGCTGCCAAGGTAGCAGCCGCTGTGCGGCGGGATGTGCTGTTTATCCAGCAAAGCATAGCCGTTTTGGCGGCCCGGCAGATGCATGGCGGCGGCGGTGCAGGCCTGCTCACACAGGCCGCAGCCCACGCACCGGGCTGCATCGGTGAGCTGCGCGTAGCGTACACCGCGGGCATTGCAGTCGGCTGCATCGGAAAGCTGCAGCAGCCCGCGGGTGCAGTAGGCCAGACAGTTGCCGCAGCCGGTGCACTGGTCTTTTTCGATCTGAACGCTCATACGGAACCCTCCTTATGGATGGCCCGCAGCATATTGGCGATGTGCAGGGCCAGATAGCCTTTTTCCTCACTGTTGATGGCGACCGAAAAGTTTGTGCGGATGGTATCGTCACAGCGCTGGATGCAGCCCTGCAGGTCGGGGTATTTTTCGATCAGCAGGTCGTACACCAGCGAATCCGGGCTGTCGGAAAGTTCGCCGTCATGGATGCGTGCGGCCAGAAAGCTCAGGTGGGTGAGGAAGCGGTGGTAATACAGGCTGCTGCGGTTCAGGGTGACGTGGTAGTAGTCCTCCACGTTCTCCACCATTTTCTTCTGGAACAGCAGGCGGTACTTGCCGTCACCGCGGTAGCCCTTGCCCTGGCAGTTGATGTAGTGCAGTACGATGTAACCGGCTTCGTCCGGGCTCAGGCGCACGCCGGTGCGCTCTTCGATCCGGTCAAGGCCCTGCCGTGCAATGGCGTATTCCACCGGGTAGATGCCGATGATCTGCGGCAGGATATCCAGCGGCACATCCAGTCCTTCCTTTTTGTTGAACACCGCATTGCTGATGTGGTCGGAAAGGCTGATGAGCAGGATATCGTTTACCTTGATCTGCAGCTGCTGCTCGAACAGGGCGGTGATCTCGCTGGCAAGGTCGATGTAAACGGAATCGATATCCTCCACAAGGTTTGTAAGGAATTTGCGCTCCTGGCCGCTGGCGGCACGGAACACCCGGAGGACCTGATCGGCCGGGACGGCATCCCCGCGCTTTTTGCCAAAACCGATGGCCTTGCCGAACAGGATGATCTCATCGCCGGAGGCGTCGGTGGAAAAAACGATGTTGTTATTGATGAGCTTTGAAATGATGTATGCCTGCGCCGCCATGCTGTTCCCTCATTTCACCAAAAGAAAAAAGACCAATACCATAATGAACAAACGTCATTAGATACTGATCTTGCCTTTGCAGTAACAATTCTGGTAATCTATGTGCCTTCAGGATAACACAGCGCAGCGCGTTTGTAAAGCGGGAACGCCAAAAATCGACGTTTTGATGCAAAGCATCGGCCTGTTTTTGGACAAAATGCAGTTTGGAATGGCAAACAATTCGGCGGGGATTTTCGTTTGCTGTCAGAGCAGCACCGCCCCGATGGCCTGCTCCGGTATGAGCCCAAGCTGTTAAGTTTTTGAAAATTTGCCGGGGATGCTCTGCAAACATTGTCGGCTTTGTGTTATATTTACATTGAAATCGTTTGTGAGCTGACAGAAAGGAAAACGCCATGGAACATTTTGTGGAGTTTGAAGATGTCTGTAAATATTACCAGACCGGCGAGGTGAAGATCGCCGCCGCCGATCATCTGAATTTCTATGTGGATAAGGGCGAGTTCTGCATCATCGTGGGGCCTTCCGGTGCGGGTAAGACCACCCTTTTGAACATCCTTGGCGGCATGGACAGCTGCGACGAGGGCAATGTGTGGCTGGACGGCCAGAACGTGAGCCACTTTACCGCAAAGGAGCTTACCACCTACCGCCGGTATGACGTGGGCTTTGTGTTCCAGTTCTACAACCTTGTGCAGAACCTCACCGCGCTGGAAAACGTGGAACTTGCCAGCGAGATCTGCCGTGACCCGCTGGACCCCAAGGAGACCCTGCGCAGCGTGGGCCTGGGGGAACGGCTCAATAACTTCCCGGCGCAGCTTTCCGGCGGCGAGCAGCAGCGTGTGTCCATCGCCCGCGCCCTTGCCAAGAACCCCAAGCTTTTGCTGTGTGATGAGCCCACCGGTGCATTGGACTACAAGACCGGCAAGCAGGTGCTGGCCCTTTTGCAGGACACCTGCCGCCGCACCGGCCGTACCGTCATCGTCATTACCCACAACACCGCCCTGACCGCCATGGCCGACCGCATCATTCAGGTGCGCAGCGGCAGGATCGTATCCAACAAGGTAAATGAGCACCCGGTGCCGGTGCAGGAAATTGAGTGGTGAGAGCCGTGCTGAAAAGTTATCGCAAAAACATCCTGCGGGAAATGAAGGGCAATATGAGCCGCATGGTCTCGCTGTTCGGCATCGTGGCGCTGGGCGTGATGATGCTGACCGGCCTGATGAGCTTTGCGCCCAGTATGCGCATCGCAGGGCAGAAGTATTATGTGCAGCAGAACGTGTTCGACCTGCGGGTGCTGTCCACGCTGGGCCTTTCGGAAAGCGACATTGCGGCCCTTGCCGCTGTTGACGGCGTGGAAGCCGTGCAGCCGGTGAAATATCAGGACGTGGAAGCCCAGTGGCAGGGCCGCAGCGACACCAGCGTGGTGCGCCTGCAGCAGCTGCCCGCCGACCCGGAAGCCGATACCGCCGGGAACATGAATCGCCTTGTGCTGAAAACGGGCCGGATGCCGGAGGCACCGGACGAGTGCGTGGTGCACGTGGTGGGCTACGGCAGCCCGGTGGAGCTGGGCACCGTGCTCACCCTGCCGGACGACACCGAGAACGTGAGCCGAAAGCAGTTCACTGTGGTGGGCACCGTGCAGGACCCGCTGCACTTTTCCACCGATCAGGAGAGCAGCACCGCCGGTGACGGCAAACTGGAGGAAATCGTGTTCGTGCCAGAGGGCAGCCTGACCGCGGATTACTACACGCTGTGTTATATCAAGGCGGAAAATGCCGGTTTGTATGATAATTTCTCGGAGGAATATCAGGCCACAGTGGATGCTGTGGCTGAAAAGGTGGAAGTCATCAGCGCGGTACAGTGCACGGCCCGGCGGGCAGAGCTGATCGATGACGCCAGCGCAAAGCTGGCAGATGCCCGCGCTGAGTACGACAGCAAAAAAGCCGAAGCCGAAGCGCAGTTTGCCGATGCAGAGCGCCAGCTTGCGGATGCACAGGCCCAGCTGGACGATGCCCGGGCGCAGCTGGAACGCGGCGAAGCCCAGCTGGCCGAACAGAAGAAAAAACTGCCCGATACCCTGCAGGGCGGCGCAGACGAACTGGTGAGCGGCGAAGAGCAGGTGCTGGAATTTGAAGATCAATTGCAGCAGATGGAGCTGCTGGTGAACCTGAAAAAGGTAGCCGACCCGCTGCTGGGCTATGCCGAAACGGCCCTGAACAACGCCCAGAAGGCGTTGGACGAAACCGAACCGGAGGACGAGGAATACACCGAACTGCGGGACGCTTTGCAGAAGGCGCAGGACGCCTACGACAGCATCAGTGGCCAGCTGAACGGCTATCAGGTCCAGCTGGACGAAGGCAAGCGGCAGATGTATGCGCAGGGGCTGATCTCTTCGCCCACCCTGAGCAACACCCAGCTCATCACCGAAGCCAAGGCGGCGCTGCGCAAAATGAAGGTGCAGCTTTTGCAGGGCCAGCTGCAGCTGACCACCGGCACGGCCACGGCCTACACCGAATTTGACGCCGCCCGCGCCCAGCTGGACGCAGGCTGGCAGCAGTACAACGACGGTGTGCAGCAGCTGGAAGCTTCCCGCGCAGAGTACGAGAACCGGAAGGCCGACGCCGAACGGCAGCTTGCCGACGGCCTTGCCCAGCTGAATGACGCCGAAGAGCAGGTAGACCAGATCAAAAACGGCGAGTGGTACGTGCTGGACCGCAATTCCATCGTGAGCATGGTCACCTGGGAGCAGTATGCCGACCGCATGGACGCCATTGCCCGGGTGTTCCCGGTGTTCTTCTTCCTGGTGGCGGCGCTGGTGGCCACCACCACCATGACCCGCATGGTGGACGAGAACCGCCTGCAGATGGGCACCCTCAAGGCCCTGGGCTACTCCAATGCAAAGATCGCGGGCAAATACCTGTTCTACGCCCTCTCGGCCAGCGTGCTGGGCAGCATTGCGGGCATGGCGGTGGGCTTTGTGGTGTTCCCGCTCATCATCTGGTACGCGTACCAGATGATCTTCAGCCTGCCCACCTTCACGCTGCACTTTTACCCGGGCATGGCCGCAGCCAGCGTTGCCATCAGCGCGGCGGTCATCGGCCTTGCCACCTGGAGCGCCTGCCGCGCCAGCCTGAAAGAAAAGACTGCCGCGCTGCTGCTGCCCCGTGCCCCCGTGGCAGGCAAGCGCATCTTTTTGGAGTACATCACCCCGCTGTGGCAGCACATGAGCTTTTCGCAAAAGACCACTGCCCGCAACCTGTTCCGCTACAAAAAGCGCTTCTTCATGACGGTGCTGGGCGTGGCAGGCTGCACGGCCCTGCTGCTGATCGGCTTTGGCATTCAGGATTCCATCCTGCCCATCGTGAGCAAACAGTCAACCGAACTGACCCACAACGACATGACCATCGCCCTCAGCGACGAAAAGGCCCTGACCACCGAACAGGGCCTTGTTGACGCGCTGGACGGCAGCAGCGCGGTGACGAGCTGGGGCGCGTTCTACACAAAATCGGTCTCCATTTACAACGAAGCGGGCGAGAGCGCCGATGTCAGCGTGGTGGGGGCCGAGGACGACGCCCGCATGACCGAATACTTCACCTTCCGCACCCGGGCGGGGCACGATGCCATCCCGTTTGACGACAGCAGCGTGATCCTGACCGAAAAAACGGCCCTGAATCTGGGCGTGCAGGCGGGGGATACCATCTATGTGGAAGCTGCCGACGGGAGCCGGGTGCCGCTGACCCTGACCGGCATTGCCGAGAACTATATGTTCACCCGGCTGTACGTCTCCAATACGCAGCTGCGCACCCTTCTGGGCGGGGAACCGGCGTGGAACACGGTCTACGGCCGGACCGGCTGTACCACCGAGGCCGAGTACAACGCCCTGCGCACGAAGCTTCTGGGCTGCAGCTATGTGAGCAGCGTCAGCTTTACCGAGGACACCACCTCCATGTTCGGCAGTCTGATCGGCAGCTTGAACTATGTGGTCATTCTGGTCATTGTATGTGCGGCGGCACTGGCAGCGGTGGTGCTGTACAACCTCATCAGCGTCAACCTGGCCGAGCGCAAAAAGGAGCTTGCCACCATCAAGGTGCTGGGCTTCTACGACAAAGAGGTGTACCGCTATATCTTCCGCGAGATCGAGCTGCTGGCCCTCATCGGCTCCGGCGTGGGCCTTGCACTGGGGGTGCCGCTGCACAAGTTCATCATCCTGACCGTGGAGATGGATCAGCTGATGTTCATCCGCACCATTGCGCCGCGCAGCTATCTGCTGGCCGTGGCGCTGACCATGCTGTTTACTTTTGTGGTGTGCTTTGCCATGCGGCGGCATGTGCGGCGCATCAGCATGGTGGAAAGCATGAAGGCACCGGAGTAAACGGAGATGGCAACTGGGCCAGTGCGCCGGGAGTTTCTCTGAGGACCGTCCGCTGGGGTGGGACCCTGTTGCCCGCAGGGCAATAGGGCGGGCGATGGAATGGCCTGCAACAACGGTGACCGCCGCCATTGGCGGAAACAGGAAGCCGTTGTTGGGGCCGCGGCCAGCAAGATGCGAGCGAGAGCGAAACAGATGCTGGGTGCCGCAACCCGTATTCGTGTCCGAGGAGAGAGCTACCGGTGTGCTGGCCGGGGACTGCCAGCCATCGTTTACAAAACCTTCATAGAAAGAACATGGTTTCGCAGAAAAAATCTGCTACTATAAAACCACCGGGAAGCAAGGCCGCAATTGCTTCCACGGAAACATGATTCCTCCTTTACCAAACCAAATACCGCAAAAAATACCGGGCCCTGTCTGTTCCGCAGCAGACAGGGCCCGGTGTTTTTGTTCTGGAGGGCTGTTTTAAAGGGCTGTTACCTGGTGGGGAAAGCGCGTTTCCACACCCGGATCACGCGGTACTTGGTCACATGCCGGTCGGGGGCAAAGCTGCCGTCCAGCAGGCCCTGTTCGGTGCACCACTGGGCCGCTTTGGCGGTGGTTTCGTCCACATCCGCAAAGGCGGGGGCGCTGACCGGTTCCGGACGGCCTGCGGTGTTCCACACAAGCAGGGCAAGCTCTGCCTGCGTTTTGGGAATGGCTGCACCCTCAGGCAGAAGTTTGTGCAGGATGATGCGGGTAGCCGCTTCGTAGCCGCCCCACACTGCTGCGCCGCCAACGACTGCCGTCGCAATGGCACCGCCGATGTCGCCGGAAGCATAGCCGGACGTCTGTGGGAGCGATACTTCTTCTGTGATCGTCTCACCGCTGTCCGGGTCGGTATAGGTCAGCGAACCACCCCGGATCTCAAACAGCGCTTCCACCTGCGCGGCAGTCATAGGCTCGGTGACCGTTACCTTAGCATTGCCGCTGAGGATCACCTTGCCGCTGGAAACAACAAACTTTTTGGCGTTTACCGTGCCGCCGGTGATCTGGATATCCCCGTCCGATTTGATGCCGTTGGTGAGGGCGTTCACGGTGCCGCTGCGGATCTCCAGGCCGGAAGAGCAGTAGATATCATCGTAGCGGGTCTCTGTGATATGGATGGTGGGGCCGTCCACGATGATGCGCCCGCCTTTGATTCCGTGGTAGATAGAGGATTCACTCTTTGTGCCAAGGTTCAAGGTGCCGATGCCGTTCAGCGTCAGAGTGCCGCTGTTGTTAACCAGATAGCTGTCGTCAAACCAGGCGTTATTGTTGTAAAGATCGACGGTGCCGTCTATCGTAAGAGTGGCATCGTGGCTGCCGGTCACTTCGATGCGCGGCGGGATGTCTTCATATGAATCGCCGCTGTATGCATAGGATTCCAGACTGGCCAGCGTTGCGCGGACATCGCCGTTTGCAGTGTCCAGATGAATGTGGTTTTTCGTCCGGCCATCGCTTTTGATCTCTGGGGCAGCGTCGGCAAAGCCGGTTTGTCCCTGCTGCTCTGTACCGTAGCCGTCCACACACTGGCTGCCGTCTGCGTTGACATAAACCCGGACGTCTGCATTGGACAGGTTCCAGGTCTCCGCCAATGCGGGCAGAGAAAGGCTGAGTGCCATGCAGCCCGCCAGCGCTGCGGCGGTGAGCTGCCTTGCAAGTTTGCGCAGTTTCATAAGGGTCCTCCTTTTGTCGGAAGGGAAAACGGCACCCTTCCTTTTTTCTGGCCCCAGTTTATCATAAACAGGGTGCGGCTGTACGCAATAGTGCGTGAATGACGTCGAAACCTGCGTGAAATGCAAAAAGTATCACTCTTGTGGCAACTGCACAACGCCATGCTGCAAAAGGGGGCAGGCCATCGTGCAGAAAACTCAATTTGCAAAAAACTGGAATTAACCTATTGACAAACTGGGTAAGAGGGGATATAATGCAAACAACAAATCCACAAACCTAGTGGGAAATTGAAAACGAGATCTCCTGAATAGGCGGTTTGTAGATGAGTGGGAAAGAGATTTTTCGGAAAGGAGGGCACAGATATGAAGCTGATTTGGACGAACCTGCTGCATGCAAACTTCCGCTGTGGGCGAATGTGCGGTGACCGGGCAGAACATCTGGCTGTGAACTGTACGATGCCCTCTTGTGGTGTACGAATGTGTACCCGAATGTGACATTGAACAGCTTTTACACTTGAATTGTGTTTGCCCGGTGCGCTTTGTATCACGCATCGGGATTTTTTGTATCAGAAAATTATACTAAAAGTACAAATAGAGAGGTAAAATACTATGTCTAACTATAAATTTGAGACCCTGCAGCTTCACGTTGGCCAGGAGCAGGCCGATCCCGCAACCGATTCCCGCGCAGTGCCCATCTACCAGACCACTTCCTATGTGTTCCGCAACAGCCAGCACGCCGCTGACCGCTTCGGTCTGGCCGACGCCGGCAACATCTACGGCCGCCTGACCAACTCCACTCAGGATGTGTTCGAAAAGCGCATCGCTGCTCTGGAAGGCGGCGTGGCTGCTCTGGCAACCGCTTCCGGTGCTGCTGCCATCACCTACACCATCGAGGCACTGGCACAGGCCGGTGACCACATCGTGGCCCAGAAGACCATCTACGGCGGCAGCTACAACCTGCTGGAGCACACCCTGACCCAGTTCGGCGTCAAGACCACCTTCGTCAACGCACACGACCTGGCCGAGGTGGAGAACGCCATCCAGCCCAACACCAAGGCCATCTATCTGGAGACTCTGGGCAACCCCAACAGTGATATCCCCGATATCGACGCCATTGCAGCCATTGCTCACAAGCACGGCCTGCCGCTGGTCATTGATAACACCTTCGGTACCCCGTACCTGATCCGTCCTATCGAGCACGGCGCAGACATCGTGGTGCACTCCGCAACCAAGTTCATCGGCGGCCACGGCACCACCCTGGGCGGCATCATCGTGGACAGCGGCAAGTTCGACTGGAAGGCCAGCGGCAACTATCCCAACATCGCCGCTCCCAACCCCAGCTACCACGGCGTTTCCTTCGCCGATGCAGCCGGTCCCGCCGCCTTCGTCACCTACATCCGCGCCATCCTGCTGCGTGATACCGGCGCTACCATTTCTCCGTTCAATGCCTTCCTGCTGCTGCAGGGCACCGAGACCCTGAGCCTGCGCATTGAGCGCCACGTGGAGAACACCAAGAAGGTGGTGGAGTTCCTGGCAAACCACCCGCAGGTGGAAAAGGTCAACCACCCCTCTCTGCCGGATCACCCGGATCACGCCCTGTACGAGAAGTACTTCCCCAACGGCGGTGCTTCCATCTTCACCTTCAACATCAAGGGCGGCCGTGAGGAAGCCTTCAAGTTCATCGATAACCTGAAAGTGTTCTCTCTACTGGCAAACGTTGCCGACGTGAAGAGCCTGGTCATCCATCCGGCTTCCACCACCCACAGCCAGCTGAACGATGAGGAACTGGCCGAGCAGCAGATCTATCAGAACACCATCCGCCTGTCCATCGGCACCGAGCACATCGATGATATCATTGCCGATCTGGAAGCCGGTTTCGCAGCCGTCCGCGGCGAATAATTCCCGAAGGTTCCCCCATTCCGACGGAATTTGTACCTTGTCTTTTCTCCTGAATTCTTCCTTTTATCAAACATTCCTTGTATCCTGAAACACAGCAAAAGGGCCCCTGCCGGGTAGGCGGGGGCCCTTTTGCGTATGCTTATTGCAGCTTTTTGCGTTTCTCGTAGTCGTTTAAAGCGTCCAGCGCTTCCTGTGCCATGGGCACCAGCGCCATCATGTTGAAAATGGTCATCAGGCCGATGCCCACATCGCCCAAGTCCCACACCACGGTGTAGGCCTGCGTGCCGCCAATGAGCAGCATGGCCAGCGCGATGAGCTTGTACACGGTCTGGCTCCGCCAGTTATCGCCGCACAGGTAGGCCACATTGCTGCGGGCGTAGTACAGAACGCCCAGAAAGGTGGAAAAGCTGAACAGTGCCAGCGTGATTGCAATGAACACGGTGCCAAAGCTGCCCAGATGGTACTGCAGGGCGGTCTGCAGCAGGTTCATGCCTGCAAGCCCTGCGGTGATGTCCTCGGGCACCAGCAGCATGAGGAAAGCGGTGCAGCTGCAGATGACCACGGTATCAATCAGCACGCCCAGCGCCTGCACAAAGCCCATCTTTACCGGGTCGTCGCACTCGGCGGCAGCAGCCGCACAGGGGGCGGAGCCGCTGCCCGCTTCGTTGGAGAACAAGCCGCGCTTGACACCGTTCATCAGCACGGCACCAAAGCCGCCGGCCACGGCCTGCCGCAGGCCAAAAGCTTCCGCAAAGATGCGGCCGAACACCGCAGGCAGTTTTGGCAGGTTGAACAGCACGATGCCCACCGTGATGACGAAGTAACACACCGCCATGATGGGCACCATCACGTCCAGGCTTTTCACGGTGGCGTTTTTGCGCAGCACGATCACTGCGGCAAGGGCCGTGAGCACCAGCGTGGTGGCCAGCGGAGGAATGTGGAAAGCGTTCTGGAAGGCCGAGCTCACCGAGTTGGAGATCACTTGGCTGATGCCGCACCAGCAGATGAGACCGGACACCGCAAACAGGGCCGCCACAACGGAGCGTTTGAGCTTTTTGCCGCGTTTGCGCTCCGCCAGTGCGTGCAGATAGTAGGCGGGCCCGCCGCGCCAGCCGCCGTACAGCGGGTCCGGCTGGCGGTACTTCTGGGCAAGGGTGGACTCGATGAAGGAGGTGGAAGCGCCCAGAATGGCGGTGCCCCACATCCAGAACACCGCGCCTGCGCCGCCTGCGGAGACAGCGGCCACCACGCCCACCAGATTGCCCATGCCCACCCGCGTTGCGGTGGAGATGACCAGCGTCTGGAAGGAGGAAAGGCCGTCTTTGCTCTGCTTTTTCTCGCACACGGCGGCGATCATATCCCGGAACAGCCGCACCGGCAACAGGCGGGTGCGGCAGGTAGACCAGATGCCCGCCGTGAACAGCAGCACCACCATAAAGGAGACGCCGATGCCGTCCGCCAGCGGAATGGTGAACAGATCGCCCCACAAAAGGCGATAGACGGATTCAATGAGATTTACCAGCAAGGCAGGTCCCTCCTGTACGTTGGATGAATGAAGTTATTGACTTCATTATAGTACAGTACAGAAGAATTGTAAATTCTAAAATATTGATAGAAATTATCGATGGAACAGGACGCCTTGACAAAGTACATAGCTTCGATTATACTACAAACAGAAGGGACGCTGACTGCAAAGGTCAGCTTTCTGTCCCGCTAGTCAAAATGGATTGACCGCACGGTTGGAAGCAGGGCGGTCAATCTTTTTTGTTATCATCGCTTTTCATCTGGGAAAACTTTGCCATGACCTCAACGGTCAGACGGATCACTTCCACGATCAGGCTCAGCAGTGTGAGAATGAACGTGAGCAGTGCGAGAGTCTCCAACAGAGTCATTCGACATCCCTCCCTTCGCCTTCAAGGCTCCGGGCAGGGTACTTCCAAAAAAGTTTCCTCCCGGAACCTCTGCTTGTTCTATGTAGAATAGAAAGCCAGCGATGCGGGACGGAAAGCATGACCACCAATTTTGCAATCAGCGCCTTATTGTTATTTTAACACAATCTTTTCTGGATTACAATTACAACAAAAGCCGCCCGGCGGTCATACCGGGCGGCGGAGGAAGATGCACGCTGCATCGTGCAGAAAATAGCGGTTTTACAGGATATCGATGTACTCACCGGCCAGGGCCTTGTTCATGCTGCGCACGGCGCAGAACTTGCCGCACATGCTGCAGGTGTCGCTGTGGTCGTCCTCCGGCAGGCGGGCGTCACGGATGGCCTTGGCGGTTTCCGGGTCGAGGGCGCAGGCAAACTGTGCGTCCCAGTCCAGCACGCGGCGGGCGTCGCCCATTTTGTCGTCGATGTCCCGTGCGTGGGGGATGCCCTTAGCGATGTCGGCAGCGTGGGCAGCAATTTTGGATGCCACGATGCCCTGCTTCACGTCGTCCACATTGGGCAGAGCCAGATGTTCGGCGGGGGTCACATAGCACAGAAAGGCTGCACCGCTGGCGGCGGCCACCGCACCGCCGATGGCTGCGGTGATGTGGTCGTAGCCGGGGGCGATGTCGGTGACGAGGGGGCCAAGTACGTAGAAGGGTGCGCCCATGCAGATGGACTTCTGCACCTCCATGTTGGCGGCCACCTGATTGAGGGGCACATGGCCCGGGCCTTCCACCATCACCTGCACGTTATGGGCCCAGGCACGCTTGGTCAGCTCGCCAAGACGCACCAGCTCTTCGATCTGGCACACGTCGGTGGCGTCGGCCAGACAGCCGGGGCGGCAGGCGTCGCCCAGCGAGATGGTCACGTCGTGTTCGGCGCAGATCTCGCAAATTTCGTCAAAGTGCTCGTAGAAGGGGTTCTCCTGGCCGGTCATGCTCATCCATGCAAACACCAGCGAACCGCCGCGGCTGACGATGTTCATCTTGCGCTTGTGCTTGCGGATCTGCTCGATGGTCTTGCGGGTGATGCCGCAGTGCAGGGTGACAAAGTCCACGCCGTCCTCTGCGTGCAGGCGCACCACGTCGATGAAGTCCTGCGCGGTCAGCTCGGCCAGGTCGCGCTGGTAGTGGATGACCGAATCGTACACCGGTACGGTGCCAATCATCACCGGGCACTCGTGGGTCAGCTTCTGGCGGAAGGGCTGGGTGTTGCCGTGGCTGGAAAGATCCATGATGGCTTCCGCACCCATGTTGACGGCGCTCATCACCTTTTCCATCTCCACGTTGTAATCTTTGCAGTCGCGGGAAACGCCCAGGTTCACGTTGATCTTGGTGCGCAGCATACTGCCGATGCCCTCCGGGTTCAGGCACTCGTGATGCTTGTTGGCCGGGATGGCTACCTTGCCCTCGGCCACCCACTGGCGGATCTCTTCCGGGGTGCGGTACTCCTTTTTGGCCACGATCTCCATCTGCGGGGTGATGATGCCCTTGCGGGCAGCATCCATCTGGGTGGTGTAAGTCTGCATAAAACTTCCCTCCAAATACTCTTTTTCTATCTGAACGGCATTTTGCCGGTCATGCTACGGATGGAGAAGGGCGGATGGGCAGGTGAGTGAAAAGCCTTCCCCCTCGGGGGAAGGTAGCGCGTGAGCGCCGGATGAGGGGAAGCGGCGGTTCGATTCCGTTCTATTAGAGCGGCTTCAAAAGATAACTACCCCTCATCAGTCACCTGCGGTGACAGCTTCCCCCGAGGGGGAAGCCTCCTCAGATGATCTTCTCCGACAGAGCTTTCAGCTCTTTGCACTCGCTCTCGATATCGTCGGCGGCAAAGATGGCGCTGACGAGGGCCACGCCGTCCACGCCGGTGCCCTTGAGCTGCAGGATGTTCTCTTTGTGGATGCCGCCGATGGCCACCACCGGGATGTCCACGGCGTCGCAGATGGCCTTGAGCGTCTCATGGGGCAGCACGTCCACATCGGTCTTGGTGTGGGTGGCAAAGGCCGCGCCTACGCCCAGACAGTCGGCACCGTGCTTCACGGCTTCCAGCGCTTCCTCCACGCTGTGGACGGAAACGCCGATCATCATGCCGTCGCCCACGCGCTGGCGCACCTGGGCTGCAGCCATATCCTCCTGGCCCACATGCACGCCTTCGGCATGGCACTGGATGGCAATGTCTACATTGTCGTTTACAAAGAACGGCACGCCGTAGCGCTGGCACAGGGCGTGGATCTCAATGGCTTCCTTGAGGAAATCGGCCTCGTCCAGCTCTTTTTCCCGCAGCTGCACGCAGGTGACGCCGCCTTTCAGGGCGCTCTCCACCTGCTCGTAGAGGGTCTGTTTGCCCACCCACGCACGGTCGGTGACGGCATATAAAAGCATGGTATGCTTATCGCACTTCATAGTTTGCTCCTTCTTCCAGCTGCTCGGGGGTCATATTGTAAATGGCGTCGATGATGTAATTGCGGTAGGTGGAGTTGCCGTCCTGCGCAGTGAGCCGGGCGTGGGCCACTTCGCCTGCAAGGCCCATGGCGCACACGGCGGCGGCAGCGGCTTTCAGCGGATGGCCGGGGTTGGCGGTGACGAAGGCCGCCGTCAGGGCGGAAAGCTGGCACCCGGTGCCGGTGATGCTGCTCATCATGGCGTTGCCGTTGCGGATGCAGTAGGCTTTTTCGGCATCGGCCACGATGTCGATGGCACCGGTGATGGCAACCACGGCACCCGTCTCGGCGGCAAACTGTTTGGCAAAGGCTACGGCAGTGTCCAGATTCTCCTCGGTGACCTTATCGGCCACGTCGGCGTCCACGCCCTTGGTGGTGCCTGCGCCGGAAGCCAGCGTCTTGATCTCCGAGATGTTGCCCCGGATGACCGTGAACTTCACATCCTTGAGCAGGCGGTAGGCCGTGTCGGTGCGCAGGCGGGAAGCACCCGCGCCCACCGGGTCCAGCACCACCGGATGGCTCAGCTGGTTGGCCTTTTTGCCGGCCAGCAGCATACTGGTGATGGTGCGGCTGTTCAGGGTGCCGATGTTGATGTTCAGGCCCCCGCAGATGGTGGTGATGTCCTCCACCTCGGCGGCATCGTCGGCCATGATGGGGGAAGCACCGCAGGCCAGCACCATATTGGCGCAGTCGTTCACGGTGACGTAGTTGGTGATGTTATGGATGAGCGGGCAGGTGCGACGGACATTCTCAAACTCGGTTTTAAACATTTCCGTGCACCTCCGTTAAGAAAGGCTGTTCTGCATACTGCGCAGAGCGCCGGAGCGCTGCAGGCTGTACACCAGCACGCCCGCGATGATGGAACCCACGGCGGTGGAAATGAGGAAGGGCACGATGTAGGCGTAGAAGGCGATGTCACCGGCGCTCTTGCCCATGAGGAAGATGGCTACCGGGTAGGCGCACAGGCCGCCCAGAATGCTGGTGCCGAACACCTCGCCTACCATGGTGGCAAAGATGTTTTTGGTCTTATGGTACACAAGGCCGCACAGCAGCGCGCCGAACATGCTGCCGGGGAAGGCCATCAGGCTGCCAAGGCCCAGCAGGTTGCGCAGCAGCGAAGCCACAAAGGCCACGCCCAGGCCCCACCACGGGCCCAGCAGTACGGCGCAGGTCACGTTGACCATGTGCTGGATGGGGGCACATTTGCTGCCGAACATGGGGAAGCTGAATACGCTGCCCACCACGCACAGGGCGCACAGCATACCGGCCAGCGCCAGCTTTTTGACAGAGAGTTTTTTCATAAGGCAAGGCTCCTTTCTCCTGCGGGAGTGCAAAACCGTACAGCGCCCCCGCAAACAGCCCGCACCAGACGGCGCAGGCAGATCACAAGCGGTCGAGGCTTGCTGGCCTCCTCTCACGCCGGAACACGGCTTCCCATCGCTGACAGTTCACAGACCCAGGGCGCTCCCCCTCAGCCCGCTGCGGCACTCCCCGCAGAACGATACAAGGCATCCTCCTTAATAAAATAGGTACACAACAAAAAACAGGAGACACCCTGTGCGGTGCCTCCTGCAAAAAATCATCCATTCTGACTTCCTACGGCGGCATTATCCGCATCAGGTAAAAGGGTCGAAGGTGAATTCCTTCCTCTCAGCCTGCCCTACAAGCTCCCCTGTATTTGATTGTGACTGTATTTTACACCCTTTGCGCCTAAAATGCAAGAGGGGGCAAAAGCGCCGGGGCAATAAAGGCGGTTTAAACCACCTTTAAAGACTTCTTAAACTGCATTGACAAGTTTTCGGCCCCGGAATATACTTAAAACAGCATTTCCGATCACGGAAAAAGAGGAAAAAGGCGGAGGAACAGGTGTGAAGATATTGATTACCACCGACTGGTCGGAACAGGCTGTGAACGGCGTTGCGGCATCGGTAAAGAATCTTAGGTGCGGCCTGCAGCAGGCAGGGCATGAAGTAAAGGTGCTTACCCTTTCCGGGGATCATCATTCCCGCAGGGAGGGCGATACCTATTATATCGGCTCCATGAGTGCCGGGGCAGTGTACCCCAACGCCCGGCTGCGGCTGGTCATGCGCCACGACTGGGTGCGGGAGCTGCTGGACTGGAAACCGGATATCGTGCACAGCCAGTGCATCCTGTGCACCTTCCCGCTGGCAAAGGAGATCGCATCCGCCTGCAATGTGCCGCTGGTGAATACCTACCACACGGTGTATGAGGATTTCACCCACTACATCTGCCCCAGCCGCACGGTGGGCCGGGAGCTGGTGCGCCTGTACACCAAAGCCATCCTGATGAACACCCAGGCGGTGGTGGCACCCACGGAAAAAATACGGGAGCTGCTGCACGGCTACGGGGTGGAGCGGCCCATTTATGTCATCCCTTCCGCAATCGATACCCAGCGGTATATAAGCTGCCCGCCGCAGCTGCGCCAGAGCATCCGGGCAGAGCTTGGCATCGGGCCGGACGAGTGCATCCTGATGTATGCCGGGCGTCTGGCCAAGGAAAAGAACATTGAGGAGCTGTTCCACTTTTTGCAGAACTGCCCTCCGCCGCAGCGGCTGCTGCTGGTGGGCGGCGGGCCCGACCAGCCAAGGCTGGAACGCCTTGCCCAGGAGCTGGGCATTCAGGAACGGCTTATTTTTACCGGTCTGATCCCGCCGCGGCAGATGCCGGATTATTATCAGGCAGGGGATATCTTTGTCAGCGCATCCACCAGCGAGACTCAGGGGCTGACCTACATGGAGGCCATGGCCTCGGCTCGGCCGCTGCTCTGCCGTGCAGACGAATGTCTGGAAGGCGTGGTGGAAAACAGCGTCAACGGCTTTGTCTACCACGACGAGCAGGAGTTCCGGCAGTATATGCAGCAGCTTGCGGCAGATGCAGCCCTGCGCCGGCAGCTGGGTGCCGCTGCGCGGCAGAGCGTGGAAAGACGCTATTCCATCCCGGCATTTGCAGCGGCCTGTCTGAGCGTATACCGCAGCCTGCTGCCTGCCTGCGAGGAGACCACAGCGTGACCAAATAGAAAAAACAAAAAAGCAGCGGACAGCCTTTCTTTTGGGCTGTCCGCTTTTTGCGCGCAGAAAAGAGGGCCGGACGGTGCCGGCCCTTTTATAAACATTCGGTATGTCAAATTTATGGCTATCTGTGATCCTGCCGGAAGCCGCTCACCGTAGTTCCCGTCCATACCGAGAACGTCCGCATAAACGAACTCAGATCCTGATACCCCAGCAGATAGGCGATATCCTATGCCCGCATATCGGTGCTGTCGATGTAGACCACCGACCAGCAGATGCCGCTGGTGATGATGAGAAGATTGATCAGAATATTCACCGTTATGCCCTCTTATTCGTTTGCGGCGGCCTTTGCAAACATCTGTGCTTCTGCATCCTGTTTCTCGGTCAGGTGTCCACCTTCCCGGCCAATCCCGGCGTGTCCTTGCAACAGGAGCTTCATGCAGAGGGTATGCTCACACAGCGGGATTCCCTTTGCTTTAGCGGTTTCCGAAATGCGCTTGATGGCAACCGTCATGCCGCCAGTCGTAGAGAAGGCTGCAATCTTGCCGACCTGCTTTGCATTCAGCGTCTGCAAATATGCTTTCAGTTCCGGGTCTGCATCCCACTTATAAACACCGCCGCCGACAAACAGCAGATGCAGACGGTCTTTCGGTTGTCAAGGTGCAGTGCTGGATTTGGCAATAAAAAATCGCCACATAACAACCTAAACCTGACCATCCCTTCCGGGATAGCCTTGGTTCGGGTTTGCTATGTAGCGATAAGAAAGTTAAAAGCTTGCTCCGGCTCCTTTGGGAGCCGAGCTGGAATTCTAAGTAAATATGTTATATTAAATTGTTGGGATAGATTACCATAAAATTCGAGCCGTGTCAACAAGAACTTTTGAAAACAAGCCACTTTCGGCAGTATGCAAGAAGATATTTCCGAAACTTTGGCAAAAAGATAGAGGGCTGGACGATTCCAGTCCTCTTGACATACGCAAAAGTTTTTTCAAAAAAGAACCGTATAACGGCTGTACGGCTATCATACGGTTCAAAAAGATTGCTTTATTTCTTGATTTTGATGAGTTTGACATTCAAGCTCTCAAGGAAACCCTCCGGCATACCGGAGACCATGCTGGTCATTGCTTCCGGAGTGTTCGTCTTCATCATGTCCCACATACCGACACCGGGCTTTATATCGAAGTTGGTTGCCAGCTTGATTGCCTTGGCGGTGATTTCCATGGCTTCTTCGTTCTTGGCAATCTCCTCCATAGTATCGCGGACACTATAATAGCCTTCCGGGAACTCCATCGGAGCTTTCAGGTCAAGGCTGCCCATTTGCTTGAACCAGTTGGCCACGCCTTCCTGACGCTCGTTGAACTCGGGCAGAGTGTAGCACTCCGGCTCTTTCTCAACCTTTTCCAGTGTGATGCTGTCCTTCATGGAACCAGCCACAGCCAGCAGGGTGTTGAAGCCCTCATCCAGTGCCACGGTGAACTTGAACACACGGTGTGCAGTCTGCGTGCCTACTTCCTTGCCGTTGCAATACAAGGTCACGCTGTCCTGATTGGAATAGACCTTTACTTCAGTGGTTTCGCCTGCGCGCTGTGCATGACGGCGGCCTGCGATATGCACCATCGGGTCTTTTGCCCAGTATGCCTGATAGACGTAGAAACTGTCCTTACGGGTCTTGCGGTCCATGGTGACCAGACCCTTATTGTTGCGTCCGCGCACACCGCCCTCGTTGCGGGCAGCGCAGCCAAAGTCGAACATATTCCAGACATGGCTTGCCCAGATCCACGGACGGTCTTCAAAGGCCTGCGCCATATATTCATGGTACAATGCCTGATATTCCTCGGTGTAATCCTTGCACTGCGGCGTGTTGCTGTGCCAGTTGATGATGCCCTCGCAGCCATACTCGGAAATGCCAAGGCAGATATCCGGGTTTTCGGCATGGAACTTATCCAGCCACGGGCCGTTGTCCTCAATCTTGCCGCCATACCAGCCGAAGTAATGGTTGTAGCTTTCTACATCGGTGATGCGGTGCATCGGGCCGGTAGTAGGTGTATTGGAAACGTGTGCGATGGTGGACAGACGGCTGGGGTCAAGCTCTTTGCAAAGCTTTTCCAGATCGCGGTGTGCATCCACCAGTTCCTGACTGATGCCGCCGATCAGAATTTCATTGGAAATGCCCCAGAACATGATGGAGGGGTGGTTGTAGTTCTGAACGATCAGTTCGGTCAGCTCGCGGCGGCAATGTTCATGCGCATCCTTGCCGGACTTGAACACGCTGATAAAGGGAATCTCTGCCCAGACTGCAAAACCCAGCTCGTCGCAGGCATCGTAGAAGTCCTGACTATGCTGATAATGTGCCAGACGGATGGTGTTTGCACCCAGCTCCTTGATGATCTGGGCGTCCTGATAATGGTCTTCGGTGGTCAGTGCGTTGCCCTTATAGAGTTTGTCCTGATGGCGGGAAACGCCGCGCAGCGGAGTCGGCTCGCCGTTGATGGAGAAACCGCCATTGGGCGTGACAGTATAGCTGCGAACACCGACATTGGCATAGATCTCATCACAGGCTTCATTGTTGCGCTGCAGGCGGGCAATCACAGTGTACAGGTTCGGCTCGTCCATGCTCCACAGCTCAGCGTCCGGAACATAGATGGTAACAGCAGTATTGTCAGCCGGACGAACAGCCGAAGCAACTTCGCAGCCGTACGGGTCTTCAATGCTGTACATCACAGTCAGGTCGTCCGCAGGATTGGTAACAAAGCTTTCGATTGCAAAATCTGCACCGCCGTCCTCGGTGGGCTTCGGAGTGACCTTGATGCCGGGGCCGCCGTAATAGTCCAGATCAAAGTGCGCGTTCGGCACACTGATCAGGTTTACGCCGCGGTACAGGCCGCCGTAGAAAGTAAAGTCTGCGGATGCCGGATACATGGACGGAGTATCCTCGTTGCTGACCTCGATGGCCAATTCATTCTCGCCATCCTTGCACAGGTCCGTGATGTCAGCGCGGAAAATGGAAAAGCCACCTTCATGGGTGGTGGCAACAGTGCCGTTCACTTTGACCGTGGCATCCAGCGCAGCGGCCAGTACCTCCACATAGACACGACCGCCTGCCAACGGCTGTTCGGGCTTGGTAAAGGTGCGGCGATACACACCCGTAGTGCGCAGATAGCTGCCGTTGCCATCCATGCCGTCAATGGCGTTCCATGTGTGGGGCAGGGTGACGGTTTCGGTAGGACGCTCGCCTTTCGGGAAGGTCAGTGTCCAGTTTTCGTTCAGGGAAATAATCTTTCGCATGATGAGTTCTCCTGTCTGTTTCGTGTGTTGCGGATTTCATTGATACAACTTTATCATACTTGCGGATACAAGTAATAGAACGTTTTTAAGACGAAATCGTATGATTTTTTACTTTTTGCGGTGTTCTCGCCGATAGCGGGTAGGCGTTATGCCAAAAGTTCGTTTGAAAATTTTTGCAAAGTAGTTCACGTCCAGCATTCCCATTTCTTCTGCAATATCGGCCACCGAACGATTTGTCGATGCCAACATATGTGCTGCACGTTTTACCCTTTGTGTGTTGATGTAATCAATGAGTGTAGTCCCCGTTTCCTGCTTGAACAGTGCCGACAGATACGACGGACTGATATGACACAGGGCAGCGAGACTTTTCAGCGTGTGCGGTTCGGCCACATTCAGATTGATATGGTTGATGACCTTCTGCACGGTGGGCGAATAGCCTTTCAGGGAATAGCGGCGGACATAGGCACAATAGTCCCGAATCATCTGTTCTATCAGTGCATCGTCTTTCACATCGGTCAAATCCTCAATGCGCTGCGCATAGTAAGATGAGATCTTATCAATGTAATACGGATGTACTGCACTGCGTTCCATCGTTTTACGCAAAGAGGTGTTCAGAATGATGAGCTTTGTCTTTTGCCGATAGAGCGTACCAACAAAACGCGACCCGAGCGAAGCGTCATCCAAACGCTGTGTGACCGCCAATGCAGCCTTATCATCGCCATTTGCCACAGCATTCAACAGGTCGTTTTCACATTGATACCGCTTTTCGAGCATCGCTACTGGAATATCCCGTTCAAAGGCCGGTTCTGTAAAATAGCGAATATCCGGTTGAAACATAAATGGCAGAAATTCCTTGACCTCCTGCACCTCCAAGGCCTCATTGTCCATCATCACTGCGATGACGGAATAAAGTGCTGCCGCAAAATCGTTGCTGGAAAGGACACGCACACCGTTATAATATTCCTGCACCGCAGAATCGCCCTCTGCGCCAAGATACTTTTTTGCCCAGCGGCGAGAGTCTTCACTGCGAGGGCCTGCTGTCCACGGGCCGACCATAAAGATGGTATCTTTCTCATCCGGTACACGGAACAGCGCAAAATGCAGTTCAAAAGTTCCTTCTGCAATCAAAAGGGTGTGTTCCGGGGTGTTGTTCAACAGCGTGCGCCCGAACTCCTGCCAGTCAAATTCCGGGTCGAGCGCCTTGCGCAGGCCATAATCGAAATTCTCCAAGCCCTCAAATGGCGGGGTGACCCGGCAGGCGGGGATGTTATAAATAGATGCAAGCTTGACCAGCACCTGCAGCGGATCGACCTTCATAGAGCATTCCTTTCCTGTGCGAAGTTTCGTACAATTTCAGTATAGCGTTCTTTTATGACGAGAACAAGCACTCCGCCGTGAACTTTCTGTGTTCCGGCAGAGTGCTTATTCTCCGTGCGAGATTGGGCAGCTATTTATTAGGAGAAGAAGGAGGAAGGTGTCTTATTCTTTGCCTTCACGGCGAGCAGCCAGCGTTGCAACATTTTCTTCTACCTTGGATTTGCTCAGCGGATAGAGGAAGAACAGAACAAGTGCCAGTGCCACAAAACCGACGATAGGCGCAATGCAGGACATCTTGAAGATGCTCTCCGTAACAGCAGGGTCAAATGCAGTGGCTTCGCTGTAGCCGATCATGGACAGCAGACCGCCGATTAAACCGGAGGAAAATGCCTGACCCAGTTTACGGGCAAAGGAATAGACCGAGTAGACCGTACCATCTTCACGAACACCGGTGCGAACTTCAGTATCGTCGATAACATCGGTGATCATCGCCCAGACGATGGTATTGAAGTAGCCCATGCCGATCATGGCAATGGTATAGAACACGATGTAGACCCACGGGCTGCTGGGATGGACGATATAGCAGATAATATAAGAGGCAGCAGCGACCAGAGAGGAAATCGTGGCAAGTTCTTTCTTGCCCAGCTTTTCAGAAAGCTTAACCGCAGTGGGTGCGCAAATCACCAGCATAGCTGCAGTGCCAGCCAGATTTGCAACAGACTGTGCTGCTGCGCTGCCGTAGAAGTTGGGAAAAACATAGCTGGTCATGCCGCTGATGGTCAGCTGAGAGAGCAGCAGCATGATAGCTGCGGCGATGATGCCCAGCAGAGAACGGTTGGTAAAAATGCTCTTGAGCAGCTTGCCAAAGTCCAGCTTTTCCGTTTTGGTGTTGATCTGGACACGCTCCTGCACCAGATTGAAGCAGAGCAGGTAGCACAGGATCGCACAGACAGAGAACACGCCAGCAATGATGGTCATGCGGGAGCCGGAAAGAGAAGTCTTTCCGTCCACGGTAACGTAAGCGATCATGGGCGTGCCGACACCGATCACAAGGCTTGCCAGACTGGAACCAATGGTACGCCAGGTGGACAGCTCTGCACGATGCTTGGGGTCAGAAGAAACGGCAGATGCCATAGAGCCATAGGGAATGTTGACCGAAGTGTAGAAGATGGAACCCCACAGAATGTAGGTAACAGCCAGCCATGCAACCTTGAAGCCATAAGGCATCCCGGCCAGACCGGACTGGTAGATCAGAAACGATGCGATCGCCACCGGGCCGCACATTCGCTTGAGCCACGGACGGAACTTGCCGTCTGCGGTGGGCTTGCAGCGGTCTACGATCTGCCCCATGGTCACATCGGTGAACGCGTCCACGATACGAGCTGCCATCATGACAATACCAACTACACCGGCAGAGACGCCCATCACATCGGTGTAGAACTTCATCAGGAACATGGACGAGAGGATGAAGGTGAAATCGTTGCCGAAGTCACCGAACATATAGCCCAGCTTGTCCTTCATGCCAAAGGGACGCAGGGCTGTCTTGTTTTCAGATGCCATAAAAATCTCCTTTTTTCGTGCGGTTTCTTTGACCAGCAAGCCGTATCGGGTCAAAGCCGTTCTTGTTCGTTACGCATTTATCATACCGATTTTTGGGCACACAGGGTTAGAAAGATTTTCAGGTAAACAAGGTCATTTTTGCGATTTTGCACGATTCTATCTACATCATCCGAAAAAACACGGTGCTTATTTTCCAATAAAAACGTAAAAGTTTCCCGGTTTATAATAAGAACGTTCTATCGCTGCTGTGAGGCATTCCGCTATACTCAAAGTACGGAACCCATCTGAATAGGAGGATTTTTATGGAAAAGAATGTACTGAATACGGATTTGTCCGGCAAAGTGGCAGTTGTCACCGGGGCGAGTGGAACACTGTGTTCCATTTTTGCCAAAGCTCTGGCAAGGGCAGGTGCAAAAGTTGCCCTGCTGGGCCGCAATATGGATAAACTCAAAGTTCTGGCAGATGAGATCGAGGCCGAAGCCGGGGTGGCAAAGGGATACACCTGCAACGTGATGAACAAAGCCAACTGTTTGCAGGCGGCAGAGGATGTGATGGCTGACCTTGGCCCCTGCGATATTCTGGTCAATGGTGCAGGCGGCAACAATCCCCGCGCCAACACGGACAAGGAATATTTTGAGATGAGCGATCTTGACACCGATACGGTCACGTTTTTTGATTTGGATGAAAGCGGCGTGGAAATGGTGTTCAACTTGAACTTCATCGAGACGCTGTTGCCCACACAGGCATTTGCGCGGCAGATGGTAGGCCGTGAAGGATGCAACATCTTGAATATTTCCAGCATGAACGCCTATCTGCCTTTGACAAAGATTCCGGCGTATTCCGGCTCCAAAGCCGCTGTTACCAACTTCACGCAGTGGCTGGCAGTGCATTTCAGCAAGGTAGGCATCCGCGTCAATGCCATCGCACCGGGCTTTTTTGCCAGCGAGCAGAACGCAAAACTGCTCTATAATGAGGATGGGACACCTACTGCCCGCACTGGAAAAATCCTTGCAGCTACCCCGATGGGGCGTTTTGGCGACAGTGAGAAAGACCTTGTGGGGGCACTGCTCTTTCTGCTGAACAACGATGCAGCAGGGTTCATTACAGGAATCTGTCTGCCTGTGGATGGCGGATTTTCGGCCTATTCTGGAGTGTAAAGATAAGGAATCCCCGGTGGATACTGTGCTTTCTGGGGCATAGTATCTACCGGGGATTTTTTATGCTGCGTTATTGTTTATTAATCTTCCAGTCTGCCGTGGTCACAGCCCAGGGACAGATAATGCTCCATCTCTCCACCCAGCACCATCTGTGCGTACTCCAATGGTTTGTTGTAAATCAGCCAGTCTAACTCCGCCCGTTGTGCCGGAGTGTTGCTGTACTCGTCCTCAATGGCGGTGCAACCAATGGCAACGGTAGAGCCATCGGCGAACTGGGCTTCCACCCGGTTGGTGTCCATGCTATAGTGGCAGGAAAGCAGTTTGTTCATAAGGAAACCTCCATGTTCTTCACAGTTGCTTCTTTTGCGGTGGAAAGTTCCGGCTGTCCGTTTGCAAATCCATGAATCCACTTTGTGATGCAGCCCTTTACAGGTCTACACTCATCCACCACACGCTCCAATTTTACACTAAACGCGAACAACGCTCTTTTTGCTCTGCACAAAATCCTACATCGTTTGGCGTAAAATTGGCGTATGGCGTAGTTTTCGCTGGAAATTCATCAAAAGAAAAAGCCTGAAACTTCTCGTAGTATCAAGAAGTTTCAGGCTTTGTTGTGCTTAAATTGGAAATTTACTGCTCAATCGGCTTCATCGTCGGGACAGGTCAAGGAAAGCTCACACAGGGCTTTATTTCCCTTTATAAGCCTACTCATGCGGCTTCCTTTTTCCTGCTCCCGTACGTCACCCTACGCAACTCTCCACAACTTACCGGCAATTTGGTGTAAAAGTGGTGTAGTAGTTGGTGTAGTGGATTTCAGACCGAAATACCTAGTTTGCCGTTCAGATTTGCAAAGGAATGGGCTTTGGCTTCCTTGGTAGCTTCCGCGTAAATCTCCATCGTAGTGCTGATGTCCCGGTGTCCCATGATGTCCTGAATGACTTTAAGATTCGTCTCGTTTTCGCACAGCCGGGTGCAGAACGTATGCCGGAGATTGTGACAGGAGAAGTGCGGCAGCAGCTGCGGCTCTCGATTCTCCTTTTCAGCCAGTTCCGTTTCTTCCAGATTGTAGGCAGAGTAGATACGTTTGATAACACGATTGATGGTCTGATGGCTCTGCGGCTGGCCCGAATGTGTCAAGAACACGAAGTCCGAGATTCCATCAATCTCAACCAAACATTCCACTTCCAGTTCCTGCTGATGGGCAAGTTCTTGTTCTAATGCCTTCCGTACTTCGGGCAACAGAGGAATCAGCCGCTTACCGGCAGCAGTTTTGGGAGTAGATATCGTGAAATAGTAGCCGCCAACCTCATGGTCGTGGTAAACCAGATTATGCTGCACAGTAATTAGACCATTTTCAAAATCAATATCGCTCCAGCACATCCCAACAGTTTCTGAAATGCGGCACCCTGTTCCCAGCATAAAAGTGAACAACGGAAGCCAATGCGCATACTTCGGTGTATTTTTGATGAAGTTCAGGAATGCCTGCTGCTGGGGCAGAGTCAGCGCATGACGTTTTGGCATCTCATACCGATAGGCATTTTTGACAGCCGTCAAAACACCATCCGTGGGATTCACACGGATGTATTCATCATCCACTGCCAGCGCAAAGACCTGATGCAGAACATTCTGGATAATCGCCAGCGTGTCCACAGCCATTTTTCCGTTGCCAACAAGGTCATTGTAAAAGTTGCGGATATCCGACTTCCGAACATCCTTGAGCTTCATCGTTCCAACCTCATCCCGGACAAACCTCTTGTACATATAGTCGTAATTGGAAGTGGTATGCTCTTTCAAGCCCACCTTGTTCTTACGCCACAGCTCAAACAGGTCATTTACTGTTAAATTTCGTTCTGGAATACGGATGCCCTCTGCTAAATCATGCTGAATTTTTTCTTCCTTCTCGCGCAGCCCCTCCAAAGTTGCGTCATAAACGGTGTGGCGTTTCCCATTTTTCGCAGTCCAGCGATACATATACAATCCATCGCTCTTACGATAGGATTCTCCACTTTTCAGAACACGACCTCTATTGTCTTTACGTCTTTGCATATAAACTCTCCTTTTCATTCACAGAATGTTGAAAAGGAGCCTTACGCCATGAGTATACCATGACATAAGACTCCCTGCAACATCAAACGGTCAATTTTCTACACCGCATCAGATTGAGAATGCCTTGTCCAGATATTCGTCCAGCTTACGGCGTTTGATGAGCCGTTTGGTTCCGTTCCAAAGGACGAACTTGCATTCATCGCTATCGGTCATTGACCGCAGTTTATTGACACCGATCCCGGAGTAAGCCGCCGCTTCCTCCAAGGTCAGATTGCTCTTTTGCCAAATCGGAACTTCCTTCACTTGCACCTCCACTTCCTTGTAACCGGGTGTCGGGCAGAAAGTGCCAGCTTCTGCCCCGAACGCTCCCGATGAGGTTCAAATTTCCGAACGCCCCTCCTGTGTGCGGGGTTGTGCCGATGGTTTGTTTTGTGCCTGTTCTGCCTGCAATCGGCTTAGCAGTTGCAGAACAGAATCCCGCGCTTTTTCCTTGACCTGTTCCTTGCCGTTCCGCCGGATTTCCGGCTTCAGAAGCTTTTCCTGCAAACGGGCGGCGGTGGTCTGCATGGTCTTGAGGAACTTGTCCAGCACGGTATCCAAACGTTTTGCGGTGTACTCCCGTGTGGCTTTGGGAGCCTTTCTCTCCGGGGACAGCACCCACTTCTTCGTGTCCTCGATCATCCGCATATCTTCCTTGCGGGTTTCAGTGCGCACCACATCCGTCACGACCTCCACCGCCTTGTCGTAGGCCGCAGCTGAAACATCTTCCAGCAGGGTTTCCATATCCGAAACTTTCAGGGTCAGCTCGTCCAGTTTGCTCTGCTGGGCGGCAAGCTGCTCCTTCTGCTTAGCAAGGATGAAGTCCTGCTTTTCCAGATACTTGCGGTTGCCGAACTCCGCTTCTTCTTCCAATTCCAGCCCATGCCGCTTGGCAATCTCGAACAGCATCTTCCGACAGGCGGCATCAAAGGTGATTTTGCGGTTGTTGCGGCGGCTGAGGGGCTTGGTTGGGTCGGGCAGGTCAAATCCCAACGCTTCCAGTGCCTTTTCCTGTTGGGGTGCTATCTCGCCGTAGCTGTTCTCGCAGTCGAACACATGGCGTTCATGGATATGAGGTGTGCTTTCGTCCAGATGCAGTGCCCAGTCCAGCACATGAACGTGTTCGCCGAATTTGGCTTTGAACTCCTCGATGAATTCGGTGACGATGTTCAGCAAGTCCTCTGCGGAAGCGTGTTCATCCAGTGTTCCCAGCTGGTAAATGGTTTCTTCCGGGCAGGTCTTACGGCTGGACAACAGGTCAGAAATGGAGCGGTTACGCTCCGTGTGCCGATTCTTGGCGTTGCGCCCATTCTGACCTTCGACAAACGCCGTGTAGTGGGTTTCGTAGAACTGCCGTTCCACATCCGAAAAAGTCGCGGCCAGATCGTCCGGGTCTTGCGGGTCAAGAGCCGAACGGAAGCCGTAGAAGCAGTCCCAGTAGATGTTGCCTTTGGCTCGTTCCAGGTCGATGTGTTCGCTGTTGGCAAGGTTGAAACTGCGGTCATTGTGCTTGGGGTTATAGGTGCCGTGGGTTCCGGCTCGTCCATTGTGTCGTGTTAATTTCAGATAGACATCCCTCCGTTTCAACATCTTGGCGGGGAGGACGCAGCAGCGAAGCTGCTGAATCTGCCGCCGTTTTGCGCCAGATAATATACCCAGTAGGATATGACGCACAGCATCATATCACTGGGGCAAAGGGCTGCACCCTCTGCACTCCTGCACCGGGCAAGCTGACAGGCAAAGATTTGCGAATCCCCGCCCGCCAGCTCGTCCGGCTTTTTCAGTTGGTCATTTTGACCAACTGATTTTGCCTGTTCCCAAAATGGTAACAGGCAGATAGACGGTCTGATAACGGCCATCCTGCCCAGATGCCCATTTTGGGGATTTGGGTGGAAGCTGGTAAGTGCTGCTTTCCGGCACTTACCACTACGGGTTGGTTGGTGGTCGTTTTGACCACCAACCAAAGCCCCCTATATGGCGCGTTTTCGGTCTTTCGCTGCGTACGTGCGTACAGAGAAAGCCGACTGCCGCGTACGCACGTACGCAGCAAAACGCCCAAGTTCTCCTTTATAGGGGGTCATGCCCGCCAGCCGTTGGGAGTGAGGTCAGGCTGCACAAGGGCTTCGATGCCCACAAAGCCCCGGACACGCCGCCCGGACGAGTTGACGATGTTGTTGGTGGATTCCAGATTGTACCTGCGCTGGTTGGCGATCAGCGCATCGCTGAATCCTCTGGCCTTGATTGCATTCAGGCTGTTCTCCTCGCACCACATCTTGTAGACCTCATACAGCTCTTTCGAGCTGGTGCAGGCATCCGCCTTCAGGCGGATGTAGCCCTCGGATTCGAGGAAATCGAACACATTGTTGTTGTCCCGCTTCACCAGTTCCCGGTTGCGCTTGGCACGGTCACTCTCGGTGAACTGGAAACCATTCTTCACCAGCCGCTGCAAGCCCTCAAATGCCCACAGCAGGATGCCCTCAACCTCTGCCGCCATCTTCTCGGCAATGTCCGGGTCGTCCACACGAGACAGGGGCTTGTCCTTGGTGGTCAAAATGAGCTGACGGCGGTAGAAACCGTCCGAGCGGTCATACAATGCCTGCAGATCGCCGTTGCTGAACGCCAGCAGGCGGGCATACATCCAGCCCTGATAACTCTGCTTGCCCTTGCGCTCCAAGTCCATCTGCCCCTGCGCGGTCACGATGGACTTGACATAGTTGGTCTGGCGCAGGGCTTCCATCCGCATATCATCGTCCACGCAGAGCAGGGTGTGCTCCAGATCGGCACGGGCAAAGCGGTTCTCCGAGATCTTGCCGATGCTGCCATCCTTCATGTTGCAGCCGAACAGCCGGGACAGCACCACGCCGATCTGCGACTTGCCCTCACCGCCGCTGCCCTTGATGACCATCATGCGCTGACCCTTGTTGCTGGGGATCAGGCAGTAGCCGATGAACTCCTGCACCGTGGGAACGTCCTCCGGGTAGAGCAGGTCGGACAGGAACCGCAGCCAATGGGTGGGCTGTACAGCTTTCGGGTCATATTTGACCGGGAGCCGGTTGCGGACGATCTCCGGCTTGCCCTCCTGAAAGGTGCCGTCCAGATACAGGGTGCCGTTTGCCAGTGCAATACGGTCAGTGACGGGCGGGAAGTCCTCCACCTGTGCCGCCAGTTTCAGAACGTCCACCACATTGGTGACCTTCTTGGCAAGGTTCGCTCCGACGTATTCACGCATCATCTCGAAGATCTCACACCGCAGGGGCATGGGGTCCACCATTCTGCCGTCCGGGGTGAAAAATGCGCCATTCGAGTAAAGCAGTTGGTGGCTGCTCAGGAAATCGTCACAGAACAGGGATTCGTTGAAAAAGCCTTTCTTGAACCATGCAGGGGTAAAATTACGCATAGGCATTCCGTCCTTTCATTGGCGTTACGGTAAGAAAATGTGGTCATTTTGACCACATTTTCTTACTCCGCAACTGAGAAATCAACGTCCTGCCGTTCTCCCTGCATGGCTTTCCTGCCCCCTTCCGGCGGCGTTTTCCGGCTCTCCTTCT